>CBIHPK010000004.1:0-162321 GCA_966211675.1 uncultured Myxococcaceae bacterium
GACCCTCGCGGCCCGCTCGCGCCTGACGCAGGGCGAGCCGCTTCGCGCGCTGACCAACCGGTACATGTGCCGCGACGGGAGCTACCGGTGGTTCGAGTGGCGCTCGGTCTCGGACCCGCTCCGGGGTCAGGTCTACGCGATCGCGCGCGACCTCACCACCGAGCGCGAGGCTCGCGAGGCGCGCGAGCAGCTCCAGCGGCAGCTCATCCTGGCCGATCGCATGGCCTCGGTGGGCACGCTCGCGGCCGGGGTCGCGCACGAGATCAACAACCCCCTCGCGTACGTGATCGCCAACCTCGACATGCTGGCCGAGGAGATGCGCCGCGTGACCGCCGGAACCTTCGCCGCGCAGATGGCCGACTGCGTGGAGATGGCGAGCGACGCGCGGGAGGGCGCCGAGCGCATCCGGAAGATCGTCCGCGGGCTCAAGACCTTCTCGCGCGCGGAGGAGGAGCGGCGCTCGGTCATCGAAGTGCGGCCCGTGCTGGAGCTGTCCATCGACATGGCCTTCAACGAGATCCGGCACCGCGCCCGGCTGGTGAAGGACTACGGCGAGATCCCTCGGGTCGAGGCCGACGACGCCCGCCTCGGGCAGGTGTTCATCAACCTCCTGGTCAACGCCGCGCAGGCCCTGCCGGACGGCGGCGCCGAGGCGAACGAGATCCGCGTGGTGACCTCGACGGACGCGCTCGGCCGGGCCGTCATCGAGGTCCGCGACACGGGCGCGGGCATCCCCGAGGGCGTGCTCGGTCGCATCTTCGAACCCTTCTTCACGACCAAGCCCGTCGGCGTCGGCACCGGGCTCGGGCTCTTCGTCTGCCACAACATCATCGCGAGCCTGGGCGGCGAGATCACCGCGGCCAACCTGCCGGGGCGCGGGGCCGTGCTGCGCGTCGTGCTCCCCGGGGTCGTCGATCGGACCGTGCTCGCGGCGGGCCCGACCACGCCCCCGGAGGCGCCGAGCGATCGCCGCGCCCGGGTGCTGGTGGTCGACGACGAGCGCGCGGTCGGCGTCATCCTCGCCCGAGTGCTGCAGGCCCACGACCTGACCTTCGTGACCACGGCGCGAGAGGCGCTCGACCTGCTGCTCTCCGACGAGTCCTTCGACGTCATCCTCTCCGACCTGATGATGCCCGCCATGTCCGGCATGGACCTCTACGACGAGCTCGCCCGGCTCCGCCCGCAGGCCGCCGAGCGCATGGTGTTCATCTCCGGCGGCGCCTTCACCCCGGCCGCGGTGGCCTTCCTCGAGCGCGTCCCCAACGAGCGCATCGAGAAGCCCTTCTCCGCCGCCACGGTGCGGGCGCTGGTGCAGCGCTTCGTGTCGTAGCCCCGCGGTCGAGGGTCAGCTCCCCCGCGGCGCTCCGGGCTCGGCGGCGCTCGCGGTGTGCGCCCGCACGGTCACCCGCTCCGGGTGGCGGTCGCTCTCCAGGTGCACCTCCGAGGCCTCCAGCCCGTGACGGTGCAGCTCGCCGAGGACCACCCGCAGCCGCGACAGCTTCGACCGGTACGGCCCGCGGCCGAGCCAGATGTACGTCCCGCCGAGCATCACCGAGAGGTCGCCGGTCTCGTCGCGGTGCACCTCCTGGAGCCGCATGGACGAGCCCAGCTGCGCGCTCTCCAGGTCGCCCATCAGGGCCAGCGAGTCGCGCACCTGCTCCCGGGCGCCGTCGGGCCGCTCGCGAAACGACTCCCGCGAGAGGCCCGTCACCACCGGCAGGTCGACCGGGTCGCCGGGCTCCGCGCGCTTGAACAGCGTCCCGTCGGCGCTCGCCAGGTAGAGGCCCCCCACCGCGACCAGCGCCGCGGGCGTGCGTTCCTCGACGGCCACGCGCAGGGTGTCCGGGAGCTGCCGGGTCACGGTCGCCCTCGCCACCCAGGGGAGCCGCTCGATCTGCCGGGCGGCGCGCTCGAGGTCCACCGCCAGGACATTACTCCCCACGGCAAGCCTCGCGGCGGCCAGTACCTCGTCGCGGGAGCAGTGCGAGTTGCCCGAGACCTCCAGGGTGCGCGCCCCGAGCTGCGGGGTGTGCGTGAGCCAGCGGTGGCCGTAGCGCCCGGCGACCACGGTGCCCGCGAGCAGCACCAGCACCGGGACCGCCGAGAGCGACTGCGACCAGCGGGCGAGCCGCTGCGACCACGGCTCCTGCGGCCGCGACGAGCGGGCGCGCGGGGGCGGCGGCTCGATCGGGGCGGGAGGCTCGCGCGAGACGCGGGAGTTCTGCGGGCGTCCGGGGTAGGCGGGAGGGACGGCGGCCATCGCGTGGACGCATAGCACCGGAGGCGGTGCCCACCGGAAGTTGTCGGCAGGAGCTCAGCGGGGCTTTACCGGAGGGAGTAACGACGCGCCGCGCTCGATCTCCGCCACGAGGTGCGTGGCCCCGGCGACCCCCAGCGGGAGCAGCACCAGCAGCCCGACGCCGGGGATGAGCAGGAGCAGCGAGGCGCAGGCCCCGAAGCCCAGCACCGAGCGGAGGTTGGCGCGGATGAAGCGCAGGCGCTCCCGCACCCGCATCCCTCGGAGGCCGAAGGGGTAGTCGAGGAGATCCCAGGCCACGACCAGCGCTCCGACGACGAACTTCAGCGGCACCGTCACCACCATCGCCGGGGGGAAGACCAGGTCGACGAGCAGCAGCGCGCCCAGCACCGGCAGGCTCACCGCGAGGCCCGCGAGGGTGACCCGCAGCCCCCGCCAGGCGGTCTCCAGCCACGCCCCGTCGGGGCGGTTGGTTCCACCGAGCGAGAGGTCGAGGGTGCGCGAGAGGTGGTCGAGCGCCCAGCCCGAGGCGGGCTGCGCCAGCGAGAGGCCCAGCAGCGCGCCGATGCCTACGGCGACGCCGCCGGCGGCGATGGCCTCCAGCAGCCCGACGATCCGCCAGAGCAGCGAGACGTCCCCTCGCAGCGGGGCCGAGAGCTTCCACGCGGCCCACCAGCCGAGGCCCGCGAAGGTCGTGACCATCAGCACCGCCAGCAGCGCCGGGACGATCGCGTGGGGCCAGAGCTTGGGGTTGCGGGCGACCCACTGCGCTCCGCGGACGAAGCTCCGGGCGCCGAGGGTGAGCGACGAGGGTCGGAGGGCCAGCGCGGTCATTGGGGGATATCCTGGTCCATGCGGGCCCCGGGGACGAGGCCCGTCAGGCGGGGGGCGCGTCCTTCGCGGTCAGCCGGGCCAGCAGCGCCCGCACCGACTGGTTGATGTCCCCGGCGCCGAGCGCGATCACCACGTCGCCCGGCTGCACCAGCTCCTCCAGGCGGTCGACCACGCGGGCCTTGTCGGCCACGAAGTGCACCCCCCGGTGGCCGTGGCTCGCGATGGCCTCCGCGAGGCGCTCGCCCGTCGCGCCCTCGATGGGCTTCTCGCCCGCCGCGTAGACCTCGGTGACGATCAGCACGTCGGCCAGGTTGAAGGCCCGGGTGAACTCCTCGAAGAGGTCGCGGGTGCGCGTGTAGCGATGCGGCTGGAAGGCGGCCACCACCCTGCGACGGAAGCCCCCCTTGGCGGCCGCGAGCGTGGCCTCGACCTCCGCGGGGTGGTGGCCGTAGTCGTCCACCAGGGTCATGCCGTGCGACTCGCCCACGATGGTGAAGCGCCGCTGCACCCCGGCGAAGCTGCGGAGCGACTCGCGCGTGGTGTCCGTCGGCACGTCGAGCTCCTCGGCGACGGCGATGGTCGCGAGGCAGTTGAGCACGTTGTGCAGGCCCGGCACGCGCACCTCGAAGCGCCCGAGGGACTCGGCCCGGCGGCGCACCTCGAAGCTGGTGCTGATCCCCTCGAAGGTGATGTCGCTGGCGACGTAATCGGCCTGCGGGTTGGTGCCGTAGGTGACGTGGCGGCGGTCGATGCGGGGGAGGATGGCCTGCACGTGCGGGTGGTCGAGGCAGAGCACCGCGAGGCCGTAGAAGGGGACGCGCGCCGCGAACTCCACGAAGGCGTCGAGCAGCTTCGCGTGGCTGCCGTAGTGGTCGAGGTGCTCCGGGTCGATGTTGGTGATCACCGCGATGGTGGGCGTCAGCTTGAGGAAGCTGCCGTCGGACTCGTCGGCCTCGGCCACGAGCAGCTCGCCGGTGCCCGCGCGGGCGTTGGAGTTGATGGCGTTGAGCTTGCCGCCGATGACCACCGTGGGGTCGAGGCCCGCGGCGGAGAGCACCGTCGAGACCAGCGAGGTGGTGGTGGTCTTGCCGTGCGACCCGGCGATGGCGATGCCGTACTTCAGCCGCATCAGCTCGGCGAGCATCTCCGCCCGGGGGATCACCGGCACGCCGTGGTGCCGGGCCAGCGCGACCTCCGGGTTGCTCGCGGAGACGGCCGAGGAGTAGACGACCACGTCGGCGCCGGCGGCGTTCTCCGGGCGGTGGCCCTCGTGGGTGATCGCTCCCAGCGAGGCGAGGCGGCGGGTGATGTCGGTGGCCTTCAGGTCCGAGCCCGAGACGGTGTACCCGAGGGTGAGCAGCACCTCCGCGATGCCCGACATGCCGATGCCCCCGAGGCCGACGAAATGGATGTGGCGTACGCGTCCGCGAAACATGGGGCGCGGATGTACCCACAAACGCCCGTCGACCGGAAGCGCCGATCGAGGCCTAGAGGCCGCTGCCGAGGAGCCTGCGCGCGGTGGAGAGCCTCGCGTCGCGCTGCGCCAGCTCCTCCACGGAGGTGAAGGAGAGGTCGGCCTCGACCCGGTAGGTTCCCTCGAAGGGGTCCGGGGGATGGCCTCGCCAGTCGTCGGGAGAGAGCATGGAGAAGTAGTGCTTCGCCCCCTCCCCCTCGCCCTTGCGATAGAGGTGATAGGCCTGCCCTGGGATCTTCTGGAAGCGGCACTCGGCCGTGTGCAGCACCGCGTCCCGACGGGCCTTCTCCAGGATCACCCTCGCCTGCTCCTGCAGCGCTCGGATCTGCTCGGCGATGAGCCCCAGCTTGTCGGCGGTGGCCGCGCCGATGAGGGCGTTGGCCTGGGCGATCTCCTTCGCCACGTCGACCAGCTCGATCGCCGGCGCCATCCGGCTCTGTCCATAGGGTGAGGTCGAGGCCGGGCCCTCGTGGTTGGGCCCGGAGTACCTGGTCAGTGCGTCGCTCATGTCTTCGTCGCTTCGATGGTGGCCGAGGCCCTCCGGGCTCGCAACCCGCGAGGCGATCGCGAACGCTTGTGCGCACCCCGGGCGACCCCTGACAATCCGCGCCCCTCGACCCCCCAAGAGGAGCTAAAGCCAGAGAGCCGCCATGAAGCACACCCTCCACGACCCGCCGCTGTCCGAGTCCGACCCGCAGATCGCCTCGCTCATCCGCTCGGAGGACGAGCGCCAGCGCGACAAGCTCCGGATGATCCCGAGCGAGAACTACGCCTCCCGCGCCGTGCAGGAGGCCTGCGGCTCGTCGCTCAACAACAAGTACTCCGAAGGCTATCCGCGCAAGCGCTACTACGAGGGCCAGCAGTTCATCGACCCCATCGAGGAGGCCGCCCGCGACCGCATCAAGGCCCTCTTCGGGGTCGACCACGCCAACGTGCAGCCCTACTCCGGCTCGCCCGCCAACCTCGCCGTGTACTTCGCCTTCTGCAAGCCCGGCGACACGGTCATGGGCCTCGGCCTGCCGCACGGCGGCCACCTCACCCACGGGTGGAGCGTCTCCATCACCGGGAGCTATTTCAAGAGCGTCGCCTACTCGGTGCGCCGCGACGACCACCGCATCGACATGGAGGAGGTCACCCGCCTCGCGCGAGAGCACCGCCCGAAGCTGCTCTTCTGCGGCGGCACGGCCTACCCCCGCACCTGGGACTTCCCGGCCTTCGCGGCCATCGCGAAGGAGGTCGGCGCCATCCTGGTCGCGGACATCGCGCACATCGCAGGCCTCGTCGTCGGCGGCGCCCACCCGTCGCCCGTCGGCCACGCCGACATCATCACCAGCACCACCCACAAGACCCTGCGAGGGCCGCGCGGGGGGATGATCCTGTGCGGCGCGGCGCACGCGTCGGCCATCGACAAGGCGGTCTTCCCGGGGCTGCAGGGCGGGCCGCACGAGGGCAACATCGCGGGCATCGCCGTGGCCGCGAAGGAGGCCTCCACGGAGGCCTTCCGCGCCTACGCGAAGCAGGTGGTCGCCAACGCGAAGGCGCTCGCCGCCGCGATGACCGACCGGGGCTACTCGCTGGTGAGCGGAGGCACCGACAACCACCTGCTGCTGGTCGACCTCACGGCGCAGAACATCCCCGGGAAGAAGGCCGCGAAGGCCCTCGACCTCGCGGGCATCGAGCTCAACTACAACAGCGTCCCGTACGATCCGAGGAAGCCCTTCGACCCGTCGGGCGTGCGGCTCGGCACCCCGGCGCTCACCTCCCGAGGCCTCGGCGAGAAGCACATGGAGCAGGTCGCCGAATGGTTCGACCGCGCGGTGAAGGCCGCCGAGGACGAGACCGCGCTCACGGCCATCGCCGCGGAGGTCAAGCGCCTCCTCGCGGACTACCCCGCGCCCGGTTTGCTTACCTGACCCGGTAAACGCTTCCCCCGCGAGCGTGGCGAATCGCCACACCCGCCGTCATCCAGGGCGCGTTCGAGGGATGGACCTTCTCGGAGACGACGGTCCATCATCGCGCCCCGTGAGCACCGCCGCCCCCTCCTCCGCCGCCCGCTGGTTGCTGCTCTGCCTCGCCGCGGGGAGCTGCGTGTACGCGCCCGCCGAGGGCGACGACGACGACTGGGACGAGGCCAGCACGCTCTCGACCGCCCAGGGCATCGCCGTCGCCGGGCGCTGGCTGATGCCCGCCTCGGTGCGAGCGATCGCGGCGCGACAGCGCGTCGGCTACAACGGCGCGCCCCCGTGGGACGGCGGGCGCAACTGCGGCGGGAGCTTCCTCGCCGGCACCCGAGCGCTCGGCGACTACCTCCGACGAAACTTCCGGCAGGTGCGCTCCTACGGCGGGTACTCGTGCCGGCCCAACACGGCCAACACCAGCCAGACCTCGGTGCACGGCACCGGGCGGGCCATCGACGTGTTCATCCCGCTGATCGGTGGACAGGCGGACAACACCCTCGGCGACCCGGTCGCCCACTGGCTGGTCACGCACGCGCAGGAGATCGGGGTGCAGCTGGTGATCTGGGACCGCTCGATCTGGTCGCCCAGCACCAGCCCCGACACCCGGCCCTACACCGGGCCGCACCCGCACAACGACCACCTCCACGTCGAGCTCACCCTCGACGGAGCCAACCGGCGCACGCCGTGGTTCCAGGCGCAGGTGGCGGACACGGACCGCGACGGGGTCGCCGACTCTCGCGACAACTGCCGCACCATCGACAACCGCGACCAGCGCGACACGGACCACGACGGCATCGGCAACGCGTGCGACAACTGCGACGGCGCGCGCAACCGCAACCAGCGAGACCGCGACCGGGACACGGTCGGCGACGCCTGCGACAACTGCGCGTCGATCAGCAACCGCGACCAGCAGGACCTCGACCGCGACGGGGTGGGCGGCGCCTGCGACAACTGCTCGTCGCGGGCCAACCGCGACCAGCGGGACGGCGACCACGACCGCCTCGGGGACGTCTGCGACAACTGCCCGGCCGAGGCCAACCGTGCTCAGGGGGACCAGGACGACGACGCGCGCGGCGACGTCTGCGACGACGACCGCGACGGCGACGGGGTGAACAACGGCGCGGACAACTGCGCGCAGCGAGGCAACCCCGACCAGGCCGACCGCGACCGCGACGGGCACGGGGACGTGTGCGACGGCGACGACGACGGCGACGGGGTGGCCGACGCGGCGGACAACTGCCGCCTGGTGGCCAACCGCTCCCAGGACGACCAGGACCGCGACGGCCGCGGCGACGTCTGCGACGACAGCGACGGGGACGGGGCGCTCGACGCGACGGACAACTGCCTGCGCGTGGCCAACGCCGACCAGGCCGACCTCGACTCCGACCAGGTGGGCGACGTCTGCGACGTGGACCGCGACAACGACGGCACGCCCGACGCGATGGACAACTGCCCCGGAGAGTCGAACGCGACGCAGGGCGACCTCGACGGCGACGGCCTCGGCGACGACTGCGACGACGACCGGGACGGCGACGGAACGCCCGACGCGATGGACAACTGCGACGAGACCGCGGCGGGCGACCAGCGCGACAGCGACGGCGACGGCGAGGGGGACGCGTGCGACCTCGACGGGGACGGCGACGGGCTCGACAACGCCGTGGACAACTGCCCCTTCGACGCCAACGTCGACCAGGCCGACGCGGACGGCGACGGCTTCGGCGACGCCTGCGACAGCCCTGGCCCCGGCGCGAGCGACGGCGGCGTGGCGGGCGATGGTGGTGTGGGGGGCGACGACGGCGGGGCGGAGGGTGAGCCTCCGCCGGGGGAGGTTCCGCCGTCGGACGATGACGGGCCGGAGGAGGTGCCGCCGGAGACGCTCACGGAGGTCACGCCCACCGGCGGGTGCAGCGCCGCGCCTGGGAGCCACGGCTCGCTCGGCTGGGCAGCGGCTCTGCTGGGCCTCGCGCTCGTCCGCCGTCGTCGGCGCCAGGCCGCATAGGCGATCCCCCCGCTCGCGCTCAGTACGCGACGCCCATCGAGCTGGCGCGCGCCTGCACCCGGCGGGTGATCACCCCGGCGATGTTGTTGGTCGGCGCCGCCATCGGGGCCGCTGCCGCCCCGCGACCTCCCTCCCCGCGCTCCGCCGACGCCACCTCCGCGGCCCGAGCGGGCCTCGCCAGGCCGCGGCGAGAGAGCACGTCCGCCCCCTCGCTGCGCTCCTCGTCGGTGAGCCTCCGGTCGGAGATGTAGACCTGACCGCCCTGGCGCAGGATCGTCTGCGTGCGCCCGTCGGCGAGCTGCTGGTCCTGCGCGTAGGTGAGCGCCGTCATCATGCCGTGGGTGCGCTGCGCGATGGCCGCGAACTCCGACCGGCCGCGCGCGTCGAGGCCGCTGCACTCGATGGTGCTCACCTCGATCTGGTGGTCCGCGGCGTAGCGCACGAGGCCGTTGTGGTCGTGCTCGGGGTAGCGCTGCGCCGGGGCGTCGCCCACCAGGAAGACCATCCGCGCCGAGCGCTCGCCCCAGTTCATCTCGTGCAGCGCGAGCGCGAGGCCCGCGTCCACGTCCTCGGGGTAGTCGCCGCCGCCCTGCGCGGTGACGCCCATGAGGGCGGTGTGCATCCGGTCGAGGTCGCCGGTGAGCGGCACCATCCGAGTGGGCTCGGCGTCGCCGCGGTCGCGGTAGATCACCAGGCCGACGCGCAGCTCGGGCCGGGGTGAGCCCGAGGCGATCTGGTTGGCGATGTTCCAGATGTGCTGCTTGACGGGCTCGATCTCGTCGCCCATCGAGCCGGTGGCGTCGAGCACGAACACCACGTCGATGTGCGGGCGAGCGACCTGCTGATCCTGGATCATCGGGCGGAACCGCTGCGCGCTCGCGGGCGCCGAGGCCGCCATCGCCGCCAGCGCCACGCCCGCCACCAACCGCCGAACCCACCGCAAACGCGACTGCGCCATCACCACACCATGGGCCGCGAGCTGCGCCCCCGGAACCTCTCCGGGGCGGCGCGCTCTGCGTGCTGTGGGGGTTGGAGACGCGCGGCTCTCGCGATCGGTCTACGGTGTCTTCGTGATGAGCTTGTCGACCGCGTGGACCGGCGCCCGGTCGCCCTTCATCAGGTGCGCGATGGCCCCGAGCACCAGCCGCTGCTGGTTGAGCATCGACTGCCCCGCGAAGACCGGCGAGACCACCGACAGCGAGAAGTGACCGCCGCCGCCGGAGACCTCCACCGCCGCGTCGGGGATCTTCGCCAATACCGACTCGCGTAGAGCCGCGAGCACATCGCCCTGGAAATCCGTGTCGTGGTTGGACATTGCTTGAACCCCTCTCAATACCGCGGGACCGACGGGTCGACGCTCGCGCTCCAGCCGTCGATGCCGCCGTTCAGGTTGTACACGGTCCGGAAGCCCTTCTGCACGAAGCGCTCGGCCGCCTGGAGGCTGCGCATCCCGTGGTGGCACATGAACACCAGCGGCGCCGCGCGGTCCATCGCCAGGATCTCCTTCTCCAGCTCGGAGTCCATCAGCCGCGCGCCGCGGATGCTCGCGCGCTCCCACTCCTCGGGCGTGCGCACGTCGATGAGGGCGAAGGGCTCGCCGCGGTCCATCATCTCCTTGAGCCGCGCGGGCCCGATCTGCCGGACGCGGGCGGGCTCGTGCGGGTTCTCGATCTTGAAGCCCGCCCCGTTGGGGCCGTTCACGAAGCCGATGTGGATGCCGTCCGCGCGGAAGGCCGAGGCCGGGTCGAGGTGCAGCGGGATGCCCCCCAGGTCGACCACGTAGTCCCCCGCGACGGCCTCGCCGAAGTACAGGTCGTGGTCGAACTTCGCGGAGATCTCCATCCGCATGATGGCCCCCTCGGCGCCCATGGTCTTCGCCGCGACGCGCAGCTCCTTCAGGGCGGCCTCGTCCACGGTCATCGTGGGCTGCTTCGGGCTCACCGCGTCGGCCCCGAAGAGCGGCCGCAGCTCGCCGCGAGCGTGCAGCTCCTTCACGATGTCGGCCCCGCCGACGAACTGCCCGTCGACGTAGAGCTGCGGGATCGTCGGCCACTCCGAGAAGGCCTTCACGCCCTCACGGATCTCCGGGTCCGCCAGCACGTCCACCGTGTGGTAGCTCGGGAGGAACCCGTCGAGGATGCCCACCACCGCCGCGGAGAACCCGCAGCTCGGCGCCGCGCGGTCGCCCTTCATGAAGAGCACCACCCGGTTGCTCTTGATGGTCTCTTCGATCCTCTGTCGGACGTCGTCGCTGCTCATCGGGGAAATCTCCTCGCGTCGGGTGATCGATCTCTGCATCGCGGTGGACGACCGCGGCGCTTCGCGGGTAACCAATGCCACCGAGCGGCGGCCATATCCACACCCACCGTCGCTCCCACCGGAACCACACGCATGAGCCAGGACCTCGCCATCCCCACCGTCGACCTCGACGACCTCCGCGCCGAAGGGCCTCGCCGCGACGCCGCCTGCGCCGCGATCCGCGAAGGCTTCGGCGCCTACGGCCTCGTCTACGTCCGCTCGCACGGCATCGCCCCGGAGACCCTCGACGCCTTCTACGACGCCTTCGTGCGCTTCACCTCGCTCCCCGAGGCCGACAAGCGCCGCTTCGCCCGCCCGGACATCTGGTACCAGCGCGGCTGGACCCCGCCCAACACCGAGCAGGCCGTCGCCGGCGGCGGCCAGCCCGACTTCAAGGAGTGCTACTTCGCCGCCGCGATGCCGCTCGACCCGGAGTGCAAGACCGAGCACCCGGAGATCTGCGCCGACAACGTGTGGCCCGACGTCCCCCGCTTCGCCGAGGTCTACACCGGGATGGGCCAGGCACTCCACGCCGTGGGGCAGCAGCTGCTGCGCGGCGCGGCCGTGGCGCTCGGCCTCGAGGAGGGCACCTTCACCGACCGCATCGACGGGGCGCCGCACGTGACGCGCGCGCTGCGGTACATCCCGCTCACCCCCGAGCAGGTGGAGCAGAACGTCCTCTGGGGCGAGGAGCACACGGACTTCAACCTCCTCACGCTGCTGCCCGGCGGCCGCTTCATCGACCCGAGCGGCCAGCGCTGCCCGCCGCCGGACCCGCACAGCGGGCTCTACCTCCGCACCCGCGCGACGGCCGAGCACCCCGCCGGCCGCAAGGTGCGCGGCGCCGCCCCGCCCGGATGCCTCGTCGCCCAGGTCGGTCAGCAGTGGGAGATCCTCACGGGCGGGACCTTCCAGGCCACGCCGCACGTCATCACGGCGCCGAAGGTGCCCGGGTACTCGCGGCTCTCGTCGGCGCACTTCGTCCACCTGCACCCGCACCAGGTGCTCACGCCGCTCGGTCCCTTCCGCAACGAGCAGACCGTGCGGGCCTACTCCCCCCCGGTGCTCGCCGGGACCTACGACCTCAAGACCCTGGTCGACATCGCCCTCGCCCCGCCCTCGGCGCTCAACAGCCTCGGCTACCGGCACTACGACCGGCTCGCCGAGCAGCGCTCGATGCCCCGCTGATCCCCTCGCGTGCCGCGCTCACGCCGACGGGAGCGTGAACGTGAACGTGCTCCCCTCGCCCCGCACGCTCTCCACCCCGACCTCGCCGCCGTGGGCCTCGATGATCCCCTTCACGATCGAGAGGCCGAGGCCCGTGCCCTGCCCCGCCGTGCGGCGGTCCTGCCAGAAGCGGTCGAAGACGTGCGGGAGGTGCTCCGGCGGAATCCCGGGCCCCGTGTCGGCCACGGCGAAGCGCACCCGCCCGTCGAGGGGTGACGCGCTCACCACGATGGAGCCGCCGCTCGGAGTGAACTTCACCGCGTTGCCCATCAGGTTGGCGAAGACCTGGAAGAGCCGGTCCCGGTCGCCCTCGATCGGCGGCATTCCCCCGGGGACCTCCCCCCGGAGCGTGAGCCCGCGGGACTCCGCCAGCGCCCGCTGCGCCTGCACCGCCTCGTCGACCAGCGACTCTACCGAGAGCCGCTCGCGCTCCAGCACCAGGTTGCCCGAGTCGATGCGCGTCACCTCCAGGAGGTCGCCGATGAGCCGGTTCATCCGCTCCGCCGAGCGGCGGATCACCGCGAGCCGGGTGCGCACCAGCACCCCGTCGTCCGCCCGCTGCTCCGCCATCGTCGCCGCCATGATCAGCGCGTTGAGGGGGTTGCGCAGGTCGTGCGAGACCACCGCGACCACCTCGTCGCGCACCTGCACCGCCCGCTGGGTCTGCTCGTAGAGCCGGGCGTTCTCGATCGCCACGGAGGCGGTCTGCGCGAGCTGCGAGAGCACCGCCTCGTCGGACTCGGAGAAGTCCCCGTCGCGCCGGTCGCAGAGGTGGATCAGCCCCAGCGTCGCCCCGTCGCGACCGACCAGCGGCGCCCCCAGCCAGCCGCGCAGCGGCGGCCGGGCCCCCATCGACGCGCGCCACGCGGGGTGCGCCTCCAGCGTCGCGCGCTCGACCCGCAGCGACCGGCGGGTCTCCAGCACCGCCGCGCAGAAGCCCGTCTCGTCGGGCCGCTGGCACGACGCGTGGTGCTCTGCATAGGCGTCGGAGACGGAGACCGTCGACACCGCGTCCGACCAGTCCGGCGCCGCGATCAGGCTGGTCACCGCCTGGTGCGAGTCGACCAGGCACCGCGCCTGCTCGGTCACCACCCGCAGCGCCGCGTCCAGCGAGCCCGCGGAGTTGATCGCCAGCGACGCGTCGGCCAGGCCCCGGAGCTGCTGGGCGCGCCGCTCGGCGGTGGCCAGAGCCCGCTCGGCGAGGGCGCGGCTCTGCTCGAGATCGGCGTTGCGCCCGGTCACCGCCTCGAGCGACGACACCAGCACGTCGAGCACCTGCGCCGGGCGCGACAGGACCACGAAGGACTGCCCGCGCACCTCCACGGTCGGCGGACCGCCGTGGTCGTGCGGCCGATCGACGAGCCGGCGCACCCGAGCGATGAGCTGCGCCGCGTCGTAGGGCTTGGAGAGGAAGTTGTCGGCCCCCGCGGCGAGCGCGCGCACGACGTCCGTCGGGTCCGCCAGCGAGGTGAGAAGCATCACCGGCACGGACCGCGTGGCCTCGGCGGACTTCAGCAGGCGGCAGACCTCGAAGCCGTCGATGCCCGGCATCACGATGTCGCTGATCACCACGGCGGGCGGCGCGGAGAGGCAGGCGGCGACCCCGGACTCGCCGTCGCGGCAGATGGTGACGGCGAAGCCCTCGCGGGTGAGCACCCCGGCGAGCTGCTGGGCCTGCGTCCGGCTGTCCTCGATGACGACGACGCGCATCAGACCTCGCTCTGTCCGCAGAGCCACGCGGCAATCTCGAGGAGGGGGAGGATCACGTCGGCCCCGCCGCGCTGCACCGCCGCCTTGGGCATGCCGTAGACGACCGAGGTCGCCTCGTCCTGCGCCGCCACGCGCCCTCCGCTGCGCCGCAGGGCGGCCGCCCCGTCGGCGCCGTCGTCGCCCATGCCGGTGAGCACCACGCCCCGAGCGCGCGGCCCGAGCGAGCGCGCCAGCGACTCGAAGAGGTAGTTGCCCGACGGACGGAAGAGCCCCACCTGCGGGGCGTCGATGACCACCAGACGCAGCGTCGGGTCGAGCCCGAGGTAGCGCTCGTCCGCGGCGATGTAGACCTCCCCCCGGACGGCCGGCGACCGGTCGACGGCGACGGAGGTGGTGTGGCCCGTGGCCTCGGTGATCCAGCGGGCGAAGCCCTCCCCGAAGCCGCGCGCCATGTGCTGCACGATCAGCACCGGGGGCATGACCTTGAGCGGGAGCATGCGCAGAAGCTCCACGACGGCGTTGGGCCCGCCGGTCGAGGCCGCGATGCCGATGGCCGCGACGTCGCGGGCGACCCCGGCGGTGGCGCGCGGCACGACCGGAGCGGCCGGGACCGACTGGAGCCGGTCGAGCCTCACCTTCGCCATGGAGCGCAGCAGGTGCAGCAGCGCGTAGCGGCGGGCCTCGTACGCGAGGTCGTTCACCGCGGGCAGCGCCTCGACGATGGCGAGCGCGCCGGAGCGCAGCGCCTCCATGGCCACGCCGGCGTCGCGCGGGTCGACCGCCGAGGAGACCAGCACGACGGGCGTCGGGCTCGTCGCCATGATCTGCCGGGTGGCGGCGTAGCCGTCCATCACGGGCATCACGATGTCCATCACGACCACCGAGGGCTTGAGCGTGGCCACCACGGAGAGCGCCTCGGCGCCGTCCTTCGCCTCGCCGACCACCTCCACGCCGGGGACGCCCGTGAAGGCTCGCCGCAGCGCCGCGCGCGCGGTCGCCGAGTCGTTGACGATCACCAGTCGAAGCGTCGGGTCATGCATCGGTCTCCGGACGCGGGGCGGAGGGTCCGCCCCGATGAGGGTTCTAGAGTAATTGCTCGAGGGTCTCGAGCAGCTCGTCCTGGTCGAAGCGGCTCTTCACGACGTAGGCGCTCGCGCCGAGGTCGAGCGCGCGCTGCTGGTCGGAGGCCTGCGCGAGCGCCGTCACCAGCAGCACCGGCAGGCCCGTGAGCCTCGGCGTCGACCGGATGCGCGACAGCAGCTGGAACCCGTCGAGCCGCGGCATCTCCACGTCCGAGACCACGGCGTCGAAGCGCTCGTCGGCGGAGAGCAGCTCCCAGGCGGCCTGCCCGTCGGCGGCGACCGCCACGTCGTAGCCCGCGGCCTCGAGGATCGTGCGCTCCAGCTGCCGGGTGGTGACCGAGTCGTCGACGACCAGCACGCGGCGCGGGGCCGCGCGGCGCTCGTCGCCCGGCGCCACGCTCGAGGCGGGGCGCGCGATGCGGGTGAGGTCCGCCGCGTCGAGGACGATCACCACCTCGCCGTCGCCGAACACCGCCGCCCCGGACACGAAGGCCGCCCGCCGCACCCGGGCGTTGAGGGGCTTGACCACGACCTCGCGCTCCTCGAGGAGCGCGGCGACGCGGCAGGCCACCCGCCGCTCGCCCACCGCGAGCAGGACGCAGTGCGTGCGCGCCCCCTCCACCCGCGGCGCCGCGGCGACGGGAGGGAACCCGAGCGTCTCGTCGAGGCTCGCGAGCGGCACCAGCGCGCCCGCGTCGTCGAGGTAGAGGTGCCCCTCGATCACGCGGAGGTCCTCCTCGGCCACGCGGCGCAGGCCGACCACCGCCGTCGAGACGATCACCGCGCGGACGTCGCGCACCCGCACCACCACGCCGCGCATCACGCTGAGGTCGAGCGGCACCGTGAGCACGAAGCGCGCGCCGCGGCCGGGCTCGCTCTCGACCTCCACGCGGCCGTGGAGCTGCGCGACGCGCATGCGCACCACGTCGAGCCCCACCCCGCGGCCCGAGAGGGAGGTGATGCTCGCCCGGGTGCTGAAGCCCGGCTCGAAGAGCAGCGCGAAGGCGTCCTGCGGCGAGCGCGCCGGACCGACGTCCATCCCCCGCTCGCGCGCCGCGGAGAGCACCGCCTCCGGGTCGATGCCCCGGCCGTCGTCCTCGACCGCGACGCGCACGTCCCGCCCGGCCACCGTGGCCGCGACGCGCACCCGGCCCACGGGGGCCTTGCCCCGCTCCACGCGTGCCTCCGGGGCCTCGATGCCGTGGTCGACGGCGTTGCGCACCAGGTGCAGCAGCGGCTCCCGCAGCCCGTCGAGCACCCGCCGGTCGACCTCCGGCAGGTCGCCGTCCATGCGGAACTCCACCCGCCGCCCGAGCGCCGCGGCGACGTCGAGCGCGGCCCTCTCCAGCAGCGCCGAGAGCGTGGCCAGCGGCACCAGCCGAAGGTCGCGCGAGCGGGTGAGCAGGTCGCCCGCGGCGCCGGCCAGCGCTCGCCGCGAGCTGTCCTCCCGGGAGACGCGCTCGGCGACCCACCCGGCGAGGGTCTGCATCGACGTGAGGGTGCGGTCGAGGGCGTGCGAGGCCCCCTCGTCGCCGTCGTCCCGCGCTCGCACCTGCTGCCGGGCGCGCCGCAGGTCGTTGCGCAGCTCGAGCAGCATCTGCTCTAGCGAGTCGAGTTGCCGCGACGAGTCGCCGTGGCGGGCGACCAGGGACGCGAGGTCCTCGGCCGCCGCGAAGAGCCCGGCGAGGCGGGCCGAGGAGACCCGCTGCGTGTCGGGCGACAGCGTCGGGGCCGCGACCACCGCCGGTGCGGGGGACGGCGCGGGCGCCTCGGTCGGGGTCGGCGCGGACGCCTCGGTCGGGGTCGGCGTCGCGGTCGGCGCCTCGTCCTGGAGCGCCCGCCGCGCCTCGGCCAGCGCGGCCTCGTCCGCCTCGCCCCGCTCGGCGAGGCTCACGCTGCAGGCCCGCAGCGCGCGCAGCGTGATGCCCGCGTCGGCGGCGACCCGGGCGAGGTCCGGCGAGGCCCCGTGGCGCGCCGAGCCCAGGCGCGTCTCGACCGCGTGGAAGAAGCGCTCCAGCGAGTCGTAGCCCACCGCGCGCGCGGCCCCCTTGAGACTGTGCACCGCGCGGAACACCTCCGCCGCCGCGCCGGCCCTCGCCTCGGCCCCTTCGCCCTCGCGAGAGAGCGTCAGCGCCGCGCGCTCCAGGTTGACCGCGTGGTCGTCGACCTCGTCGCGGAAGACGCTCCGCAGCTCGGCGAGGATGTCGTCGTTCTCGGCCACGCGCCCCTTTCAGGTCCGATAGTGCGAGACGGCGTCCCGCAGCCGCGAGGCCAGCCCGCTCAGGTCGCGCGCCGCGCGCTCGGACTGCCGCGTGCCTTCGACCGTCTGCGAGGTCGCCTGGTCGATCGCCCGCATCGCCTGCGCGATCTGCCCGATGCCCGTCACCTGCTGCTGCGTCGCCGTGACGATGAGCTCCGCCGCCCTCGCCGCGTCGGCGATGGTGGCCGCGAGCTGGTCGATGCGCTCGCCCGCCACGCTCGCGGTGTCCACCGCGGACGCCACGGCCTTGCCGCCCTCCTCCGTCGCCAGCACCGCCGCCGCGGTGGACTTCTGGATGTCCCCGAGGATGGCGCGCACCTGCGCGGTCGCGCGCTTCGACTGCTCCGCGAGGCTTCGCACCTCCTGCGCCACCACCGCGAAGCCGCGGCCGTGCTCGCCCGCCCTCGCCGCCTCGATGGCGGCGTTGAGCGCCAGCAGGTTCGACTGCTCGGCGATCTCGTTCACCGTCGTGATGATCTGCCCGACCGTCTGCGCCTGCTCCGAGAGCGCCAGGATGCGGTCGGCGATGGAGCCCACCTGGCGCTTCACCAGCGCCATCGCGCCGACCGTATCGTCCACGGCCTGTCGCCCCGAGGCGGACACCTCCAGGCTGCGCCGCGACGCCGCGGCCACCGCCGAGGCGTGGCTCGCCGTCTGCTGCGAGGTCTGCGTGACCTCGTCGACCGTCGCCACGGTCTCGGTCACCGCGGCGGCGCTCTCCGTCGCGCTCGCGCTCTGCTCCTGCGTGGTGGCCATGATCTCGCTGGTCGCGCCGGACAGCGCGGCGACGGCCTCGTTGAGCCGGCCCATCATCGCCCGCAGCGAGCGGCCCATGCTCCGGAGGTTCTCCCCGAGCTGGTGCAGGTCGCCGTCGCTGCTCTCGCTGAGGGAGGTCGTGAGGTCGCCGTGGGCGAGCTGCTCGATGAAGAGCGCGAAGGTCTGCACCGCGCGGTTGAGCTCCTCGCGCTGCGAGGCCTGCTCGCGCACGGTGCGCTGCTCCTCCTCGACGCGCGCCGCGAGCGCCGTCTCCGAGGCCTCCAGCGCCGCCGCCCGCTCCCGCGAGACCGCGAGCGAGTCGCCGAAGGCCTTGGAGACCGAGAGCAGCTGACGCCGGGTGAACACCGCGATGAAGAGGCCGAAGAAGAGCAGCAGCGCGCCGCCGGTCCACTGCACCACGCGCGTGGCCGAGCGCCCCGCGGCGGTGCGGCTGTCCCGCAGCTCGGACTCGACGTGCGCGAAGCGCTCGAGCCGGGTGCGGAGCGCGTCCATGTGGCGCTTGCCGACGCGCGACAGCGGCACGTTGAGGTCGCCCGGGCTGTGCCTGCGGAACTCGATCGCGGGCAGCGCGAACTCCCGCTCCCAGGTCTCGCCGATGACCCGGATCTCCTCGAGCAGCCGCCCCTGCTCGGCGTCGTCGGCGACCATCGCAGCCTGGACCTCGATGGCCCTCGCCAGCGCCGACTCGGCGCTCGTGTACGGGTCGAGGAACTCCTCCGCGCCGGTGTTGAGGAAGCCGCGCACGCCCGTCTCGCGGTCGATGTAGAGCCGCTCGATGCGGCTCGACTGGGCGATGACCCGGTCCGTGTGGTCGATCCACGCGGTGAGGTCGACGAGGCGCTCGATCTGCCAGAACAGCAGGAGCCCCACGACCGCGAGCATCGCGAGGGGCAGGAAGACCGAGCGGCTGAGGGCGCCCTTGATGTCGGCTTCGGGGAGGGAGGCGGTGGTCATCGTGGGGACTTCCTGGAGGGAGGGCCCGTCGCGGCCGCCCTCGGGGCGAGCTCGCGGGGGACGGGGATCTCGACGTAGAGCCGCGGCGAGGCCAGCAGCGCCTCGTGGTCGAGGAGGGGGATGCCTCGGCGGTCGACACCCAGGATCAGCGCGCGCACCGAGGCCGCGATGCCCTCCGGCGGCTCGCGCAGCTCGTCGGGCTCGATCGCGCCGAGGTTCTCGACCGCGTCGACGACGAGCGCCAGCGCCTCGGCCCCGTCGCCCATCAGCACGATGCGGCCGTACTCGGGGAGCGCGCCCAGCGGGAGCCCCAGCACCACCCGCAGGTGGAAGGCCGGGATGATCTCGCCGCCCAGCGCGATGAGCCCCGCGAGCTCCGGCGGGGCGTGCGGGAGCGTCGTCAGCCGCTTGAGCGCCGCGACCCCGCGGATCGCGTGCGCGGCGATCGCGTAACGCTCCCCCGCGAGCCGCAGGCCCAGCGCCTCCGGGCGTCCGCCGCGGGTGAGCGGCGTCGAGGGCGAGGCGACGGCGCGGGTGCGCGCGTCGAGCAGGGCGCGCGTCGGGGCGTCCCAGAGTTCTGTAGGGTCCATGGGCATGCGGTGCGGCTTCAGCCCCGGTGCTTCGCCGGGACCGCCTCTCCGAGCAGGCGCCCGAGGCGGTCACAGATGGCGAGCAGTTCGGCGCGCCCCTGAGCCCCGGCGTGGGGCAGCGGTTCCACGAGCGACGCCGAGAGCAGCAGAGCACGGGCGTTGCGGAGCGCTCGCCGGGCCGCGGGCGGGTCCGAGAGGCGCACCCGACCGGCCGCCATCAGCACGTGCGCGAAGGCGAGCGAGCGGTCGATCACGATGGCCTTCTCCGCGTCGTGGCACGCGCCGAGGTCGTCGCCGGTCGCCTGCCGCACGGTCGAGCGGAGCAGGTAGAGCGCAGGGTTGAGCCCGTCGATCGCCAGGGCCTGATCGAGCAGGCGGGTCGCTCCGGCCAGGTCGCCTGCGTCGGCGAGCTCTCTCGCTCGCTCGACCGGCGCCCGCTCGGTCGGAGTCGGCGCGCTCGATGAGGCCCGCGGGGCTGCGACCCCGGGGGCGGGACGACGGAGGGGTGGCCGCGACGAGCGACGCCTCGAGGTCGGCGGGGCGACCGGTGGGGCGGGCGGGAGATCGCGCCGCGGGTCGGCCTCGACCTCCACCCCGTCGGCGCGGCGGTAGACCAGCGGTCCTCGGACGGTCGCGGTGAGCCCGAGTCCCGTCGGGAGCAGCGGGTCCGAGGGACCGGGCACCAGCCAGCCGCCCACCAGCAGCGAGCGAGCGAAGCGGGCGGCGATGCGAGCGATGGTGTCGAGGTCGAAGTAGATCGCGACGTTGCGGCAGAAGATCACGTCGACGCCGCGGGGCCAGACCGTGGACGCGGCGTCGAGGAGGTTGAGCGGGGCGAAGCGCACCGCGGGGCGCAGCTCGGGAGCGACGCTCCAGCCGTTGCTCTCCGCGCGAAACCAGCGCTCCCGACGGGCCGGGTCGACGCCTCGAAACGACCACGGGCCGTACCAGCCCCGCCGGGCGCGATCGAGGAAGCGCGGGTTGAGGTCCGTGCCCAGCACCTCGACGCGAGCGGCCTCCGCGGCCCCGAGGGCCTCGTGGGCGGTGATGGCCAGCGACCACGCCTCCTCGCCAGTGGCGCACCCGGCGGACCAGAGGCGCACCGGGCCCCCGCGACGCGCAGCCTCGGGGAGCGCGACGTCGCGCACGAACTCGAAGTGGCTGTCGTCGCGGAAGAGGTAGGTCTCGCCGACGGTCAGCTCGACGATGAGCGCGTCGCGCACCGCCGGGTCGCCATCGATCAGACGGCCGAGGAGCAGCGCCCCGTCGGGCTCGCCGAGCAGCGCCGCGACGCTGGCGATGCCCCGGTCGAGGGCGGGCGCGCGGCTTGGCGGAAACACGAGGCCGAGCGACTCGCGCACCGCGGCGGCGAAGCCCTCGCGCACCGCGGGGCTCAGGCTGAGCTCGGGGGAGGACGCCCTCACGGCGCCGACGCGATCGGGGGAGGCGAGAGCGCGCGGCCGACGGACTCCTCCTCGTCGAGGGAGAGCACGGCGTCGAGGTCTTCGAGGAGGAGAAGGCCGTCGTCGAGCAGCGCGATGCCGCGCACGTGGGGGAGCGCCACGGAGGGCGACTGCACCTGCTCGGGCGAGAGGTCGCGCAGGTCGCGCACCCGGTCGACCACCAGCGCGAGGGTGCGCCGGGCGCCGCGCACCACGAGCAGGTGATCGCCCGGCGTTGGCGACCGAGGGGGGTGCCCCAGGCGAGCGCGGAGGTCGACCGCCACGATCGCCGCGCCGCGGTAGTTGAAGGCCCCGACCACCACCGCAGGCGCGCCCGGGAGCGCCGTGAGCCACACGCGAAGCAGCACCTCGATGACGCGATCGACGGGCACCGCATAGCGGCTCGCGCCGATCTCGAACTCGAGCACCTGCATCACGGCCTCCAGCATAGGCGTCATGCGGTCGACGCGCCCGCGCTCATTCCACGGAGGGCGATTCGGGCGCGAGGCACGCGTCGAAGCCCTCCTGCACCTGCTTCAAGAACCCGTCGTCTACGTCGCGGAAGATCAGCACCGCGCGGCAGCCCTCGTCCGCGTCGGGCCACGCGTCGAGGATCACCGACGGATACACCACGTGCTGCACCGCGTGGACGATCACCGGCCCGCGCTCCCCGGCGACCTTCAGCATCGCCTTGCAGCGCAGCATCTTCTCGCCATGAAACTGCGTGAGCAGCGACAGCCACATGGAGAAGGCCGTCCAGCGCATGGTGCGCGCTCGGGAGAGGGCCACGACACGCACCTTCGAGTGCTTCGGCGCCGAGGTCACCACCCAGCGACCCTTCGCCTCGGGTGAGGCCGCGATCAGTCCCCGCACCCGCTCGCTGGAGAGGTTGGCCGCGAGCCGTCCGCGGAGCCTCGCCGGCTCGACCGCCCCGTGGCTCGCCACGTCCACCGTCGCCGCGGGGTTGAGGGCCGCGAGCTGCTCGACCAGCGCTCCGGTGCGCTCGGCCCCGGCGAGCTCGGACTTGGTCACCACGAAATGGTCCGCCGCCACCGCCTGCTGCAGGGCCTCGACGTGCTCGTCTAGCTGCCCCGCGCCGTGCGTGGCGTCGACGACGGTGACCACGCCGTCGAGCTCGAAGCGCGCGAAGAGCCGGTCGTCGCCGGTGAGCGTCGCGAGCACGGGCCCCGGGTCCGCGAGCCCGGTGGTCTCCACGATCACCCTCGCGAAGGGCGGAAGCTCCCCGGCGTCCCGTCGTCGGTCCAGGTCCGTGAGGGTCTCGACCAGGTCGCCCAGCACGGTGCAGCAGACGCAGCCGCCGCCCAGCACCATCACCCGGTCGTCGACCTTGCGCACCAGCAGGTGGTCCAGCGCGATCTCCCCGAGCTCGTTGATGACCACGGCCGTGTCGGCGAGCTCCGGTCGCCCGATGAGGGCGTTGAGCAGCGTGGTCTTGCCAGCGCCCAGGAAGCCCGTGAGCACCATCACCGGAATGCGCGCCCGCTCGGGGATCATCGCGACCAGTCTACGCCGGTTGCGGCCCGAGGCCGTCGGCCCGTAGATTCTCCGGCCACGATGGACCTCCGACGAACGCTGGGCGCGACCGTGTTGATCGCCGTGCTCGGCTCGTGCGGCGCCCCAGCGCCCGAGGTCGACCAGGCCATCGGCGAGCTGGTGGTCTGCGGCAGCGGCCCGACCGTCGAGGGCATCGACGTGTCGGTGTACCAGTCGACGGTCAACTGGCCGATGGTGCGCGCCGCGGGCAAGCGCTTCGCCATCGCGCGCGTCCTGCACTGGCCCACGCGCGACACGCAGTTCGACCGCAACTGGCGGGAGATCCGCGCCAACGGGCTCATCCGCGGCGCGTACATCTACTTCGACCCCCGCTACGACGTGGCCGCGCAGGCCGACATCGTGGTGCGCGCGGTGGGCCGCCTCGGGCAGGGCGACCTGCCGGTGACCCTCGACGTCGAGCAGCCACCGCCCGGGCTCCCGACGCCCGCCCGCTACGCCGCGATGCTGCGAGACCTCTCGGACCGCATCGAGGCCGGCACCGGCCGACGCCCGATGATCTATACGGGCCACTACTACTGGCCGAGCTATGTGCAGAGCACGGCCTTCCGCGATCACCCGCTCTGGCACGCGCAGTACACGACCACGCAGCCCTGCCCCAACATCGCCGACGCGTGGAGCAACTGGAGCTTCTGGCAGTACTCCTCCACCGGCCGGGTGAGCGGCATCTCCGGCAACGTCGACCTCGACCGCTTCAACGGCACCTACGCGCAGCTACAGCTGCTCGCGGGCTATCCCCCGCCGACGGTCGACGCCGGCACGCCGCGCGACGTGCCCGTGGTGCGCGACGTGCCCGTGGCGCGAGACGTCCCCACTGCCTCCGACGTTCCCGTCGCGCGCGATGTCCCCGCGGCGCGCGATGTCCCCGCGCCCATCGACGCCAGCGCTCCCACCGACCTCGGCGCGACGACGGACGTCCCTGTGGTCGTCGATGCGGGCGCCCCCGACTCGGGCCCCGTCGATGCCGGGACCTCCGGGCTCGACGCCCCATCGGCCGACGTGTCGATCGACGACATCGACAGCGGCGAGGCCCCTCCGGCTCCTCCTGCGGCCGACACCGGCGGCTGCGGATGCCGCGTGGGCTCGACCCCGGCCCGATCACAGGGCGCACCCTCGGCGGTCGCGCTGCTGCTCGCGGGCGCGGCGCTCCTCCCCCGCCGTCGTCGCGTCTGAGCGTCCCTGCGCTTCCTCCCTCCGCCACTCTCCCCACAACCCTGCACTGGAGCAACGATCCCCCAATGACCCTCCGAGGAAAGACCCTCTTCATCACCGGCGCGAGCCGCGGCATCGGCCTCGCCATCGCGAAGCGCGCAGCGCGCGACGGCGCCAACATCGTCATCGCGGCGAAGACCACCGAGGCCCACCCGAAGCTGCCGGGGACGATCTACACGGCCGCGGACGAGATCGTGGCCGCGGGCGGCAAGGCGCTCCCGCTGGTGGTCGACGTGCGCTCCGAGGAGAACGTCCTCGCCGCGGTCGCCAAGGCCGTGGAGACCTTCGGGGGCATCGACATCCTGGTGAACAACGCCAGCGCCATCAGCCTCACCGGGACCCTCGAGACCCCGATGAAGCGCTACGACCTGATGCACCAGATCAACCTGCGCGGCACCTTCCTCTGCTCGCAGGCGTGCCTGCCCCACCTGCTCAAGGCGAAGAACCCGCACGTCCTCAACCTCTCGCCGCCGCTCAACATGGAGGCCCGCTGGTTCGCCGGCCACGTGGCGTACACCATGGCGAAGTTCGGCATGAGCATGTGCGTGCTGGGGATGGCCGAGGAGTTCCGAGGGCGCGTGGCCTTCAACGCGCTCTGGCCCCGCACCGCCATCGCCACCTCCGCGGTGCAGAACCTCCTCGGCGGCGACGACGCCATCGCCGGGTGCCGCACGGTCGACATCATGTCCGACGCCGCGTGGGAGATCTTCCAGCGACCCGCGGCGGATTTCAGCGGTCACTTCCTGGTCGACGAGGACTTCCTCCGCACGACCGGCGTCACCGACTTCGAGAAGTACGCCGTCACCCCCGGGGCGCCGCTGGTCCCGGACTTCTTCCTCTGATCGACGCGGCGATCGCCGCCCGCAGCGCCTCCCTCCTCGCCTCCACCGCCGCGCCCCGCTCGGGCCGCAGCGAGATCACCCCGACCCCGCCGCCGCGCTCCGCCTGTAGCAGCACCGCCTCTCGCGGGGCGCACGGCATCAGCGCGTGGGCGCCCACGCACCCGGCGATCGCGTCCCGGTAGGCGTGCATCTTCTCGATCGAGCCCTGCACGTCGGCGCGAAACTTCGCGTCGAAGACCACCCTCGCGCCCTCCGCCTCCACCATCAGGTCGGGCCGGAACGACAGCCCATACGACCGCACCGCCGCCCTCTCCGGCTGGCACCAGAGCCTGAGCGCGACCCCGTCGAGCGAGCACTCCGCCGACCGCCCTGGCGCGAGGGTCGACGGCAGCCCCAGCGCCCGCGACACCTCCATCGCGCACCATCGCTCGTAGAGCAGCGCCCGGTCGTGGGGCGCGCGGCGCACCGCCGCGTCCGCCGGATCGTCGGCCACGGCGAGCCCGTCGAGCCAGCGGGCGATGGCCGTGAGCTCTCGGTAGCCCGGGCTCCTCGACCCGGCGAGCGTCGCCGCGGCGCCGATGGATGGGAGCCGGCGCAGCCCCGCCATGTCGGCGAGCGAGAGCACCTCGGAGAGCGCCTCGGCCAGCGAGGGCGGCGGCTCCGGATCGGCCATCACCGAGCACACCGTGCGCAGCAGCGAGGCCACCGCGCGGTTCTCGGGCGTGTCGACCCGCAGCGCGGGCTCCTCGGCGCGCACCCGCACCTGCGAGGGATCGTCCCCTCTCGCCACCGCCGGGTTCGACGCGAGCTCCTCCATCCTCACCCGGCGCGCCAGCATCCACGGGACCACCCGCTGCACGGTGACCGCTCCTCGCAGCGGAGCCCTCGCCACCAGGGCCATCGCTCGCTCCAGCGTCGAGGAGCGCAGCAGCCACGAGACCAGCAGCCGCCGCGCCCCGCCCGCGTCGCGAGCGTGCGTGAGGGCGGTCTCCGAGGGCCCCTCCTCCGCGAGCGCCAGCGACTCGGCGAGCAGGTCGTCGACCATCACCCGGTGGGCCTCGCGCCCCTGGAGCAGCGGGCTCTCGACGTGCACCGCGAGGCGCTCCGAGCGCCCTCCCCGGCGGAGGCCGATCCACGACTCGCCGATGCGCCCGGCGAAGGACACGAGCGCCGCGTCCTCCCCCCAGCGCGTCACCGTCACCCCCTCCGGGACCTCGATCGAGCACCGCTCCTCCACGCGCACCCGCAGCGCCGCGCGGTCGTCGACGTTCAGCGCCGCGAGGCCCTCGCTGAGCGCCTCCGGGCACCACCGCAGCGCGGTGCGCCCCTCCCTCTCCTCGCCCTCCAGCGTCGCCGTGAGCGCCCTCGTCCCGAGCTCCCCGGCGGGCGTCTCCGAGGCCGCGATGGACATCTCCCCGACGCCCGATCGCCAACGCACCCGCCACAGCCCGCGCTCGCTCATCGCGCCGCTACCCTAGCGCTGCGCTCGTCGGCGGTCCTTGAGTTCGGCGCGCCCGTGTCGATAGGGTGCGCGCCGATGCGCCGCCGCCAGCTCGCCCCTTCGATCGCGCTGCTCGCGCTGCCCTCGCTCGCGTCGGCGCAGCCCGCGAGGCCGGGCGCTCCGCCCGAGGAGCCGACGATCGACGAGGCGACCGTGAGCGCCCCGGCGCGCCGCGAGGAGTCGCTGCTGGAGACCCCCCGCGCGGTGTCCGCGGACAGCCGTCGGGACGCCGCGCGCTCGCTGGCGAGGGACCTCGGCGACCGGCTGGAGGAGATGCCCGGGGTCTTCCTCCAGCGCACGACCACCGCGTCGGCGATGCCCATCCTCCGCGGGCTCGGCGGCCAGCGCACGCTGCTGCTCTTCGACGGCTTCCGGCTCAACGACTCGCTCACCAAGGTCGGAGGCAACGCGCTGCTCTCGCTGGTCGACCCCGCCTCGGTGCGCCGCCTGGAGGTCGTGCGCGGACCGGCCTCGGTGATGTACGGCTCCGACGCCCTCGGCGGCGTGGTGCTCGCGGTGCCCATCGACGCGGCGCCCCGCGCCGACCGCCGCTCGCACCTCTACGGCGAGATCGCGAGCCGCGTGGCCTCCGCCGAGCGCTCGTTCACCGCGCAGGGCCTGGTGGAGGGCGAGGCCGACCGCTTCGGGCTGATGGTCTCCGGCACCCTCGGCACCCTCGGTCCCATCACCGCGGGGGGCGACCTCGGGACCCAGGCCTTCACCGGCCACGGCGACCGCGCTTTTACCGTGCGGGGTATGGTCGACGCGGGCGCGGGCCACGCCCTCGGCGTGGCCTACACCTCCAGCGAGATCGCCAACGCGCCCCGACCGGACAGCTCGCTCCCCGACGATCGCCGGGTGTTCCGCCTGCAGATGCGCGACCTCGTGTACGCGCGCTGGTCGGTGCGCCGCGGCGCCATCGCGCTGCAGGCGCGCGCTGGATTCATCCGCCGCGTCGAGGACCGCGACCGCCTCCGCCCCGGCCGCGTGGACACCGAGCACGACGAGGTGCTCACCCCCCAGGGCACCGCCCAGCTCGCGTGGACCACCTCGCGAGGCACCCTCACCGCGGGCTTCGACGTCTCCGCCGACAAGGTCGCGAGCTACACCGACACCGTCCGCGGAGGCTCCGCCCCCGCTCGCAGCCGGGGCCGCTACCTCGATGGCAGCGGCTACCTCACCGGCGGCGCCTTCGCCCACTACGCCCTGCGGCTCGCCTCGCGCCGCGTGCTCATCGAGGCGGGCGCCCGCGCGTCGCTCACCTCCGTCGACTCCCCCGCGGACGGATCCTTCGCCGCATACAACCGGCTGTATTCCGCGCCCGTCGCCAGCGTCGGCGTCCGCTGGCTCGCGACGCGCGGCTTCGCGCTGATGGCGAACGTGCTCGGCGGCTACCGCGCGCCCAACCTCGACGACTACCAGGCGCTCGGCGCGGGCGCCCGGAGCTACGACGTCCCCAACCCCGACCTCGGCCCCGAGCGCTCGTGGACCGCGGAGCTCGGGGCCCGCCTCGCGCGAGGTCCGATGGAGGGGTCGCTCTTCGTCTACGGCTCGACGATGTCCGGCCTCGTGACCCGCGTCCCCTCGTCCTTCGGCGGCATGACGACGATCGACGGGCGCCGGGTCTACACGCGCATGAACGCGAGCGACGCGACGCTCGTGGGCGTGGAGTTCGACCTCACCGCGACCGCGCGCAGCGGCCTCTACGTCTCCGTCTCCGGCGGATACACCTGGGCCGAGGCGACGGTCTCGCAGGAGGGCGCCTCGACCACCGAGCCGCTCTCCAAGGTCCCTCCCGCGTACGGCCGGGTGAGCGTCGGGTGGCGTCGCGCCACGCACTGGATCGACCTCCTCGCCACCGGGATGCTCTCCCAGTCGCGGCTCTCGGCGAGCGACCGCGACGACGTGCGCCTCTGCCCCGACGGTCCCGCTGTCTGCTCCGAGGTGCCGGGCTACGTGTCCTTCACCGCGCGCGGCGGCGTCCGTCTGCACCGGTCGATCACCGCGGCGCTCGCGGTGGAGAACGTCCTCGACGCCGCCTACACGCCCTTCGGCGGCGGCTTCCCCGCGGCCGGGACCAACGTGGTCCTGCAGCTCCGCGGGCAGACCGAGTAGGCCACGCCGGTCAGGTGCCGGTCTTCTTGCGCGCCGGGGCCGCCGGTCGCGTCTTCACCACGCCGGGTCGCGCTCGACCGGACCTCACCAGCGGCGCGTTGGGCGACGCGGCGATGGCCTCGATGAGCGCGGCCGGATCGCTCCACCGCGGCCTCGGCAGCGACCGCCCCGGCTTGTGGAAGAGCATCACCCGGTCGACCTTGGTGGCCTCGCCGCGGTGCGCGAGCCCCCAGATCTTGGACACCTTCCCGAGCTGGTTGACGTCGTCGGCCACCGCCGCGCCGAGCACCAGCGGGACCTCGTCCTTCATGGAGTCCCAGGCCTCGAGCGCGAGGGTCCGCTCGCCGTGCTCCTTGTTGCGCACGTCGCCGATGGTGACCGCGCAGACGCCGTCGTCGCGCAGCACCCGCGCGCACTCCGTGAGCACCGTCTTCAGGAACCCGCAGTAGCCCTTGAAGCGCATGCGGTCGCTGAGAGCGAGGCGTCGGTCCGTGGCCTCGACTCGCAGCGAGCGGTCGACGTCCGAGACCGACTCGCCCAGCAGCCAAAGCCGGATCCAGTTGAACTTCCCGTAGCGCACCACGTTGAGGTACGGCGGCGAGGTCACGATGAGCTTCGCGCTCCCCGGCGCGACCAGCGTGGAGAGGGCGCGCGCGTCGCCGCGGATGGCCCGGCCTCGCAGCGCGGGGACCCCTTCGGCGAACTCGAAGTGCATCCGGAGGCGCAGCTTCTCGAAGGCGTCGAAGGGCGGCCGCACCAGCGACTTCTCCGCGATGTACCGGGCGAGGTAGCCGGGCGACATGCTGAAGGTGTTGGGCATGGAGACGCTGAGGCAGCGCGAGCTGACGACGTCGCGGGTGTGGTTGCCGTGCAGGATGCCCGCGAGCGACGCGAGCAGGAACCGGTCGGTGCGGTGCGCCGGGTCGAGCGAGGCCTTCATGTGGAGGATCTGCGGGAGCGTGGTGCCCTCCTCGAAGAGCATCCGGATCTCCGGCGGCGCGCGGTCTCCGACGGGCTGCGGCACGTACGAGGCTTCGAGCTCCGCGAGGCGAGCGAGGGTCTCGTCGAGCGTCGGCGGGTCGAGCTTCACCGAGCTCAGCATCGAGGCGAGCGGGTTGAGGTCGACGCCGATGCCGTGGCGCCCGGAGAGGCAGGCTTCGAGCGGCGCCGTCCCTCGCCCCGAGAAGGGGTCGAGCACGACGTCGCCGGGCTCCGTGAGCTGCTCGATGAGGTAGCGCGGAAGCCCCGGGGGAAAGCTCCCCATGTACGAGCACATGGAGTGGAACACATGACCGTAGCGTCGGCCGAGGCCCTTCCACCACGGCGCGAGCCACGCCCCCTCCCCGGCCAGCTCCGGCGCGGGCATCGGGAACGAGGGGCGCTCGTCGAGGGTCGGCGGGGTCAGGAGCTCCAAGGTCTGCACCCCGCTGGGAATGCCCCGCCGGGCGGGTCCGACGCAAGGGTTTCGAGCCGATCGCTCCGATGCCATCATCGCTGCCGCTTTGTTGACCCGCGCAGAGATGTTCCGATGCCTGCTGATCGTCGGGCTGCTCGCGGGGGAGACCTCCATCGCGCTCGCGCGCCTGCGCCCCGACCGCGCCGCGCCCTTCTCGGGCCGCTTCTCCTGGAGCATGTTCGCGGGCCCCATCACCGCCCGCTGCCATCACTCGCTCACGGCCACCGACGCCCTCGGCCGCGCCGTCGCGGTGCCCCTCCCTCCCGAGCGCCCCGAGCTCCGCGCGCTGCTCCTCGCCGACACCCCCGCCCGCTTCGCCGGCGTCGCCCCGTGGTTCGCGCCCTACGCCGACCGCGACGCCGACGTGGCCCTCGCGCTCGACTCCGTGCTCGCCCGCTATCACCGCTCGCTCGGCCAGGCGATTACCCTGACCAGTATTCTCCGCTGCGACAGCCCCGGCGCCCGCCCCTTCGCCCGCACCTCCCGATGGACCGCTCGCTGAGCCCGTCCCCACTCCGCGACCGCGCCCTCGCCCGGGGCCTCGCGGCGCTGCTCCTCCTCGGCGCCCACCACGCCTCGGTCGAGTACCGCCCCGCCTTCGCGCTCTGGTCCATCGGCCGCCCCGCCCCGTGGTCCTGGGCCCCTCCCTGCGCCCTGCTCGCGCTGCACCTCCTCGCGCTCACGATGCTGCTCACCCGCTGGATCCGCGCCTCCGCCGCCGCCGCGTGCGCCCTCATCGCGGCCCTCTACGCCGCGGTGCCCGCGACCTATCACAACAACCACTACCTCCTCTTCCTGCTGCTGCTCCTGACGGCGCTCGCGCCCACCGCTCCGACCGCGCCCCTCGACCTCTCTCGCGCCTTCCGCTGGCAGCTCTCGCTCGTCTACCTCTCCTCCGTCGTGGTGAAGCTCGCCCACCCCTGGTGGCGAGGCTCCGGCTCCGTCATCCGATGGCTCGCGACCACCCGCGCCCCGGAGGCCAACCCCTCCGCGCTCCTCTCGAGGGCGCTCGCCCCGCTGCTCTCCCGCCCCTTCCCCTCCCGGCTCGCCGACGTCTCGGTGACCGCCCTCGAGGTCGCGCTGCCGCTGGGCCTCTGCCTCCCTCGCACCCGCTCGCTCTGCGTCGTCGTGGGCGTGCTGCTCCACCTCTCCATGCAGGAGTGGCTCTTCCCTCAGCTCTTCACCTTCCTGATGCTGCTGGGCTACTTCGCCTGGTCCCCCGCCGGCGACGGCGCCTGGACGCTCGCGCTCCCCCGAGAGGACTCCCTCCCCGCCCGCGCCGCCCGCGCCCTCGACCTCCTCGGACGCCTCCGGTTCATCGCCGCTCCCGGCGCCGACCGATGGTCCCTCACGGACCCTTCGGGTCGACGCTTCCACGGCCTCGCGGACGCGCTCCGACTCATCCCCCTCACGCCCTGGACCGTCGTCGCCTACGCCGCGCTCGCGCTGCTCTTCCCCGAGGTCCGCACTGTCGGCCCCATCCCTCGCGACGCCTTCGAGAACGCCCTGGTCGCCGCGCTGGTCCTCGCCTTCGCTGGGACCTCGCTCCTCCACCGGGGCTCCGGACACCCTGGGAGGAAATCCTCCCACCCGATCTGCTGATCAGAACTCCCATCCCCCCAGTGCTCATCGATCCCCGATCCACGGCGTTTTCCACGCAACGTGAGGCAGACCAGCGCTGGCACGTCGACTGCACAAGTGAGCGCCGTGAGTGATCGCCGCCCCAACCTGCGAACGCTGCACGACGACGAGTCGGGCGCTGCCTTCGTGGAGTACGTGGTGGTGCTCCTCCTCATCGGCACGGTAGCCTCGGTCGCCACCTACTCACTGGGTCGGCCGTTCGTGGACTACTACCGCTTCGCACAACTGATCGTGTCGATGCCGTTTCCCTGACCCCTCATATGGGTCACGGCGGGCGTCGTCAGAGACTGCTCAAACCACGCAAGGAAGGATTGTCCATCATGAACAAGAAGAACTTCAAGGGGCTGCTCCGGGACGACGCGGGTCTCTCCACCGTTGAGTACGTGATCCTCCTGATCCTCATCGCAGTGGTGGGCATCTCGGCCTGGCGCACCTTCGGCACCAACGTCGTCACCAAGGTGACCTCGGGCAGCAACCAGATCCAGGGCCTCGGTCCGTGATCGGACGAGGGCTCTGAGCTGAGCCCTCACCCCACCTCTTCGATGGTGGGCGTTCGTGGTCACTCGCGGCGCGCCGCGGCCCACTCCCCCTCCCCGGAGTGCCCGCGGCGTCGTCATTTCGGAGGTGCTCTGTGCCGTTCGGATCGGTCGGTCTCTTCAACGTAGCGCTCGCGGTGCTGGTCACCGCCATCGCCGCCTATACCGACTTCCGAAGCGGCCGCATCCCCAACTGGCTCACCTACGGCGCCATGGCCGCGGGCGTCCTCCTCCGCACCATCCAATCGCAGCCCCACGGCGTCGGCGCGCTCACCGCCCTCGGCGGCATGTTCGCCTGCGCCCTCGTCCCCTATCTCATCTTCCGCAAGGACGGGATGGCGGGCGGCGACGTGAAGCTCTTCATCGCCCTCGGCGCGATCCTCGGCGCCTTCCACGGCATCGAGGCGCAGTTCTACGCCTACGTCGCCGGAAGCCTGCTCTCCATGGGCCGCCTCGCGTGGCACGGCCGGCTGCTCGGGGTCCTGGTCAACGCCTTCTTCCTCGGGATCAACCCCGTGCTGCCCAGGGCCTGGCGCCGCGAGATCCGCCCGGAGATGCTCACGCGCTTCCGCCTCGGCGGCTCGATCTTCGCAGGCACCTGCGTCGCGGCCCTCTCCCTCTACCCGATCGTGTGAAGAGCCAACGCATGAGCGCCACGAACACACGCCCCCGACCTTCGCTGCACGCCGACACCGGCGGCGCCGTCTACGTCGAGTTCCTCGTCGCCTTCATCCCCTTCTTCATCCTCGTGCTGGGCATGATGCAGCTGGCGCTGCTCTACAGCGCCCACCTGGTCGTGCAGCACGCCGCCGCCTCCGCCGCGCGCGCCGCGATCGTGGTCTTCCCCGACTGCGCCCAGCGCTACGACGGCGCTCCGGAGAACGTGGTGAACGGCGGCGGCCGCGGAGACGACCCGGCCTCGGCGCTCGGCGCCCTCTTCGGCGCGAGCAGCGCCCCAGGCGGATCGGGCTTCGGCGGCGGTGGCGGCGGAGGATCGGGCGGCGGCGCGAGGCTCGACGCGGTGCGCTTCGCCGCGGGCTTCCCCCTGGTCGCGACCTCACCGTCCCTCGACGAGCTCACCCACGACAGCGACCCGCGGCGCCAGGGCATCTACGACGCCATCGGCGGAGCGACCTCACCCGCCGCGCGCCTCGCCCTCGGGGCGCTGGTCTACAACAACGTGGCCCTCGCGGTGACCTTCCCCCGCGCCGAGCGCGAGACCAACTACCTCGACCGCTGGAACAGCCGCGAAGAGCTCACCACCCGCGTGACCTACCTCTTCCACTGCGGCGTCCCGATCGTGTCCAAGATGGCCTGCGACAGCGCGCTCCAGCTCTACACCAACCAGCCGCTCGAGCAGATCCGCGCCGCCACCGAGGCGGTGCGCGGAGGCCGCGCGTCGATCCGCGACATCCAGAGCCACATCGAGGCGGTGCAGGCCGCGGGCGCCCGACTCAACGCCGCGCAGCCCGGCCTGGAAGAGCTCAACCACACCGGCACCGGCGGCTCCGCCAGCGCGGTGCTGCTCGGCCTCACCGGCGGCCACTACTACGTCATCCGCGCGGAGGCGACGCTCCCGGTGCAGGGCACCGCGCGCACCATCACCGGCGCCTGCTACAGCTCCTCCCGATCGAGGTAATCCATGCGCGGCACCAACACACGCACGCCTCGACCTGGCCTCCACCGCGACGACTCCGGCGCCATCATGGTGATCGGCGTCTTCATGGCGATGCTGGTGACCGGGTTTCTCTATTACATCATCGGTATCGGCAACACGATCATCTTCCGGGAGCGCATGCAGGACGCCGCGGACGCCGTGGCCTTCTCCGGCGCCGTGATGCACGCCCGAGGCATGAACCTCATCGCGATGATCAACATCGTGATGGCGCTGCTGGTCTCGATCCTCTTCGCGATGCGCCTGGTGCAGTGGGCCCTCTTCGCGGCCGCCGCGCTCACCGTCTGGGCGCCGCCCCTCTCGGCCGCGCTCACCGCCGCGGGGGAGTTCATGATGAACCTCGCCAACGGCTACGAGAACGGCGTGGTGCAGCCCGCGCTGCGCCTCGGGCACACCGCTCAGGACGTGATCCGCACGACCTGGCCCTACCTCGCGCAGACCCGCGTGGTGGTGAGCACCCTCGCCGGAACCTACCAGCCGCCGGTCACCGCGGGCTTCATCCACCCGATGATCGACCACCCGCTGCCGGTGCGCCCGGTCGACATCCACAGCACCTGCATCCACGCCGCCGAGCCGCTCTCGCGCTTCCTCACCTTCCCCCTCGCCATCATCCCCGGCGGCGGCACGGTGGTGGGCTGGGCGCGGCGCCTGCTCGACGAGGCGATGGCCCTCTTCTTCTGCCCCCGCAACGAAGCCAGCATGCGCCCGCACGAGATCGACCCGGGCGACGGGAGTTGCAACGACGGCATGCCCGGCCAGGACTGCGAGTACGTGCAGATCCGCGGCATCGTCATCGGGACGCCTCCCTTCCAGGCCAACGAGCGCGGCGTGTCCATGGCCGCCTGGGGCCGCAACACCGGCGGCGGCGGGCTCTTCGGCACCATCGGCAACCTGTCCCGCGTCGGCCTGGCGCAGGCCGAGTACTACTACGAGGGCGACGAGGCCCGCGACGAGTGGACCTGGCACATGTACTGGCGAGCGCGCTTCCGCCGCTTCCGCATGCCGACCAACCTCCTGGGCATCAGCGGCGCCGTCGGCCCGGGCATCGACCTGAGCCTCATCGACCGGGTCATCATCCACTGAGAGGAGCTGCAGCGCCGTGAACGCCCCGACGACCCGACAGCCCCGCCGCCGACGACACCACGCCTCCCGAGGCGCGGCCTACGCCGAGACCGTGGTGATGCTCCCCTTCTTCATCGCCGTGTTCTCCTGCATGATGTTCGTGCACAAGGCCTGGAGCACGAAGCTCTACACCATGCAGCAGAACCGCCACTGCGTGGTGAGCTACGCCTTCGAGGCCTGCCAGCGCCCGCTCCCCGGGTGCAGCCAGGTGCACGTCGGCGCCGACACCGCGGCCGGTGCGGGCGAGCGCCCAGGCGCCCTCAACTCGCTCCAGAACATGCTCGGCGGCGCGGGCTCGTCGCTGCTCGGAGGCTTCTTCGGACAGACCGCCTCCGGCCGCCTCACCCGCCCGGTCAACCGCCCGACGCTCCTCGGCGGCGGGTCGCTCAACGCCCTCGCGGGCAACAGCATGGCCTGCAACACCGTGCGCTCGACGCCCGCGGACGTCGCCCGCCAGCTGTTCTGCGCGGTCATCCCGGTGTGCCCGTAAGGTTATAGGGAGAAAGAGACGCGCCATGTTTCGTCGCATCCGACACCTCCCGCAGCTCACCCGGCTCGGGGCCTTCGTGGCCACCGGGCTGCTCGTCACCGCGGTCGTCAGCGTGCGCTCCGCGCGAGCGCAGGTGAACGAGGGCCTGCGCCACCTCGCCCGCCAGCTCATGCCCTACGCCGAGCAGGGGGTGATGGAGTCGCCCCGCCGCGTGGTGCTCAACGGCGAGTCGCTCTACCTGTCCATGGGCACCAGCCGCGACAGCGTCGAGGCCGTGCTCGACTACTACGAGGCCCGCTGCGCCCGCACCTCGGGGCACCTCTCGGACAGCCTCCACGCGCTCGACCACGCGGCCTTCAACCAGCTCTGGACCCCCGGCGCCCGCCGCGCGGCCTCCATCGAGACGGTGCGCATCGGCGACGCCAGCGGGGGCTACGTCGCCTGCCTCGACGTGGGCGAGGCGCGCCTCACGCCGCAGGAGATCCTGCGCCGCGCCGAGGCGATGATCGCCTCTGGAGACCTCTCCCGCTACGGCGAGCTCCGCTACGCCTACGTCACGCGCGGCACCACGGGCACCCGCATCCTCACGGTCGCCACGCAGGGGCAGTTCAATGTCCTGCGGCTCTTCCCCAACGAGGGCGACGCGCCCGGCGCGGACATCCCCGGGCTCGCGCGCTACCCCTCGATGCGCCGGGTGATCTCCGCCTACGAAGACGGCGTGCCCAACAAGCTCGGCGTGTACACCGTGCGCGCCCCCGCCGCGCAGGTCCGCACCTGGTACCGCGACCAGATGGCCCACCGCGGGTGGACCGTGCTCGACCTCCCTCGCGACCGTCGGCTCCCCGCCGAGATCGAGGCCCGCCGCGATCGCATGGTCGCGTTTGAGAAGGGCGCCGAGACGCTCTTCCTCGTCTTCGATCACGCCGACGGCGTGACCTCGATGATGTCGCTCGTCGCGCGCTGAGCCGAGCGCTCCGCACGCCTCCCCTCATTCCTTCGTTGCCGTTGTGTCGGGCGCGCGCTTCGGCGTAGGCTGCGGCCCGCGAGCGCGTCGGCGTCGGCCGGTGTCCTCGCAGACCCCTCAATGCCCATCCGGAGACTTGGATGAACACCAAGGCGCTCATCATCGCAATCGGTGCGGCGGCCCTCGGGCTGGTGCTGCTGCTGCTCTACAAGCAGCGCTTCGAGGCCGAGGCGTCCGGAGGCGTTCCGGTGCGGGTGCTCATCGCGGTGCAGGACATCCCCCTCGGCGCCGCGCTCTCGGAAAACATGATGGGATATCGGTTGATCCCGCAGGCCTACCTGGAAGACCGCTTCATCCGATACTCGGACGTCCGCCGCATCATCGGCGTGCGCGTCTCCAACGGCCTCCGCGCCAACCAGACGGTGATGTGGACCGACCTGGCCACCGCCTCTGACGCGCGCCGCGACCTCTCCTCGCTGGTCAGCACCGGGATGCGCGCCATCACCGTGCGCGCCGACATCACCAACTCCTTCGGCGGACTGCTCCGCCCGGGCGACCGCGTGGACGTCCTCGGCACGCTCTCCCGCACCGGCGGCGAGAACGACCGGGTGACCATCCCCCTGCTGCAGAACGTGCTCGTGCTCGCGGCGGGCCGCGACACCGGCGGCGAGGCGCAGCGGCAGACGGTCAACGGCACGGCCGGCGGCAACAACCCCGTGGAGATCTCGCAGATCACCCTGAGCGTCTCGATGGAAGAGGCGCAGCTGCTCACCTACGCCGCCGACCGCGGCGGCGCCGGGGGCCGGCACACGGGCCTCACGCTGGTGCTCCGCAACCCGGAGGACATCGCGATCCTCGAAGGGGTCCCGGAGACCAACATCGAGGACATCTTCGAGCCCACCCGCCGCGCCAACGTCTCGCGCCGTCGCCGCCAGGTCATCGAGCGCATCGGCCCGCAGAACCCCAACGCCCTCTGAACGATGCGGTCCCCCACCATGATGTCCCTCCGACTCCGCTCGATCGTCGCGCTCGCCTCGGTGGGCTGCGCGGCCTTCCTCGCCAGCGCCCCCGCCCTCGCCCAGCAGCCCGCCGCAGGCACGACCACCGCCGCGCCGCGCGGCACCGGGCGTGACCTCACCCTGGCCGTGGGCGAGCAGGTGCTGGTCCCCGCCGAAGGCATCCGGCAGTTCTCCGAAGGGACCCCCGGGGTCGTCGATGTCCGCACCCCCGCCGACGGGCGCAACCTCGTGGTGGTGGGCCAGCGCGCCGGCACCACCACCCTGCTGCTCATCCGCAACAGCGGCGCCCAGGAGACCCTGCAGATCACCGTCTTCGCGCGCCGCCCGGAGGCCGTGCAGGCGGAGATCGAGAACCTCCTCGAGGGCTACAACGGCGTGCAGATCCGGCGCATCGGCGCGCGGCTCTACCTCGAGGGCGGCGTCGCCTCGGAGCAGCAGCAGCACCGGGTGCAGCAGATCGCCGGGCTCTACCCCGGCCAGGTCGAGTCGCTGGTCTCCATCGACGCCACCATCGTCGAGCGGCGCATCAACGTCCGCCTCGACCTCTACTTCGTCGACTTCGCCACCAACTCCGGGCGCCAGGTGGGCATCGCGTGGCCGGCGTACATCGGCGGCAACCCGCCGAGCTCGCAGGCCACCGCGACCATCAACCTCGTCGCCCCGATGGGCATGGGCGGCGTCGGCGAGGGCGTGCAGCTCGCGCAGGCCATCATCAGCAACCAGCCGCTGCCGCGCCTGGACATCGCCAGCAACGGCGGCTGGGCGCGCATCCTGCGGCAGGCGACGGTGATCACCGCCAACGGCAACGAGGCGCAGTACCGCAACGGCGGCGAGCTCAACTTCAAGCTCATCGGCTCCAACGGGTCGGCCTCGCTCGCGACCATCAGCTTCGGCACCAACCTCACGGTCACCCCGCGCTTCGACCCGCAGAGCTCGCGCATCGACATCCGCGTCAACGCGGACATCAGCGACCCGGTGGAGAACGGCGGCGACATGCCCGGCCGCAACATCGCCCACGTCCAGACCCTGGTGAACCTGCAGCTCGGTCAGTCGATCGTGATGTCGGGCTTCCGCTCGCGGCAGCAGTCGCAGGGGTCGAGCGGGCTGCCGGGGCTGCGGCAGATTCCGATCCTCGGCTACCTCTTCGGCTCCGAGCGCAACAGCGAGCAGGAGCACGAGGGCATGATCTTCATCGTGCCGACGGTGGTCGAGGGCCTGTCCCGCAGCGCACAAGACCGGGTGGCCGAGGCGCTGCGGCAGTACGAGCAGTTCTCCGGCGACATCGACGAAGTGCGGCTCTACGAGCCGACCGGGACGCAGTACCGCTAAGGTGGCGGTGGGAGAGTAAAGAGGGCCTCGCGATGGACCAGGTGCTCCTTTCGATCGAGACCCCGAACGCGCCCCCGATGACGTACATGGTCCCGTCGGGGGGAGAGATCTCCATCGGGCGGGACGAGACCTGCACCGTGGTGCTCGCCTCGCCGGACATCTCGCGGCGCCACGTCTCGGTGATGATCCAGTCGTCGGCCATCGTGGTGCGCGACTCGTCCAGCAACGGCACGCAGGTGGGGTCGCAGCGGGTGTTCCGATCGGAGATCCCGGTGCCCTTCGGCACGCCCATCATGGTCGGGCCCTACGTGATCCGCGTGGTGCGACAGACCCCTGCCACCGCCGGTCCGGTGCCCTCGCAGACCATCAGCCCGGGCCAGGGACCGTCGCTCCCTCCGCTGCCCGGGAGGTCTGGGCCCGGCGGGGGAATGCAGACCCTCGCCGCGCCGCAGGGCCTCGGCGCGCTCGGGGCGACCGCGCACGACGGCCGCTCGCGCACGGTGATGCCCACGCAGCAGCAGGCCGCCCAGCAGGCCGCGCCGCCGCCCGCTCCGCCCGCTCCGCCCGCGGCCTACCGCCAGGCCGGCGGCGGCACCGCGGGGACCATGCACGTCTCCGTCGAGCTCCGTCGGCGCATCCACCGGATGCTGCTCGACAACCTCGACCTCGCCGCCCTCGACCGCTCGAAGATGGGCGACTCGCAGATGCGCCCCAAGGTGCGCGACGCCCTCAAGCGCATCGTGGCGCAGCTCGCCAGCGAGATCCCTCCGGGCACGGAGATGGAGCGGCTCATCCAGGAGATCTCCGACGAGGCCCTCGGGCTCGGGCCGCTGGAGCAGTTCCTCGCCGACCCGACCATCTCGGAGATCATGGTGGTCGACCCGCAGACGATCTTCGTCGAGCGGCGAGGCAAGCTCCAGCGGGCGGACGCGCGCTTCACCGACGACGAGGCCGTGCGCTCGTGCATCGAGCGCATCGTGACCCCCCTCGGCCGCCGCATCGACGAGAGCACGCCGCTCGTCGACGCGCGCCTGAAGGACGGCTCGCGCGTCAACGCCGTCATCAAGCCGCTCTCCATCAAGGGCGCGTGCATCACCATCCGGAAGTTCTCCAAGACCCCCCTCACGCTCCAGAACCTCATCGAGTTCGGCGCGCTCACCGAGCAGATGGCGCGCTTCCTCACGCGCTCGGTGATCGCCAAGAAGAACATCGTGATCTCCGGCGGAACGGGCTCCGGCAAGACCACCACGCTCAACGTGCTCTCCTCGGCCATCCCCAAGGAGGAGCGCATCGTCACCATCGAGGACGCCGCGGAGCTGCAGCTCAACCAGCCGCACGTGGTGTCGCTGGAGTCCCGCCCCGCCAACATGGAGGGGAAAGGGGAGTACACCATCCGTGACCTGGTGAAGAACGCCCTGCGCATGCGGCCCGACCGCATCGTGGTGGGAGAGTGCCGCGGCGGCGAGTGCCTCGACATGCTCCAGGCGATGAACACCGGCCACGACGGGTCGCTCACCACGACGCACGCCAACTCGCCGCGCGAGGCCATCAACCGCCTGGAGGTGCTGGCGCTCATGAGCGGCATCGACCTGCCGGCGCGCGCGATCCGCGAGCAGATCGCCAACAGCGTGCACCTCGTCGTGCAGCAGTCGCGCTTCTCCGACGGGTCGCGGCGCATCACCGCCATCTCCGAGGTGATCGGGATGGACGACAACTACGAGATCCAGCTGCGGCCCATCTTCGAGTTCCAGCGCTCGGGCATCGCGGGCGACGGCAAGGTGCTCGGCGAGTACCGCGCCACGGGATACCTGCCGTCGTACCTCGACGCGTTCATCTCCTACGGCCTCGTCCAAGGGAAGGACTTCCTATGACCGCCGCGCCGCAGACCACGCTCATGGGCTGGATCGGGCTCCTGCTCTTCCCGCTGGGGCTCGCCGCGATCATCTACGTCACGCTGACCTTCCCCGACAGCCCGCTGCACCGCGCCTACGACCGCTACGCCAAGCACCTCGACGTCGAGCTCCGGTCCATGTTCATCCAGGACCCGACCGGCAAGCACGTCACCAACGTGCAGCTCGGCCTCATCGCCGCGCTGCTGCTCTTCGAGCCCGCGTACCTGGCCCTCATGGGCACCGGCTCGGGCATCCCCATCGCCCTCATCGGCATCCCCATCGTCGCCGCCGCGCCGCTCATCTGGATCTCCGACGCCAAGGCCAAGCGCAAGGTGGCCATCGAGGCGCAGCTGGACACCTTCCTGCTCGCGCTCGCCAACGCGCTCAAGGCCTCGCCCTCGCTCGGCGACGCGCTCGGGGCGTGCACCCTGCTGCTGCGAGCGCCCATCAAGCAGGAGCTGGAGCTCACCATGAAGGAGAACCAGCTCGGGATGCCGCTCGACACGGCGCTGCTCAACATGGCGACGCGCGTGGGCACCCGCGCCTTCTCCGGCGCGCTCACCACCGTGCTCATCGGGCGGCAGACCGGCGGCGACCTCCCGAAGATCCTGGAGACCAGCGCCAGCACGCTGCGAGAGATGGCCCGCCTCGAGGGCGTGGTGCGCTCCAAGACCGCCGAGGGTCGCGCTCAGGCCTGGGTGCTCGGGGTGATCCCGCCGCTGCTCGTGGCGCTGCTCAACTGGATGGACCCGGAGTGGCTCAAGCCGCTCTCGACCAACTTCATCGGCTACATCATCTCCACCATCGCCGTGGTCTTCTGGGTCGCGGCGGTCTTCCTCGCGAGGAAGATCCTCGCGGTGGACATCTGAGGGAAGAGGCGACACCCCAATGACCCCCTCCACGGAGTTTCTCGGCGTCTTCTCCCTCGCGCTGCTGGTGCTCGCGCTCGCGACGGTGATCTACCAGTTCGCCAAGAGCCCCGCGGAGCTGCAGCCCGACGTCGGCCAGAAGGGCCTCAAGCGCAAGGCCGTGCTCGACGAGCAGGGGCTCTTCAACACCATCGAGCCGCTCATGCGCTGGCTCGCCCGGCGCATCGCGTCGCTGCCCATCACCGACACGCGCGACCGCATCAACGACCAGCTCCGCCAGGCGGGCGAGTACCTCGGGCTCACCGCCGACGAGTACCTCTCGCTCTGCTTCATCTCCGCCATCGGCATGCTCATCGCCGGCATCGTCATCGACAAGCTCTCCGGCGTGGGCGGACTTCTGGTGCTGATGTTCGCGGGCTTCGGAACGATCCTCCCGCACATGCAGGTCTCCGCCGAGATCGAGCGGCGCTTCACGCAGGTCAACCGAGGACTCCCCCACGCGATCGACCTCGTGGCCCTCACCATGAGCGCGGGCCTCGACTTCCCGGGCGCCCTTCGGCAGGTCACCGAGAAGACCGCCGACAAGCGCGACGCGCTCTACGAGGAGCTCACCCGCATCCTCCAGGAGCTGGAGCTCGGGCGCACCCGCAAGCAGGCGCTGCTCTCCTTCGCCGAGCGCGCCCCCACGGAGTCCGTGCGCGACTTCGTCTCGGCGGTGGTGCAGGCCGAGGAGAAGGGCAACCCCCTCGCGGAGGTGCTCCAGATCCAGGCCACCATGCTCCGCATGCGGCGCAGCATCGCCGCGGAGGAGAGCGCAGCGCGCGCGGGCGTGCTGATGATGGCGCCCCTCATGCTGATCTTCTGCACCATCATGATGATCATCCTCGGGCCCTTCGCGGTGAACATCGCGGCCGGCAAGGGAATCTGAAAGGTCGACGGGAATGGCGACTCCGCAGCTCGATGTGTACCTCCCGGACGGCACGGTGACCTCGTACCCGCTGACCGACGAGCGCGTGGTCGTGGGCACCGCGACGCGCTGCCTCGTGGTCATCGACCGGCCGGAGATCGCGCCCGAGCACCTGCTGCTCTCGCCCCGCCCGGACGGCGTCTGGGTGGCGGTCGCGCGCGGCGTGACGACCCCGACGCTGCTCGACGGCGAGCCCTTCGAGCGCGGCATGGTGGGCTGGGGCCGCGCCCTCACCATCGGCCCGGTGCGCCTCGGCCTCAACGACGGCACCAAGGTCGTGAAGAAGGCCTCCGGCGACGGCGCCAAGAAGGAGGAGAAGGTCTCGCCGGTGCTGCTCATCGCCGCGGCGGTGATCATCCCCTTCGCGCTCTACACGTCGTTCAGCCCCAACCACAACAACGCCCCGTCGCGCATGGGCACCGAGGCCCCGCACCTCTTCGACGACCCGCTCGCGAGAGCGTGCCCCGCGACGGACCCCGCCCTCACCCGGCAGTCCGCCGAGGAGAGCACCCGCGTGGCCCTCTCCAAGGCCGAGCGCATGCCCTTCCGGATGCAGGACGGCATCGACGCGGTGCTCTATTACACCCAGGCCGCGAGCTGCTACTCGGCCGCGGGTGACGCCGCCTCCGCCGAGCAGGCCACCCGCCGCGCGGCCACGCTCCGCAACCGCCTCGAGGACGAGTACCGGGCGCACCGCTTTCGCCTGGAGCGAGCGCTCGAGCAGTCGCGCACCGAGGACGCCCTCTTCGAGGTGCGCATGATCACCGCCATGGTGAGCCACCGCCGCGGCCCCTACCGCGACGCGCTCACGGCGCTGGAGCGCCAGCTCACGCTGCGGCTCGATCAGGCGCAGGCCGCGCAGCGCTGAGGGAGTATCCGCGCCGCGGTCACCGGGTATATAAAGCCCGCCGTGACCCGGACAGCCTCAGCGACGCGACGGCCTGTGGCGGGGGTGCTGCTGCTCGGCGTCTGGCTCACCGCCTGCGCCGGCTCGCGCGACTCGCTGCGCCCGCCCCCGGACCACGACCCGATGAACGACGTGCAGGGTCGGCAGCTCTTCGACCAGGGCATCGCCCTCGCGCGCAGCGGCGACCTCGTGCGCGCCGAGCAGTACCTCGCGTCGAGCGTCACCCGCGGCATGGCCGAGGAGCGGGTGCTCCCGCTGCTGCTGGAGGTGTGCGTGGCGGCCTCGCGCTTCCGCGCGGCGGTGTCCTACGCCGAGCCCTACCTGCAGCGGCACCCGCAGGCGTGGCGGCTGCGCTTCCTGGTCGCGACCATCCGCGTGGGGCTCAACGACAGCATGGCCGCGAGGCGCGACCTCGAGGAGGTGCTGCGCGCCAGGGAAGACCACGCCGAGGCCCACTTCGTCCTCGCCTCGATGCTCCGAGAACACTTCAACGACCCGGCGGGCGCCGACCCGCACTACCGGCGCTACCTCGCGATCGAGCCCACGGGCCCGCACGCGGACGAAGCCCGCTCGGGGCTCCTACAGCAGGTGAATCATGATCCCGAAAGAGGTGTACGAGGAGACGCTCCTGTCGTTCCTGGCGCCGGTACGGCCCTTCCTGGACGACCCCAAGGTGTCGGAGATCATGATCAACGGCCCCAACCAGATCTTCATCGAGAAGGCGGGCAAGCTCACCCTGACGGACGCGCGGTTCCCCAGCCTTGAGGCGCTCAACGCCGCGCTGCGCAACATCGCCCAGTACGTGGGCAAGATGGTCAACGAGGACAACCCCATCCTCGAGGCCCGGCTGCCGGACGGGTCGCGCATCGAGGCGGTGATCCCCCCCGCGGCCCCGGACGGGCCGGACGTCTCCATCCGGCGCTTCTTCAAGGAGACGCTCACGGTGCAGCGCCTCGTGGACTTCGGCTCGCTCACCACGGAGGCCGCGCAGGTGCTCGAGTGCCTCGTGGTGATGAAGCAGAACGTCGTCGTCGCGGGCGGAACCGGCTCCGGCAAGACGTCCATGCTCAACGCGCTGAGCTCCTTCATCCCCGACGGCGAGCGCATCGTGATCATCGAAGACAGCCGCGAGGTGCAGCTCCAGCGGCAGCACGTGGTGCAGCTCGAGGCCCGGCCCGGCGACGCCAAGGGCCGCGGCAAGGTCAGCATCCGCGACCTCTTCCGAGCGACGCTCCGCATGCGGCCCGACCGCATCGTGGTGGGCGAGATCCGCGGAGGAGAGGCGCTCGACCTGGTGCAGGCGATGACCTCCGGCCACGGCGGCTGCATCACCACCGTGCACGCGACCTATCCTCACGACACACTCACCCGTCTGGAGACCATGTCCCTGATGAGCGATGTCGAGCTGCCGCTCTCGGCGCTGCGGGTGCAGCTCGGGAGCGCCATCAACCTCGTGGTGCAGACCTCCCGCCTCCAGGACGGCAGCCGCAAGGTCACGCACGTCTCCGAGGTGCGCGGGTACTCCGCGGAGAAGGGCTTCGAGATCGTCGACCTCTTCGTGCGGCGCTTCCATGGCCGAGACGAGGAGGGCAACCTGATCAGCACCTTCGAGCCCACCGGCGAGCTCCCGCTCTGCACGGACATGGTGCACTCCTACGGCATGGCCTTCCCGGAGGCCGTGTACGAGGCCGCCCGCGTGCGCGCCGAGCAGGGACCCGACCAGACCCCTGACTACGGCCAGGTCGGAGGACATCACGGATGACCCAGAGCCCGAACAGCAACGTCGTCACGCTGTCGCTGTCGCAGGGCGATAGCCCCAACCCCACTGCCACCTTCACGAGCGCGATGGCCGCTCGCCAGGTGATCCTCGGCTCGGGCCCCGCCGCGCACTGGAAGGTCCGCGGGCACGGCGTCGAGGCCTCGCACATCGAGCTGTACTGGGACGGGCGCATCCTCTGGGTGCGCGACGGCGGGAGCCTCTCGGGCGTGTACGTCGGCGTCGACCGCGCCGAGGACTGGCAGCAGATCTTCGACGGCACCGAGGTGTACTTCGGCCAGGCGGTGATCCGCGCGGTGGTGACCGGTCCGGACGCGAGGGAGAAGAGCGCCACCGGGCCGATCAACCCGAAGGCCGCGGCCTTCATCGACGAGGAGGAGAGCACCATGGTGTTCTCCAACGAGGCCCTCGCGGCCGCGCTCCAGTCGAACCCGCCGCCCGCGCAGTCACAGGCCCCTGCGCCCAGGCGCAACCCGGCCAGCACCACCGGGCAGCTCCCCTCGCTGCCTGCGAACCAGGCGCGCGCCGCCGCCCCGCAGCCGTCGCGAGGGATGACCCCCGACCTCGGGCTCCCTCCGGCGAACTCCGAGGCGACGGTCATCCGCGCCTCGCCGTACGCCGCGATGGAGGCCGCGGGCCTGCTCAACCAGCAGTCGTTCACGCCGCTCGCGGGCAGCTCCCCGGCCCGCATGTCAGCGCCCCCTGCTCCGGTCGTGCAGCAGCCCTCGGTGAACCTCCCCAGCGCGCCCCGCCCCGGAACCCTCGCGCCGCCGATGGCGTCGGGCTTCGTGCCGGGGGCCTTCGGTCCGCTGGTGGGACCGACCTCGTCGCCGGCCCCGCCGCCGCCGATGATGATGATGAACGGCGGCGCGCCTCCCCCCGCCGCGGGCTTCGACGACCCCTTCGGACCGATGGATCTCCCGCCGGCCGCGCCGGTCTCCCAGAGCGCCGTGACGCCCGGCCCCGGGGGCGTGCCGATGCGCACCTGGCTCCTGGCGGCGCTCACCCTCGGGGTCGCCGCGCTGGGGATGACCTTCGGCAACCCCCCCCGCTCCGGCGGGGCCGGAGGTGGGCGCCGCGTGGTCCGGCAGATCGTCCGCACGACCGCCGCCCCGGCGCCGCTCAGCAACAACCTCCTCGGGCTCCCCATCGGACCCAACCAGCTCCTCGGCGTGATCGTCCCGGCGCCCATCGTCGCCACGCAGGGGCCCGACGGCCGGCCTCGCTTCCCGCCGCCCAACGCGCAGGACCCGATCAAGCTCGCCGCCGACATGGTCGCCGCGCACCGCTACGCCGACGCCGCCGCGCTCTACGAGAACCTCGCCGCGCAGCACCGCGAGGCCCCGCTCTTCCGTCACTTCGCGCTGGTGCTCCGCGCCCGCGCCGCCCAACCCACCTGCACCCCAGGAGCCGCCGGATGTTCTCCAGGCACGCCGCCGCCCTCGTCGCCCTGAGCCTCCTCGGGGTCGCGCCCGGCTGCGGCAACACCGCGCCGCCGCCGCTCTATCCGATCACCCTCCGGGTGGTCTCGGACGACCGCCCGCTGCCCGGCGCGGCTGTCATCATCGGCGGGCGCGAGCTCGGCGCCACCGACGCGCAGGGCCGCTTTCGCATGGAGACGGTCGGGGTCGAGGGCACCTCGGTCGAGGTGGTGGTGCGCTGCCCGGCGGGCTTCCGATCGCCCACGCAGCCGCTCGCCGTGGTGCTGCGATCGACGGTCCAGCTCGATCAGACGCAGCGGGGACAGGGCATCGAGACCACCGCGCAGTGCCCGCCCACGCAGCGCATCGCCGCGGTGGTGGTGCGCATCCCGGGGCGGCCCAACCTCCCGCTCGTCTACGAGAACCGCGAGATCACCCGCACCGACCTGCAGGGCGTCGCTCACATGATCTTCCGCGTCGGCGGCGGCGACACGCTGCGGCTGCGCATCGACACGCGAGAGCAGCCGCAGCTGCGGCCCGCCAACCCGGAGCTGGTGGTGCACACCACCGACTCGGACAACGTGTACGTGAGCACCCAGGGCTTCGAGGACGTCGCGCCCCCGCGAGCGCCGCGGCCCCACGCCGCGCCGGTCAACCGCGGCCCGCAGCGCATCCCGGCGCGGAGGCCCGGCGGATTCTTCTGAGCGGAGCGCGGGACGGGGAATGTCCGCGGCTCCGCACGGAGGCTGGTCATCGGTTCAGTGATCGGTTAGTACTTTTTGCGTCGGGTCACGAGGGACCGTAGACCCGCCGGAGAAGCGCCATGAACCGAAGCACCGCACGCAGCCAGTACCGTGGACAGATGTCTGCCGACGACATCGAGGCGAAGGTCGCCCGCCTCCGAGAGCGACTCGGCCTGGAGGAGGTGACCTTCACCGAGGGCACCGGCCTCGACGCCGGGAGCGTGAGCCTGCGCTTCATGGTGCTGGGCCGCCGGGTCGAGCGCACCTGCGCGACGCAACCCACCCCCGCGGCCAACTCCGCCTGCCTCGCGCTCTGGCTCGAGGACCGGGCGCGCAACCTCGAGCGCGGCATCGAGACCTTCGAGGAGGCCTTCGCCGACTGCCTCGTGCTCGCGGCCAACGACGACAACGACGCCGCGAAGGGCGCCTGGCGGGTCAACCACTACGAGGGCCAGCGCAGCATCGAGGAGTGCATCGAGGTGTTCCGCTCCAGCCTGGCGCGGCTCTCCGTGGCCGAGCGCGACGTGAAGGTCACCTGGGACACGGCCGCCAACTGGGCGCGGCTGCGCATGCGCCTGCCCTCCGGGGCCATCGTCGACAAGACCTCCCGGACGCAGAAGTCCTGCGAGGCCAACCTCGCGGCGCTGGCCCTCTGGCTCCAGTCGCGGGCCCGCAACTGGGAGCGCGGCATCGAGAGCCTCGACCTCGACCGCGTCTTCGCGGGCAACCTCCTCCCGGCTCCCGCCAAGGTCGCCTGAAGGTCGTCGTGATGGTCCGGAAGGTCACCTTCACCGTCCGTCCGGCTCCGGCGCTCGGGGCGCTGCTGACCTTCGCCCAGGCCACGCGGACTCACCGCAGCGGCCTCGGCGATCGGCTCGAGCGCGAGGTGGCCCTGGCCCTGGAGTCCTCCGCGCGCTCCCTCGACCCGGTGCCCGAGCTGCTGCGCTGGCTCACCCGCCGCGGCCTCGCCCGGACCTCGGGCTACGTCCACGCCGCCGGCATCGCGGCGGAGACCACGGTGACCTTCGACCTGCGCGCCGTGGTCGCGGCGGCCCTGGCCCAGGGCCCTCGCGTCGACGGCCGGGCTTACACCGACCTGTATTCGATCCGCTCGCTGGTGAGGTCCGTGCGCGAGACCGAGCTGCTCTCCATCGACGGGGTGCTGCTGGGACGCCAGGCCGACACGACGCGCTCGCTGCTGCGCGCCATCGAGTCCGCCTGTCGCGAGACGGCGCTGCGCGATGCGTCGGTGGTCCCCAAGGCCTTCGCGAGGGTGATGCCGGGCTCGGCGCAGCCCGCGGCGAAGGCCGCCCCGACCGCTCCTCCGCAGCCCAAGGCGCCTCCCCCGAAGAAGGTCGCGCCCCCGGAGCCCGCGGCCGCCGCGGGTTCCTTCGGAGGCTCCTTCGGGGGCCTGCCCGACGACGCGACCTCGCCACCCATCGCGCCGGAGATCCCGCTGAGTCCGCGGGGCCTCACGCTCGACGCGGAGTTCTTCCTGGAGAGCGCGCGGCTGAAGGTCTGGCCCTGCAGCGCCAAGGTGCTCACCCGGGCGAGGCGCGCGGTGCTCATCGAGCTGCACCCCGACCGGGCCGGAGAGGGCTCCGTGGCGCGCTTCCGCAGCGCGCTCAAGGGCTTCGAAGACCTCGCGCTGGCGCTCTCCTCGACGCCGCCTCCGGCGCGCGAAGCGAAGCCCCAGCCGCCGACCCCGCCCGCCATCAAGCCGCAGCCGGTCTCGGCCGTCGGTCAATGGCCCCCTCCTCCACCGCCCGTCTCGGAGACGCCGGTCGAGCCCAGCGCTCCGCCGGCGAAGCGTCAGTCCTTCAAGAGGTCGTCGAAGGCCTGATCGACCTCCTCGGCGCCTGGTGCGATCGAGATGTTCGATCGCATCGGCCCGGAGGCCCCGTGGAGCTGGATCGACTGCACCCGGGCCCGCACGTTGCGGAAGCTCGGGTCGTGCTTCTCCACCTTCTGCAGGTAGTAGAGCGCCTCGCCGATGTCCCCGAGCAGCTCGTAGGCGTTGCCGATCTCGAAGTAGAGGCCAAGCTCCTCGTGCTCGGTGCGCTGCGGCGACTGGAGCCCCTCGCGGAAGTGCTCGATCGCCGTCGCGGGGTCGCCCTTCTCGACGTGGCAGATGCCCAGCATCAGCTCGCCAATGCAGCGACGGGCGGGGCTCGCGGTCGCCACTCGGAACTCCGCGATGGCGTCGTCGAGCAGGCCCATCTCCTTGTAGGCGATGCCGAGGTCGTAGTGCGTGTCGCAGTCCTCGAGGGACAGCGCCATGGGCCCCGCGCCGTCCGCCGCGTCGAAGACGGCGTGCATCTCCGAGACGCTCTCCTCCGGCGCGAGGTCGGCCCAGAGCGGCTCCGAGGCGATGCCGATCTCGTCCGCCAACGGGATCGCCTCGTCGCCCTCCGGAGCGCCCTCCTCCTGGGCCTGCAGGATCTGCTCGATCTCCGACCAGCGATCCATCACCAGCGGGTGCTGGGGGTAGATCTCCAGGAGCTGGAGCAGGATGTCGCGCGCGTCGTCGTAGAGCCCCTGGGTGACGAAGAACTCCGCCTCGTCGAGCCCGTCCTCGATCTCCCGTCGCGGCGGCGCGGCCTCCTCGGGCTCGGTCATCGGCTCCTCGACCGGGGCCTCCGCGTGCTCGTAGCCTCCGATGTCCGGGAGGTACTCGCGGAAGTGATCAGAGCTCGCGTAGACCTCCGTCTCCGGCGGCTCGACGAGCGCGGTCACCGAGGTCTCCTCGATCTCGGGCCCCGCGGGCTCCTCCCCGCCGAACATCGCCAGCAGCTGCCGCGCGATGGGGTGGCTGGGGTCGATCTCGAGCGCCCGCTGCACCGCCGCCACCGCGGCCGGCAGGTCGGACTCCTGGAAGATGCCCGCGAGCACCAGGGACTCCTGGAGCACCCCGGCGGGATCGTTCATCGCCACGTAGAGGTCGCGGATGCGCAGGTGCAGGTCGGCCGCGACGGGGTCGAGGCGGGAGGCGCGCGTGAGGTGGTCGGACACCTTGGAGCGCAGGCCGTACTTGAGGAAGATCTCCGCCTCGTTGACCAGCCGCAGCGCCTCCGCGGCCGGACCGCGGTCCAGCGGCGCAGGCATCGCCGCGGCCGAAGCGGCGGGCGCGGCGAAGGGTCGCGCCACGCTGACCGGCTGGGCTGCCAGGGGGCGCCGTCCACGGGCGCCGTCGTTGGCCTCCGGCGGGAGGTGCACGTCCTCCGAGGGCGGGACCGAATCCGGCGCGGGCGGCACCGTCGGCTTCAGGTCGAAGGTCGCGCCCTCCTCCTCGACCACCAGCAGCTCGGCCTCGACCTCGTCGGGCTCCTCCGAGGGCGTCGGCGTGCCGCGCCCCGAGGGGACCCCGCTCTCGGTCTTCTTCGGCGGCGGCGGCGACGAGGTGCGTCGACCGGCGGCCCGACCCGCGACCCGCAGCGCATCGCGCGCCTCCTGGTCGGTGGGCGCCAGCTCCAGCACCCGCTGGTAGACCTCGGAGCGCTCGCGACCCCGGCCGGCGTCGCCGTGCAGCCGGGCGACCTCCTTCAGCACGGAGAGCGTCTTCTGGATCTGCCCGAGGCCACGGAACGCGCTCGCCAGCAGCTCCAGCGTCTGGACGTCCTTCGCGTTGGCCTTGTAGGCGATCTGCAGCTTCGGCAGCGCGCGCCGGGCGTCGTCGCGATCGAGGTAGTAGGACGCGAGCCGCAGCGCCATGGGCACATCGTCGGGCCGGTGGAAGAAGAGCCGCTCGGCGACCTTCGACCACTCATCGAGGCGGCCGACCTTCTCCAGCAGCACCGCGCCGGCCTCGAACTCCCTCGCCGCGTCGTCGCCCCGGCCGAGGCGGCTGAGCAGCTCGGCGAGTCGGATGCGCGTGCCCACGGAGCCCGGGTCGACGCCCAGCATCCGGCGGTACACGTCGGCGAGCGCCTCGTCGTCGCCGGACTTCACGTAGCGCTGCCCGAGGAGCTCGAGGCTCTGGAGCGCATCGGAGGACAGGCCTAGCTTCAGGTAGAGCTCGCTCAATCGCCCGTAGAGGTCGATGCGCGAAGGGTCGATCTGGAGGATCTGCTTGTAGACCGCGACGGCCTTGAGGAAGAAGCCCTGCTGGTCGTAGCTCTGGGCGACCTTGGTGTACGTCTCGACGGCGGCGGCGCGGGCGTTCATGCGCACCTGGAGGTCGCCGACCTTCAACAGGATGCGGACGTCCGAGGGGTCGTCCCGGAGCACGCGCTGGTACTCCGCGACGGCCTTGTCGTACTGGTTCTTGGCAGCGAACTTCTGCGCCGCGTCGATGACCTTCTGGCGATCGATGCTCACTGCGGTTGAAAACCTCGGCGGGGAAGGCAGGAGAGAGCGGCGATGAAGCCTCCGCTAGCCTAGTGGGCGCGCGGCGGCAGCGTCAAGATTCACCCGCGGCGCTCCTGGTCGCGGAGCACCGTCTCTTCGAGGAAGCGGGTGCTCATCGGACCGGAGCTGAACACCGGGTGGTCGATGATCTTCCGGTGCAGGGCGAGGTTGGTGCGCACGCCCTCGACGATGAACTCGTCGAGCGCCCGGCGCATGCGCGCGATCGCCTGCGGCCGCGTGGCGGCGTGCACGATGACCTTCGCCAGCAACGAGTCGTAGTAGGGCGGGACCACGCACCCGCCGTAGACCCCGCCGTCCACTCGGACGCCCGTGCCGCCCGGCGGGTGGTACTCGGTGATGCGCCCCGGGGAGGGGGCGAAGGTCACCGGGTCCTCGGCGTTGATGCGGCACTCGATGGCGTGCCCGCGCGGCGCCATGGGTTTTACCGGGACGGTAAGCCGCCCACCGGCCGCCACCAGGATCTGCTCGGCGACGAGGTCGAGCCCGGTCACCATCTCGGTCACCGGGTGCTCGACCTGGACCCGGGTGTTCATCTCCAGGAAGTACGCGGCGCCCTGCTCGTCGACGATGAACTCCAGCGTCCCGAGCGAGCGGTAGCCCGTCTCGCGCAGCGCCTCGACCGCCCCCTCGATGAGCCGCCCGTGCGCGGCGCCGGAGAGCAGCCCCGGCGAGGACTCCTCCAGCAGCTTCTGGTGCCGCCGCTGGATGCTGCACTCGCGCTCGCCCACGCAGGAGACGTGGCCGTGGTGGTCGGCGATCACCTGGAGCTCGATGTGCCGCGGGCGCTCGATGAAGCGCTCGAGGAAGAGCTCGGGGTTGCCGAAGCCCGCCTGCGCCTCGGAGCGCGCGCTGTCGAAGGCCCGGCGCAGCGCGGCCTCGTCGCGGACGATCTTGAGCCCGCGTCCCCCGCCCCCGCCGCTGGCCTTCAGCATGAGGGGGAAGCCCAGCGTGCGGGCGGCGTCGAGCGCGGCGTCGAGGTCGGCGAGGGTGTCCGTTCCAGGGAGCAGCGGGATGCCGAAGCGGCGGGCCTGGGCGCGCGCGGAGACCTTGTCGCCCCAGGCGCGCATCGCCTCGGGCGTCGGGCCGATGAAGGTGATCTGGCAGCGGCGGCAGACCTCCGCGAAGGCCGCGCTCTCCGAGAGGAAGCCGTAGCCGGGATGGATGGCGTCGGCGCCGGTGATCTCCGCCGCCGCGATCAGCGCGGGGATGTGCAGGTACGACCGGCTCGCCGCGGGGGGGCCGATGCACACCGCCTCGTCGGCGAGCCGCACGTGGAGCGCGTCGACGTCGCACTGCGAGTGCACCGCGACGGTGCGCAGGCCGAGCTCCTTGCAGGCCCGGATGACCCGCACGGCGATCTCGCCGCGGTTGGCGATCAGCACCTTGCGAAACACATCACCTCGACGGCCGGATGCGGAAGAGCGCTTCGCCGAACTCCACCGCGCGCCCGTTCTCGACGAGCACCTCGACGATGGTCCCGCCGACCTCGGCCTCGATCTCGTTCATCAGCTTCATCGCCTCGATGATGCAGAGCACGCCGCCCGCCTGGATGGTGCTGCCCACCTCCACGAAGGGCCGCGACTGCGGCGAGGCCGCCCGGTAGAAGGTCCCGATCAACGGGGCGGTGACGGTCACCAGGTCGGGATCGACCGGTGGCGCCGAAGGGACGCCCGAGGCCACCGACGGGGCCCCGGTGTTCATCGGAAAATGGCTCGGACGGGCCACGGCGACGGGCGCCAGGTCCACCGGGCTGGACGACTCGCCGCGAGGAGAGCGCCGGAGCACGATGGCTCCGTCGCCCTCGCGGAGCTCCACCTCGTCGAGGTCGTACCGTCGCATCGCGCGCATGAGGCGCTTCAACTGGATCAGGTCGATGTTCATGGGGTGCTCTCTCGGTCACCGCCGAGGCGTCGCCGCTCGAGGTGCGCGATCAGTCCTCGGATCGCCAGGGTGTAGCTCATTGCTCCAAAGCCCGAGACCGACCCGACGCAGGCCGGGGCCACGCGGGAGCGGCGTCGGAAGGGCTCGCGCGCCGCGGGGTGGCTCAGGTGGCACTCGACCGTCGGGATCGCGCAGGCCCGCAGCGCGTCGAGCAGCGCGACGCTGGTGTGCGTGAGCCCGCCCGCGTTGAGCACCACCCCGTCGACCACGCCCCGCGCGGCGTGGAGGCGGTCGATGAGCGCGCCCTCGTGGTTGGACTGGAAGCAGGTGACGCTCGCGCCGAGGTCCGCGCCCTCGCGCGTCACCGCCGCGTCGATGTCCGCGAGGGTCGCGTCGCCGTAGATCTCCGGCTCTCGCACGCCGAGCAGGTTGAGGTTGGGGCCGTGCAGCACGAGCACGCTCCAGCGGGCATCGGACACGGGACCAGGCTCAGCTCAGCGCGGCGACGAACTTCGGCGCGGCGATGCGGAGCAGGAAGCGACCCTTGCCGAGGTTGCCATCGGGCGTGAGCGCGAGCGCGACGAAGTACTCGCCGTTGAGCAGCCGCACCACCGTGGTGAGCTTCTCCGCCTGGATGGCCACCTCTCGCGCGCCGCCCGCCTCGAGCTGCTCGGCCGCGCGCTGGATGTCCTTGATCACCATCGAGAGCTCCATGCCCACGGTGGTGATGTCGAGCTCGCTGTCCTCTCGCGTCCAGCTGTCGACGGCGATACCGTCGAACCCCATGAGCAGCCCGGCGACTCCGCCTTCGGTTCCCTCGACGATTTCCCGCAGGGTCTCATTGAACATCGCATCAGCCTCGCGTTTCCGGTGATCCGATTCGATCGTGCCAGCGCGGCGGAGAAGGCGTCAACCTCCACGCACACCGGGCACCTCGCGCTCTGGTCCATCGCCGTCGCCGCCTCGCTCGCCATCGGACCGCGCGCCCCGCTCTATTGGGACAGCCTCGGCTACGTCGACCAGGCGCTCACCGGCCGCGTCGGAGGCCTCCTCCTGGGACGCCCTCTCTTCGTGCTTGCCTCGCACCTCGCGACGCGCGTGGCGCTCTCGCTCGGCGCCTCGCCCTGGTCCATCGAGCCGCTGCTGCGCAACACCTGGCTCGCCTTCGCCGCCCTCGCCGCGCCCCTCGCCGCCGCCCTCGCCCGCCGCGTCGGCCTCAGCGCCCGCGCCGCGTGTATCGCCGGTCTCCTCGTCGCCCTCTCACCCGCCGGGGCTCACACCCGCGACGCCGTGCTCACCGACGGACCCGCCACCGCGATGGTGCTTCTCGCCCTGCTGGTTCGCGCCGGAGGAGCGGGCGCCTCCCGCACCCTCGCCTCGGGCGCGCTGGTGGGCCTCGCCTTCGGGTTCCGAGAGCAGGCCGCGCTTCATCTCCTCACCGCGCTCCTCGTGCCCGTCGGTGTGCCCGCACGCCGCCGGTGGTGGCAGGACGCGCTTCTGCTGGGCGCGGGCTTCGCGCTCGCCGCGGGCGCCCTCGTCGGGATCGCCCGCGCGACCAACCCCGACTACCTCGCCTCCATCGGCCGCTGGCTCCGTGGCATGGCCGCCGAGCGCCGCGAGCCCCGCGCCCCCGGCGAGGCCCTCACCCGCTACGCCCTCTGGCTGGTCGCCCTCTCCCCGGTCGCGCTGCCCGCGACGGTCGCGTGGTGGTCCCGCGCCCGCGAGCGATGGTGGCCCATGGTGGTGCCCGCGAGCCTCGGCCTGCTCGCCCTGTCGCGCTACCAGGACATCGCCTTCTCGCCGCGCTACCTGCTCACGGAGTTCGTCCTCGCCACCACCCTGCCCGCGGCGGCCTGGCTCGACCGCGCGCTCCCGAGCCGCGCCGCCCAGCTCGCCTGGATCTTACCCTCCCTGGTATGCCTGCCTCTCGCCGGCCGGCTCCTCGACGCCCGACAGCGCCCGCTGCGCGAGCTCGTCGCCGCGCTGCCCCGCGACCTCCAGCGGGTGCCTCCCGACGCGGTCGTGGTGACGGGTCAGCCCTGCCCCGCGGTGCGGCTCACGGCGCGCATCGCCCGCTCCTGGCCCCGCTCCTGGGACGGCCCTCCCCCTCGCTGGACCACGCTCTGCCCGGGCTGGTCGTGGCCCGACGACCCCTCCGCCCGCCTCGACGAGGCCCTTCGCCTCGGAGCGCCCGTGGTGCTCGACCTCCGCGACGCCGCGTGGCTCGGCGGCCCCCAGCGACGACGCCGCGCCGAGGTGCTGCGCTTCGCGATCGAGCACGCCGCCGACCCGAGGGTGATTTCATGGAGCGATCCGCCGGGTCGACCGCGGTAGGCTGCACGCCGCCCATGCGCCTGCTCGCCCTCGACACCAGCACCGCCACCGCCTCCGTCGCCGTCGTGGACGACGGGTGCGTGCTCGCGGAGGTCCATCGACGCCTCGCCACGGGCCACGCGGCCCACCTGCTCGGGCTCATCGAGCAGGCGCTCTCGCTCTCCGGCCTCAAGCTCGACGAGCTCGACGCGCTGGCCATCGGGAGGGGACCGGGCTCCTTCACCGGGCTGCGCGCGGGCTTCGCCACGGTTCGTGGGCTCGAGCTCGCCACGGGCCTTCCGCTCTGGGGCGTCGGGTCGCTCCAGGCGCTCGCGAGCGGGGTGATCGCTCCGGGCTCGCGCACGCTCGTCTGCATCGACGGGCGACGCGACGAGCTCTTCGCGCAGGGATTCGGAGAGCACCAGTGGCTCCCGCTGATCCACCTGGGCCCCGAGGAGATCGGGCAGCACGCCCTCGCGGCGGCGGGGCATCACCTCATCGCGGTGTACGGCGACCTCGCGCCCGGCGTGGCCACTCGGCTCACCTCCGCGGCGGTCGATCGCTTCGTGGTGCGGCCCCGGGCGCTCGGGTACCCGACGGGGCGAACGGTGGCGCTGGAGGTGCTCGCGGGGCGGGCGACGCTCGACGACGGGACCATGGAGCCCACCTACGTGCGAGCGCCGGACGCGAAGCTCCCGAAGGTGGCGCAGGACGCCGGTCGATGAGGGCGGTCGCGCAGCGGGTGTCCGAGGCCCGGGTGCGGGTCGAGGGTCAGGTGGTGGGCGAGATCGCGAAGGGACTGCTGGTCTACCTGGGCGTGGGGACCGGCGACGACGAGGCCGCGGCGGTCTACATGGCCGACAAGATCGTGGGGCTGCGGGTCTTCGAGGACGCGGCCGGGAAGATGAGCCTGGACGTCTCGACGGTGGGCGGCGCGGTGCTGCTGGTGTCGCAGTTCACGCTCTATGGCGACATGCGCCGGGGGCGGCGGCCGTCCTTCGATCGGGCCATGGAGCCGGTGGCCGCGGAGGCCCTCTACCGCCGGGTGGGAGAGCTCATCGGGGCGCGCGGGGTCGTGGTAGAGACGGGAGTGTTCCGGGCGGAGATGCGGGTGGAGAGCGTCAACGAGGGGCCGGTGACCATCCTCGTGGACAGCGCTCGGGAGTTCTGAAGGGAGCGTTTCAGGGGATGTTCCGCTACGTGATCCGAGGGGCGACGCCGGACGACGCGCCGCAGATGATGGAGCTGGCGCGGCACCTCAACACGGTGAACCTGCCCAACGACCCGGAGGCGGTGGCGGAGATCCTCGACGTCTCGATGCGGTCGTTCTCCGGCGCCATCAAGGACCCGCGACGCCGCGAGTTCGTCTTCGTCATCGAAGACCTGCAGGCGCAGCGGATCGTCGGCACCAGCAAGATCCTCGCGCAGCTCGGCCGCCGCGACGCGCCGTACATCTTCCTCGACGTGATCGTGGAGGAGAAATACAGCCAGACCCTGGACCGGCATTTCGTCCACACGGTGCTTCGGCTCGGTCACTCCTATGAGGGCCCGACGGAGATCGGCGGGCTCATCGTGCTGCCGGAGTTTCGCCTGGTGCCCGAGCGCGTCGGGATGATGATCTCGTATGTGCGCTTCCTGTTCATGGCAATGCACCGGGGGCTCTTCCGCAACGAGGTGGTCGCGGAGCTTCTCCCCCCGCTGCTCCCGGACGGCACAAGCCACCTCTGGGAGGCGCTCGGACGGAAGTTCACGGACATGAGCTACTCCGAGGCGGACTGGCTCTCCAAGCGCAACAAGGAGTTCATCAAGTCGCTCTTTCCCACTGGGGACATCTACGTCTCGCTGCTCCCCGTCGAGGCGCAGGAGGTCATCGGCAAGGTCGGGCGCGAGACCCGCGGCGTCGAGAAGATGCTGCGACGCATCGGGTTCCAGTACTGCAACCGCATCGACCCCTTCGACGGAGGCCCGCACTTCCGCGCCGCCACCGACGAGATCCTGCTGGTGCGCCGCACCCGCCGCGGCCCGGCCTACCCGGTGGACGACTTCGACGGACAGCGCGCCCTGGTCGCCACGGACCTGCGCGAGGCTCCGTTCTTCCGGGCGACGAGCTGCGCGGTGCGCTTCGACGACGTCGGCGCCGTGCTGCTGCCGCGCGCGGCCTTCGACTTCCTCGGCATCGCCGAGGGCGCGGAGGTCTCGGCGCTACCGCTCGATTGAAGACGATCAGGGCAGCGTGCGCATCCGCTGTAGCATCAGGAGCGCGGTGAGGTTGCGCACGTTGTAGCCGTACTGGAGGCCCGACGCGGTGAAGTCCCCGGAGGCCGTGCTGCCTCCGCTCAGGTAGACGGTGGGGTGGATGCCGTCGGCGGAGACGCCGTTCATCGGGAGGCCCTGGAGCGCGGCCCAGTAGTCGATGAGCGGGACGTGCCGGGCCGCGGCGATGCTCCGGATGGCGGCGTCGATCTGCATCGCCCTCGCCTCGCGGTCGGAGCCGTCGTAGCGGTCGGGGATCGTGCTGAGCGCGGGCACCGTCCCGGCGGCCTCGATGATGTCGACGATGCGGTTGAGGTTGGCGCTGAAGGCCGCGAGGGTGTTCCGATCGACGTCGTTGGTGCCGTACATCACGATCGCCCAGGCGGGGTGGATCGCGTCGAGCTCGCGACGGAGCGGGGCGTCGCTGCCACCGGCGAGCGCGTCGTCGGTGGTCCATCCCGCGGTAGCGCAGACGCTCGATCGGTTGAAGGAGTTGACCCCGCCGTCGAGCGGCGTCGCGCTGAAGTACTGGATCGTCGTGCCGAGCGTCGCATAGGCGCCCAGGTCGACCCAGCCGAAGCCCACGTCGAAGAGGAAGCTCCCGCTCTCCGTGATGGAGTCCCCGATCTTGGCGAAGACCCCGAGGCGGTTGCCCATGGCCGCGCCGCGGGCGCGGAGATCGCGCACATGAGCCACCGTCGCGCTGTCCCACGCCGGGAGGCCGGGGCTCGACTCCGGCAGCGTCCCCACGTCGGGCGTGCCCGCGTCGACGGCCACGGGCACGTCGACGACCACGGGCACGTCGCGAACGCCCGCGTCGACGGGCGCTCGCACATCGACGGGGACGGGCACATCGCGAGTGCCCACGTCGACCGGTGCGGACGCGTCGCGGATTCCCGCGTCCACGGGCGAGGGCGCGTCGACCACGACGACCACGTCCACGGCCGAGGGCGCGTCGGGGACGCCCAGGTCCACCGGGGTGGGCGCGTCGCTCGGATCGGTGTCGCGAGGCGTCTCCACGTCGGGCGCGCGGACGACGCCGGCGTCGACGGGAGGCACGCGGAGGATCTGCGGTCCGACGTCGATGACGAGGAGCTGAGCGGCATCCTGCTCCGCCGCGTCGTCGGGACCCGGTGCGGTCACGGAGGCCGGACCGCAGCCTGCGAGGAGGCAGGCGAGGAGGGTCGCGGCGAGGCGCGCGAAGGGACGAGGGCTCATGGCCGACCCTCCAATGAGGGAAGACCGAGGACACGGAGAGTGGTCCGGATACGGCGTTGTCACGATGGCACCTCGCGTCGAGAAAGAGGGGTCGGGGACCCGCGAGGAGAGGCAAAGCGTGCGCGATCGGCCTACGGGTGTTTCGTCTCGCGGACGACGGCGCACAGTGCAGGGCCCATGCCCTGTTGCCGGTGGGCGACGAGGCCGCGCGTCCCCGCTGGCCAGGAGCCTCTGGCGTCGCGATTCGCGGCGACGGCGACGGGTGCGGTCGTCGTGGCAGCGTAGATCAGGTGTGGCTTAGCGCCTCGCCAGCGGGTCACTCCGCGAGGCGGCGGCGGGTCTGCTCTCGGAAGATCAGGCTGACCAGGCGATCGCGGTGGCTCTCGCGGATCTCGGTGAATTGGATCGCCAGCACCGACTCGGCGCCGGGCCCTGGCTCTACCCGCAGCACCGCGCCTCTCGCCGGGAGCGGCGCCATGCTCGCGATCCGGAACTGGATGTCCACCGCGTCGTTGGGCCGCAGTGCGCTGAACTGCACCGCCACCGCCACGCCGCCTCCGCCCAGGTTGACCGTGCGGGCGTCGAGCTGGAGAGAGCCGTCCGCGCCCGCGAGGCGGAGCGTCATCGGGGGGTTGCGCAGACGGAAGTATCGGCGTCGCTGGACCCAGATGGTGCCCGGCAGGACCTGGAAGCTCACCGCGAGCAGGCGGCCATCGGAGCGCTCGGTGACGGCCACGGAGCCGAGCATCACCGGGACCTTGAGCAGCCCGCTCGCGTCGCCGACCTCCAGGGTCAGCACGCGCGGCCCGGCGAGCAGCTCGGGCACCTCGCGCTCGGGCCCCAGGTGGCACCAGATGGACGAGAGGTTGCGGCGGACGAAGTCGACCGTGAGGCGCACCCGCCGATCGGGCGCGAGCTCGAGCTGCACCCGCATGCCCGCGCTGATCAGGGAGAAGGGATCGGGCGCGTCCATCGCCTCAGGGCTGCGCAAGGTGGATGTAGGACCGCAGCGCGTCGCGCACCGGGGGGGAGAGCTCGTCGAATTGCACGTTCCAGCGCCAGTCGTGGCCGCCCTCGCCGCGCGACGCCGCGCCCACCAGGCGGCCGCGGGCGGGCAGCGACTGCCCCGTGGGCAGCAGCACGTCGAGCTCGAGCCCGGCGCCCGGAGCAGGCGGCGCGACGCGGGTGCCCAGCGCGAGGCCCGAAGCGCTCAGGTCGAGCACCTCTCCGTCCACGGTCGAGGCAGCGCCGTCCACCCGCACCCTCGCCACGATGCCCGGGCGCGAGGTGCGGTAGAGGCTACGTCGCTGCATGAGCGCGGTGCCGTCGAGCACCTCCAGCTCCAGCCGGAGCGGGGCCCGCGACAGCTCGCGAAGCTCCGTGGGGACGCTCACCGCCACCGGGCCGGAGCCGCCCATCCGGTGCTGGCGGGTGAGCATGTAGACGCGCCAGTCGACGAACTCCACGCCCTCGGCCGCGCGCTCGTCGCCCTCGATCTGGAGGAGCACCCGGCGACGCGAGGGATCGCTGCGCTCGACCCGGAAGGACAGCGAGACCCCTTCGCCCACGTCGATGGCCACCACGGCGTCACGGTCCAAATGCTCGAACGGATCGACCTTCAACATCAGCGCCTTCAGCGAGCAGAGCGTCGATGCATCGGGACGTCAAGATAGCCGCGCATCCCGTAGGGCAGAGAGGGCGGTGTCCCATATCCATAGGGGAAGATACGAGTGCCCATCATGGCATTGGCGAGCCAGCCCCAATGGGGATACACGAATGGCCAGTAGACGTTGTTGCCATAGGGACTGAATGCCGGGTAGGTGACGGCGATCGGGGCCCGCGGGGGCGGTGGCGCGGAGGGCGTCACTCCCCGGAAGTAGCCCGTCCCATCGCCGGTGACGACGCTGGCGGCGGCGCCACGGAAGTAGCCGGTGCCGTCGCCGATGTCCTGGGCCCATGACGCGGGGCCCAGGGAGACGATCGATACGACGAGGCAGACGAGGGGGCTGGATCTCATGACGGCGCTCCTCCCGGTCGAGAGCTCAAGGATGCCTCATCGCCGTGATGTGGCGAGGGCCCATCAGCGCAACCACAGGTCGAGCGGCGGGTCGTGGGCCACCGCTCGCAGGATGTCCGAGCGGGAGAGGAAGCCCGTCAGCGCGCCGGCCTCGTCGACCACGGGCAGGCCCGGCAGCCCGGTGTCCAGGAGGGCGCTCGCGACCCGTCGGATGTCCGTGTCCGGGGCGACGCCGGGGACCGGGGTCCACATCACGTCGGCCACCCGGCGGGCGAGGAAGGCCGCCCAGACGCGCACGTCGATGCCCGGCGCGGGGAGGCGCTCGGGGCGCAGCAGGTCCGCGCGGGTGAGCAGCCCGACCAGGGCGCCGCGAGCATCGACCACCGGCGCCTGGCCGAAGGAGCGAGCGGCCAGCAGGGTCCAGGCGTCGAGCACCGAGGCGTCGGCCCGCACCGTGAGCACCGAGCGGGTCATGAGCTCCTCCACCCTCGTCACCGCGTGGGAGTGCGCCGGGACCGGTAGGCCCTGAGCGTAGGCCGCGAGCGCGTTGCGGGGCGGAGCGTCGGGCCGGCGCTGCGAGGCCGCCTCGACCGGGTCGCGCGAGCCCGCATCGACCCCGATGGGAGCGATCGCGCGGGCCGCCGCCGCCTGGCGCACCGACTCGACCCGCCGGAGATCCTCCAGGGGGCCCTCGAACAACCTCCCCTGCACGCCGTGCACATAGAACATCGTCGACCTCTCCCTCCCCCATAGTCGGTCCCCGACTTTCTTGACAATGGGGATGGAACCGCCGCCCAATCGCGCCACGCACCGTGACGTCACTCGCACCTCCCAACGCCGTCGGGGCGCTCGTCGCGGCAGCGATCCTGCTGGCGGCGACCGGCTCCCACGCCCAGACGGCGGAGCCGATGCAGCACCACTCCATCGCCCTCTCCGGGGCCTCCGGGCTCTCGCTCGGGAGCGGCGGCGGCAACTCGTACGCGACCCACACGCCGGGCTACGTCGACATCGCCTGGCGGACCTGGCACAGCACCGCCCCTCAGTGGGTCACCGGCTTCTCGCTGCGCGCCGAGGTCGACGGGCGCGCCAGCGTCGGGGTGGTCCCGCGCTTCGAGTTCTCCCGCTCCGTGGGCCGGCTGACGCTGCGCCCAGGCGTCGCGGCGGTGGTCTTCTTCGCGCCCTTCGTCCTCGCGGGCCCGGAGGCCTCGGTCACCTTCGACCTGCGCCTCGGCAGCGTCGTGTCGCTGCTCGGCACCCTCTCCGTGGACCTCTTCTTCCTCGGCAACGACCTGCCACCCCGGTCCGTCGTCGTCGCCGCCAATGGAGCTCTCGGTGTCGCGATCCACCTCTGACCGTCGCGGCCTCGCCGTCCTCGCGCTGCTCGCCGCCCTCGCGGCCGGCTGCGAGGACGGACGTTGCATCCGCCACAGCGACTGCGCTCCGACCCTGAGCTGCCTCGCGACGATGTGCGTGATCCCTCCAAACGACGCCGACACGGGCGTGGCCGACACGGCGGTGGTCGACACGGCGGTCACGGACACACCGGTCGCAGACACACCGGTCGCGGACACCGCTCTGGTCGACGTCGGGACCGATGGCGGACCCTCCGCGGATGCCGCGATGGATGCCGCGATGGATGCCCCGGTAGATGCCCCGGAGGACACCGCCTCCGACGTCGCGGACGCCGAGTGAGCGTGCATTCGGGGGCGAGCGGATGTCGAACCGGTACCTCTCCTCCGCCTTCGCCTCCGGCCTCCCTCCCCTCGGCGGGCCCGCCGAGCTGGAGCTCAACGCCGTCCTGACCACCTCAGGGCACGTCAGCCTCGCGGAGGGCGCGGTCACCTACGTTCCCGGGCTGGATGCTCGCCTGCTCGGTCGGAGCACGCTGGTGATCCCGGTCGCCGACCTGCGCGCGGTGTCGAGGCGTGACGGCTACCGAAGGGTGGTGCTCGAGGTCGGGTCCCAGGAGTTCGTCCTCCGCGGCGTCGGCGCGCAGCGCGTGTGGGTCGGGATCATGGCGCTCCGCGATGAGCGCCACGGCGACGCCCACCGGCCTCCGATGGTCTTCGAGGAGGAGGCCGCGTACGACGACGAGCTCAACGGCCTCTACGGCCTCGGCGCCAACGGCTACGGCTACTCCAGCCGACTGCCGGTGGGCCTCGTGGTCAGCTACTGGGAGGAGCTCGGCGCGCTGCGGTCGATCCGCACCGAGCCGGAGCTGCTGGTGCGCGGCGTCGAGGAGCGCGCCGTGCGCGGCGTGGGCGCGGCGGCCTTCGTCGCGGCGCTCATCGACCGCTGGCTGGAGGCGCCCGCGGTGACCGAGCGGGCCGCGGGCTGGCGGACGGCCGCCGCGTGGATCACCGACGCCGAGGTGTTCTTCGGCGCGCTCACCGTCGAGACCGAGGGGGTGGTCTTCACTCCGGTCGACGGGGCAGCGCGGGTGCTGGTGGCCCGAGGCGGCCGCTCGGTCGCGCGGCTGCGCGCCGAGGACGAGCGCGAACTCCACCTGGAGGACGACTCGGCCTCGCACCGCCTCCGCGCGCCCGACGCCCCGGCGGTCGTGGCGTCCCTCACCGGGCTCTTCACCTCCGGCGCCTGGCGCGTCGGCACGACGACCCTGCTGCATCAGGCGCTGCCCGACGACCAGATCACCCTGCTCTACGGAGCGTGCTCCAGCGGGTCGCTGACCCACCAGGGCGTGGTCGTCGCGACGGCCGGCCGACAGCTGCTCAAGCCCAACGCCTACGAGGTCGAGCTCGACGTGCGGGCCGACGCGTCCGCGCTGCCCCCGGTGCCCTTCCCCTGTGACCTCCAGGTGGCCAACGCGCGCGGCCTCTTCGGCGTGCGCGGCGTCGCGGCGGCCTTCACTCCGCGTGCGCCGGAGTCCGGTGACGATCCCTCCCGAGGGCAGCGCCTCACCGCGCTGGTGCGCTTCCGCGGCGAGGTGCTCCCCACCAACCGTCGCGCCTACTTCCGCCTGGGCGTCGAGGAGGCCGTGCGACGCGTCGAGCTCGTCGTCGGGGCGAAGGCCCGCGTCCTCACCCGCGCCGCGAGCCTCCTGAACGTCTCGCGCGGCGGCTGTCGCCTCGCGGTGCCCGCGGAGCCCGACCTCGACTCGACCTGCGTGCTCCACGTCGAGTGCGACGAGCACCTCGCGACGGTCTCCGGCAGGGTGATCAACGTGTCACCGGTCGACCGTGAGACCTGGCAGGTCGGCGTCGAGTACAGCCCCGAGTCGCACGAGACGGGGCGGAGGGTCTTTCAGGAGCGACAGACGGCGTTCCTGAGGAAGCGCCACGGGGGCTGATCGAGGGCTTCAGTCCCGCTCTGGGGGCGGCTCGGCGATGCGAGCGACGCTCATGGACACCGCGTCGAGCATCAACGCCACCTGGCTCGACGACGAGAAGCCCCCGAGGGCCATCGCCCCGTCCACGGCGACGGTGGGCGCCGCCGCCTCTTCGGGACCGCGAGGGAGACCGAGCAGCTCGCGCAGGTCGTTGGCGTAGCGGCCCTCCGGTCCGGTGAAGTAGCCGCCCTGCTTCAGCGCGTGGGCGTAGCCGGCGACGTCGCCGCGGGTGGCCGCCTCCACGGCGCCTCCGTAGCGGCGGTGCAGCAGCGAGAGGAAGTCCTGAGCGCCCTCGTCGAGCGAGCCGTACGCGCGGAAGTGCGCGTGCGTCTCGTAGCGCGTCGCGCCCTCCCACTCGTGGGTGCGCGCGATGGTCGTGAGGCCGCCCGGGCTCGTGCCCTTGATGCCCCCGAAATTGAAGTTGTACATGCTCCGGCCGCGGCCGGTCTCGAGGCTCGCCTGGGCGCTGAGCAGGTCGAGCGCCGCGGGCGTCGGGGCCTCGCCCATCACGGCCTCGAAGGAGCGACCGAGCGCCGCGCGGAGGTCCTCCCGCGAGGTCACCGTGCGAGTGAGGGGGACCTCCTGCGAGGCCCTCGCACGGGGCGCCTCCGCGGGGACGGAGGCGAGCGCTGAGACGGCGTCGACTCGCATCGCGGGCGCGATCAGCCGAGGGAGCCCGGCACCGTCGACACCACGCGCCGGTCGGCCTCGCGGAAGGCGTCGATCACCCGCTGGAAGGCCTCGAAGGTGCGCGTCGCCGTCACCATCTCGGTCATCGACGTGACCGTGGTCGCGTTGGACCCTTCGAGCGTCCCCACGGCCAGCGTGGGGTTGACCGCCAGCGTCGGCGCCGCGCCTCCCGCGGCGACCAGCGTGGCGCCCTCCTGCATCAGCCGCTGCGGCTGGGCGAAGCGCACCAGACGGAGCCGACCCACGGAGGTCGCCGCGTTGCGAAGCTCGCCCGTCTCCGTGAGCCCGAGGTCGAGCGTTCCGGGAGGGACCTGCAAGGGCCTCCCCGCCTCGCCCATCACCGCGTGACCCTGAGCGGTGCGCACCGCCCCGGTGGGGTCGATGGTGAGCGAGGCGGCGCGAGTGTAGCGCTCCCCCCTCGGGGTCGAGACCGCCAGCCAGGTGTCGTCGGGCAGCGACGCGTCGAGCGAGCGACCGGTGGGACGCAGCGCCCCGGCGCTCTGGTCGACCTGCAGCCGCGACACGGTCACCGCCGAGGTGCGCCGCGACGCCGGGCCGCCCACCGCGGAGAGCACCTGCTGAAAGACCGGCTGCACCCGGCGGTAGCCGTCCGTCGAGGCGTTGGCCAGGTTGTTGGCCGTGGACTCCAGCATCGTCGACTGGCCGAGGGCGCCGCTCAGGGCCACGTAGATCCCGTCGCTCATTGGTTCATTCCCTTCCGATGGCTGCGCGGAGGCGGTGCACCGCCTCGGTGTGGAGGCGCGAGATCATCGACTCGCTGAGGTTGAGCACCGCCCCGATCTCCTTGAGGGTGCACTCCTCCTGGTAGTAGAGCGCGAGCACCACCTGGAGCCGCGCCGGGAGCTGCGTGACCGCGTCGGCCAGCGCGTCGGAGAGCTGGCGGTGCGCGAGGGTCTCGTCCGCGGGCTCGACCCCGGCGTCGACCTTGTCGTGGTCGAAGTCGAACAGCTCCAGCCGGGTCATCCCGGCCTCGGAGAGCCGCGCGAGGTGCTCCTGGTAGCCGGGCTCGGTCATCCCCAGCGACTGCGCGATCTCCCCCTCGGTGGGCGCTCGCCCGAGCGACTGCCCGAGGTTCTTGATGGCGCGGGAGAGGTCGCGCGACGCGCGGCGCATGTGCTTCGAGCCGGTGTCGAGGCCGCGCAGGTAGTCGAGCATCGCGCCTCGGATGCGGTACGACGCGTAGGCCTCGAACTCCTCGGCGGCCATGTCCGGCGCCGCGCGGTGGAAGGCCTCCATCAGCCCGAGCCAGCCGCAGCTCACCAGGTCGGCCACCGCGATGTGCCTCGGGACCCGCCGCGCCGCGCGCATCGCGATGCGCCGCACGATCGGCAGGAAGCGCTCGTACTGCGCCTTGTCGAGCGCCTTGCGGGCGTCGCCCTCCACCACGCCGAGCGCGGGTACGTTCACGGCGCCGATCCCCGCGAGGGGGCGCGCGGGACGAGCTGGTCGAGGATGCCCGCGACGGTCGCCTGGGCGATGTGCTCGGGCACCTCCTGCCCCGCGCAGAGCACCGAGAGCGGCAGCCCGGAGGCCGCGGTGCCGTGGACGAGGCCCGACGGGGCGGTGGTCTCGTCGATCTTGGTGACCGCGAGGGCCGTCGGGTCGAGCGGGGAGAAGGTCTTCACCACCGCGGCCGCGTCCTGCGCCCGGAGCGCCGCCGGGAGGCAGAGGAGCACGTGGCGCGCGTAGCCCCGGTCGCGCTCGCCGAAGGCCTTCGCGGAGAGCAGGCTCTCGGCCCCGTCGGCCTGTGGGCGCCGGCCCGCCGTGTCGACGAAGACCAGGTCGGTGGTGGCCTCGTCGAGGCAGCGGGCCAGCTCCTCCGAGGTGGTCACGGAGACGAACTGCGCCCCGAGGAGCGTCGCGTAGCGCTGGAGCTGCTCGACCGCGCCGACCCGGAAGCCGTCGCAGGTCACCAGCGTGACCGAGCGACGGTCCATGGTCGCGTGCGCCGCGAGCTTGGCGATGGTCGTCGTCTTTCCGACGCCCGTCGGACCGGTGACGGCGATCACCGCGCGCCCGGCGGTGGCGAGCGGCCAGGCGGTGACCTTGACCGCCTCGGAGAGCGCGTCGCGCATGCGCTCGGAGAGAGCCCGGCCGCTCTCCGGCCCCTGGAGCGAACAGGCGATGCCGGCCGCGGCGCTGCCCTCGATGCCCAGTCGTCGGAGCATCGAGGCGGCCTCGTCGCCGAGGCGCAGCGCGGGCGTCGCGTCCTCGATGGCGGCGCGCAGCGCGGCGAGCTCGGCGAGGATGTCCGGGGCGCCGCGCTCGGCCTGGACCGCGGAGGCCTTGAGCGAGCGCAGCTCGGAGCGGAGCTCGTTGCGGAGCGTGGCCACGGAGGCGACGTCGGGTCGGCGCTCCGGGGCGTAGGCCTCCTGGGCGAAGAGCTGCGTCGACGCTCGAGACGGCGGAGGCGGAGGGACCGAGGGAGGAGGCTCGGGCTCCGGCGCGGCGGCGACCACCTCGATCTCGGTAGTGCCCAGCATGCCCGCGAGCCCGGGGCGGCGGACCTCACGGGTCGTCAAGAGTACGGCGCTGCTCCCGAACACCTGCTCGGCGGCCTGGCGGGCCGAGGCCAGCGTGCGCCCGCGGAAGACCTGACGTCTCATCATCTCGCTCACAACCTCAGCGGCCTTCCAGTGCATGGGGCGGGCCGAGGCGCTCGATCACCCGGAGCGGGGCGCTCGGCTCGATCTCGCGGAAGGACACGATCGCGAGCTGCGGGAGCTTCCACTCGAAGATCGCCCTCACGTAGCGGCGCAGGTCCGGCGGCGCCACCAGCAGGGGCGTGACGCCCTGGGCGTTGAAGGTCCCCACCGCGCGCTCGGCGGACTGCACCACGCCGCGGAGCAGCGAGGGGTCGAGCGCTCCGCCGGTGCCCGCGGCGATGTCCCGAAGCGAGCGGCGAAGGACGTCCTCGAGCCCCGGGTCGAGCGTCATCGCGGCGACGGAGCTGTCTCCGCCCTTGAAGCGCGAGGTGATCTGCGGCGCGAGTCGCTCCCGCACCAGCTCGGTGAGCTGCTCGACGTCCTTGGTCTGCGCGGTGAACTCCGCGAGCGACTCCAGGATCGTTCGGAGGTCGCGGATGGAGACGGACTCTCGCACCAGGTTTCGCAGCACCCGAAGCAGGTCGCCCAGGGAGATGAGCCCCGGCACCACGTCGTCGACCAGCTTCGGGGCCGTGCGAGCGAGCACCTCCAGCAGGTGCTGCACCTCCTGGCGCCCCAGCAGCCGGTGGGCGTTGGTGCGCAGCAGCTCGCCCAGGTGCGTCGCGAGGATCGTCGCGTGGTCGACCACCGTGTACCCGAGGGCCTCGGCGAGCTCCTTGTCGCGCTGGGCGATCCACCACGCGGGCATGTTGAAGGTCGGGTCGGTGGTGCGCTCGCCGTCGAGGGCGGGGGACATCCCGCTCGGGTCGACCGCCAGCAGCCGACCCGCGCGGCAGAGGCCGTGCCCGATCTCGTTGCCCAGGATCAGCACCCGGTAGCCTCCCGGCTGGAGCGACAGGTTGTCGCCCACGTGCACGGGCGGCATCACCAGGCCGAGGTCGCGAGCGAGCTGCTGGCGAAGGGCGGCCACCCGGTCGAGGAGGGTTCCGCCGCGGGCGGTGTCGACCACGCCGACGAGCTCGTAGCCGACCTCCAGGGTGAGCGTCTCCAGCCCGAGGGCGGCGTCGACCTCCTCCGAGGCGGAGCGCTTGGGCTCGGCGGCGGCCCCCGCGGCGGCGGTGGCGGCCTGGGCCTTCTGGGTGCGGGAGCGCGACGCGAGCACCAGGCCCCCCGCCATCAGCAGGCACGGGAAGGCGGGCATCCCGGGCACCAGCGCCAGGAGCGTCATGATTCCGGCGGTCATCAGCACGGGCCTCGGTCGGCCGAGCAGCTGGTCGCTGAAGGCCCGACCGATGGGCTCGCGCGTGGCGCTGCGGGTCACCACGATGCCCGCCGCGGCGGAGATGAGCAGCGCGGGGATCTGCGTGGAGAGCGCGTCGCCCACGCTCAGCACCGAGAAGGTCTCGCCGGCCTGAGCGAGGTCCATCCCCGAGGACATGCCCATCACCAGGCCGCCTACGAGGTTGATGGCCGTGATGAGCAGGCCCGCGATGGCGTCGCCGTGGACGAACTTGCTGGCGCCGTCCATGGCGCCGAAGAAGTCGGCCTCTCGCTCCAGGTTCTTTCGGCGGTTGCGGGCCCCCTCGCCGTCGAGCGCTCCGGAGGCCAGGTCGGCGTCGATGGCCATCTGCTTGCCGGGCATCGCGTCGAGGGTGAAGCGCGCGGCCACCTCCGCGACGCGCCCGGCGCCCTTGGTGATCACCACGAAGTTGATCACCGCCAGGATGAGGAAGACCACGAGCCCGACCAGCACGTTGCCCTCGACCACGAAGCGCCCGAAGGCCTCGACGACGTGCCCGGCGGCGCTCGGCCCCTCGGCGCCGTGCAGGAGGATGCGCCGCGTGGTGGCCACGTTGAGGCTGAGCCGGAGGAGCGTGGCGATGAGCACGAAGGCCGGGAAGGCGCTGAACTCCAGGGCCTCCTCGATGAAGAGCGCCGTGAGGAAGACCCCCACCGCGAGGGCCACGGAGAAGGACAGCAGCACGTCGAGGAGCGGCGCCGGCACCGGCAGCACCATCATCAGGACGACGCCGATGATGCCGAGCGGGACCACCATGTCCCAGCGGTCGGAGGTTCGGGCGGGGGCCTGGGCGCTCATGGGCGGGCGCTACGCACACGCCGGGCCGAGGGCCGGACCTTGTAGACCCAGGCCAGCACCCGGGCCACGGCCGCGAAGTGCTTGCCCGGGACCATCTTCCCGATGGGCACCTCGGCGTCGAGGGCGCGGGCCAGCCGGCGGTTCTCCAGGATGGGCACGCCGTGCCTCCGGGCCTCGGTGCGGATCTGCAGCGCCATCGCGTCGTGGCCCTTGGCGACCACCACCGGCGCCGCGTCTCCCTCCGCGTAGCGCAGCGCCACCGCGACGTGCGTCGGGTTGGTCACCACCACGTCGGCCTGCTTCACGTTGGCCAGAGAGCGCTTGCGCGCCATCGCCCTCGCCCTCGCCTTCATGCGCCCCTTGGCCTTGGGGTCGCCCTCCTGCGAGCGGTTCTCGTCCATCAGCTCGCGGCGGGTCATCTTCATGTCCCGCTCGAGCTTCCACCAGCTCCAGCCGTAATCGACCGCCGCCACCAGCGCGAGCGCGAGCAGCGCGTGCAGGATCACCCGCACGATCACCTCCGCCCCCCGCCCCATGGCCGCGTCCGTCGGCACGCGGGAGAGGCCCACCAGAGAGGGCAGGTCGCGGGCGAGCGCCTTCCACGCCACCCAGCCGACCACCCCCACGCGCAGCATCCCCAGCGCCACCTCCGTGGCGCCCTGCTTGAACGAGAAGAGCCGCTTCAGGCCGTCGATGGGGTTGAGCCGTTCGAGCTTGAAGCCGAGGTTGTCCGAGCTCACCTCCAGGCCCGTCTGCGCGAGGCCCACCGCGCCGGCCGCCGCCGCCGCCGCGAGGATCGCCGGTCCCGCGAGCGAGAGCGTGAGCCCGCCGATCAGCGCGAGGGTGCGGCCGATGCCGACGCGCCCGAGCGCCCCGAGGTCGCCGAGGCTGTTGGCGAAGAGCAGCCCCGCCGCTCGGGACATGATGGGCCGGGACCCGACGAGCACCGCCACCACGGCCACGGTGGCGGCGACCCCGCCCGCGTCGCGCGCCCGGGCGTAGCGGCCGTCCTTGCGAAACTGCTCGCGCCGCTGCGGGGTTGGGTCGAATTCCCTCTCGCCCTGGTCGGTGTCGCTCATCGATGCACCGGTCAGGTTCCGAGCACCGAGAGCAGGTGCTCCAGGCGGCTGGAGAGCGAGAGGAAGTGCTGGCCGAGGCCCGCGGTGACGTCCCTCAGCGAGGCCATGAACACGGCCGCCCCGGAGGCCACGATGATCCCGATGCCGACGTTGAAGAGCTGCAGCGCCGGGGCGGCGCGGGCGATCATCGCGAGCGTCACCTGCGTGACGAACGTCACCGCGACGACGGGGAGCGCCTGGTTGACGCCCACCACCACGGCCTCGGCCGCGAGGTCGACGAAGCTCCCGGCGGCGGCGCCGAAGGGCACCTGGACCCCGACGGGCAGCGCGCGGAAGGACTCCAGCAGCCAGAGGATGGCCACGCGATGGGCGCCCACCGCGAAGGCCACCAGGGTGCCCATCAGCGAGACCGCGAGCGCGAGCGGGGCCTCCTGGGACTCGAGGGTGGGGTTGAAGATGGAGGGCGAGGAGAGCGCCGTGGAGAGCGACACGGTCTGCGCGAGCACCTCGGCGGCGGAGAGCACGAAGCGGAAGGCGGCGCCCAGGAGCAGGCCCACCGCGAGCTCGGAGGCGACGTGGCCGAAGAGGCGCAGGTCGAGGTGGGCGAAGGGCACCGACGGGGCGCAGGCGCTCGCGACCCAGGCGAGCATCACCGCGAGGCCGATGCGCTGCGTGGGGTTGGTGTACGGGCCGGGGAAGGGCGAGGTGACCACGAAGCCCGCGGTGCGGGAGAACGCGAGGCCCACGGCCAGGACCTGGGCCATGAGCTCGTGCGGGAGGTTCATCCGCGGACGACGTGCTCGATCGCCTGGAGGCTGGCGCGCGTGTACTGCACCGCGTAGCCGCCGAGCGTCGGGCCCAGCAGGAGCAGCGTCGCGACGAGGGCGGCGACCTTCACCACGAAGCTCACGCTGCTCTCGTTGAGCTGCGTCGCGGCCTGCGCCACGCCCACGAGCAGCCCCGCCGCGAGGGCGATGAGCAGCAGCGGCCCGCCCACGCGGGCGCAGGTGACGAAGAGGTCGAGCATCAGCGAGAGGGCGCCGTCGGTCGTCACGCGAAGCTCCGGAGGAGCGATCCGACCAGCAGGTGCCAGCCGTCGGCGACCACGAAGAGCAGCAGCTTGATGGGGAGACTCAGCGTCGAGGGCGGCACCATCATCATGCCCATGGACATGAGGAGCGCGGAGACCACGAGGTCGATGACGAGGAAGGGCAGCAGCACCATCACGCCCATCTGGAAGGCCGTCGTGAGCTCGCTCACCACGAAGGCCGGGGCGGCGATGCGCAGGGGCACCTCCTCCTCGGTCTGCGGCAGCGCCTGGCGAGAGGCCTCGTAGAAGAGGGCGAGGTCGCTCTCGCGGGTCTGCCGCAGCATGAAGGCCCGCAGCGGCGTGGTGGCCGCCGCGACGGCCTGCTCGGCGGTGATGCGACCGGCGGCGTAGGGCTCCCAGGCGTCGCGCGCGATGGCCGTGGTGACCGGCGCCATGGTGAAGGCCGTGAGGAACATCGCGAGCCCGACGATCACCTGCGTGGGCGGCGACTGCTGGGTTCCGATGCCGTGGCGGACGAAGCCCAGCACCACCACCACGCGGGTGAAGGAGGTCATCGTCAGCACGATGGCCGGGAGCAGCGAGAGCAGCGTGAGGAGCGCGAGGATCTTGAGCTGCGGCGTGAGCCCCGGGTCGGTGAGCACGTTGCCGGGCGAAGGCAGCGGGTCGGCCCAGGCGAGCGAGGGCAGCAGCGAGGCGGCCGCCACCGCGAGGGCGAGGAGGCGGCGGGGCGCGATCACCGATAGGCCCCGAGCGCGAGCAGGCCGGCGACCTGGCCCTCCGGGGCGGGCGAGCGGCGGACCTGGGTGTCCGCGCGCAGGCCCTGGGTGTTGAGCGTGGGGCGCGAGGTCTCGCGAGGGCGCTCGGACACGGGCTCCCGGGGGCGGGCCTCGACGCCCTTCTCGCGGGTGCGGGAGCGGGCCGCGGCGAACATCGACTCGAAGCCCGCGGTCTTGTCCGCGTCCCCGGAGGGCGCGGCGTCGCTGCCGTCGATCGCGGCGAGGTACTGCACCGATCCGCTGGTGGCGCCGAGGAGCATGCGCTGCCCGCCGACGTCGACGACGAGCAGCTCGCACTTCCCTCCGATGGAGGTGCGGGTCAGCACCTGGATCTCGCAGCCCGCGGCGAGCGTCGAGGCGGGGGCGCGGCGCTTCCAGAGGAAGAGCGCGAGCCCGAGGCCCGCGAAGCCCACGAGGATCTTCCACCCGCCACCCGGGTAGGCGTGGTCCGCGGCCATCACCAGGGGGCGGGTCGGGCGCACCGGGAGGGGGGTCGTCCTCGGCGCAGGAGCGGTGGGCACGGGCGTCGCCGCGACGGGCGTCGGGCGCTCGATCACCGGCGACGGCGCGGGCGTCAACACGGGCGCTGCGGCGACCGGCGCGGGAGCGACCGGCGCGGGAGCGGGCGCGTGCACCGGCGCGGCGACGACCGGAGCGTGGGCGGCGAGCGGGGCCGCGTGCGGCGCGGTCGCGACCGGAGCGGGCGTCGCGGCCTGGGCGCGGCGGTGGACGTGGCGGGTGTGGTAGTAGCGGCGCGCGACGCGCTGGTAGTCGGTGGACTGCTCGACCTGCTGGGCCTGCGCGGCAGGGGCCGTCAAGACGCCAACCAGGGCCGTCAACGCGATGGCGCTCAGGATGCGGGCTTTGGCTTTCACGGGCGTGCTCCAGGTTCGGCGGAGATGAGCTCGGTGATGCGGACGCCGTAGTGGTCGCCGATGACGACGGCCTCGCCGCGGCCGAGGAGGCGGCCGTTGACGTAGAGGTCGAGCGGCTCGCCCGCGGCCTTGGAGAGCGAGAGCGTCTGGCCGGGCGTGAGCTTGAGCACGTCGGCGATGCGCATCAGCCGGCGGCCGATCTCGACGGTGATCTCGACCTCGACGTCGCGCAGCAGGTGGTAGGCGGGCGGCGCGTCGGAGGAGGGCGCTGCGACCTCGAAGGGCAGGCCCGTCTCGGGGTTGATGGCAGGTACCTGCAGGCTCATGGCGGGCGGTGGATCTCCTCCCCCGGGCTTACGGCTCCCGGGAGACCCATCGCTTAATCAACGATCGTGCCTGTCACTCGATGCGCACGGCGATGCAACCCGCGACGGTGGTCGGCCTCCCGCGGAACATCGGCTTCTCGTCGATGCGCACGCTCACCGGCTCGCTCACCGCGACGCCCAGGGGGAGCGTGTCGCCGACCTTCAGTCCGAGCACCACGTCGAGGCGCGTGGGCACCCGGGCGAGCTCGACCACCAGCTCGAGGTCGACCCCGTCGAGGGCGCGCAGCACGTGGGGGTTGTACGCCTCCGGGCTCGGGAGCTCCGAGGTGACGGCGGCGCCCGGTCCCAGCAGGGCGTTCTTGGGCAGCACCAGCAGCACGCGCCCGAGGTCGGCCCCGAGGGAGAACGCGCACACGATGGAGGTGCCGTCGCTGCCGTTGGGGTCCGGGCGGTCGGAGGCGAGCGCGAGGCTCACACCGATGCGGGACGAGAGCACCTCGCCGACCGCGCGCACGATGCCCTCGACGGTGCGGCCCACGAGGGCCCGCTGCGGGGCCGTGAGCCCGGCGGCGTCGAGCGTGGGCAGCGCGCGGCCGTCGCCCCCGAGCACGCCGTCGAGCAGGAGGCGCAGGGCGTTGGTGTCGAGCACCAGGGCGCCGGGAGCGCGGCCGGGCTCGACGGTGAGGGCCGAGACGTGGAAGGGCCGCGGCAGGTCGCGCAGGGCGTCGCTCATGGGGAGCGCCCGGGCCCACGCGAGGGTGATGGGCACCTCGCGGCGAGCGAGGAAGGGCAGAGCGCGGCGCAGCGCCGTGGCGAGGCGGGTGCTCTCGCCCTCGATCAGGGCGACCGCTCGGCGAAACCCGTGGCCCTCCAGGGCGAAGCGCAGCGGTCCGGTGGGGATGGGCTCGTCGGCGCTCATTGGACGACGAGGTCGGTGATGAGCACCCGCTCGATGCCGCGCACCCCGGTGGCCGCGAAGCGCGTCTGGAGCTCGCTGCGGAGGTGGTCCATCTGCGCCGGGTCGGAGGCGACCTCGTAGCTGGTGGAGCGGAGCAGCGAGAGGGCCGCGTCGCGGACGCGCGGAACGTAGGGCCGCACGTCCTCCTCGTGGGTCGCCGGGGTGAACTCCAGCGCGAGCGTGGCGCGCATCGCGTGGAAGGCGCGGTGCGCGTCGACGGACATCACCACGAAGGGCTCGAGCGGCAGCGTGAAGCCGGGCGGCGCGTTGGCGGCGTGCGGGGCGGCGTGCGCGGCCCCGTGGCTGGCGGCCGGGGCCGGGTGGGCGGTGCGCTTGCTCACGTAGAGGGCGCCCCCGCCGGCGGCCCCCGCGGAGACGATCGCGGTGAGGAAGAGGGCCACGACGCTCACGCCCCGCGGGGTCGGGGCGGCGGCGTCGCCCTTGCGGGCCTTGTCGTTCTTGTCGTCGCTCATGGATGGAGGTCTGAAGGGGGCTGCGATGCGCTCAGCGGCTGATGTTCATCAGCTCCTGGAGCATCTGGTCGGCGGTGGTGATGGTCTTCGAGTTGGCCTGGAACGACCGCTGGTGCGCGATGAGCTCCACGAACTGCTCGGTGACCTCGACGTTGCTCTGCTCCAGCGAGCCCGAGACGATGGACCCGCGGCCGCCGGTGCCCGCGGCGCCGATGGCGGGCTCGCCGGACTCGCGCGTGTCGGTCCAGAGGTTGTGACCCGCGCGGTCGAGGCCGTCGTTGGAGCGAAACCTCGCCACCGCCATGCGCCCGATGGGGATGGTCTCGCCGTTGGTGAAGATCCCGTTGACGGTGCCGTCGCCGTCGATGCGCACGTTGTTGAGGTCGCCGGGCGCGAAGCCGTCCTGGCTCTGGGCGCCCACGTTGCTGGGCGTTCCGAACTGCGTGATGCCGTCGAGCCCGGTGCCGCCGCCCGCGATGGGCGTCCCGAAGTTGAAGGCCAGCGCCTGCCCCGCGGTCGCGCCGGTGAAGCTGACGGTGCCGCCGCCGGTGAGGGTGTTGGTCTGCAGCGCCCCGCTGGCGTTGAACGCGAGCGTGCCCGCCGCGATCTCGGTGTTGCGCCCGGCGACGCCGCCCGCGAGCTCTCCGCCGTTGGCGAGCGCGTGGTACTCCCACGCGTTGGCGCCGGTGCGGCGGTAGTAGACGCTCACCGTGTGGGGCGTTCCGAGCGAGTCGTACACCGTCATGGCGGTGGAGAAGTTGGACGTGGGGCCCGGGTTGAGCGGGTCGAAGGCCGCCGCGGGGGTGGCGGAGGTCGAGTCGAGGTTGGCCGTCACGTTGAGCCGCGTGCTCGCCCGCGGCGGCAGCGTGGTGGTGGGCACCGTGATGTCGCCGAGCAGCGAGGAGAAGGTGCCGTCGGGGTTGGCGCGGTAGCCCTGGAGCGCGAGGCCGTCGGGGTTCACGAGGGTGCCGTCGTTGCGCACGGTGCACTGCCCCGCGCGGGTGTAGAAGCTCCCGTCGACGCCGCCGACGGAGCCGCGCACCACGAAGAACCCGTCGCCGGAGAGCGCGACGTCCGTGGGCACGTCGGTGTTGAGCAGCGTGCCCTGGGCGAAGATCTGCTGGGTGCGCGCCATGCGGACGCCGAAGCCCGCGGCGTCGCCCGCCCCCACCGCGCCGCCGAGGACGTCCTCGAAGATGGCGCGCGACTGCTTGAAGCCGACGGTGTTGAGGTTGGCGACGTTGTCACCGACGACGCCGAGCGCGCGGCCCTCGGTGATGAGTCCGGAGACGCCGGTGTTCAACGCGTTGCGAAGGGTCATGTCGATGGCTCCGTGAAGGGGGGGACCTGGCGAGGGGTTTCGGTGCGGCTCAGGGGGTGCGCGTCGTGCCGCCGACGTTGACGAGGTCGGAGATGGGCGCCGAGGCCCCGGTGTCGAGCGTGAGCTCGGGGTAGCCCTGGTCGAAAGACACGCGGGTGACGGTGCCCGTGACGTCGTGGGTGACGGTCACCGCGCGCTCGTCGGCGGTGGTGGCCGTGACCGCCGCGGTGTAGCTCCCTCGCGGAACCGTCTGGCCCTGGTCGTCGCGCCCGTCCCAGCGCACCGAGAGCGCACCGGCCTGGTGCGGTCCGAGGTCCATCGTGCGCACGAGGCGGCCGTTGGCGTCTCGGAACTGCACCGTCACATGGGCCGCCGCGGCGCCGAGGGTGACGTTGGAGGTGGTCGCCGCGGTGCCGTCGAAGGCCACGCTCTGGCCGCGCACGGTGACCGCGTGGCCCACCAGCCCGGTGGCCTCGTTGTTGGAGAGGCCGCGCATCTGCGTGGAGATCAGCCCCAGCTGGTTGGACTGCGTGAGCGACTGCTCGACCAGCGCAAACTGCGAGAGCTGCGTGACGAACTCCGTGCCCTCGGTGGGCTGCAGCGGGTCCTGGTGCGAGAGCTGAGCGACCAGGAGCTTGAGGAAGCCGTCACGGTCCATGGTGGGCGAGGCCGGCGCGGAGGAGCGGGCTTCGCTCGTGGTCGACGTGAGCGTGCTGATCGGGTTGGTCATGGCGGCTCCAGTCCTCACAGCACGATCCGGACCCGACCACCCGGCCAAGGGATCGCTCTCGCGCCCTCGCTCACCGGCGCCTGCTCCGTCGCCGGAGCGCGCGGTGGGGCATCGCGCTCGGGGGCGGGCGGGTGACCCTCGGAGGGCGTCCAGGTCCCGGCCCCGGCGAAGGTCAACGTGGAGAGGGGGATGTCCGCCGAGAGCACGTCGGCGGCGATGTCCCCGGCGCGCGAGTGGAGCAGCTGGGCGGTCGCGGCCTGAGCGGCGTGCACCTCGACGGCGACGGTCGAGTCCGCGGCGCGGGCGGTCACGGCCACCCGACCGAGGCCGGGCAGCAGCACCTCGCCGCTCGCGGCCTGCTGCAACACCCGCTGGTTCACCGACGAGCGGAGGGCATCCTGCAAACGGGACCGCAACGGATCGCCGCCCTCCCCCATCACCGCGGGCGCCGAAGCGTTGACGGGCGTCAGGCCGTTGTCGCTCTGTCGCTGAGACACCGTCGGCAGCGCGCCCGATACCGTCGGGAGCGCGCTGGCGGTCTCCGTGGCGCCCTTCGCGTCCAGCTCGGGGAGCGTCGGCTCCGTGCTCGCTCCCTTGGACGCGAGCGCGAGGGGCGCCGACGCCGCCGGCGCTCCGGCGGGCACCACCACGCTCTCCACGGCGACCTGCGCCGCGGCGCTGGCGACGGCCTCCGCAGGCGCCCGCACCGAGGCTTCGGTCGGAGCCGCATCGGGCGCGGGAGCGGGTACGGGAACGGGCGGCGCGCCCTCGACTTCGGGTAGCCCATCGACCGGGCGGGCCTTCGCCTCCGCGCTCGCGCCCTCGTGCGCCGGGCGCTCAGCGCCTCCGGCTCCCTCGACGGGTCCATCGGGCGACGGAGCCTCCGCAGGCGTCGCTCTCTTCGCGGTCACGGTCGCCCTCCCCTCGGGCCGAGCGTCGCTCACCGCGGTCGCCTTTCGGGGCTCGCGATCGAGCGCGGCGGGCGCCCGCTCCTCCGGCCCTCTCAACGGCGGCGGAGCGGCGGACGGAGCGACCACCGGAGCGGCCCACGCGGACACCTCGACGCTTCGCTCCACCGATGGGGGCTCGCGCCCGGTCCTGCGCTCGCGGTCGCGGTCGTCGCGCTCGCTCTGCGGCCTCCGCGTCGTGGCCTCGGGCTCCTCCTCGGGCACCGTGAACACCATCGCATCGCCCGCTCCCGCCGTGCGGACGGCGTCGAGCCGCGCCGACGCGAGCTCCGGCCCCGTAGCCTGGGTGATCCTCATCCCTGCCTCCTCACCGTGCGCGCCGCGACCTCATCGGAAGCCACCCGCTCGATCCGCAGCGACACCGCGCGCGCCGCGGCCGCGAGCCCGTCCCGCCAGACCTCGATCTTGCGCAGCTCCGAGCGCGCCGTGACCAGCGCCGCCCTCTGCCGCTCGGCCTCCGCTTGCGCCGCGACGGCCGCCGCCGCCGCCCGATCGGCGCGCTGCCGAAGGGCGCCCTGCCACGCGCTGAGCTCGGCCAGGTCGACGCTCGACGTGCGCTCCCCGGAGCTCGCGCGGGTGGCCTCCTCCCAGGCCTCCACGGCCCGCTGCGTGGCCTCGTCGGCCTCCTGGGCGCGGCGCGCCGCCTCGGCGCTCCGGGTCTGCGCGAGCTCGACCGCGCGCTGCCGCAGCTCGACCAGCATCCCCGCTCGCTGGATCCGATCGACGCTCATCGCGCGACCCCGGCGGTGAGCCGCAGGGCGTTGAGCGCCTCGGCCCTTGGAACCCCCTCGGCGAGCGGCTGCCGGATCAGCGCCTCGATGCGAGGCATGGCGGCGCGGGCCCGGTCCACGCGAGGGTCCGAGCCGGCCACGTAGGCCCCGATCTGGATGAGGTCGGCGGCGTCCTCGTAGGTGCCGAGCATCTCTCGCACGCGGGCGATCTCCTCCAGGTGGTGTCGGGGGCAGAGGTCCTGCGCGAGGCGCGACACGCTGCGCAGCACGTCGACGGCGGGGAAGAGGCCCTTGTCGGCGAGCTTGCGGGTCAGCACGATGTGCCCGTCGAGCACGCCTCGCACCGCGTCGGCGATGGGGTCGTTGAGGTCGTCGCCCTCGACCAGCACCGTGTACACCGCGGTGATCGAGCCGGGCCCGTCGCAGGTGCCGGCGCGCTCCATCAGCGACGGCAGCGAGGCGAAGACCGTCGGCGTGTAGCCCTTGGTGAGCGGCGGTTCACCCGCGGCCAGCGTCGCCTCGCGCAGCGCCATGGCGTAGCGGGTGACCGAGTCCATCACCAGCAGCACTCGCTTGCCCTGCGCTCGGAAATGCTCCGCCAACGTGGTGGCGTAGAGGGCGCCTCGGGCGCGCACCAGCGGCGGCTCGTCGCTCGTCGCGGCCACCACCACCGAGCGCGCGAGCCCTTCCTCTCCCAGCACCTGGCGCACGAAGTCGCCCACCTCCCGGCCTCGCTCGCCGATGAGCCCCACCACGATCACGTCCGCCGAGGCGTGACGGCAGAGCATCCCGAGGAGCGTGCTCTTGCCCACGCCGGTGCCCGCGAAGAGCCCCACGCGCTGGCCGAGCCCCAGCGGGAGCAGCGCGTCGAGGGCGCGCACCCCCGTCCCGAGCGGCTCGGTGATGGCCCGGCGGGAGAGCGCAGGGGGCGGCGCGCATCGCACCGGAGCGCGCTCCGTCGGACCGAGAAGCTCCGAGTCCGTGGGCGTCCCGAAGGCGTCCACCACGTGGCCCAGCAGCGCGTCGCCCACCGGCGCGAGGGCGCCGTCCTCGCGAGGGCGCACCCTCATCCCCGGCGCGATGCCCGCGGTGTCGCCGAGCGGCGCGGTGAGCAGCCGCCCCTCTCGGAAGCCCAGCACCTCCAGCCGCAGCGTGCGCGCGCCCAGGTCGAGCTCGAGCTGAGCGCCCACCGGGGCCATCAGCCCTTCGACGCCCACGATCACGCCCACCACGTCGCGCACCCGGCCCTCGACCATGAAGGGCCGCGAGGCGCGGGCCCGCTCGACGTAGCGCGAGAGGTCGATGCCTCGAACGGCGCTCACGGAAGGTCCGCGAAGAGGTCGCCGGTGACGGCCGCGAGGCGAGCCGTGGCGCCGACGTCCACCGTCGAGGCCCCGGAGCGCACCGACACCGCGCCCGCCGGGAGCGTCGGGTCGACGGTGATCGCGTGGTCGGTCCCCAGCGAGCGCGCCCAGGCCTCCGCCGGGACCGCCGCCTCCACGTCCGGCGCCACCACCACGACCGCGGCCTCGTGCCCGTCGAGCGCCGCGACGGCCTCTCGCGCCCAGCCCACCACCAGCGCCGGATCGGTCCGCAGCTCCCGGCCCACGACCCGCCCGGCCACCGCGCAGGCGAGGCGAACCAGCTCCGGCTCGCTCGCCGCCAGCACCCGCTCTCGCACCGTCTCGGCGTCCCGCGCCAGGGCGTCGTTGGCCTCCGTGAGCCGGGCGAGGCGGGCGAGGAGGGTCGCGTGCTCCGCCGCGAGGGCGGCGTGCCGGGCGACCAGCGCCGCGTGCTCCTCCACCAGGGCGTGGTGCTCGGCCGCAGGGACCACCGGGAGAGCAGGCTCCGTCGGCGACTCCTCCGCGACGCCGTCGAGCGACCTCTCGGGCGGCAGCGAGGGGGCGGGCGAGGCCTCCATCCACGGCGGTCGGGAGCTTCGGGGCGAGGCCTCCGGGCGCACGCACCACGGGGCCAGCGGATCGTCGTGACGGGCCATCGGGCGCTACGCCTCCTCTCGGCCGAGGTCGATGCGACCGTCCGCGGCGAGGCGCAGGGCCACCTCGACGAGCTCCCTCCGGGCGGCCTCGACGTCGGCGCGGCGCACCTTGCCGAGCACCTCCAGGTCGTCGCGGGCGAGCTCCGCGGCGCGCTCCGAGAGGCCCGCGAAGATCGCGGCGCTGACCTCCGGAGAGGCCCCCTTGAGCGCGATGACCAGGCGCTCCGACGGCAGCTCGATGAGGATCTCCCTCATGGCGCGCGCGTCGATGCGGCGCAGGTCGTCGAAGGTGAACATCGCCTGGCGCACCCGGCCCGCGAGGGCGGCGTCGGCGAGGTCGAAGTCCTTGAGGATGTTGGTGGCCGACGGCCCGATGGCGTTGAGCATCGCGGCCGCTCGGGCGACGCCGTCCACGGTCACCAGGGTGTTGGCGTCGGCGGTGGGGAGCTCCTCCACCAGCGCGACGGCGACGTCCTCGAGCACCTTGGCGGGCAGCTCCGTCAACCGGCTGACGTTCTCGACGACGGCGATCTGGCGCTCCGGCGGCATGGCCGAGAGGATGGCCGCCGCCGCCGCCGGATCGAGCCTCGTGAGGATGGCCGCGGCCATCTGCGGCGACTCCCGGCTGAGCAGCGCCACCACCGCGTCGGGAGGAGCGCTCTCCAGCCGCGAGAAGGGGCTGGTGATGCCGTCCTCGAAGACCGCGTTGGTCTGCTCCTCGCCGAGCGCCACCACCGAGAGTCGGCGCAGGTAGGGCAGACCGCCGCGGGGGACGGCCACGGCGCTGCGAGAGCGCTCGAGAAACTCCCTCCACGTCTCCTCGATGGCCCCGGCGGGCACCTCGCGCATGGTCGAGGCCACGGCGCGGAGCTTGTGCAGCTCGGCGACCCCGAGCTCGCTCACGATGGGCCTCGCGATCTCCTCGTCGAGCGACAGCAGGAAGAGGACGGCTTTCTCAGCTCCGGTAGGCATCTACCGTAGCCGCGGAGCAACGGCCGTACCCGCTTCAGTTCTTGGCGTTGTTGCGATCAGGGGCGTCGGTGCCCAGCCAGAAGCGCAGCACCAGCGCCGCAGTGGCCGGGTCCGCGAGCACCCTCGCGTGCACCTGGGCGCGCAGGCTCTCTCGCACCACCTCGGGGTCGAGCTGCGGCACGGGCTCCTGCGGCGGCAGCCCGGGGATCTGGATCCCCGTGGTGTTCTCGGGGCGGGAGCGGCGACGGAGCGCCAGCAGCGCGACGCCCAGCAGCACCGCCGCAGCAGCCACCACGCCGCCGATGACGTAGGCCCGCGAGCTGCGAGCAGGCCTCGCCGGGACCCGCCTCGCGGCCGTGGTCGTCGGGGCGTCCAGGGTCTCCTGGAAGGGGATCGACTCCACCGTCACCACGTCGCCGCGCTCGGTGTTGGCCCCGATGGCGCCTCGCACCAGCGCGCTCAGGTGGGCGAGCTCCGCCGCCTCCCGGGGGACCACCCGGGTCTGTCCGCCCTCGGTCCGCGTCACGCCGTCGACGACCACCGCCACGGTGATGCGCTTCACGACCCCGCGGGTGGTGAGCCGGCGCTCGCTCACGTGGTCGACCTCGAAGTTGCGCGTGTGCTGCTCGCGGAGCACCCCGCCGTCGGGCTGAGCGGGGTCCACCGGGTCGGAGGGAGCCCCGATGTTGCTCTCGGCGCCCGGGACCCCGGCCACGGTGATGTTGCCCGCCGCGGTCACGAACTCCTGCGTCTGCTCCTCGCTGCGGAGCGCGGTGTGGGCGCGGTCGTAGTGGTCCTCGGTGCGCTCGACGCGGGCGTGGTCCATGTCGACCGAGGCGCGCACGTCGACGTGGCCCTCTCCCACGAGGCGCGCCAGCAGGGCGCGGGTGCGCTCCTCGATGGACGACTCCAGGGCCCTTCCCCCGGAGCTTCGCTCGTCCTCGGCGGACTCCTCGTCGCCCGGCGCTCGCGGCCGGTGGAGCATCTCTCCCTCGGTGGTCACCAGCGCGACCCGCGAGGCGTCGAGCGACGGCACCGACGAGGCCACCATGTGCACGATGCCCGACACCTCCGCGGGCCCGAGGTGACGCCCCGGACGCAGGCGCACGACCACCGACGCGCTCGCCGGGTCGTTGCGCGACACGAACACGCTCCGCTCGGTCATCACCAGGTGCACCCGGGCGGACTGCACCGCGCCCAGCGAGCTGATGGTGCGCCCCAGCTCGCCCTCCAGCGCCCGTCGGAACATCACCCGCTGCTCGAACTCCGTCGCCCCGAGGCGCATCCGGTCGAAGGCCTCGAACCCTACGCCCCCGCCTCGCGGCAGCCCCGCGCTGGCCAGCTCCAGCCGCAGCTCGTGGACCTTCTCCTCGGGCACCTCGATGGTGCTCCCCTCGCCCTGCACCCGGTACGGGACCTTGAGCTCCTTGAGCTTGTTCACGAGGGCGGCCGCGTCGTCGCGGTCGAGCTGCGTGTACAGCACGCCCCAGTTGGCCACGCTGCTCCGCCAGGTGAGCCACGCGCCCAGCAGCGCCAGGACGATGAGCGTCGAGGCGAGCAGCACGCGCGCCGGGCGCGACAGCGAGGTCACCCAGCGCTGCGCCGGCGCGAGCCGCGCCATCAGCTGCCCCGACGGTCCGGCTTCTTCAGACACCGGTGCGCCAGACTTCGTGGAAGGCGTCGAGGAGCTTGTTGCGCACGGAGCCCAGCAGCCTCACGCCGATGGTGGCCTCCTGCACGGAGATCATCGTCCCGTGGATGTCGTCCGTCGCCCCCGCGGCCAGGGCCTCCACCTGCCGCGTCGAGCGCTCGCTCATGGCGTTGACCCGGTTGACGGCGTCGTGGAGCACGTCGCCGAAGTCCACCGGCGCCGCCCCGGTGGGAGCCGGGCCCGTGGCCCCTTGACCCACCTCGGTCGTGGGAAAGACCCGCGAGACGTCTGCGATCGAAGCGATGGCGCTCACGCTGGTTACTGCCCGATGCGAAGGGCCGCGCGGGCCATGGACTTCACCGACTCGATGCTCGTGACCCCGGCCTCGTAGGCGCGCGAGGCAGTCATCAGGTTGACCATCTCCGTCACCACGTTGACGTTCGGGTACTCGACGTAGCCCTGCGCGTCGGCGTCGGGGTGGCCGGGCTCGTACATCCGCTGGCCGGGGTTGGGGTCGGGACGCACGTCCGAGAGTCGGACGCCCTGCACCTCGCGCAGCACGGGGTCGTGCGCGTTGGGCGACACCGCCTCCGCGGAGAAGACCGGGTCGAGCCGGCGGAAGGGCGCGCCGTTGGCGTCGCGCGTGGTGTGCACGTTGGCGAGGTTGCCCGCGATGATGTTCATCCGGCCGCGCTCGGCCGTGAGCCCGGAGCCCGCGACCTCGAGGGCGCTGAAGACGCCCGCCACCGAGAAGTGTCCGCTCATCGGCTGTTACCGTCCGTCGCTGGCGGCCCACTGCAGGCCGGAGAGTTGTTGCGTCGCGAGCACCGTGAGCGAGTCGTAGCGAATCTGGTTGGCCGCGATCTTCACGGCCTCGCGATCGACGCTCACGCCGTTGCCGTCGAAGCCGACGGTGGCGTTGGGGTCGGGCACCACGTCGAAGCGGTTGCCCGGTGCCCGAGCCAGCGGGATGTGCCCCTCGGCACTCGACGAGAGCGCGGTGTCGAGCTCGGCCTCGAAGGAGGCGCGCCGCACGAGGTCGAGCGGACGGAAGCCCGGCGTGTCGATCTGCGTGAGGTTGGCCGTCAGCAGGTTGTGCCGTTGGAGGTGGTAGTCGAGCCCGCTACGGATGCGCTCGGTGGTATCCAGGATGCTGCTCATGGGAGGACCTCGCTCCCAGGGGTCGGCTACACGAAGCGTGCCGCGGGGGCGGCGCCGAGCGTGGCCCGGGGATTGCGCTGGGAGGGTCGGAGATGGACCTCGCCCCATGCTGAAACTCACCCGGCTCAACCACCACACCATCGCCATCAACCCCGATCACATCTCGTGGGTGGAGGCGACGCCCGACACGACGCTCTTCCTCATCAACGGCGAGAAGCTGATGGTGCGAGAGACGCTCGACGAGCTGATGCACGCGGTGCTGGAGTACCGTCGGCTCGTGCGGATGGTCGACCCGGCGGGCGAGCCGCTCGGGCCGGTGGAGGGCGACCCCCCGAGGGTGGGCGAGGCCCGCAGGCCGGGCGAGTTCTCGCGGCGGCGGGACGAGCGCTGATGCAGCCCGGGCCCATCATCGGGATGATCGTCGCGTTCGTGGCCATCCTCTTCGGCAACGCGCTGGAGGGGGGTCACATGAGCTCGGTGCTGGGCGGCCCGGCCGCGCTCATCGTGCTCGGGGGGACCATCGGCGCCGTGATCGTGCAGTACCCCTTCCCGACGCTGAAGGCCGCGATCCAGTCCGCGGGCAAGACCTTCAAGAAGCCCTCGCAGGACGCGCGCACGCTCATCGAGGAGATCGTCGGCTACGCCAACCAGGCGCGCCTCGAGGGCATCCTGGCGCTGGAGAAGGTGGCCTCCAACGCGTCGGACCCCTTCCTCTCCAAGGCGCTGATGATGGCGATCGACGGGGCCGACTCCAACGCCCTCCGCGAGACGATGGAGATCATCATCGACAAGCACGAGGAGCACGGCGAGGAGGCCGCCAAGGTCTTCGAGGCCGGCGGCGGCTACGCCCCGACCGTGGGCATCATCGGCGCGGTGCTCGGGCTCATCCACGTGATGAGCAACCTCTCGGACATCAACGCCGTGGGCCACGGCATCGCGGCGGCCTTCGTGGCGACCATCTACGGGGTGGGCGTGGCGAACATCGTGTTCCTGCCCATCGGCGGGCGCATCAAGCTGCAGGTGCGCGACGAGTCCAACCTCCGCCAGCTCACCCTGGTGGGCGTGCTCGCGATCCAGGAAGGGATGAACCCCAAGCTGGTGCGAGAGCGCCTCTCGGCCTTCCTCCACGACCACGGCCCGGCGAAGGCCGCGCGCTCCTAACACCCCCCGCGCCTTCAGGGCGGGGAGACGGACCCGGGGACCTCTCATGGGCAGGCGAAAGAAGCACGCAGAGCACGTCAACCACGAGCGCTGGCTCATCAGCTACGCGGACTTCATCACGCTGCTCTTCGCGTTCTTCGTGGTGATGTTCTCCGCGTCGCAGGTCGACCAGCGGCGCCTCGGGGCCTTCTCCGAGAGCTTCGCGGGCGCCACCGGCGTGACGGTGGTCCCCCGCGGCAGCGACGGGCTGATGATGGCCAACACCAACAGCCCGCCGCCGCGCACCGAGCGCCCGGAGGTGACCAACCCGAGGGTGGTGTTCAGCCTGGAGAACCTCGCCGAGGCCCTCAATGGGGTCATCACCCGCAACGCCGGGATGGAGTCCGTGCGGGTGATCCGACGCCGCAACGACTTCGTGCTGCGCATGCCCGACCACGTCTTCTTCGAGAGCGGCGACGCCTCCGTGAAGGACGCCGCCGGGGTGATCCTCACCACCCTCGCCCGCTCGCTCGGGGCCTTCCCCATCGACATGCGCGTCGAGGGGCACACCGACGGCCAGCCCATCCGAACCTCGCGCTACCGCTCGAACTGGGAGCTCTCGACCGCGCGCGCCACCTCCGTGCTCCAGGTGCTCGCGGGCGCGAGCTTCCCTCCAGAGCACCTCACGGCCTCGGGCTACGGGGAGTTCCACCCCATCGCCCCCAACGCCACCGACGACGGGCGCCAGCAGAACCGCCGCGTCGACATCGTGGTCTCCATCCACAACCCCGCCAACGACGAGCCCACCGACGCGGACGCCGCCGTCGACCCGATCGCCGCCATCCGCGCCCAGGTGGGCGACGCCAGCGCCGCCGCTCCGGACTCCGCCGCCGTCGACGCCGCCGTGGCGCCAGCCGACTGACGGCGCGCCAAGGCCGTGGCGGCCCCCTCGCTCCGAGGTCGCGCGGCAGCGCGGCGAGGGCGCCACCGCCACCGCATGGCACCCAACTCGCAACGACCCGTTGCCATGTTCCGATCGCTACACGTCGCGGCTACGGGGATGGTCGCCCAGGAGACCAACCTCGACACGATCTCCAACAACCTCGCGAACGCCAACACCTCTGGCTACAAGCGCCAGGAGTCGCAGTTCGAGGACCTCATCTACCAGACCGTCCGACCCGCCGGTCCGGGCGGAGGCGTGGGGGCTCCGGCGGGGGTGCAGCTCGGCTCCGGAGCGCGCGTCGTGGCCACCTCGCGGCAGTTCTCGCAGGGCGCCATCCAGCAGACCGACAACCCCCTCGACGTGGCCATCGAGGGCACCGGCTTCCTGGCGGTCAACCGCGTCAACGGCGACGTCGCGTACACCCGCGCGGGCGCGCTGCGGCTCGACGCCCAGGGGCGCCTGGTCAACTCCGAGGGCCTCGCCATCGAGCCCGCGATCAACATCCCCATCGACTCGACCAACGTCACCATCGCCGCCGACGGAACCGTCAGCGCCACGCAGGCCGGGCAGCACACCCCGACGCAGCTCGGGCAGATCCAGCTCGTGGCCTTCCCCAACCCCGCGGGGCTCCAGGCCGTGGGGCACAACCTCTTCACCGTCACCGGCGCGAGCGGCGACCCCACCAGCGGGACGCCCGGCCAGAACGGCCTCGGCAGCCTGATGCAGGGCTCGCTGGAGAGCTCGAACGTCGAGGTGGTGCAGGAGATGATCGGGCTCATCCGCACGCAGCGCGCCTACGAGGTGAACTCCAAGGTCGTGCAGGCCGCCGACGAGATGCTCCGCAACGCGACGCAGATGCGATGAACCGCGGGCGCACCCCTCACACCCTGCTCGCCGCCCTCGCGCTCTCGCTCGGGGTGGCGCGCGCCGAGGCCTCCCCCCCGTCGCAGGTCACCGTGACCGGCGCGAGGGTGCTGGTCGGCGACGTGGTGCGAGGGGCGCCCGCCGACGCGGCCTCCGTCGACCTCGGGCCCGCGCCCGCGGTCGGAGGCTCCCGGCTCATCGACCGGGCGACCATCCTCCGAGCGCTTCGGGAGCACGCCGCCACCGAGCCCTCGCAGCTCCCGGAGGCCGTTCGAGTGGTGCGCCTCACCCGCACCGTCACGGCCACCGAGCTCGAGCGCCTCACCCGCACCGGCCTCTCCGAGCACCCCCTCCCCCGGGGCGCGGCGCTCGCCGGGGTGCGCGCCTCTCGTGGCCTCGACGTGGCCGCCGGATGGGACGCGGTCACCGCCGAGCTCCCCCGGTTGCCGAGAAGAGCGGGGCCGCTGTCCACGACCGCCCTGGTGACCTTCCGAGCGGGCGCCGAGGTGCTCGCCCGGGCCTCGGTGCAGGTCGACCTGGTGCTCCCCGCCAGCGCCGCCGCGCCGGAGCTCGCCCGAGGCGCCGCCGTGACCCTGGTGGTGCGCCAGGGCCTGGTGGAGATCCGCGTGGGAGCGAGCGCCGGGGCCGACGCGGACGTGGGCGACACGCTGCCGGTGATCCTGCGGCCGTCGGGGCGGGTGCTGCGGGCGAGACTCATCGAGCGCGACACCGCCCTCGCGGAGGACGGGCCGTGATGCGCCCCTCGACCCTCGCCCTCGCGGCCTGGATGGCGCTCACCGGCGGCTGCGCGACGCGCGCCCTCACCATGCCTCCGCCGCGGCACCGCGACTACACGGGCGGCTCCTACGCGCAGGCCGATCCGGCGTCTCGGCCGGGCAACGGGTCGCTCTTCAGCGAGGCCGTCGCGGGCTACCTGGAGGACACCCGCGCCGTGCGCGTGGGCGACCTGGTGGTGGTGGTCATCGACGAGCAGGCCAACGCCCGCGGCGGCGCCACGACGCGCACGCTGCGCGAGTCGAGCCACGAGAGCGGGCTCACCAACGTGCTGGGGCTGATCCCCGCGCTGCGCACGGCCTACCCCGAGCTCGACCCCTCGCAGCTGCTGGCCTTCGCGAGCCGCACCAGCTTCAACGCCGACGGCAACACCGCCCGCACCGGAGCGCTCGACGGCAACGTCGCGGTGCGCATCGTGCGCCAGATGCCCAACGGCGACCTCTTCATCGAGGGGACCAAGACCGTGCGGGTCAACAACGAGCAGTACCACCTGTACATCTCTGGCCTCGTCCGCCGCGCCGACATCGCGCGAGACAACACCGTGGCCTCGTCGCGCATCGCCGACGCCCAGGTGGAGTTCAGCGGCGAGGGCGAGGTGGCCGACACGCAGCACCGCGGCTGGCTCATGCGCCTGCTCGACGTCATCAACCCCTTCTGAGCGCGCCGTGCGAACCACCCCTCTCCTCACCCTTCTCCTCCTCGCCTTCGCGCTGCTCGCCCGGCCCGCCGCGGCGCGCGCCGAGCACCTGCGCGACCTCGTGGACGTGTCCGGCTCTCGCGGCAACCAGCTCCTCGGCTACGGCCTGGTGACGGGCCTCGCCAACACCGGCGACGACCTCAACGCGCCCTTCACGGCGCAGTCGGTGATCGCGATGCTGCGCCGCCTCGGGGTGCAGGCGGACCCGAGCCAGTTTCGTCTTCGCAACGTGGCGGCGGTGATGGTGACCGCGTCGATCCCGGCCTTCGCTCGCCAGGGCACCACGCTCGACGTGACCGTGTCGTCCATCGGCAACGCCCGATCGCTCGCCGGGGGCGTGCTGCTGCAGACCATCCTCCGCGGCGCCGACCAGCGGGCCTACGCCCTGGCCCAGGGGCCCATCACCACCGGCGGCTTCTTCGCCCAGGGCTTCTCCGGCACCACGGTGCGCAGCGGCACCATCACCGTCGGACGCATCGCCGAGGGCGGCACCGTCGAGCACGAGATCCCGGCCACGCTGGTCACCGACGGGTCGCTCCGGCTGAACCTCCGCCGCCCCGGGTTCACGGTCGCCTCTCGCATCGCGGCGGCGGTCAACCAGCGCTACGGCGCCGGGACCGCGAGCACCCGGGACAGCGGCGCCGTGTCCGTGCGAGTGCCCGAGGGGACCGAGCTCGTCGACTTCATCGCGGGCCTCGAAGACCTGGACGTCGCCCCGGTGCGGCAGGCCCGCGTGGTCATCAACGAGCGCACCGGGACCATCGTGGCCGGCGGCGACGTGCGCATCTCCCCGGCGGTGGTGGTGCACGGCAACATGACCGTGGTGATCCGCGAGACGCCGACGGTGGTTCAGCCCAACGCGCTGGCCGCCGGTACGACCGCAGTGGTGCCCAACAGCACGGTGACGGCGACCGATCCGCCGCCGAGCGTGACCTACCTCACCGGCGCGCCGACGCTGGCGGACGTCTCGACCGCGCTGGGGCGCCTCGGGCTGCCGCCACGCGAGCTGGCCAGCGTGCTCGAGGCCCTTCGGGGCGCCAACGCCATCGAAGCGGACGTGGAGATCCAATGAGCGACGCGATCAACCCGGTGGGCCCGGCGGCGGCCCCTGCGACGGCGGCCCCGACGCGCACCGCCCCGAGCGACCTGCACCGGGTGGCGAGCGAGTTCGAGGCGATGCTGCTGCGGCAGCTGCTCCACACGGCCAAGATGGGCAGCGCGGCGGGGAGCTACGGGGACATGGCGGTGGACGCCCTGGCCACGGGGATCAGCGAGGCCGGTGGCATCGGGCTCACCCGCCAGCTGGAGGCCGTGCTGGCCGGGCAGATCGGGCACATCGCGGCTCCCGCCGGGGAGGGGGCGATTTCTCGTTCAAGTTCCGGCGAGGGTGGACGTTCTGGCGGGGGACAGGACACTCCCTGAGCCTCTGAGGATCGAACCATGCGCATCCCCTTCGTCACCCCGACCCCTGGCCTCGACCCCGCGAAGGGCCCCACCCGCCCTGCCTCCGGCCGCCCTGGCGCCGCCGACGAGTCGGCCGCCGCGGACGAGAGCGTCCACGTCCGCGTGTCCGCGAAGAGCCGCGAGCTCTCCATCGCGGCCGAGGGTGACATCGACGCCGCGAAGGTCTCGCGGCTCAAGGCCTCCATCGAAGCGGGAACCTTCCGCGTCGACGCGAGGGAGATCGCGGAGCGCATCGCCCGCGGCGGCTGAAGAGCAGAGAGGAAGTGGTCTGATGGACCCGGAGCAGATGTTCGGAGAGTTCGAGCGCCTCCTGGAGGAAGAGCGGGGCGCCATCCGCCGCCTCGACGGCGCCCGCGTGCACGACATCGCCGCGGAGAAGGCCGACCTCTTCCTGGCGATCCGCGAGAGCATCCGTGGGCGCTCCGAGCTCGCGCCCCGCTTCGGCGAGCTGGCCGCGGGCCTCCGCCGCAACGCCGTGCTCCTGGCCCACGCGCGCGACTGCCTCCGCGACGTGCTCTCCGCCTTCCACGACGGCAGCCCCGCCACCCCCTACGCACCGGCGTCCGCCTCCGCGGGCCTCTCGGTCCGGGGCTGAACCTCCCCATGAGCTCCCTCTTCTCCCTCCTCGGCGTCGCCCGCGACGGCATGCAGGCGCAGTCCTCCGGCGTCTCCGTCACCGGCCAGAACATCGCCAACGTCAACACGCCCGGCTACGTCCGCCGCGGGGTCCTGCTCTCCGCTCGACCCTTCGGCCGCGACAGCGACGGCGGCGTGACGGTGATGGGCATCTCGCGCTCCTTCAGCCGCTTCGCGCACGGCCGCGTCGTCGAGGAGCACGGCCGCCGCGGCGCCGCCTCCGCCCGCGCCTCGGCGCTCTCCGCCACCGAGGCCGCGGTCGCGCCCGAGAGCGGCACCATCGCCGACCGGGTCAACGGCTTCTTCCAGGCCTTCGACACCCTGAGCGGAACGCCCGGCGACACCTCCGCGCGGCTCGCGGTGCTCCAGCGGGCGGGCGCCCTCGCGCAGCAGGTCTCGTCCACGGCGGGCGACCTCGCGGCCCAGCGCGACGGCCTCTTCGATCAGGCCCGCGGCGTGGCGGGCGAGGTCAACGACCGGCTCGCTCGCATCGCGACGCTCAACCGCTCCATCGCCGAGGCGACCGCGCTCGGCGACGCCGGGGCCGACCTGCGCGACCAGCGCGATCACCTGGTGCAGGAGGTCGGCGATCGCCTCGGGGCGCGCTCGGTCGAGGACGCCAGCGGCCAGGTCACGCTCTTCTCCGCCGGCACGGTGCTGGTGGAGGGGGGCAACGCCTCCTCGGTCTCGGTGACCCTCGACCCGGCCAACAACCTGCGCCTCCAGGTGCAGCAGCCCGGCGGCGCGACCACCGACGCCACGACCGCGATGACCCAGGGCACCCTCGGCGGCCTGCGAGAGGCCCGCGACGTGGACATCCCCAGCGTGCAGGGCGCCCTCGACCAGTTCGCCTTCGACCTCTCCACGGCGGTCAACACGGCCCACGCTGCGGGCTTCGGGCTCGACGGCGCGAGCGGGCGCAACCTCTTCACGGCCCCCGCGGTCGTGCCGGGCGCGGCCCGCGCGATGGCCCTCAACCCGGCCCTCGCGGGTCAGCCCGACCGCGTGGCCGCCGCGGGCGCCGCGACGGACCTCCCCGGCGGCAGCACCGTGGCGCTCCAGATCGCGGGCCTCTCCAGCCGGGCCCTCGCGGGGGGCACCACGCCCCCGGCCGAGCGCTTCGGCGCCGTGGCCGCCGACCTCGGGGTGCGGCTCCAGGCGGCCAACGCGGAGGAGCAGCTGCGGGACGACACGGTGCAGCAGGCCGAGACCCTCCGCGAGAGCGCCTCGGGGGTGTCGCTCGACGAGGAGATGGTCAACCTGTCGAAGTTCCAGCGGGCCTTCGAGGCCTCGACCCGCGTGCTGCGGGTGGCCGACGAGCTGCTCGACACCCTGATGAAGTCCTTCTGATGCGCATCACCGACAAGATGGCCCTCGACGCCGCCCGCATCGGACAGAGCCGCGCGGTGCAGCAGTTCACCGACGCGAGCCGCGTCGCCGCCTCGGGCCTGCGGGTCAACGCGCCCTCCGACGACCCGGTCGCGTGGTCGATGAAGGTCCACCACGACGCGCAGCTTCAACGAATGAACAACCGCACCCGCACGCTCGACCGCGCGGGAGGCGACCTCGACATGGCGGAGTCCGTGCTGTCGAGCTCGGGCGAGCTGCTGGAACAGGCCCGTGCCATCGCGGTGCAGGCCGCCAACGCCACCATCGATCCGCAGTCGCGGGCCAGCATGGCCGGGCAGGTGAGCTCGCTGCGCGACGCACTGCTCGCGTACGCCAACTCCCGCGGCGCCACCGGCTACCTCTTCGGCGGGACCGCCACCGCCACGGCGCCCTTCAGCGCCACCGGGGCGTTCACCGGCAACGACATCGCGGCGCCGGTGGAGGTCGCGGACGGCGTGACCGCGCGCGCCAACGCGAGCGGCGCGATGGCCTTCACGGCCGCGGGCGGTCGCGACATCCTCGCCGACCTCCAGGCCTTCGCCACGGCCCTCTCGACGAACAACCTCGCGGGCATCCAGACGGCGATCACCAACATGGAGTCTGGGCACCGTCAGCTCGTCACCGCGGAGGTGAACACCGGGATCGGCGCCGAGCGGCTGCACTCCGCGGTCGACGTCACCGCCTCCGCAGTGCTCTCGGTCTCGAGGGCGCGCGCCACGGAGGTCGAGGCCGACGCGGTGGACGCCTTCACCGCGCTCTCCACCACGAGGGCGGGCTACGAGCGCGCCATCGCCGTGACGCGCGACCTGCTCCAGGTCTCGTCCGTCTCGCGCTGAGGCGCTCTCACTCCTCGGCGCCGAAGCGGGCGTCGATGAGCTCCTGCCGCCGGCGCATCTCCTCGCCCATGAACCCGAGCTGCGAGAGCGACTCGAGGAAGGGGCGCGAGTTGCGGCCCTCGTAGAACGACGAGAAGCTGCGCAGGCGCTCGAACTGCTCCAGCACCGCCCCGAAGCACCAGGTCGCCTCGTTGCTCGGGATGCGCAGGGCGTCGAAGCGCGGGCTCGGCACGAGGAAGGGCTCGTCGAGCGCGATGCCCTCGCCGTGGGTGAACCACTCGACCGCCGTGCGCAGCGCGCCGACGGCCGTCTCGCGCAGGCCGATCTCCCACGCGACGCGGGCCACGCTGACCAGCCGGGGCAGCGTCGGGTGCTGGTCGAGCGCGGCGGAGAGCAGGTCGAGCGCCGCCTCCAGCGAGCGCATCCGCGACGACGCGGAGCGAGCGGGGTCGTGCGCGTCGCACCATCGATCGAGCGCGGCCTCGAGCTCGGCCCGCCCGGCGTGCTGGCTCTCCCAGTAGGGGAGCAGCTGTCGGACGTACGGGAAGGCCGGGAGTTCGTCGCGCCACCGGCCGGGCGCCGAGGGCGCCTCGGGGGCCTCACCGGGAAGGGCCAGGAGGCCCCTCGCCGCGAGCCGCTCCGCCCGGTCGGGCTTGCAGAAGAAGAGGTTGAGCGCGAAGCCGTCGAAGACGTCGGTGGAGGGCGTGAAGGCCAGCACCTGGAGCCCCGGGATCAGCCGATAGCACCCGTACCCGAGCGCCGCGAAGGCCTCGTGGAGCCCGGTGTTCACCACGCTCCCATGGCGGATCTCGGTCATGACCAGCGGCGACTCCTCGGTGAAGAAGCGCTGACCCCCTTGGATGATCCGCGCCTCCTCGCCCTCGGCGTCGAGCTTCACGAAGTCGATGCGGCGCAGGTCCAGCGAGTCGCGCACCTCGTCGAGGGCGTGAAGGGTCACCACCTCGGAGGAGGAGTGGTGGGCCGGGTCGGCGGTGAGCGCCGCCAGCTCGCTCCACGAGCCCATGTGGAGCGAGGCCTCGCCCGAGTGGTCCGACAGCGCGGCCTGCACCACGGTCACGTTGGCGAAGCCGTTGCTCTCGACGCTCGCCCGGAGAAACGCCGACGTCCGAGACGAGGGCTCCACCGACCAGACGCGCCCCGAGGGTCCCGCGGCGCGGGCCAATGCGAGGGTGTAGAGGCCGTAGTTGGCGCCGCAGTCGAGGGCGCGCTCGCCGGGCTGGGTGAGGCCGCGCACGAAGGGGAGCTCGGCCTCGAACCAGTCGCCCTGCTCCCGCAGCACGTACGTGGTGAGGTTCTCGAGCGACGGGGGCAGCGCCACCCGGACGTCCCCTGCGCAGTCCACGAGCTCGTAGTCGCGAGGGCCGAGCGTCACCTCCCCCACCGAGGTGGGGACGGGCTTGCGCGGAGCGCCGGAGAGCGTGCGCTGCCAGGCCAGTCGGAAGGCGTCTTCGAGCTCTCGGGCCAGCCGCGTCGGCGAGCCCGCCGTGCTCTCGCGCCAGCGCGCTGGGAGCGAAGCGCGCAGCGCCGACAGGCGGGCCGGGTCGAGCGCCAGGGCGGTCGCGATGGAGACGTACTCCGCCTCGGACCCGGCGATCAGCGAGGTCTCTCCGAGGGCGGTGAGCATCGCGGCGCTCACCCGACCGGCGTGCGCCGACCCTCGCAGCGCCACGACCGGAACGCCCTGCGACAGCGCCTCGCAGGTGGTGGTCGCACCGTTGTAGGGGAAGGAGTCGAGCGCCAGGTCGACCCGCGCGTAGAGGGCGTAGGCGTCCTGCCAGCGCGCGGCGAAGCCCACGAATTCAAGCCGGTCGGCGGCGATGCCGGCCTCCTCGAACCACCCCCGCACCCGCGCCCGGTTGGCCTCCCGCTCGAAGGCCTGGTGCTTCAGGATCATCCTCGACCCGGGCACCCCCCGGAGGATCTCCGCCCAGCAGCGGGCGAGCTCGGGGGAGAGCTTGGAGGCGTTGTTGAAGCTGCCGAAGGTCACATGGCCCGCGCTCACGCAGGGCGGCTCCGGGTCGGCCGCGGCGGCGCTCGCCTCCCACGCCAGGAACCCTCCCGGGAGCCGCAGGAGCTCCTCGGTGTGCAGGGCGTCGCTCTCCCCGGGCGGGTCGGCCACCGCGTCGGTGATGCGGTAGTCCACGGTGCTGAGCCCGGTGGTGTCGGGGTAGCCCAGCCAGGAGAGCTGCACCGGAGCGGCCCGGCGGGCGAGCACGCCCATGCGGCCGTTGGTGGTGTGGCCGGCGAGGTCCACGAGGAGGTCGATGCGGTCCTCGCGGATGCGGGCGGTGAGGGCCTGGTCGGTGAGGTCGGAGACGTCGACCCAGTGCTCGACGGCCGCGCGGAGGCGCGCCTGCACGTCGTCCGTGGAGGCCACGCTGCTGTACGTGAAGACCTCGAACTCCTCGCGGGAGTGGGCCTCGATCACCGGCGCCAGGAAGAGACCCACCGGGTGCCGCCGCAGGTCCGACGAGAGGTAGGCCACCCGCAGACGGCGGCCCGGGGTCGCGTCGGCGACGAGGTCACGTCGGTCCGCCGCGACGCTCTGCTCCAGCGCGCGACCGAAGCGGAGGTGCTCGGCGAAGAGCTCGGCCGGGGCGCGACCGGCGCCGCAGTGCATGGTGAAGAGCAGCAGCGACCAGGTCTCGAAGAGCGCCGGTCGCAGCCGCAGGGCCTCGCGGTGCTGACGGATGGACTCCTCGATGCGCCCCTCGGTCCAGAGCGCGCCCGCCAGGACCGAGCGGGCCTCGGGGCTCGCCGGCGCCAGCTTCACCGCCCGCTCGAGCACCACCAGCGCGTCCGTCACCCGCCCGCCGAGCAGCAGCAGCTTGCCGAAGGTCGTGTGGGCCGCGGCGGAGTCCGGCGCCACTCGCACCGCGCGTGCGAGCAGGGCGTGCGCCTCCTCGAAGGCGTTGCGGCGCAGCAGGATCTCGCCGAGGTTGTTGAGCGCCCTCGGGTCGTCCGGGTCGATGGCGAGGACCGCGCGAAACCCGGCCTCGGCCTCGGCGGTGCGGCCCTCCCCCAGGAGCGCCCGGCCCCGGTTGGTCAGGGCCACGGTGTCGTCGGGCGCCAGCGCCAGGGCGCGGTCGTAGAGCGCGAAGGCCTCGGCGCTCAGTCCCCGGTTGTAGACAAGGTCCCCCAGGTTGGCGAGGGCGCCGGGGATCGCCGGGTCCTGCTCGAGCAGGGCGCGATAGCCTCGCTCCGCAGCCGCCGCGCGACCGGCCTTGTGGTGCTCGACCGCCTCCACGAACAACTCACGAAGATGGAGCGGGACGTTGGGATCGTGTGCCATCGGGCGACGATGGCAGAATCGACGCAGGGGACGCAACGGAAAGACAGGAGAGAAAGAGAGCGCCTGGGGAGTGCGTCAGGGAGGGAGCGGAAGGGGAGGGTCGGGAGGGTGCTTTCCGAATTCGATTCAAGGCCGCCGGGGGGGTGGCCGTACAGGGGGGGGCTGAGGGATCCAACCGGTCCCACGGACGAGCGTCACAGGGGCGCGCGTCCTGACGCACAAAGGAAGTCCTATGGGCCTGTTCATCCAAACCAACGTCGCCTCGATGATCGCGCAGAACAACCTGTCGAACACGTCGAGCAAGCTGAGCGGCAACTTCGAGAAGCTGTCGAGCGGGTTCCGCATCAACAGCGCGTCCGACGACGCCGCGGGCCTCGGCATCAGCAAGCTCATGAACGCCTCGGCGCGCTCGATCATCGTCGCCCAGCGCAACGCGAGCGACGCGATCTCCATGTCGCAGACCGCCGACGGCGCCGCCGAGCAGATCCACGAGCTGCTCACCCGCATGCGCGAGCTCGCGGTGCAGGGCGCCAACGGCACCAACAACACCACCGACGGCGCCAACCTCCAGACCGAGTTCGCCTCGGCCTCCTCGGAGATCACCCGCATCGGCAACGTGACCACCTACAACGGCACGGCGCTCCTCACGGGCACCGCGTCCGTCGCCTTCCAGGTCGGCATCCAGAACACCGCCGACGACCGCATCACGGTCGCCTTCGGCGGCGCCTCGGCGTCGAACCTCGGCATCACCGGCGCCACGGTCGCCACCATCACCGGCGCCCAGGCCGCGATCGCCACCATCGACACCGCGATCTCGACCCTGAGCACCGTCCGCGAGACCTTCGGCGCCACCGTCAACCGCCTCCAGTCGACCGTCGCCAACCTCCAGTCCACCGGCACCAACCTGTCGGCCGCCCTCAGCCGCATCCGCGACACCGACATCGCGATGGAGACCTCCTCCCTCGCCCGCAACCAGGTGCTCTCGCAGGCCGGCGCGGCCGTCCTCGGCCAGGCCAACCAGGCCCCGCAGCTGGCACTCTCGTTGCTCCGCGGCTGATCGATCTCAACGGGTGGTAGGCCGCGGCGACGTGCCGCGGCCTATGGCCTCTCCACCGGAGCGACGCGATGACCATCTCGGGCAACCTACCGACCAGCGCCTCAGGCCTCGACGTCGAGGGGCTCATCACCAGGCTCGTGGCCATCCGCAGCCAGTCGGTCACCACGCTCCAGACCCGCCAGCAGCAGATCAACCAGGCCGGCACGACGGTCTCCGCCTTCAGCACCAAGCTCGCCTCGCTCGCCCGCGCGGCCCGCGCGCTCGACAGCACTTCGGAGTTCAACGCCACCACGGCAAGCTCGTCCGACGCCACCTACGTCGCGGCCACCTCCTCCGGCGGCATCGTCCCCGGGGCCTACTCCGTCGGCGTCACCCGGCTCGCAACCGAGCAGCGCACCCGCAGCAACACCTTCGCCTCCAGCACCGACGCCATCAACCTCTCCGGCACCATCGACGTCTCCGTCGCCGGCGGCCCGAACGTCTCTGTCACCGTCTCCGGCACCGACTCGCTCAACGACATCGCCGCGCGGCTCTCGTCGTCCGGCGCCCGCATCAACGCCTCGGTCATCTACGACGGCGTCAACTACCGCATGCTGGTGCGCGGCCTCGACACCGGCGACGCCAACACCGTCACCCTGAACGAGAGCACGCCCGCCCTGGCCGCGAGCCTCGGGCTGAGCACGCCGGCCAACACGTACCAGACCGCGCAGGACGCCCTCTTCACCGTCGACTCCATCAGCATGCGCCGACCCACCAACCAGGTGACCAACGCGATCCCCGGTGTGACCCTCGCCCTCGCCCGGCCGACCACCAGCAACGTGCAGATCACCGTGGCGACGGACCCCACCGCGCTCAAGGCGAAGGTCCAGTCGTTCATCACAGCCTACAACGACGTGGTGACCGCGAGCCACACCGCGACCGGCTTTGGCACCACGAGGGCCGCCAACCCGGTGCTCGCCGCCGACCGCGCCTTCCGAGGGTCCCTCGAGCGCCTCTCGCGCATCGAGTCGTCGACCGTCCCGGGCACCTCCGGGGCCTACACCACCCTCGGGAGCGTCGGGGTCCGGCTGCAGAGCGACGGTACGCTCCAGCTCAACGACGCCGCCTTCACCGCGGCCATCACCGCCGACGCGCGGGCCGTCTCCAAGGTGTTCGTCACCGACGCCAGCCTCGGCGCCACCGGGGTGATGTCCTCCTTCGCGACGGCCGTCACCGAGCTCTCCTCCGACACGACCTCGCCGCTGCTGACCCGGAGCGCCACCCTGTCCGCGCAGTCCCTCGCGCTCACCACGCGCATCCGCAACGAGCAGGACTCCGTCGCCGCGTACTCGCAGACCCTGCGGGCGCAGTTCACCGCGATGGAGACCCTCGTCAGCAAGTACAAGTCCATCCTGTGAACCACTGAAGGATGCAATGAACCCGAACGTCCTCTCCCGATACGGCGCCGTGCAGGCCTCGACCAGCTCTCCGGGGCAGATCCTGGTGATGCTCTACGACGGGCTCTTCCGCTTCCTCAACGAAGCCAGGGTCGCGCTGCAGGAGAAGCGCCGCGCGCGGGCGGGCGAGCTCATCAGCCGCGCGCACGCCATCCTCGACACGCTCAGCTCGACCCTCAACCCGGAGCACGCTCCGGAGCTGTGCGGCAACCTCGAGGCGCTCTACCTCTTCTGCATGCAGCAGCTGATCTCGGCCAACATCCTCTCGAAGGTGGAGCCCATCGACGACGTGCTGCGCATCCTCGCCCCGCTCCGCGAGGCCTGGACCGAGGTCGTCACGAAGCCCCAGGCGGTCGCCCAGGCGGGCGCGCGATAGTCTCCCCCGGGGACGTTGAGAGTCACCATGGCGATCTCTTCCATCACTTCCATCGTCCCCGACGCCTCCACGGCCACCCGCGATCCGGTGGTGCGCACGGAGGTCCCCGGCTCGGCCACCAACAAGACCCAGGAGGCCAGCGCCCCGCAGACCCGACCCCCCGAGGAGTCGCGGCGGGCAGAGCCGTCGTCCGACGCGACCGCGCGCGAGGCGGCGGAGATGCGTGAGCTCGTCGAGCTCGCCAACGAGCGGCTGAAGTCGTCCAACGCGGTCATCTCCTTCAACGTCGACCCGGACACGAAGATGGTCGTCACGACGCTGCTCGACTCGCGCACCAACGAGGTCATCCGGCAGATCCCCACCGAGGCGGTGCTGGAGATCGCGCGCTCGCTCGACAAGATCGCCCCCGTCCTGGTGCAGGAGAAGGTCTGACGCCTCCGCCTCCCGACAACGCCCTCTCCCGCGGGCTCGAACACCACAAAGCCGGGCGCTGGCCGCAGGCCGCGGGGCTCTACCTGGAGTTCCTCGCGACGCACCCCGGTCACCCGGCGGCGCTGCACCTGCTGGGCGACGCCTCGTGTCGGCTGGGCGACCCTGAGACGGGCGTCGCGCTCATCCGCAAGGCCATCGCGCTCAAGCCCGACTACGTCGAGGCGCTCAACAACCTCGGCGCGCAGCTCCAGGCGCTCGGCCGCCGCGACGAGGCGGTGGAGAGCTTCCGCGCCGCCGTGCGCTGCGGGTCGGACCTCGTCGCGCCGCTCATCAACCTCGCGGGCCTGCTCGTCGAGCGCGGCGAGCCGGAGGAGGCGCTGGAGCTCGCGCGACGCGCCGCGCAGCGCGACCCGGACTCCATCGAGGCCGCGCGCATCCTCGCCTCCGCGCTGCTCGCGACCGGCCGCCGGGAGGAGTCCGTCGCGTGCTACGAGCAGCTGGTGCGCCGCCTCCCGGCATCGGCCGAGCTGCACAACGACCTCGGCTTCGCGCTGGCCTCGATCGGCCGAGCGGACGAGGCGAGGGCGAGCTACCTCCGCGCGCTGGAGCGGTCGCCGGGCCTCGACCACGCGCTCAACAACCTCGGCATCCTGAGCCGAGCCCAGGGCCGGACCGACGAGGCCGTGGAGTTCTTCCGCCGCGCTCTGGCCACGACGCCGCGCTTCGTCGAGGCGATGCACAACCTCGGGGAGTCGCTCGCGGCGCTCGGCCGCACCGACGAGGCGGTGGCCGCGCTGCACCAGAGCATCGCGTGGCGTCCGCGCTTCGCCGAGGCCTGGAACACCCTGGGCAACGCCCTCCGCCAGCAGGGCGACGACGAGGCCGGCGAGGCCGCCTACCGCGAGGCGCTGCGAGAGAAGCCCGATCACGCGGGCGCTCTCAACAACCTCGGCCTGCTGCAGTGGCACCACGGCGAGGTGTCCGCCGCCATCGGGTCCTTTCGCGAGGCGCTCCGCTCGCGCCGGGACTTCGCCCGCGCCCACAGCAACCTCCTCTTCGCGCTCCACGGCGACCCCACCGCGACCCCGGCCGGTCTCCTCGACGAGTCGCTCGCCTTCGACCGGCGCCACGCGCCCCTGGCCGCAGAGCTCGCTCGCCCACCTCGGTCCGACCCAGACCCCGGGCGCAGGCTGCGCGTGGGCTACCTCTCTCCCGACCTGCGCGAGCACTCCTGCGCGTACTTCCTGGAGCCCCTGCTGCGAGCGCACCGCCGCGAGGAGTTCGAGCTCTTCGCCTACGCCGAGGTGCGGCGACCGGACGCCGTCACCGCCCGGCTGCGCTCGCTCTGCGACCACTGGCGATCCACCACCGGCCTCACCGACCGGGAGCTCGTCGAGCAGATCCGCGAGGACCGCATCGACGTGCTCGTCGACCTCGCGGGCCACTCCGCCGACAACCGGCTGACGGCGCTCCTCGCTCGCCCGGCGCCGGTGCAGGTGACCTGGCTCGGCTACCCCGGGACCACCGGGCTCTCGACCCTCGACTACCGCCTCACGGACGATCACTGCGACCCGGCGGGCGAGTCCGATGCCTTCCACAGCGAGCGCCTTCTGCGCCTCGACGGCGGGATGCACTGCTACCTCGCGCCGGAGGCCGCGATGGCGGTGTCGCCCTCCCCCTTTGCGGGCGCCGGTCACGTCACCTTCGGATCGTTCAACCAGCTCGCCAAGATGAACGCCGACGTGGTGGCCGCGTGGGCGCGCATCCTCGGCGCGCTGGAGGGCTCCCGGCTGTGCCTGAAATCGAGCGCCCTCTCGCAGCGCCCGGTGCGGCAGCGGGTGCTCGACGCCTTCGCCTCCCACGGGGTCGCGGCCGACCGGCTCGACCTCCTCGCCTGGACCGCCACCACCCGCGACCATCTCCAGCTCTACGACCGCGTCGACGTGGCGCTCGACCCCTTCCCGTACAACGGCACCACCACGACCTGCGAGGCCCTCTGGATGGGCGTCCCGGTGATCACCCTCGCGGGCGACCGGCACGCGGCGCGCGTCGGGCTGAGCCTGCTCTCTCGCCTCGGCCACCCCGAGCTGATCGCGGGCTCCGTCGACGACTACGCGGCGAGGGCCGTCGATCTCGCGAGCGACCCGGCCCGCCTCCGGGCCCTGCGCGGATCGCTGCGCGACGAGATGCGAGCGAGCCCCCTCTGCGACGCCGACGGCTTCGCGCGAGGCGTCGAGGCGGCCTACCGCCGGATGTGGAGCGAGCGGCCCTGACGCTCCGATCGCGTACGATGGACCTCGTGGCCGACTCGCGCTCCCTCCTCGACGACGCCATCGCCCGGCACCGCGAGGGGCAGCTCGCCGAGGCCGTCGCTCGCTACGAGCAGGTGCTGCGCGAGGAGCCCACGAGCCTCGACGCGCTCAACCTCCTCGGGCTCGCGCTCGCCCAGGGCCACGACCACGCAGGCGCCCTCTCGGCCTTCGACCGGGCGCTCCGGGTCCACCCCTCCGTCGCCGCGCTGCACGTGCACCGGGCCCGCACGCTCCGCGCGCTCGGTCGCGCCTCCGAGGCCACCTCCGCGCTGATGACCGCGAGCGCGCTTGCTCCGGGCGAGGCCGCCGTCTGGCTCGACCTCGGCGCCGCCCTGCTCGACACGGGCGCCGCCTCCGCCGCGGTGCTGGCCCTCGAGCGCGCCGCCTCGCTCGACCCGCAGCGCGCCGAGTCCCACAACGCCCTCGGCTGCGCGTACGTCGCGCTCGGCCGCAGCGGCGACGCCATCGCCGCCTTCGAGGCCGCGCTCTCGCTCCGGCCCGGGTACGCCGCGCCGAGGGACAACCTCGCCCGCGCGCTGCGCACCGCCGGTCGCGTCGACGAGGCCATCGCACGCTTCCGCGAGGCGCTCGCCCTCTCCCCCCAACCGGGCACCCACAGCAACCTCTTGTACACGCTCCTCTTCAGCGACCGGGTCTCGGCCGTCGAGGTCGCCGAGGAGCACCGCCGCTGGGCCGAGCGCTGGGCCGATCCGCTGCGGTCCGAGCCCCGACCACACGACCTCGACCCCGAGCGACGACTGCGCGTGGCCTACCTCTCGCCCGACCTGAACCAGCACGCCGTCTCCCGCTTCGTCGAGCCGGTGCTGGCCTCGCACGACCGCGCCTCCTTCGAGGTGTTCTGCTACGCCGACGGGCCGCTCTCCGACGCGACCACCGCGAGGCTTCGACCGCTCGCCGACGCGTGGGTGCCCGTGGGATCGCTCGACGACGAGGCCCTCGCCGCGCGCGTCCGCGACGACCGCATCGACCTGCTCGTCGACCTCGCGGGCCACACCGCGCACCACCGACTGCTGGTGTTCGCTCGCCGCCCCGCGCCGGTGCAGATGACCTGGATCGGCTACCCCCACGGCACCGGCCTCGCCGCGATGGACTACCGCCTCACCGACGCGGTGAGCGACCCGCCGGGCGCGACCGAGCACCTCTACGCCGAGGCGCTGGTGCGGCTCCCGGAGGCCTTCTCCTGCTACCAGCCCCCGCCCGATGCGCCCGAGGTGGCCGACGCTCCCTGCACGCGACGCGACGGCGTCACCTTCGGGTGCTTCAACAACCTCTCCAAGATGACCCCTTCGGTGGTCGCCGCCTGGTCCGCCCTCCTCGCGGCGGCGCCCCGCTCTCGCCTCCTGCTGCGGGCCCGAGCCCTCTCGGATGCCGACACCGCGGACCGGGTCCGCCGCGCCTTCGCCGAGCACGGCGTCGCGCCCTCGCGCCTCGAGCTCGACCCCCGCAGCCTCCCTGTGCCCGACCACCTCGCTCGTTACGCGGAGGTCGACGTGGCCCTCGACCCCTTCCCCTACAACGGCACCACCACGACCTGCGAGGCCCTCTGGATGGGCGTCCCCGTGCTCACGGTCGCAGGCTCGACGCACGCCAACCGAGTGGGAGCAAGCCTGCTCACGCACCTCGGCCTCACCGACTGGATCGCCTCCGACCTCGCCGACCTGGTCGTCCGCGGCGCCGCCCTCGCGAGGGACCTCGCCGCGCTCTCCGCGCTGCGCGCCACGCTCCGGGAACGGATGCGCGCGAGCCCGCTCTGCGACGCCCCTCGCTTCACCGCCCACCTCGAAGGAACCTACCGTGCGCTCTGGCGACGGCGCTGCGGCGCGTAACTTCTCCGCCGCTCGGGCCGCGTGCGAGAGTCCGCCTCGCTCCATGCGCGCGCTGAGGCATCGGGTCGGATCGGGTCGGACGGAGTCGCTGGTCGCGCTGCTGCTCTCGGCGTCGGTCGCACGACCCGCGGCCGCGCAGTCGCTTCCCGTGGTGATCCAGGCCGAGGCGGGCCTCGCCTCTCCCCTCCCCGGGCTCGGCGACGTGGGCCACTACGAGGCCCTCCGGGTGCACGCCCCGTGGATCGGCTCCTTCGGCCCTCGCTTCGGCGCCGCTCGCTGCGCCTTCGCCGACGAGGCAGCCGCGGCGGGTACGATCTACACCGTCTCCGGCGGGCTCTCGTGGCGCCCTTCGCTCCACCGTCGGGTGCGCCTGGTGCTGGAGGCCGAGGCAGGGCTCGGCGTGACCTCGGGCGCCGGTCGAGCGCTGCTTGGCGCCTCCGTCGGTGCAGACGTCTCGATCGTCGACGGCCTCACGGTCGGCCCGGCGCTTCGCTACCAGCAGCTGCTCGCGGGCTCCGCGGCGGTCGACGACCTGCGCTTCGCGACCTTCGCGGTGGTGCTGGGCTTCTCCTCCGAGCTCTTCTCCCGCGCCCCTGCCGTGCATCCTCCCGCCCCTCGCTCGCCGCGGCCGCCGTCCCCGGTGCGGATCGCGCCGAGGCCTGCTCCCCCGGCCCCGCCCTCGCTGCCCTCGCCTCCACCCACGCCTCCGCCGACTCCCGTCATGGCCGACGCGGACGGCGACCACGACGGCGTACCCGACTCGCGCGACGCTTGCCCCGCCGAGGCGCCGGGCTGGCTGCCCGACAGCGCCCGCCCCGGCTGCGCCCTGCCCGACCGCGACCACGACCTCGTCCCCGACGCGAGCGACGTCTGCCCCGACGTCACGGGCGCGCCGCACATGGAGGCGCCTCTCCATGGCTGCCCCGGCGCGGTGCGCATCGACGGTCGGCGGGTGCGCATCGACGAGCCCCTGGTCTTCGACATCGTCCGACTGCGCCGCGCGAGCTTCCCGGCGCTGCGCGAGCTTCGCTCGGTGCTGGAGGCGCTCCCGCCCTCGGTGCATGTCACCATCGTCGGCCACGCCGCCGCCGAGCCCGACCCCGTGGGCAGGCTCCAGCTCGCGGCCGACCGCGCGGCAGCGGTGCGCGCGTGGCTGCTCTCGCATGACCTCCGGCGAGAGCACCTGGTCACGGCGGAGTCAGCCCCGGCCGGAGTCACCTCGGCCCCGGATCCTGCGACGCAGGAGTCCGTGGACGTGTGGCTCTCTCAGCCCTGACGACTACGGCTGGATACGGACGGACCGGGGCGCGGCACCCCGTCGAGGAGACCGCTCAGAGCCCCTTGCGCTTGAGCATCTCGACGAGCGTCGTGCGGTTGAGCCCCAGCAGCTGCGCCGCGCGGTTGCGGTTGCCCTTGGTCCGGTCGAGCGCCTGCCGGATCATGTTGTTCTCGTACTCCTGGATGGCGCCCCGCAGGTCGATGCCCGTGTCCGGCAGCGGGAGCTCGGCCACCGCGGGCGGCGGCTGCGAGGGTCGGCCGGCGCCTCGCACCGAGGGCGGCAGGTCGTCGACCTCGATCATCGGGCCGTCGCTGAGCAGCACCGCGCGCTCGACGGCGTTCTCCAGCGTGCGGATGTTGCCCGGCCAGTCGTGCGCGCGGAGCGCCGAGAGCGCCGACGGGGAGAAGCCCACGAGGTCGCACCGCTCGAGGCGATCGCAGAAGGAGCGCAGGAAGAAGCGAGCGAGGGCCTCGATGTCGTCGGTGCGCTCGCGCAGCGGCGGCAGGTGCACGTGCACCACGTTGAGCCGGTAGTAGAGGTCCTCGCGGAAGCGCCCCGCGGCCACCTGCGCGAGGAGGTCGCGGTTGGTGGCCGCGACGACGCGCACGTTCGAGCGGTGCACGTGCGAGTCCCCGACGGGCGAGTACTCCTTCTGCTGGAGCACGCGGAGGATCTTCACCTGCATCGACAGCGGCAGCTCGCCGATCTCGTCGAGGAAGAGCGTTCCTCCTTCGGCCTTGGCGAGCCACCCGGGCCGCGCCGCGTGGGCGCCGGTGAAGGCGCCTCGCGCGTGACCGAAGAGCTCGCTCTCGATGAGGTTCTCGGGGATCGCCCCGCAGTTGACGGCCACCAGGGGCTTGCCCGCGCGCGGCGAGGCGTCGTGCAGCGACGCGACCGCGAGCTCCTTGCCGGTGCCGCTCTCTCCCGTGATGAGCACCGTGCAGGTCGAGCGCGCCACCCGCTCGAGCGTCGCGAGCGCGCTGCGGATCGTCGGGTGTCGACCGACGATGGTCCCCCGACTCGTGGTCTTGAGGGCCGTCAGCGCAGGCAGCGCCACGATCGGCGCCTCCTCGTCGGTCAGCGTGTCGTTCACTTCGGCAGACGATCCTCGGTGGTGCATCGAAACCCCTCCACTGACCAACGGACTGCGTCGCGAACCCCACAACCCCTTCGACAAAGCCTGGAAGGAGCCGGGCCTACATGGTGACCCTTGAAAAGTACGGAAGATGTACCCACCGAATCAAGACTTTCGTCACGCCACCCGTTTTTTCCGATTTTGTTGACCCGTCGAGCGAGTTGCTTGTTTCCATGGCCCTGGAGCACCGGTCGATCGGATTTCAGGGCCCGCCTCCTCGACGGAATGGCGCCGCGCAGGGAGGGCGACCCGTCGCCGGGTGAGGCAGGGAGGCCCCAGGCTGGGGAGGCCCCAAAGGGGGGTGGAGCTCCGCGAGGGCGATGGGCCGACGGTAGCGACGGGGACGGTCGCCGTTTCCGATGCGCGCCGCGCGGGGGCTTCGTGTAGCTCTGGCTCTCGGATGAACCTCCTCGTCGCCCGAGCCGCGCGCCACGTCGTGTACTTCGCGCTCCTCGCGCTTCACCAGCGGACGCGCTGGCACTCCGCCGCGGAGCGCGCCGCCTGCGTGGAGTGGGCCCTCGCCTCCATCACCCGGGAGGTCAACGCCCTCGCGACGCCCGATGACCCTCGCGTCGCGCCGCACTGGTCGAAGCTGAAGGGCTGCGTCGATCGCTTCGCCTCGGCCGCCGACGACGCGGAGCGCAGGGCGCTGCTCCAGGAGGTCGCCCTCGTCGGCCGCCAGCTGGTGATCGCGGCCTCCTCGGGCTCGGTCGTCGGCAACGTCGGCGCCGTCGTCTCCGCGGCCTGGACCTACGCTCAGCAGCTCTCGCTCACGCTGCTCTGCGGGGCGGTGGTCGCCGCCACGCTCGCGTACAACGCGCCGGTGCGCAGCGTCGTGGTGGGCTCGCGCGTCGGGGTGACCTCGCTCGCGGTGCTGAGCGTGCTCGCGGTGTGCCTCTTCGCGTGGCTCGAACCCGCCGGGCGTCGGCCCTTCTGGAGCCCCTTCGCGGTGCCGCCTCCGGGGCGCACCGCCAACGGGTGGCTGCCGCAGTCGTCGGAGCGGAGGTTCCTGCTGGGGCTCGCGACCTCGCTGGGCGCGGCGCTCGTGCTGCTGGTGGCCGCGGCGCTGCTGCTGGGCTTCATCAACCCTGAGTTTCGCAGCCCCGTGACCGTCGTGGCGGGCCTCGGGGTGTTCTTCCTCGCGGCCCACGCCATCGACGTGTGGGACTACTTCGACCCTCGCCCGGTGCGAGTCGTGGGCGCCGTCGGCGCCGCGGCGATGGTCTGGATCGCGCTCGGCTACACGCCCGACGAGCCTTGGGACGTGCGCCCGCTCGCTCCGGCGCCGTCACACTGGATCCGCTCGGCGCAGTGGCCTCGCGCGGGCGAAGGGCCGGTGGTGGTGCTGGCCCTCTCCGGCGGCGGGTCGCGCGCGGCGATCTTCGGCGGCGCCGCCCTCACCACGCTCGACCGCGAGGTGCCCGACATCGCCCGCAACATCCAGGCGATCAGCGCCGTCTCCGGCGGGAGCCTCGCCACCGCGGGCTACCTCGCGACGCGCATGGGCCGCGTCGATGGGCGCGGCTACGACGCGGCGATGAGCGCGGACTTCGTCTGGCCTCTGCTGCGGGCGGCCTTCACCCCGGAGCTGCGCGCGCAGGCCGTGGTCTCCAGCTGGAACGATCTGCTGCACGTCGGCGACGTGTCCCTCGACGGCCTCGCACACCGCTGGAACGACCCCGCCTCGCCGATGCTCCCGGTGCCGATCTTGAACGCGACGGACATGAGCGGTCACGAGGTGATGTTGAGCCCCTTCGAGCCCGCGGCCTTCGCCGGGGACGACCGCGTCGCCTGCAAGGAAGACCAGCGCTCCGAGGCCGCGTGGGTGTGCGACCGCGACGAGTCGCACGCCATCCAGGACCTGCTCCCCGGCGTCGACGTCCCGCTGCTCTCGGCGGTGCGCGCGTCGGCCAACTTCCCGCTGGCCTTCCCGCTGATTCCGCTGCGGTCGCCGGGGCCCATCCCGGGCCACTCGCAGTTCGGCGACCCGACGCGCACGCGGCTCACCGACGGCGGGCTGCGCATCAACTCCGGCGTCGACCCGCTCTACTACCTGCTGCTCGCGCACCGCGAGGCGATCCGTCGCCGGGGCGTGGTGCTGGTGGTGGTCGACGCCATGGCCGCGAGCCGCTCGGGCGCCGTTCCGGGCGAGTGGGAGATCCTAGCGACGCTGCGCCGCTCGTCGGTGGGCAACGTGCAGCGCCTGCACCGGATGATGATCACCCGCCTGGCCGCGGAGTTCGGCGGGCGCTTCGGCTGCGTGCGCGTCGACGCGGAGCCCTCGTCCCTCTCCGACGTGCCGACCTCCTGGTACGTCGACGCGGCGGAGCGGCGCACGGTGCGCTCGCACTTCCAGAGCCACCGCTGGGCCGGGCAGCGGGCCTCCCTGCGGTGGACCTTCGACGCCGTCGGGGCCGCGACCCCGGAGGCCGACGAGGCGCTCGTCGAGGGCTGCCTCGCTCGTCCGTCGCTGCAGTAGGCGCGGGCCCATTGCGCGACGAAAAGTTCCGCTCCGGCGACGGCGCCTCCTACCCTGCGACGCGATGGACGCCCTCCGCACGCGGCTCACCCTCGGGCTGCCGCTCCTGCTGCTGCTCGTGACCGTGATCGGCGTGCCGACGATGATCTTCGGCGCCAACGGGCTGCCCCGTCACCGGCGGCTGCGGGCGCAGCTCGCGGCGCAGCTCGAGGAGAACCACCGGCTCGCGAGCGACCTGCTCCGGCTGCGCTCCGAGCTCGACGCCTTCCAGCGCGACCCTCGCGCGAGGGAGCGCGCCGTCCGCGAGGAGCTCGGCTGGGTGCGCCGCGACGAGATCGTCGTCGAGATCCCTGCCCGCGCGGGCCGAGCGCTCTGAGAGAAGTCCGCGGGTTTCTTGCGACCGCTCCCCCTCGACTGCTAACCGCCTCGCCGGGAGGCTGCGCCGTCGCGTGAACATGGTCGTGCTGTTCGGTTCGATGCGACGCGGCGCGAGGCTCATCGCCGCGCCCGTGGTCACCCTCGCGGTCGCTGCGCGGATCGCCGGCGGCGCCCTCCGTCCCCATGACCTGCACGGCCTCGACGGCGTGCTCGTCGGCGTCGGCGTGGTGGGCCTCGCGGTCCGCCTGCTGCCCTCGCGGCGCGGCCCCGTCGACGCCGAGCACCCGCCGCTCGACCTGGGCGCCGCCTCGCTCTGCCTCGCGCTCGGCTACGCGCTCACCTCCGCCCTCGGCGGCCTCGCGGGCCCGCTCTCCGCGCTCCCGCTGCTGGTGCTCGCGGCGGTGGTCGCGCTCGGCGACCCGCGGCGCACCTGGGTCGTCGCCGGCTGCGCGGTGCTGCTCGAGGTCGCGCTGCACCGCGCCGCGCACCCGACCCTCGACGGGCTCTCGCTCGGCCTGCGGCTCTCGGTGGTGCTCGGCAGCGCGGCGCTGCACTTCACGCTCACCCGCGCGGAGGTCGCCCGCGTCCGGGCCCACGCGCGCACCATGCTCCACGACGAGCGACGTCGTCAGCGCGACTCGGCCCGCTCGCTCCGGCTCGGGGCCACCGCCTCGCAGGCGAGCGCGCGCCCCCGGTCGAGCGACGACGCGCGCAACCGCGGCAGCCTGGAGGAGATCCACGCCTCGCTGGTGGGGCTGCTCAACCTCACCCGCCGCACGATGCAGCTGCGCACCTGCGCGCTGCTCTGGGTCGACGCGAAGGCCCAGAACCTCCGGCTGGTCGAGGCCGCCACCGACGACGCGATCCAGACCGAGCTCATCCCCGCCGGGGCGGGAGCGCTCGGGGCCGTGATGCAGCTCGGGCGGCCCGTGGCGCTCGCGAGCCTGCGCCCCGACTACGCGGGCCTGCCGTACTACCCCACGCCCTCCGGCGTGCGCTGCTTCGCGGGCGTCCCGGTGATCGACGACGACGCGGTGCGAGGCGTGCTCGCGGCCGACCGCGACGACGACCGACCCTTCACCGCGGAGGAGCAGGCGACGCTCGAGAGCGTGGCCCTGCAGGCGCGGCGGCTCATCAACAACGAGCGCGTCTTCGCCCGCCTCGAGCGCATCAAGAACGACATGACCGCGCTCTTCGAGGCCTCGCGCTCCCTCGGCGAGGCCATGACCGAGGACCAGTGCCTCGCCGCCCTCACCAGCGCCGCGAGCGCGATCGTCGCGCACGACCTGCTGGTCTTCACCGCCTACGACCCGCACGCCGGGCGGCACCGCGTGCGGCACGTGGCGGGCGACGTGCCCGCGGGGCTCGCGACCACGGAGTTCGCCGACAACGGCGGCCTCGTGGCGGCGGCCGTGCGCGCCCGCGTGGCGCTGCCGTACCGCGGTCAGCTCGACCCGAAGACCCAGTTCGTCTTCACCAAGGGCCTGGCGCTCAAGTCCGTGGCCTCGGTGCTCGTGCTCCCGCTGGTGGCGCGCGACAAGGCCCTCGGCACCCTCACCCTCTGCGCGCAGCGCAAGGGCGCCTTCCCCGACGCGATCCGCCAGCTGCTCGGGGTGCTCGCCTCGCACGCCTCGGTGACCCTCGCCAACGCCGCGGCGGTGCGGCGCCTCGAGGAGATGGCCACCACCGACCCGATGACCGGCCACCTCAACAAGCGAGCGCTGGAGACGGAGTTCGAGCAGCGCCTCCGCTCCGCGGCCCGCTTCGGCCGCACGCTCGGGCTGATCGTGCTCGACATCGACAAGTTCAAGACCGTCAACGACACCTACGGCCACGCCTTCGGCGACGTGGTCATCAAGGGCCTCGGCGCCGTGCTCGGGCGGTGCCGCCGCGAGACCGACGTGATCGCCCGCTTCGGCGGCGAGGAGTTCGTCGTGGTCTGCGAGCAGACCGACGCCGCGGGCACCTTCCTGCTGGCCGAGCGCATCCGCGAGGAGCTGCAGAGCCAGGTCTTCCAGAGCGAGCACGGGCCCGTGAAGGTCACCTGCTCGCTCGGGGTGTCGGCCTTCCCGGGCGACGGCGACAGCCGCGCGGTGCTCTTCGAGCGCGCCGACCAGGCCCTCTACGCGGCCAAGCACAACGGCCGCAACCAGACCCGGTCGGCCTCCCCGACGGAGGCCCCGACGGACGCCGCGAGGCGCAGCCCCGTCAGCGCGAGGCGCAGCCCCAAGGCCACGGCGCCCAAGATCGCGCGCAGCGCCTGAGGCCGTAAGCCCCCCCGCCTGCGGTCGCGCGACACCTACACCGCACCACACGATCAGGTCGTTGCTTCGACCTTCACGACTCACCTAACTTCGTTCCCACGCGGCGCGGCGTTCGGAAGAGGGCGCGCGGCAACGCTCGCGCGAAGAGGAGAACGATGAATCAAGGTCAAGGAAGGTTCGGACCGCTCGCACTGCTGTGCGTGGCGGCACTGGTCGGCGGAGGCTGTCTGGGCAGCTCCGTGGTCGGAGGCCCTGAGGACGCGGGCGGCGGCACCGACAGCGCGAGGGACGTCTCCGCCGACGGGGCCTTCGACGCCCCGGAGGGCAGCGACGTCGCCGCCGACGCGATCGACGCCGGCGGCTCGGACGCCGCGGTCGACGGCGCGGTCACGGCCGACGGCGCGGACGCCGCGGACGCGGTTCCGACCTGCACCACCAACGCGCAGTGCTCGGACAACGAGTTCGGGCAGAACGTCTGCGACACCACGACCGGGCGCTGCGTCCGATGCACCGCAGCGGACGACCGCTGCGCCATGGGCGAGTACTGCAACCCCGCGTCGAACACCTGCGTGCGCGGCTGTCGCAGCGACGACGCCTGCCGCGGGGCGGCGGCGGACGGCGGCGTCGCGGACGGCGGCGACGGAGGCTTCGTCTCCGGCGGCCGCTGCAACCCGACCACGCGGACCTGCGTGGACTGCGTCACCGACGACCAGTGCGCGACGGGCCAGCGGTGCGTGGGCAGCGTCTGCGTGACCGGCTGCACGGGCTCCTCGAACTGCGGCGCGGGCCAGGCCTGCTGCGGCGGCGGGTGCGTCGACGTCCAGGCCAACGTCGCCAACTGCGGGATGTGCGGGACCATGTGCTCCACGCCCAACGGCGCGCCGCGCTGCGAGATGGGCACCTGCCGCATCGGCGAGTGCACCGGCGCCTTCCGCGACTGCGACAGCACCGTGACCAACGGCTGCGAGACCAACACCCTCGACGACCTCAACAACTGCGGCAGCTGCGGCCGCGTGTGCCCGACGCCGGCCAACGCGCGCCCGACCTGCGCCGCGGGCGCGTGCGCGTTCACCTGCCTCGAGGGCTTCGCCGACTGCGACGGCGTGGCGGAGAACGGCTGCGAGGTCGACACGCGCACCGACCGCGCGAACTGCGGCCGCTGCATGAACGGCTGCAACCCCATGAGCGGCACCGGCGCCTGCTCCATGGGGATGTGCACCGTCACCGCGTGCGACGAGGGCTTCGGCGACTGCGACGGCATGGCCGCCAACGGCTGCGAGGTCGACGTCCGCGCCAGCACGATGCACTGCGGCACCTGCGGCACCATGTGCCCGGCGCCCGCCAACGGCTCGGCCACCTGCACGATGGGCCGCTGCGGCGCGGCGTGCTCCGAGGGCTTCGCGGACTGCGACGGCATGGCGGCCAACGGCTGCGAGGTCGACATCCGCACGGACAACACGCACTGCGGCGCCTGCGGGCGGCCGTGCGTGATCCCCAACGGCAGCCCGGCCTGCGCGGCCGGGATGTGCCGCGTGGGCACCTGCAACGACGGCTTCGCGGACTGCGACGGCGTGGCCGAGAACGGCTGCGAGACCGACATCCGGACCACCGCGACGAACTGCGGCCGCTGCGGCAACTCGTGCGCCGTCGCGGGCGGCAGCGCGGCGTGCACCGCGGGCTCCTGCGTGGTCGGCGGCTGCGCCACCGGCCGCGGCGACTGCGACATGAACACGGACAACGGCTGCGAGGTCGACACGCAGACCAGCCCCACGAACTGCGGCGCCTGCGGGCGCGTGTGCGTGATCCCCAACGCCACCGCGGCGTGCCGCGCGGGCGTGTGCGCCGTCGGCGTCTGCAACGCCGGCTTCGGCGACTGCGACGGCGACCCCACCAACGGCTGCGAGACGGACCTTCGCACCAGCACCAACAACTGCGGCGCGTGCGGCAGCGCGTGCTTCGCCGCCAACGGCGTCGCGGCCTGCGTGGCGGGCGTCTGCGCGCTCGACCGATGCAACCCCGGCTTCGCCGACTGCAACAACTTCTACAGCGACGGCTGCGAGATCGCGACCGTCAGCGACGTCAACAACTGCGGCCGCTGCGCCAACTCCTGCCCCGTCCCGCCCTCCGGGTCGCGGGTCTGCGTGGCGGGCGTGTGCGCCATCGGCACCTGCGCCTCGGGAACCGGCGACTGCGACGGCAACCTCGGCAACGGCTGCGAGGTGAACACCAACACCAGCGTCCTCCACTGCGGCGGCTGCGGCCGTACGTGCGCCGCGAGGGCGAACGCCTCGGTGTTCTGCTCCTCGGGCGCGTGCGGGTTCACCTGCAACGCCGGCTTCGCGGACTGCGACGGCAACCCCCTCAACGGCTGCGAGGTCGACACGCGGAGCAACACCGGCAACTGCGGCCGCTGCGGCAACGCCTGCTCGACGGCCAACGGCACCTCCACCTGCTCGGCGGGCGTCTGCGGCATCGGCGCGTGCAACGCGGGCTTCGCCAACTGCGACGGCCTCGTGCCCAACGGCTGCGAGGTCGACACTCGGAGCAACACCGCCAACTGCAGCCGCTGCGGCAACGCGTGCGTGGCCCCGGTCGGCGGCAGCGTCAGCTGCAGCGCGAGCGCCTGCGTGCAGGCCTGCCCGGCGGGTCAGTCCAACTGCGGCGGGACGTGTCGCGCGACGGGCGCCGTCTGCGCCTCCGCGGGCACCGGCGGCTGCGCCCAGGTCGGCACCATCGTCTGCTCGGGGACGAGCACCGCGTGCTCGGCCGCGCCGCGCACCTCGGGCGTCTGCACCTCGCCGGTGGGCGGGCTCTGCGGCGCCGGTGGCGTCTGCGCCTGCCCGGCGGGTCAGACCAACTGCGGCGGCACCTGCCGCGCGCTCACGAGCGACCCGACCAACTGCGGCGGCTGCGGGGTGGTGTGCTCGGCCCCGATCGGCGGCAGCGTCACCTGCAGCGGGGGCGGCTGCGTGCAGTCGTGCCCGGCGGGTCAGACCAACTGCGGCGGGACGTGTCGCGCGACGGGCGCGGCCTGCGCCTCCGCGGGCACCGGCGGCTGCGCCCAGGCCGGCACCATCGTCTGCTCGGGGACGACCACCGCGTGCTCCGCCGCGCCGCGCACCTCCGGCGCCTGCTCCACGCCGTCCGGCGGCTCGTGCGACGGCGCGGGCAACTGCGTGTGCCCGTCGGGCCAGACCAACTGCTCCGGCGCGTGCCGTGACCTGGCCGGCGACATCGCGAACTGCGGCGCCTGCGGCCGCGCGTGCGGCGCCTCGCAGGCCTGCGTGAGCGGCGTCTGCATCGGCCAGGGCTCGCTGCGCTTCACCCTGACCTGGACCACCAACGGCGACATGGATCTCCACGTGACGCCGCCGTGCGGGACGCAGATCTACTACGCCAATCGCTCGGCCTGCGGCGGCACGCTCGACCGCGACGACACCACCACCCGCGGCCCGGAGAACATCTACTGGAACGCGTCGTACACCCCGGGCCGCTACTACGTGTGCCCGGAGTCGTACACGAGCGCGGTGGCCAACACGACCTGGACCCTGGTCGTGGTCCGCAACGGCATCGAGGTCGCGCGCCGCTCCGGCGTCCGCGGTCGCACCGACGGCAACATCGCGTGCAACGCCGCCTTCCCGGGCGTGGTCGTGCTCGACCTCTGATCGCCCACGGCGACGCGGCGCCGAGGGGACACTGATCCCCCTAAGGCGCCGCGCTCGTCCCCTCTCCCTCTCCCCCCTCCTCCAGCCCTGATCCTCCGGCGGCGCCCGCTCGCGGCGCGTCGTCGTAGGGGATCAGCGCGGCGTGAAGCGGATGCGCGTCGTGCCGGTGATCGTCCCCGAGAACACCGCGGCGCGCAGCGGGAGGTGGAAGTCCTGCAGCCCGACGCTCACGTTGGTCTGCGAGATCATCGGCGCCGAGTCGGGCCCGAAGAAGGGCGGGTTGTAGACCATGTCGAGCACGCCGCTGCCCTCGTACGCGATCAGCTCATAGGAGAAGCTGCTCGCGGAGAGCTGCGACGGCGCGGCCGGGGTGCTCAGGTAGAGCGTCGAGGCGTTGCTCTGCACCACGAAGCGGCGGCTCGGCGTCGCGCCGATGGTCGCGATGCAGATGCCGCGGGAGCCCTGCACCAGGTCGATGCCGAAGACGTAGGCCGCCGGGTAGGGCGTCCCGTCGCGAGGCAGGGCCCCGAAGTGGCGGTACGGGGTCACGCTCGGGATCGCCGAGATGTTGGCGTAGTAGTCCCCGAAGCCGACCCAGCCGTTGCTGCTCACGAAGTACGTGAAGTTGGTGCTCCCCCAGAACTCCACCGGGAACTCCAGCGACCCCCGCACCAGCTGATCGTCCTCGCCCACGAGCACCTGCAGCGCCCCCGGCGCCACGCAGGCGTCGACCCAGGTCACCGTCGAGGGCGACGCGGCGACGTTGTACCCGGCAAACGCGGCGACGGTGCATCGCCCGGCCTCGCAGGTGCGACCCGTCGCGCAGGCGTTGCCGCACGCCCCGCAGTGCAGGTTGTTGCTCACCGGCGCGGTCTCGCAGCCGTTGCTCGCGAGGCCGTCGCAGTTGGCGAAGCCCAGGGTGCAGGAGGCGACGGTGCACGCGCCCGCGACGCAGGCGCCGACCCCGTTGGTCGGAGAGCAGAGGTTGCCGCAGCGGCCGCAGCTCGCGCTGTCGGAGCGGGTGTCGACCTCGCAGCCGTTGGACGCGATGCCGTCGCAGTCCGCGAAGCCCGAGAGGCAGCTCCCGACGGCGCACGCGCCCGCTCGGCAGGCCGCGACCGCGTCGGGCAGCGAGCACGCCATGCCGCATCCCCCGCAGGCGGTCACGCTGGTGAGCGTGCTGGTCTCGCAGCCGTTGGCCGGGCTGCCATCGCAGTCCGCGAAGCCCGCGGCGCAGGTGAAGCCGCACGCCCCGGCGCTGCAGGTGGCGGTGGCGTTGGCCCGCACCGGGCACGCTCCGCCGCAGCGGCCGCAGTGCGCGATGGAGGTGTTGAGGTCGACCTCGCAGCCGTTGACCGCCGCCCCGTCGCAGTTGCCCGCCCCCGCCACGCAGGCGCCGATGGCGCAGACGCGCGCGGTGCAGGTGGCCGCCGCGCGAGGAAACGCGCAGCTCCGCCCGCACGCGCCGCAGTGGGCCAGGGAGCTGTTGAGGTCCGTCTCGCAGCCGTTGGAGGCCACGCCGTCGCAGTTGTCGAAGCCCGACGCGCAGGTGCCGATGGCGCAGACGCCCGAGGCGCAGACCCCGGTCGCCCGGGCGAAGGAGCAGGCCGCGCCGCACATCCGGCAGTTGGCCGGGTCGCTCTGCAGGTCGACCTCGCAGCCGTTGGTGGTGTTGCCGTCGCAGTCGCCTCGGCCGGTCGCGCAGGCCGTGCGGGCGCACGCGCCCCCGGAGCACACGCCGACGCCGCCGGTGAAGCTGCACGCGCTGCCGCAGCGCCCGCAGTGGGAGAGCGTGGTGGCGAGGTCGGTCTCGCAGCCGTTGGTGGGGTCGCCGTCGCAGTCGCCGAAGCCGCTCGCGCACGCGTAGCTGCACGCGCCCTCGACGCACGAGGCCGTCGCGTTGGCGCGGGTCCCGCAGGCCGCCCCGCAGGCGCCGCAGTGCGCCGCGGCGGTGCGCGTGTTGGTCTCGCACCCGGTCGACGGGTCGCCGTCGCAGTCGCCGAAGGGCTCGTTGCAGCGCCCCACGCCGCACCTCCCCGCGGAGCACGCGGGGACGCCGTTGAGGGTGCTGCAGAGCGATCCGCAGGCGCCGCAGTGCGTGGCGTCGGCCGCCGTGTCGACGCAGCCGCCGCCGCAGCAGGCGCGGCCCGCGGGGCACCCGCGCGAGGCGTCGCAGCCCGGCACGCACGCCCGGTCGACGCAGCGCGTGCCGATGGGGCAGTGCTCGTTCACGACGCACTGCACGCACGAGTGGCTCGCCAGGTCGCAGCGCCCGGAGCCCGGCCCCGCGTCCCCGACGCCTCCGTCGGAGCCCGCGCCCGCGCAGCCCTGGTCGCTGTTGCAGCCCGCCGCGCAGGTGTTGTCGGCGGCGCAGTAGCGCCCCGCGCCGCAGGTGTCCCTCGCCGGAGAGCAGGCGACGCAGCGGCCCGTGCTCGCCTCGCACACCGGGCGATCGGCCGAGGCGCGGGCGCACTCGTCGTCGGAGGCGCAGCGCGCGAGGGCGTCCGGCGCGTCCATCGGGGCGTCCATGGAGGCGCCGAGGTCGGAGCCCGCGTCGGCCGAGGCGCCGGGGGTGTAGCGGTCCCAGTCCCAGCTACAGCCCAGGGTGCAGAGCGACGCGATGGCCACCGCGCGTTGGAAGACTCGATGGCCCATCAGAACGAACCTCCCACGCCGATGCTGCGCGGACCCACGGACACGGTGACCGGCGGAGGCTCGGACGACCTGCCGATGGCGAAGAGCGTGACCGCCGCCGCGGCGCCCGCGAGGCCGACGCCGAGGGAGATGTTGGTGAGGAGCTGGAAGGTCCTCCCCTCGTCGATCTCGGACTGCGTGACGGTGGCGCAGCCACCAGCGCCGCAGCGCGCTCCGATGTCATCGAAGCGCCCGCTGGCCAGCGCGTAGAAGGCCGCGAAGCTGATGAAGCCCGCCGCCCCGACGCCCACGCCGATCAGCCCCAGCGAGCGACGCGGACCTCGCGAAGGGGACGGCGTCGGTCGGGTCGCCACGGTCGGTCGGGCAAGCGCCCCGACCTCGGTGTAGCCCTCGGCGGCCGCTCGGCGGCGCAGCACCACGCCCACGGTCGCCTCCCGGCCCGCGGCCACCTCGGTGTGTCGCTCCTCGGGCTCGAAGCCCGCGGCCTCGATGGTGATGGTCACCGGCCCTGGCATCACGGGGATCGCGATGCCCAGCGCCGCCACCGGCACCGGCCGCTGGTTGACCCGGACCGAGGCGCCCGGAGGAGCGTCAGGGATCGTCAGCGTGAGGCGGCCCACGCGCGGCTCCACCTGCAGGAGCTCCGTCTGCGCGGCGTCGCGGGTCTGCACATAGCGGGGGTCGAGCCGGGCGCGGTCACCGGCCTCTCGCATCGCCCGCTCGAACTCCGGGACGGCCTCGTCCAGCCGCCCCAGCTCGCGCAGGCAGCGGGCGAGGTAGAGCCGGGTGTTGGGCGATCCGTAGAGCTCGATGGAGGCGCGAAACTCCTCCAGGGCGTGAGGGAAATCCCTCGCGTCGTAGAGGCTCGTGCCGCGGGTGAAGCGCTGCTGGGCGAAGGCGGTGTTGTCCTGCGCCGACGCGGCGGCGGGGACGCAGACACCGACGAGGGCTGCGAATGCGAGGGTGGTGATGCGCATGGGTCAGATCGATCCGGGGCGGAATTCGCCGACAGGCTGCGGGGCGCTCGAGGCCGGTGCGGGGCCCTCGTCCGGCGTCGGCCGGTGCCCCCCGGGGCGGGAGGACGGGCGGCCCGACGGGCGAGCGACCGGGCGCGCGACGACCGCGGGCTCCGGGGGCGTCGCCGGCTCGGCCACGGGAGGCGCGACGGGCTCGGGGGCGGGCGCGGCCTCGACGGGCGGTGGGGCCACGGGCTCCGACGGCGGGGCGACGGGCGTCGGCGCGGCGGCGACGCGGGCGGGCGAGTGCGGAGCGCGATCGGGGGAACGCTGCGATCGCAGGGCGAAGCCCACGAGGACGAGCAGCAGCACCAGCGGCACCGCCACCAGCAGCGCACGCCGGGCCTTCGAGGGGGCCGCGGGCGGGGCCTCGGGCTCGTCGTCGAGGGACGCGGCGGGAGCGGAAGGCAGCGGAGGGGGCAGCGACGAGCCGAGGGTGAGCGAGAGGTCCGTGCGGGCGAAGCGCACCGCGGAGGGGTTGGTCATCTCCGCGAGCACCAGCGCCTCGCCCTCGCCGATGCGCCGCACGAGGTCGCGCCGCGCGGAGAGCGAGGCGCCGAGGAGGTCCTGCACCAGGGCGCTGACCGCGCGGGTGTTGGCGATCTTGAGAGGCAGCTCCTCGAGGGCCTCGGCGAAGGCCGCGGCGGTGGCGAAGCGGCGCTCCGGGTCGCGGTCGATGGCCTTCATCACCACGGCGTCGAAGGCCGGGTCGAGGTCGGTGACGATCTCCGACGGCCTCGGCACGTCGCCCTTGATCACGAGTTGCACCGTGTCGAGGTCGGTCTCCCCGCGGAAGAGCCGCTTGCCCGTGAGGGTCTCCCAGAGCACCACGCCGGCCGCGTAGAGGTCCGTGCGGCGGGTGACGTCCTCGCCGTCGAGCTGCTCCGGGGCCATGTACGCGAGCTTGCCCTTGATCTGTTTGAGGCCGGTGTCGGAGACGCGGGCCTCGGTCTTGGCGATGCCAAAGTCGGTGATGCGGGCGACGCCGTCGAGGCCGACCAGGACGTTCTGCGGGGAGACGTCGCGGTGCACGACGGAGAGCCCGGCGCCGTCGCTGTTGGCGAGCTCGTGCGCCGCGTGGAGGCCGGAGAGCAGGTCGATGAAGATCCGAGCGGCGATGGGCGGAGGGATGCGCCGGCCGCGCTTGCCCGCGGCCTTGATGAGCCCGGAGAGGCGATCGCCCTCGATGTACTCCATCACCAGGAAGAGTCGGCCGTCGTCGTCGCCGACGTCGAGGGTGCTCACCACGTTGGGGTGGTGGATCTTCGCCGCGAGCCTCGCCTCGTCGAGGAACATCTCCGCGAACTCCTCGTCGACGCGGAGGTGCGGGTGGCAGACCTTCACGGCCACCACGCGCTCGAAGCCCGCGACCCCTTTGGCCCGGCCGAGGAATACGGACGCCATGCCTCCGCTGGCGATCTCCGTGAGCAGCTCATAGCGACCGAGCACGCGCCCGCTCGTGGAGGCTTCTCCGTCTGGTGGCTCTTGGTTGTCGGCGCCGGACGCCATTGGCCTGGTGATTGTGCGTTCAGCGAAAGCGCCGTCGCAAGCTCCCGTCTGCGCCTTCTACACGTCTCCGCCCTCGTCGCCCACCCCGAGGCTCTCTTCGACCTGATCGCCGAAGCGCTCGACCAGACTCGATCGGAACCTCGCCCGCAGCCCGTTGGCCAGCTGCCCGAGGCGCTGCTTGGTCAGCCCGAAGCGCGCCGCGATCTCCGAGAGCGGCCGCGGATCCTCGCTGCGCAGGTGCTCCTCCCACAGGGCCCGCTCCCTCGGGTCGGTGAGCCCCCGGCCGAAGGCGTCGGCCACCTCGCGCAGCGCCGCCAGCACCTCCTGGCCCGCCGCCGCGCGCTCCGGGTCGCGGCCTCCGGCCACCACGTCCAGGCCCCGCGCCCCGCCGGCGGGTGAGGGCGCGTCGAGCGACAGCTCCGCCCCGTCGAGCGACTCGGAGACCTCGCGCACGTCCGACTCCTCGACCCCGAGGTTGGACGCGAGCTGCCTCGGCGTCGGGTCGATGCCCGCGGTCAGCAGCCGCTGCCGCTCCCGCTCGAGCTGGAAGAAGAGCTTGCGCCCCGCGCGGGTGTTGCCCGTGTGCACCAGGCGGAAGTTGGTGAGCAGGAAGCGCAGGACGAAGGCGCGGATCCAGTAGCCCGCGTAGGTGCCGAAGCGGGCGCCCTGGTCCGGGTCCCATCGGCGCGAGGCCTCGACGAGCCCGGTGGAGCCCTCCTGGATGAGGTCGAGCGCGTTGGTCCACTGGCGGCGAAACTCGAAGGCGATGTGCACCACGAGGCGGAGGTTGTGCACCACGAGGCGGCGCATCGCGTCCGTGTCCCCCTCGTCCCGGGCGCGCCGGCCGAGGGCCCGCTCGTCCTCCTCGTTGAGCAGCGGATAGCGACGGATCTGCTCCAGGAAGCGCCCGAGCGCGTCGCGAGGCCCCGCCGGGACGAGGGCCCGCTCCTGGTCGGTGGGCGCGCGGACGATCTCGTGGCCGATCACCTCGGCGTCGAGCACCTCGCCGACCAGGGCGTCGTCATCATCGGTGGGGGGCTGGTGCTGCTCGTCGTCCGGCGCGCTCACTGCGCGCGGTGGATAAGCACTCCTGCAGAGGGAGGGAAGGGCCGCGAGCGCGGACCCTTAGTAGCGGTAGTGGTTCGGCTTGAAGGGCCCGGCGACCGGGACGCCGAGGTACTCCGCCTGCGACCCGCTGAGGGTCGAGAGCTCGACGCCGAGCTTGGCGAGGTGGAGCGAGGCGACCTTCTCGTCGAGGTGCTTCGGCAGCACGTGCACGCCGAGGGGGTAGTTCTGCGGCTCGTTCCAGATGGCGAGCTGCGCGAGGCACTGGTTGGTGAAGGAGGTCGACATCACGAAGGAGGGGTGCCCCTTGGCGCAGCCGAGGTTCATCAGTCGGCCCGAGGCCAGCACCGTGAGGCGCTTGCCGTTGGGGAAGATGTACTGGTCCAGCTGCGGCTTGATGTTGTCCTTCTTGATTTCGGGATTCTTCTCCAGGTAGGCGACCTGGATCTCCGAGTCGAAGTGGCCGATGTTGGCGAGGATCGCGCTGTCCTTCATGCGCACCATGTGCTCGCCGGTGATGACGTCGCTGCACCCGGTGGCGGTGATGAAGATGTCCGCGTACTCGACGACGGTCTCCAGCCGGCGCACCTCGTAGCCCTCCATCGCGGCTTGCAGCGCGCAGATGGGGTCGATCTCGGTGATGATCACGCGGGCGCCCATGCCGCGGAGCGACTGAGCGCAGCCCTTGCCCACGTCGCCGTAGCCGCAGACGACCGCGACCTTGCCGGCCACCATCACGTCCGTGGAGCGCTTGAGGCCGTCGAGCAGAGACTCGCGGCAGCCGTAGAGGTTGTCGAACTTCGACTTGGTGACCGAGTCGTTGACGTTGATCGCCGGGACCTTGAGCGTGCCCTTGCGGAACATCTCGTACAGGCGGTGCACGCCCGTGGTGGTCTCCTCGGTGATGCCGCGGATCGGGTCCGCGCCCGTGAAGAGCTGCGGGTACTTGTTGTGGACGAGGACGGTGAGGTCGCCGCCGTCGTCGAGGATCATGTTCGGGCCCTTACCGCCCTCGAACGCGTAGATCTGCTGCTCGAGGCACCAGTCGTACTCGGCCTCGGTCTCGCCCTTCCAGGCGAAGACGGGCACGCCGGTGACGGCGATCGCCGCGGCGGCCTCGTCCTGCGTCGAGAAGATGTTGCAGCTGGTCCAGGTGACCTCGGCGCCGAGCGCGGTCAGCGTCTCGATGAGCACCGCGGTCTCGATGGTCATGTGCAGGCAGCCCGCGATGCGCGCGCCCTTGAGCGCCTTCGACGGACCGAACTCCGCCCGCACGGCCATGAGCCCGGGCATCTCCTTCTCCGCCATGCGGATGGCCTTCCGGCCGTGCTCCGCCATGGTGATGTCCTTGACCTTGAACTTGCCGGCCTTCTCGTTGTTGCTCATCGTCGTCTCTCCTTCTTCGCCGCGCTCGCGGCGACCTTCGTCGTCGGTCGATCGTCCCCCGCCACCCTCGCGCTCAGCAGCGTCCACGGCACCGCCCGGTCGGGCCCGTTGCCCCGCCACGCCGCCGGAACCTCCACCACCGTCGCGTGCTCCAGGCCCGCCTCGCGAGCGAAGCGCCGCAGCTCGTCGGCCTCGAAGCCCAGCCACAGGTCGGCCTGCTGCGCCCGCAGCGCCTCGTCCTCGTGCGGCCCGTAGTCGAGCACCATCACCGCGCCGCCCGGCCTCGCCAGCGCCGCGATGCGACGGAGCGTGTCCGCCGGCCTCGGCGCGTGGTGCAGCACCCTCGACGCGAACACCACGTCGGCCCCCGAGGAGCCGAGCCGCTTCAGCGCGCGCTTCACCTCCGGCCCGTCGACCTCGCCCTCGACGAGCTCGACGTTGCCGAAGCCCCGCTGCGACACCCGCTCGGCGCACATCGCGAGCTGCGCCCCCGCCCGGTCGATGGCCAGCACCCGGCGAAACACCGGCGCCAGGATCTCCAGCAGCCGCCCGTCGCCGGTGCCCACGTCCACCGCGAGCGCCCGCCGCTCGATGAGCGGAGCCAGCGCCAGGAGGTAGGCCGCGAGCTCCGGCGGAGGCCCCACGGTCACCGCGCCCTTGGCCGAGCGCGCGAAGAACTCCCTCGTCGAGCGCTCGCGCGCGCCCACCACGTCGGCCACGCGAGCGAGGCTGCCGTCCTTGTCGCAGAGCGAGCGGCCGGTGCGCAGCGCGTCCTCCACCACCGGGTCGATGCCGCCGTCCGTCGCCACGCGCACCAGCGCCCAGGTGCCGTGCCGCCGCACCTGCACCAGGCCCGCCTGGCGGAGCGCCGCCACGTGGCGCGAGACGTTGGGCTGGAGCTCGCCGAGGAGCTCCGCGAGCTCGCCCACCGCCAGCGCGTCGACGGAGGCCAGCGCCAGCAGCCGCAGCCGAACCGGCTCGGAGAGGAGCCGGTACAGCTCCCATCGCGCCTGGGGGTTCGGGGTATTGGCGGTCTGAAGCTCCATCCGCGGATCGGTATATACGTCCATACGAATGTCTGCAAGCGGGGAGGCGCGATCCGGATCGCGAAGCGGCGGCGCGTCCGCTCTAGCGAGGGCGAAAGGTTTGCCCATAGAGTCGCCGGCGTTCGGCGCTTCCGCCGGACGAAAGGGAGTGAGCTCAGACCCATGGCAGGTGCCGCACCGACCGCCAAGCCAGCGCCGTTTCTCCGACCCCTCGACCGCCTCGACCGGGGCGTGTTGCTGGCGGAGAGCTCGCTCAGCTTCGTCATCGTCGTCTTCATGTTGTTCGCGGCGGTGTCCGAGTCCGCCTTCCGGGTGATCCAGAACTGGCCCGCGGTGGTTCGCATCGGTCTCTGCGCGTCGATCTGGCTGCTGCTGGTGGGGCTCAAGCTCTCCGGCGCGCCGACCGAGCCCGCGCCCGCCGAGGCGCTGCTCGAGCGCTTCCTGGGCAAGCGGCTCCCTCGCCGCGCGGCGGTCACGCAGGCGGTGCTCTTCTTCGTCCCGGTGGCCCTCGCGCTGGGCGTGGTCACCGAGCGGCTCATGCGCGCGGTGCTCCCCTTCGCCTCGGACGTGCTCCTGCACGGGACCATCTGGGCGGCCTTCCTCGGCGCGAGCTTCGCGACGCGCGGGCGCAAGCACCTGGCCATCGACGCGCTCTCGCGGCTGCTGCCCGACCGCGGCCGCCGGCTCATCGTGGGCATCTCCGCCACCATGGGCGCCTTCGTCGCCTTCGCGCTCGCCGAGGGCGTCTACGGCTGCCTGATGGAGGCCTCGCACCAGGTCTTCCGCACCCTCGAGGAGAACCACCGCAACGGGGTCTCGAGCCCGATCGACCAGTCCTTCGAGTTCCAGTACGTGATCCCCGCGGGCTTCCTCTTCATCGGCCTGCGGCTGCTGTTGCACGCCTATCACGAGTTCGTGGCGGGGCTCGCCAACTACCGGGCTCCGGTGCGTCACCCGGAGGTCGGCGACCCGGTCGCCGCCGCCCACGAGGGCGCCGGGATCGAGGAGGCCAAGCTGCCCCCCGCGGTCGACCGCGCGGACGTCATCGAGATCGGCATCGCGCTCGCCGGGCTCGCGGGCGTGCTGGCCGTCGTCGCGGGCTCGACCATCGTCAAGCCGGTGGCCGGGATGTGCCTGCTCGCGGCCCTCACCCTCATCGTCCCGCTGATCAACCGCAAGCGCCGCACCGGCAACTACGACCCGCCGGTCGCGGACCCCTACGAGCCCGTGCAGGGCGCCCCGCAGCACTTCGCCATCGCGGCGGTGCTGGTGCTCTCGATCCTCGCGGTGATGCGCTACGGCCTCGTGCCCCACATCGCCACGATCCCGCTCACGGCGGGCATCGCGTTCTTCGCGGTGATGGCCCTGCTCGGCGCGCCGCTCTTCAGCTTCCTCGGCGGCATGGGGCTCTTCCTCTTCGTGAAGTTCTTCCTGATGGACCCCGATGTGAGCCGCCACGCCAACGCGTTCGGCAACTCCGTCGAGGACATCCTCGGCAACCACTTCGCCCGCATGAGCGTGCTGGCGACGATCCCGCTCTTCACCCTCGCGGGCTACATCATGTCCGAGTCGCGCATGCCCCAGCGGCTCGTGCGCGTCTCGCGCGCCCTGCTCGGCTGGATGCCCGGCGGCCTCGCCGTGGTGTGCGTCTTCGCCTCGGCCTTCTTCACCATCTTCTCCGGCGCCTCCGGCATCACCATCGTCGCCGTCGGCGGCCTGCTCGTCCCGGCGCTGCTGCGCGACAAGTACCCGGAGAACTTCTCCCTGGGCCTGGTCACCGCGGGCGGGGCGCTCGGCATCACCGTGCCGCCGTGCCTGCCGCTCATCGTGTACGGCATCGTCGCCGGCCTGCAGGAGCCCGCTCCGGGGCAGGAGCGCCTGGAGCTGCAGAAGTTCCTGGTGGTGGGTCTCGTGCCGGGGCTCGTGGCCATCGGCATCGTGATCGCCTACTGCATCATCATCGGCGTCGCCTCGAAGGTGCCGCGCTCGCGCTTCGACTGGGGCGAGGCGAAGGCCGCCCTCTGGGAGGCCAAGTGGGAGCTGATCCTGCCAGTGTTCCTGCTCACCGGGCTCGTGAAGGGCATCTTCAATCCCTCGCAGGCGGCGGCCTTCACGGCCTTCTACGTGGTCGTGATGGAGGTCTTCGTCTACCGCGACCTCACCATCAAGGACGACCTTCCCCGCATCGTGCCGGAGTCCATGGTGCTCGTGGGCGCCATCTTCGTGAAGCTCTGCGCGGCGACGGTGCTCGTCGGCTACTTCGTGCAGGCGCAGATCGCCGACCGGCTCTTCGAGTGGCTCACCTGCGGGCCGCCCGCGCTGGCGTACATGCACGCCCACGCGGACTCCATCGGCACCTGCCGCGAGGCCGTCGACATCCTCGGCCAGCAGGGCCACAGCGCCGGCGGGCTCATCGACTCGAAGCTCTCCTTCCTCATCGCGCTCAACTTCTTCCTGCTGTTGATCGGGATGTTGATGGACATCTTCTCGGCCATCGTGGTCGTGGTGCCCCTCATCGCGGGCATCGCGCTCCACTTCAACATCAACCCGTACCACCTGGGCATCGTGTTCCTGATGAACCTGGAGATCGGGTACCTGATGCCGCCGATGGGGCTCAACCTCTTCATCGCGGGCTTCCGCTTCAACCGCCCGGTGCCCGACCTCTACAAGATGGTGCTGCCCTTCATCGCGCTCTTCATCGGCGCGCTGATGATCGTGACCTATGTCCCCTCGCTCACGACCTTCACCGTCCCCCACCACACTGCCGCGACCGCGCCGGTCGCCTCGCCGAACGGAACCACTCCGGTCGGCGCGACGCCGACGCCCGGCGGCCCCGCGGAGCTTCCCCCGGCGGGCAACTGCGACATCCCGGGCGATGACGAGTCCATGGAGGACTTCATGCGCCGGTGCCAGCCGGCGGAAGAGGACGGCGGCGCGCCCGCGGCGGAGACCGACGCCTCTGCAGCGCCCAGCACCGGCTCCGACGCCGCCGCCACCGGCGGCTGAGGCTCAGCCTCCCGCGACGCTCCCTCTCACTGCACCACCACGCTCCCTCGGTACATCCCCATCCCGCAGGTGAAGGCCAGCGCCCCGGAGGCGGGCACGGTCACCGGGATCTCCACGGCCTGCCCCACCGGCAGGTCGCGCTCGAGGTTGTTGAGCGACGGGAACCTCACCTTGTCCCCGCAATTCAGGGCGTCCACGCGGCGGAAGACCAGCGTGAGCGAGCGCCCCGCCGCGGCCCGGATCGTCGACGGGTGATAGCCCTGGTCGTCGACGCGGATCTCCACCCGACCGTCTGCGGGCGCGGTCACGGTGGTGGGGCCCTGCGCGGGCTGCGGGGCCGGCTGGCTCTTGCAGGCGGCGAGGAGGGTGGTGAGGGCGATCGCGGCGAGTCGTTGAGCGAGGGTCATCGTGAAGGGGCTCCGTTCGAGAGGACGAGAGAGCCCCTTAGGTAGCAGAAAGCGCGAGGGTCGCCGCGGGGTGCCGGTGAGCTTCCTTCAGCCGCCGAGGATGAACGCTCGCACGACGCCCGCCTCGTCCTCCGTCGGGCTCAGCGAGATCACGTCCGCGCCCAGCGCCCAGTTGCGCTCGGTGCGCACCCTGAACTCCAGTCCGCTCGCGCCTCCCGTCTCGTCGATGGAGAAGTCCAGCGCCACGTCGCGCCACGCGCCCGTCGGAAACATCGACGGGGTCAGGTCGCGGTGAGCGAGCGTCACCCCGGGCTGGCGGAAGATGTCGACGAAGCCGATCTCGTCTCGCACCGCGCCCGCGCGCTCGGCCCGCAGCCGGAAGGTCACCCGGTAGTGACCCTGCGGAAGGTGGATGAAGGGACCGAAGACCACCCACCCCGACGGCCTCGGGTCGTCGGAGGGGACCACCCTCGCCCGACCGTCGCTCGCGCTCGCGTCTCGTACCGAGCAGTTGGGAAACTCCGTCTGCTCGGTGCCCTCGACCTCATAGCGGCGGTTGGCGAAGAGCTGGCGCACGGCCTCGGGGTTGCCCTGCGGAGAGCGCCCTCGCTGCAGCGCGATCACCCCGTCGCGCACCGCCACGGTGCCGAAGCCGTTGCGCATGAGGTGCAGCAGCGTGCTGTCGCGCTGCTCGACAGAGGCGGGCCACGCGGGCCGCTGGAGGTCGACCACCACCCACTCGGCGCGGTCGAGCCCGTTGGGGAAGAGGGCGCCCCAGGGGCGGTTGGAGAAGCGAGGGCCGATCCAGGTCGACGAGCTCACCGGGACCCTCGGAGGGACCATCTCGGCGAGGCGGTCGACAGCGCGCGTGTGCGGGGTGACCGCGCGGGTGTCCGTGGCGTGGGTGCGAGAGGCCATGCTCGACGGGTGCGTCGCCACCAGCATCAGCGAGGCGACGAGCACGTAGGCGTCGACCGCGCGACCGGCGCGCTGCGGGTGGCGGGAGCGCTCGATGAGCGAGGCGATCCCGTAGGCGGCGGCGAGGTAGACGCCCGGGTGCTGGATGGCGCTGTAGTGGTAGCGGAGCGCGACGATCTCGGGGTTGTCCGAGAGCAGGATGATGCCCAGCGGCATCAGCAGCGTGATGCGCCAGCCGGCGAGCAGCGCCGCGAAGCCCACCGGGGTGAGCAGGGTGATGAAGGTCGTGAGGCGGCCTTCGGTGAAGGCCCAGAGCACGTAGCGGAGGGGCTGCCCGAGGAGGTGCCCGAGCGGCCCGCCGGGCCCCGCGAGGTGGCGGAAGTTGCGGAGGAACTTGTACCCCTGCGGCTCGCTCCCGTCGCTCATGTAGACGGGCACGCCGGGGGGCGGGCCGTAGCGCTTGAGCAGCACCGCCATCGCGAAGAGGCAGTAGCCCACCGCGAGCGCGCCGAGCGCGGCGGACCATCGTCGGTCGCGGGAGGTGCCCGGCAGGGCGCACGCGAGGAGAGCGCCCACCGCGGGGATGAACATGTCCTCCTTGACGCTGACCAGCAGGGCGACGGCGACGAAGGCCTGGCCGAAGCGGCGGCGCGAGAGCGCGAGGACGAGCCACGCGAGCGCCGGGGCCGCGAGGAGGTCCATGTGGAAGTCGTAGAGCAGGGCCGTGTGCAGCGGCGGGCTCGCGAGCATGGCGCCGGCGAGGAGCGTGGCCGTGAGGCGGCGCAGGCCGAGGTCGCGAGCGACGAGGTAGACGGGCCAGGCGGCGACGGAGACGGCGAGGGTCTGGATGATCAGCAGGCACTCGCTGGTGGGCGAGAGCGCGTAGAAGGGGACGAGCAGGAAGAGCACCGGGGAGAAGTGCTCGCCGAGGAAGCTGTACCCGACCGTCGGGGAGTACATCACCCGGCCGTGGAGGGTGTTCCAGAGGGCCTCCTTGAAGATCCCGAGGTCGACGCTGGCGGACCACACCGCGTGGTCGCGGATGATCGCCAGGGTCGAGAAGGTCACCGCGTGGGCCAGGATGATCGCGAGGACGGGCGCGTGCTCCCGCAGGACCTCGCGCCGGGCGCCCTCGTGGGGGTCCGGCGGCGCCGCGATGAAGGCCGCGATGGCCGCCGAGGCGCCGAAGCAGAGGGCGAGCAGCGCGGGGCGTCGGAGCGTGTCGTCCTGCGCGAGTACGAAGGGCGAGAGCAGCAGCGGCGCGAGGGTGACGAGGAGGCGACGCCACGGGGAGGCGAGCGCCGGGAGCCCGGAGGGCGCGGCGCGGAGCGACATCCACGAGAGCACGAGGCAGAGCGCGAAGGGGGGCGCGCAGGAGGCGACGAAGCGCAGCGGGGGGAGCGCGAGGAAGGAGCCCCGGGAGAGCGCGTCCCAGAGGTGCGGCGGGTCGAGGGGCAGCGCGGCGAGGGTGAGGGCCACGGCGTAGGAGGCCGCGACGGAGAGCGCGACGACGGCGCCGAGGAGCGAGGGAGGCGGTGAGCGCATGGAGGACGAGCCCGGCGCGGAGCCGGTCACGGATCGACGCGGACCAGCACGACGGTGATGTTGTCCGGGCCGCCGTGCTCGTTGGCGATCTGCACGAGCTCGCGGGCGCGCTCGATGAGGTCGGGGCCCTTGGCGATGACGCGGGCGATGTCCGCGTCCTTCACCACGCCGCAGAGGCCGTCGGAGCAGAGCAGGTAGGTGTCGCCGACCTGGAGCTTCTCCCGTCGCACCTCGGGCTCGACCTCCGGGCCGGTGCCGATCGCGCGGGTGATCATGTTGGAGTAGTTGCCGAGCGCGGCGCGGGCGATGGGGTCGTCGCCGGCGTACTCCTCGATGAGCGAGTGGTCGCGCGTGAGGCGCTCGAGCACGCTGTGGCGGTAGCGGTAGCAGCGCGAGTCCCCCACGTGGACGATGCCGAGGCCGTCGCCGTCGCGGATGATCGCCACGAAGGTGCTCCCCATCCCGCGGCGCTTGCGGTTGCGCGTGCCCTCCTCGATGACCCGGGTGTTGGCCAGCCGGGTCGCCTCCGCGAGGGCCTGCACCCGGTCCTCGCCGGGGTGCTGCTGCACGTGCTCGATGACCGTCGAGATGGCCATCGCGCTCGCGACCTCGCCGGCGAGGTGACCGCCCATCCCGTCCGCCACGATGAACAAGCCGAGGGGCTCCTCCACGGCGTAGGAGTCCTCGTTGTGGTCCCGTTCCTGTCCGACGTCTGACAGGCCTGCGGCGGCGAGCTTCATCCGGTAGTCCTCGATGAGTTCCGCGTTCTTTCGCGGTCCTCGGAACCGTACGCGGGCCGCGAGCGACGGGTCAAGGCAACGTTGGACCGCCCGGAGCCGGCGTGAGCACGCAGTAGCTCCCGGCCCGGCGCTCGACCCGCCAGCGGGCGAAGCTCCTCGCGGCCCTCGACTCGCACGCGATCAGCGCGTGGGTCACCCCCCAGCGACGCAGCACCGCGTCGGCCGCGGCGGGCGAGAGCCTCCCCGCGTCGAGGTCGAAGCCCGCGCGCAGCACCTCCGCGGGGTAGCAGTCGTTGCGAGTGTCGAAGAAGACCGACGCCGACGGGTACGCGCGCTCGATGGCGTAGCCGGTGAAGAAGAGCGTGACGAAGATCCTCGCGCCGCGCGGCGTGCCGGCCAGCAGCGACGCGACGTCCTCGTCGGCGGAGCTCGGGTCGACCCAGGCTCCTTCACGGCGGCGAGAGCGGGCGACGGACCAGCTCAGCGCCGCGACCACCGCGAAGAGCGCGAGCAGCCCTCGCGTCCAGGCCGGTGATCGGGCGGTGCGAGCGACGCCGGTGGCGCGAGCGATCCACGCCTCCACCGGGGCGGCGAGCAGGGACAGGGCGCAGAGGCCGAAGAGCTGCAGGTGGCGGTTGTGGCGCAGCGCCATCAGGAGGAGAAGTCCCAGTAGCAGGGCTCGCGGGCGCCAGCGGGGAATACCCAGGAGGGTAAGAGAGAGGAGCGCGAGGGGGGCGCCGACGAGGAGTTCCCACGGGGTGGAGACGACCCGGAGGGGCGAGCGCCAGAGGGGCCACCACTCGCGGATGCGGTCGTGCACGAGGGCGACGCTGTCGTCCGGGGCCCCGAGGAGGTAGCGGCGCACCAGGTCGTGGAGCGCGACGCCGTAGGGGTTCACGAAGGTCGCTCCGACCGCGAGGAGCAGCGCGAGGCGCCGGGCGCGAGGGTCGCCGGTGGGCTCCATGAGCGCCGCGGCGGCGAAGACGATCGCGAGGGGATAGCTGCCGTGCAGGTTGGTCCAGAGGAGCGTGAGGGCGGCGTAGGCGAGCGCGTGGCGGGTGGAGAAGCCCGGGTCGAAGGCCAGCGCGAGGGCGGCGAGCGCGGCGCCGAGGAGCATCCCCACCGGGCGCGGCGACTCCCAGCGCGCCCCGAAGGCGATGAACGCGAGCGCGAGGGCGGCGGCCGCGACGCCGGGGCGGGCGTCGCGCGCGGTGCGACGGAGCAGGGCGCCGACGAGGATCAGCACCGCGAGCGCGCGGCCCAGCGCCAGACCGGAGACCCCGAGCGCGCGCACGAGCGCCGCGGCCACGACGCCGAAGAGCCACTCGTGCATCACCCACGGGTGCGACGGGCTGGTGAAGGAGTAGCGGTTGGCGTGCGGCACGGCGCCCTCGCGCAGGAGGTCTTCGCCCGCGCGGAGGATCCACCAGATGTCGCCGTCCCAGACCGGAGCGCAGCCCGCCTGCCACGCGGCCAGGGCCACGAAGCATCCCGCGAGCGCCGCCCCGACCCTCGGGTCGTCGGCGCGCTGCGCGAGGCGGGACCACAGGGCGGAGGCATCGCTCACCAGGGCCGAACGGTACCAGAGCCTCGGTGAACGGTTTGCGTCCTCGCGCGGCGGCCTTCACGGTGGAGACCTCCCGCATGGCCTCCTCCCTCGTCATCAGCCTCGTCACCACCAGCACCCTCGCGCTCTCCTTCCCGGTGGCGGCGCGCGCGCTCCGTCCTCGCTCCTCGGCGGAGCCCCGCGCCCAGCGCTCGCTGCGCGTGGCCACCCTCTCGGTGGTGGCGCTCGCGGTCGGCATCGAGGTCTACGGCCGCACCCTCGCCCCCTTCGGCGGCGGCCCGGTGCGGGGGCTCATCGGAGCGGTGCGCGTCTCCGTGCTGCTGCTCTTCGGCTGCCTCCTCATGGTGGTGCTCGCGGAGCTGGTGGGCCGCGTGGTCGCGGCGGGAGCGTGGGTCGCGGCCAGGCTGCGGAAGGTGCCGGTCGAGCACGCCGCCCCGGTGATGGAGTCCCGAAGGCTGCTGCTCACGCAGGCCACGACCGCGGGCGCGCTGGCGGTCGGGGCGCCGGTCTTCCTCCGGGGCGGGCTCTGGAGCCGCACGGATTTCGAGGTCGAGACCATCGAGGTCGCCATCGCCGGGCTGCCCTCGGAGCTCGAGGGGCTCACCCTGGTGCAGCTCACCGACCTGCACCTCGGGGTCTTCACCGGACCGCGCGAGATCGGCGCCGTCCTCGACCGGGTCGAGCGGCTCCACGGGGACCTCGTGGTGATCACCGGCGACATCCTCGACCACAACCCGAGGCACATCCCCGAGGCGATGCGCGCGCTCTCCCGGCTGCAGGCGCGCGGCGGGGTGCACGCCATCCTCGGCAACCACGACCACTACACCGGCGCGGCGAAGGTGGCGCGGGGCCTTCGCTCGGTGGGCATCCGAGCGCACGTCAACGGCTCCATGTCCCTCGGGCCCGACGGGGCGCGGGGGCGGGGGCTGATCCTCGCGGGGGTCGACGACGTGATGGCGCCTCGCATCGACGGGGGCGTGGGGCCCGACCTCGCGGCCGCCCTGCGGGGCCGCGACCCGGACGACCCGGTGGTGCTCCTCGCTCACAACCCGGTGCTCTTCGACGAGACGGCCCACCGCGTGGCGCTCCAGCTCTCGGGGCACACCCACGGGGGTCAGATCAACACCCTTGGCTTCGCCGGGTCGCTCCTCCCCTACGTGTCGGGCCGCTACCAGCGGGGCGACGCGACGCTCTTCGTCTCCCGTGGAATCGGCACCACGGGCCCGCCCGTGCGGCTCAACGCCTCGCCGCAGATCGTGCGAATCGCCCTGACCCGACGGTCGACGCGAGCGAGTTGATCGAAGGCGCGTACGTTGGCGATTTCCGCGCGCGGTCCCGGTGATATCCTCGGCGTCGGTATCGGCCCCCCCGGTCTTGAGTCGAGGTGAGACGAGTGAGCAAGGCGAACGCAGCGCAGAAGTCCAGTGATACCTATCTCGGCCGGGTGGTGGCCGGCCGGTACCGGCTGGAGGCCCGGATCGGCGAAGGGGGCATGGGCGTCGTCTACCGCGCGCGGCACGTGCTGATCGAGCGGGTGGTGGCGCTCAAGCTGATCCGCCCCGACCTGCGCGGCGAGACGCACCTGCGGGCCTGGATGCTCCGCGAGGCGCGCGCCGCCAACCGGGTCGACCACGCGCACATCGTCGACATCCACGACATCGGCGAGACCGAGGAGGGCGAGCTCTACCTGGTGATGGAGTACCTGGTGGGCACGCCGCTCTCGGCGGAGATCGCCAAGGGGCAGTTTCCGCAGGTGCGCGCCATCGACGTGCTCGAGCAGATGTCCGCCGCGCTCGGCCGCGCCCACGACCTCGGCGTCGTGCACCGCGACCTGAAGAGCGACAACATCATGTGCACCAACCGCGGGGGCCGGAAGGACTTCGTGAAGATCCTCGACTTCGGCCTCGCGCACCTCGCGCGAGACCCGCGCCTCGCCCCGAAGGGCGCGGTCTTCGGGACGCCGGAGTACATGTCCCCGGAGCAGGCGCGCGGCGAGGAGGCGACGGCGCAGAGCGACCTGTACTCGCTCGGGGTGCTGCTCTTCGAGATGATGACGGGGCAGCTGCCGTTTCGCTCGCACGACCGCGACGCGCTGCTGGAGATGCAGCGCAGCGCCAACCCGGTGAACCCGAGGACGCTGCGGCCGGACCTGCACCCGGACGCCGAGAAGATCATCCTCAAGCTGCTCCAGAAGACCGCCGAGCGGCGCTACAAGGACTGCCACCACCTGCAGGAGGACCTGAAGGCCCTGCAGCGGGCGCTGCCGTCGTCGCCGTGGGAGGCGCAGCCCGGTGGGGACGCGCAGCTCGCGCCGCCGGCCCCGCCGCCCCCCGCGCCGTCGCCGGGCGTCGCCGAGTGGGCGACCCGCGCGGCGCACTTCGGACGGATGGTGTCGCGCGCCTACCCGAGCGGCGACGCGCCGCAGGAGGTCAACCGCGCGCTCGAAGAGGCGTGGCTGCTCGCCAACCGGGCGTCGCGGCTGGAGGGCGAGGTGGCGTCGCACATGCGCAAGCTCGAGGCGCTCGAGCGGCGAGGGCGGGCGCTGAGGGCGGAGATCGGCCGCAAGGTCGAGGAGCTCGCTCAGGAGGAGAGCCGGGCGCTGCGAGAGGCGTCGGGCGAGAACGAGGTCGTGGCGCAGGTGCGCGAGCGGCTGCTGGCGGGCGAGCGGGCGGTGGTGCAGAGCCGGGCGCAGGCGGACGCGGCGGAGCGGCAGGCCCTGCCCCTGGCGCAGCTGCGCGGGGTGTTCGAGCGGGCGGGCCAGGCGCAGGCGCACGTCGACGCGCGCCGTGAGCTGCTGGCCGAGCACGAGATGCGAGCGGCCCGCAAGGACGCGCAGGCGCGGGACCTGCGTCGGCAGATCGAGGAGCTGCGCGGTCAGCTCGCGCGCTACGCCGAGGCGATGGAGGAGGACCTCGCCCAGGGCCGAGAGCGCGTGGCCCTGCGCACCCGCGAGGGGCTCGCGTACGAGCGCTCCTTCGCGGAGTGCACCGACGTGCTGATGCGCCACCTGCGCGGCCGGCCCGAGTGCCGCGACCTGCTGGAGGAGCTGGCGCGCGACGCCTCGCGAGGGCCGCAGTCGAGCGTGGCCTCGTGAGCGTTGCGGTCGGCGCACGCGGCCCCCGGGGCGGCGACAAGCGGGACCGCATCCTCAAGGCCGCCGTGAAGGTCTTCGCGCGCAAGGGCTTCTACGCCTCGCGCGTCAGCGAGATCGCCCGCGCCGCCGGGGTCGCCGACGGCACCATCTACCTGTACTTCAAGAGCAAGGACGAGCTCCTCACCTCCCTCTTCGAGGACCGCATCGCGCGGCTGCTCACGCTGCTGCGCGACGAGTGCGCTCGCTACGACACGGCGCCGGACCGGGTGCGGCGGCTGGTGGAGTTCCAGCTCGGGCTGCTGGAGGGCGAGCGCGACCTGGCGGAGGTGATCACGGTCAACCTCCGCCAGTCGTCGCGGCTGCTCAAGCAGTACGCGACGAAACGCTTCGGCGAGTACCTCGACCTCATGGCCGCGGTCATCGCCGACGGCCAGCGCACCGGCGAGCTCCGCGCCGACGTCTCCCCGCGCATCATGGCCCGGGTGATCTTCGGCGGCCTCGACGGCGTCGCCATGACCTGGGCGCTGGGCAGCGCCGAGACTGGAAGCCTCCGCCGGGCGGCGTCACAGTTCGCGGATGTTCTCCTCGACGGGCTGCGCGCGGTCCCCGGCGCCGCGGCGCTCCCTGCGCCGGAGCCCTGACGTGCCGGCGGCGAGCGCGGGCCGGGCCCTGCTGGTGGTGCTGTTCTCGCTCTTCGCAGCGGGCTGCGCGGGGGTGCGGGCGAGCTCCGTCCCCACGAGCGGCGAGCTCCTCCCGTACAACCGAGGCGCGGTCACCGTGCGCGCCCTCTCCGATCCGCCCGGGGCGCGCGAGCTCGGCGCCGTCGAGGCCTCCGGCGAGGACACCCTCGACGCCCTCATCGACGCCTTCGTCGAGCAGGTGCGGGGCCTCGGCGGCAACGTCGCCCGCATCGACTCCATCACCCCCGTGATCGAGACCCGGATGCGCTCCGTCTCGCAGGCCATGCCCTGCTTCGGGATGCGCTTCCAGGCCGGCTGCTCGCAGAGCTACCTCACCCCCGAGGAGGTCCCGGTCGTGCGCCTCGTGGGCCGGGCGCTCCGGGTCGACGGCCCATGAAGGCCGCCCTCCTCGTGCTCGCGTCGCTCTCCCTCGGCTGCGGCACCACCTCGGTGCAGCGGCACCTCCTCGGCCCGCCGGGCGTGGCCCACTCTCGGCCCGTGCGCACCATCCTCGAAGGCGACCCGGTGCCGCCCGCGCAGCCGGTGGCCCTGGTGCAGGCCATCGGCCGCGGGCTCAACGCCGACCTGCCCCACCTCATCGAGGGCCTGCGCCAGGAGGCCCAGCGCCTCGGCTGCGACGCCATCGTGCAGCTCCGCATCGCCCGAGGGACCTCCACCGCCACGGCGGTCGGCTTCGCGGTGCGATGGGTCAGCCGTCCCCTGGGCGTGCCCCGCGCGACGCCCTCGCTCGACGCCCCGTGGGCCCCGCCGCCGCCGCTGCCCGCGGCGCCCGACGCGCCGGCCGCCGCCGGGTCCCCTCCCCCCTGGTCAGCGCCCTGAGCCCGTCCTCACGCACTCCGCGGCGCTCGCCACGTCGGCGCCCGCCACCCCCGCGTCGCGCCGTAGCGCCGGGCTCATGGCGGTCGATCGCTGCGCCCTCACCGCCTCGATGACCGCGTCGTAGTAGAGCGCCGAGATCTCCGTCGGCGCCCGGTCCGAGCGGCTGCAGCTCACCGCGACGAAGGCCGCGTACCCGTCCGAGGGACCGAGCCCCACCCAGCGACCTGGCGTCCCTGCGATCGCCGCGCGGGCGTCGAGCACCCACCGACCCGAGCGCCGCGCCTCCGCCGCCCAGCGGTGCTGGCTCTCCTCGTCGAAGAAGCCCGCGAGCACATGCTGCGCGAGCGGGTCTCCCGCGCGCACCACCGTGACCCCACGTCGCGCCATCGCCGCCCGCAGCGCGGCCTCGAGCGTCGCGTCCGGTGGGAGCGTCGGCAGGTGCAGCACCGCGCGCGTCCCGCCCTCGCGCGCCGCGGCGGCCATGGCGTCGGCCCGCTGTCGCAGCGTCGGACCCACCGCGTGCGCCGTGCCCTCCAGCGCGTCCGCGGGCGTCGGCAGCCAGAGCGGGATCCCTTGCGACTGCGCCGCGGCCACCGCCGCGGGCACGTTGGCGTCGAGCGCGGGGCCCACGATGGCGACCGCGCCGCGCTCCCGCAGCGAGCGCACCAGGGCGTCGACGGAGGTGACCTCCACCTCGCCGACCGCGGCGCGGCGGGGCAGCGCGCGGCTCTCGTCCTCCAGCATGAGCTCGATGCGAGAGAAGCCCTCCACGGCCTGCTGCGCCGAGCGCACCACCTCCGCGCCCACGTTGGCCACGGAGCCGGAGAGCGGCGCGAGCACCCCGATGCGCAGCACCGCCTCGCCGCTGTCCCGCACCACGGGTCGGATCGCGGCCTCGTCGTCGGGCAGGTCGGCCAGGTGGCTCATCCAGCGGCGCACCTCGCCGCGCGCCTCGGCCACCGTACGGAGGCGGCGCGCGAGCGGCGGGCGCCACGGGTGACCGGCGGGCAGCGCGTCGAGCACCGCGGCCACCTCGCCCGGCTCCGCCACCGACGAGAGCATCGCCTGAAACTGCCCGGTGCGGGCCGCGGCCTCGTCGCAGGCGAGACCCGTGGGGATCCACCGCACGCCCCGCTCGACCGAGCCCTCGACCCGGGCGAGGGCCTCCAGCGCGGAGGCCGCCGCCGGGGACACCGCGGCCTGGGCGCAGTCGGCCTCGACCACGTCCTGAGGGTCGACGAAGCGCCCTCGCAGGGTGGCGAGCGAGCTCGCGAGCGGGGCGTCGGGGCGCCCTCCGCGCGCGGTCACCAGCGCCTCCACCAGCGAGCGGCGGAGAGAGAGGGTCGCCTCCAGGGCGCGAGGCAGGGCGTCCAGCCGGGCGCGCGCGGCGGCCACCGCGGCGGCCCCCGGGGTCGCGAGCTCGATGCGCGCCAGGCGCAGCGCGGCGTAGCGACCGGTGGGCTCCACGGGGTGCTCGCGCTCCAGGGCCGACCAGAGCTCTCGCGAGCGGGGCAGGTCGCCCTCCGCGAGGGTGCGCTCGGCGGCGCGGATCGCGGCGTCGTCGGCCACCGAGTCCCCGAGCGCCAGGGCGGCGCGTCCCGGCGCGGGCGAGCTCGCGCACGAGCAGGCCCACCCCAGCAGGGCGGCGAGCGCGATCAGGCGCCGGTCGATGGGCGCTCGGGGTGGGGGAGTTCCGGGCACGTCCGCGGAGTCATCACGGATTCTCAGGGGATCATCAAGGCGCAACGGCGCTTGACGCGCTCCGAGGCGCGCCGCTAACACCGATCGGGTCCATCCTCGGACCCCCCAAATGCACGCACCCGCGCCAGCGTCCGGCCTCGCCGACCCGCGGCGCTTCCTGCTCCGCCGCCTCCACTCGCTCTGCGGCGTCTTACCCATCGGGGTATTCCTCGTGCTCCACCTCTGGACCAACCTGCAGGCGGTCCGGGGGCGCGATGCGTTTCGTCACGCCGTCGGGGAGATCCAGTCCATCCCCGGCCTCGCGCTCATCGAGCTCGTGGCCATCATCGCCCCGCTCGCCTTCCACGCCTTCTACGGCCTCGTGATCGCCGCGCAGGCGCGCTTCAACGTCCAGCGCTACGGCTACACCCGCAACTGGCTCTTCCTGCTCCAGCGGGCGAGCGGGCTCGTGGCGTTCGCCTTCCTCGTCGTGCACCTCGGGCAGTTTCGCGTGGCCAAGCTGCTGGGCTCCGCGCGCTGGGAGGCCTTCTACGACCGGCTCGCGCTCGGCCTCGACGCGCCGGGGATGTACGCGCTCTACCTGATCGGCGTGACGGCGTCGGTGTTCCACTTCGCCAACGGGCTCTGGACCGCGGGCCAGACCTGGGGCCTCGCCTCCTCGGACCGCGCCCGCCGTCGCAGCGCCGTGGCCTTCGCGCTCGTGGGCGTCGCGCTCTGGCTCGTCGGCGTCGACACGCTCCTGCACTTCTTCTACCGCTGCGGCGGCGTGCTCCCCTGGCCGGGCCTGGACCGTGACGCGCTCTGCCGCGACGCCGACATGCTGCGCGCCGTGGTCGACCTGCCCCGCGCTCCCCTATAACGAACGCCCGCAACCGAAGGAGCCCTCACGGATGGCAGCGAAGTCCTCGATCCTCACGCAGTCCGCCCAGGTGCGCCGCGCCGTCGTCGTCGGCGGCGGCCTCGGCGGCCTGATGACCGTGATCAAGCTCTGCGAGGCGGGCATCCCGGTGGACCTGATCTCGCTGGTCCCGGTGAAGCGCTCGCACTCGGTCTGCGCTCAGGGCGGCATCAACGCGTCGGTGAACGTGAAGGGCGAAGGCGACTCGCCGTACACGCACTTCTACGAGACCGTGAAGGGCGGCGACTTCCTCGCCAACCAGCCTCCGTGCAAGGGCATGGCGGACGCGGCGCCAGGGATCGTCTTCATGCTCGACCGCATGGGCGTGCCCTTCAACCGCACCCCCGAGGGCAACCTGGATTTCCGCCGCTTCGGGGGGACGCTCTTCCACCGCACGGCCTTCGCCGGGGCGACCACCGGGCAGCAGCTGCTCTACGCCCTCGACGAGCAGGTGCGGCGCTACGAGACCCTCGACGTGGAGGACGACCGCGGCGTCTCCCTGCCCGGCGAGAAGATGGTGCGGAAGTTCGAGTTCTGGGACCTCGCGGGCCTCGTGCTCGACGAGTCGGGCGTCTGCCGCGGCGTAGTCGCCCAGGACCTCAAGAACGGCCAGATGCGCGCCTTCCGCGGCGACGCCGTGTGCCTCGCCACCGGGGGCCCCGGCCTGGTCTTCGGCCGCAGCACCAACTCGGTGATCAACACCGGATCGGCCGCCGCCATCGCCTACAAGCAGGGCGCGATCTACGCCAACGGAGAGTTCATCCAGGTGCACCCGACGGCCATCCCCGCGGCCGACAAGCTACGGCTCATCTCCGAGAGCGTGCGCGGCGAAGGCGGCCGGGTCTGGGTGCCGAAGGACCGCAAGGACCGCCGCCACGGCAGGGACATCCCCGAGGCCGAGCGGTACTACTTCCTCGAGGAGCGCTATCCCAGGTACCGCAACCTCGTCCCGAGGGACATCGCGTCGAGGGAGATCTTCCGCACGGTGATCCACGAGGGCTACAGCGCGGAGGGCGAGCAGGCCGCCTACCTGGACGTGACGCACCTCTGCAAGACCGCGTCGGGCAAGACCGCGGTGCGCAAGAAGCTCGAAGGGGTGCTGGAGATCTACGAGAAGTTCGCCGGGGCCGACCCCTACGAGAACCCGATGAAGATCTTCCCCGCGGTGCACTACTCGATGGGCGGCCTGTGGGTCGACTTCGAGAAGGGCGCCGACGGGTCGCTCAAGCCGGGCTCGGCGCGCAACCAGGCGACGAGCATCCCCGGGCTCTACGCGACCGGCGAGTCGGACTACCAGTACCACGGCGCCAACCGCCTCGGCGCCAACTCGCTGCTCTCGTGCATCTACGGCGGCATGGTCACCGGACCGGCCATGGCCACCTGGCGCGAGTCGCAGTCGCAGAGCGCCTTCGACCTCCCCTCGACGCTCTTCGACACCGAGCTCAAGCGCCGCGTGGACGAGTACGCCGCGCTCGGCTCCCGCACCGGAGGGGACTACACCGTGAACCCCTACCAGCTGCACGAGAAGCTCGGGGAGATGATGCTGCAGAAGGTCACCGTCGAGCGGCACGACGCGGAGCTCGACGGGGTGCTCGCCTCCCTCCAGGACATGAAGGCCCAGTGGAAGAAGGCCGCTGCCCTCGACCCCGGCGCCAAGGGGACGATCAACCAGCCGACGGTGTTCCTGAGGCACCTCGACGGGATGCTGGCGCTGGCGGAGGTCATCACCCGGGGGGCGCGCGACCGCGAGGAGTGCCGAGGGGCGCACTACAAGCCCGCCCTCGACCCGGAGCTTCACCCCGACGACCCGAAGGCCGTCGGGCGCGACGACGCCCACTGGCTCAAGACCACCCTCGCGACCTTCGACGGAGAGGGCCCCACGCTCCGCTACGAGGCCGTGGACGTCTCGCTCGAACCGCTCGCGAAGCGCGACTACGGCAAGGTCAGCGCCGCGAAGAAGCCCGCTGGCGAGACCGCCGCGCAGTGACCGGCGAATACGCGAAGGAGTAGAGCAATGGCCACCGAGACCGTCACCCTGAAGATCAAGCGCGGCGAGGCCGGCGGCGCCTCGCGCTGGGAGGAGTTCAGGGTCGCGCGCAAGCCGATGATGAACGTGATCTCCTGCCTGATGGAGATCCAGAAGCACCCGGTGACCGCCGACGGCCGAGGCACCACGCCGGTGAACTGGGAGTCGTCGTGCCTCGAGGAGGTCTGCGGCGCCTGCACCATGGTCATCAACGGCCGGGTGCGCCAGGCGTGCAGCGCCCTCGTGAAGGACCTCTCCCCGAAGGGCGAGCCCATCACCCTGGAGCCCATGACGAAGTTTCCCCGCGAGCGCGACCTGGTGGTCAACCGCCAGCGGATGTTCGACGCGCTCCGCACCACGAAGGCGTGGATCCAGATCGACGGCTCGCACCAGCTCGGCGCGGGCCCGAAGGTCTCGCAGGACGACCAGGAGGTCATGTACCCGCTCTCGCGCTGCATGACCTGCGGCTGCTGCGTCGAGGCGTGCCCCAACTACAACGACCGCTCGGACTTCATGGGTCCGCAGGTGATCTCGCTGACCCGGCTCTACAACATGCACCCGTCGGGTCGGATGCAGGCCGGCGCGCGCCTCGACGCCCTCATGGGAGCGGGGGGCATCTCCGACTGCGGCAAGGCGCAGAACTGCGTGCAGGTCTGCCCCAAGGGCATCCCCCTCACCGAGTCGATCTCCGTGATGGGTCGCGAGACCATCAAGCGCGCCCTCTTCGGCTGGCTGTTGAAGGGCTGACGCTCCTCTCGGCGCCCCCATCCAATGGGTCGACTGCTGCTCCTGTCGCTGCTGCTGCTCGCCGACGTCGGCTGCCACCGTCATCGGCGGCGCCACGCCCTCCGCCGCCCGCTCGACGCGGGCGCTCGGGTGGACGTGAGCGCCGTCGCGCCCGACGCGGGACCGCCGCCCTCGTCGATCCCGATGCCGCCGAGCACGGACGTGCTCTGCCTCACGGACGCCGAGTGCCCCGACGGCTACTGCTTCACCTCGGGCATGGAGGCGCAGTACAGCAGGGTGTTTCGCGACTGCCCCGACGGCCGCGCGTGGCGGGCCACGCACCGGCTCAACACCTGCCTGCGCGCGGGCTGCCGCAGCGACGCCGAGTGCCCCCCGGGCAACCGCTGCGCGGACATCCAGATGCTCCCGTTTCCGCAGCGGGCGTGCGTCCCGGCGACGTGCCGCACGCAGTGGGACTGCCGGCGAGGTCGCCTCGGGCGCTGCGTCGAGTACATCTCCGGGCGCCAGTGCACCCCCGGCGGCTGGGCCTGCTCCTACCCCGGCGACGCCTGCGCACCGCAGGACCACACGAGGCTCTGCCCCCCGCAGGACGGGATGATCGCCCGCTGCGTGCCTCGCAACGGCCGCTTCGGCTGCGTGTACGAGCCGCCGCCCGCGCCCTGAGCCTTACCCGATCAGGTAAGGTTCAGGGCGTCGCCCCGCACGCCGGGCACCGCGTGAGCTCGCGCGCATACGCCGCCGCGCACGACGCGCACACCACGCGGCCGAAGCGCTGCCGCGACTCGTCATCGATCCACGCGAGCTGCGGAAACACCTCGCCCATCTCCGCGGAGGACATCACGTCCGCGGGATCGGCCGGCACCCAGACCACCTCCAGCGCCCGCACGGTCGCCTCCGACGCGCGCACCCGCACGGCCAGCGCCGTGAGCTCGTCCCGCGACGCGACCGGCGCCAGGAGAGCGCCGCCCTGCCAGGCCGCCACGACGGTCACCACCACGAAGCCGCCGCCCTCCTCGGCGCGCGCCGCGCTCTTCGTCTCGACGCCCCGCACGCCGGCCGCGTCCGCCCGCACCCGCTCCACCACGTAGCGCCCGCGCTCGATGGTCACGCGCGCCTCGAAGTCCCGCTTCGCCTGCTCCGGGCCGTCGAGCTCGACCGCCGCGCCGTGCGCCGCGCGCAGCCCCTCGGAGCGCTGGGCGAGCTCGCGGAGCACGTCCCCCAGCGCGGCCCGGAGCTCGCTGGAGGAGCCCAGCCTTGCGCGCTTGGCGAAGCTCTCCAGGCGGCCCTGGAGGTCCTGCCGCACGCTCGCGTCGAAGGCCAGCGAGAGGGTCGCCACGCGCACTCCGACGGGCGCGCTCACCCCGCGCGGGCCCTTCCACCTGCGACGAAGCGCGACGGCCGCCACGATGAGCGCGAGGTCGACGACCATCGCCACGTGCGGGAGCTTCCACCCGCGTACGTCGCTCCAGAGCGCCCCGAAGCGGGCCTGGAGCGCGCTCGGAGGGACCACCATCTGGTCGTAGGTCGCGGTCCACGTGCGGGCCCGAACGCGCCACCGCCCGCCCGCCTCGGGGCGCAGGACCATCCCGTTGCACCAGCGGTCCTCGACCCGGACCTCGACCTCGACGCCGGGCGCGAGGCGCAGGGGGCGAGCGGCGCCGAAGGCCCCGGTGTCGGGGTAGAGGAAGGCCACGACCGACAGGGCGACGACCAGCGCCATGAACGCGAAGAAGTACCCGGCCAGCCGCGCGGACGAAGGGGCCGGGCGCACGCCGGTGCGCGCGGCGTGGGCCGAGAGCGCCGACAGACACAGCGCGAAGGTCAGCAGCGCCGCGGTGACCAGCAGCGAGTCGAGCATGACCCAGAGGATCATCGGTCGACTCTCCTTCATCGGACCGGCGTACGTGCTCTGGCCGCCGCCCGACGAGGATTGGTCCGAGGCGCCGCTGCTCGACGATCCGCCGGACGACGAGCCGTTCGACGAGCCGCCGGACGAGCCCCAGCTCGAGCCGCCGAAGCTGCCGCCGGTGGTCTGCGCCGTCGCCGTGGAGCCGGCGAGGAAGGCCGCGAGCAGCGAGGCCAGCAGCGCGAGCCGAACGAACCAACGGGCGACGAGGTGATTCATCGTAGGGGCCAGCGACTCTACGCCCGTCGGCCGGCTCGGGGACGACGTCGGGGGGAAGGTCGTCGCGCCAGACGGCGTCCTCGCCGTCGTCGGCGACCAGCGCGTACACCGCGGAGAACGGCACCACGCAGAGGTACGGCGCCTCGTGGAACGACAGCGTGCAGCGCACCCCGTCCTCTTCGACGCGAGGTCGGGGATGGCCCGCGGCAGGTCGCGCCCGATCTGGAGCACGAGCTGGGGCTTCGTCGCGAGCCACGGAGGGACGACGACGCCCGCGCGCCGCGGGTCGAGGTGGAGGTAGCAGCTCCCGCGAGCGAGCATGGCCTCGACCGTCGCCGGCTTGGAGCGGGGCGGCTCGATCGACGGGCTCGCGTGGAGCGCGCGGCGTCTGAACGCGAGGGCCGTGAGCGCGGCGCCGACGCCCCCTCCGAGCACCGCAGCGATGAAGACGGAAGGCACGCGCGCATGTCGCCGCCTCGGCGCGGAGGTGTCACGACGCGCGGTGGCAGACGGGTGTGTCACCCTCAGCGTCGTCGCCCCCCTGGTGTAACGTCCCCACCCATGGGACGCGCCCGACGCCTCTGCCGCGCCGCGCTCGTGCTCCTCGCGGGATGCGCCGCCGAGCCATCGTCCCGCCGCCCCGACGCATCGACCCCTGCGGACATCCCGCTCCCTTCTTCCGACATCTCACTCCCTTCTTCCGACATCCCGCTCCCCTCTTCCGACATCCCTCGCCCGGTCGATCGCCCCGCGGTCGATGTCCCGTCCGCCCCGATGGTCGTCACCGGCCGCAACCCGGTGCTCGCGGGCGATCACCCCGACCCCTCCGTGCTACGCGTCGTGCAAGCCGATGGAACCGTCGCGTACTACCTCGTCGCCACCGTCGACCAGGGCGACTTCCCCATCTATCGCTCCCCCGACCTCGTCCATTGGACCCGCCTCCCGCTCGGCGCCTTCCGTCGCTCGCACTCGCCCGGAGGCTCCATCGAGCTCAACGGACATCACTATTGCCACCTGTGGGCGCCGCAGCTGGTGGCGGTGCGCCCCGGTGCCTGGATGCTCGCCTTCACCGCGAGCCGCTACGACCGACCGCAGCCGACCTGTCCCTCCTACGGCGAAGACGGCGGCGTGTACCTCGCCTCCTCCGCCAGCGTCGAGGGCCCCTACGCCGTCACCGAACACCCGTGGGAGCCCCTCCCCGTGGGCGGTCAGATCAGCTCCTGCGCCCTCCGCGACTCGCTCCCCCGCAGCCTCGACCGCGTCTCCGGCGACTGCCAGGGAACCTTCTGTCATCACATCATCCGCCTCGACGGCGACGTCTTCCGCGACCCCCTCACCGGACGCTGGTGGCTCTCCTATGCGTGGTTCACCAACACGCCACCGAGGGTCGACTGGGAGCGCTCCCACCACGGCGAACACACCTCCCTCGTCGAGCTCGACGCGAGCGACCCGTGGGCCGTGCGCTGCGACGCCTCCACTCCGCAGGTCTTCGTGGCCGATCCCCACGACGCGACCACCCTGGCGCGCCTTCGCGGGGCGTGCGCGCGGTGCGGCGAGCAGTTGTCCTTCACCCGCGGGCGGCAGGGCGAGGAGATGCGGCGCGACGGGTACTCCTGGGGCGTGGCCGAGGGCCCGGCGCTCTTCCGCCGAGGGCGCTACGTCTATGCGCTGTACTCCGGCAGCGCGTGGGACTCGGCCTGGTACCACGTGGCCTGGTCCGCGGCGCCGACCGTGGAGGAGCTCGCCTTCGACAACCCGCGGCGGCTCGTGGGGAGGCTGCTCATCCCGAGCGCGGGGATGTCCTTCGGACACGGCAGCCCGGTGCTGGGACCCGATGGGCAGAGCTGGTTCTATGTGCACCACCGACTGCGAGCCGACGCGTGCCGCACCGCCGACGACTGCGCGCGAGACGTCTGGATCACCCCGATGACCTTCGACGACCGCGGCGACGGCAACGGCGCCGTGCACCTGCGGGCGCGCTTCCCCGCGGAGGACCCGACGGTCAGCGTTCCACTACGCTGAGGTCGCTTGGGGGAGTTCCCCGGCGCCTTCGCCTGAGGGCTGCACGTCGGGGCCGATCGACCGTTCGCCCGGCGCGACCGCGCGAAGTCGCCGCATACGCGATCAGCACGAGCGCCCACCCCGCGCGACCGTCGCCACCGCTCGCACCGGCCGCCCGACACCCGCAGCTCGCCGTCAGCATGCGCCCCTCTGGACCATCGTCTCCAGCGTCCGTCTCCTCGCTCCCGACATCACTCCCGACATCACTCCCGATATCCGCCACGGCGTCCGCTCGCGGCGTGGGTCGATCGGCGACCGCTCCGTCCATCGTCACCCCGGCGTCCATCTCCGGCGGCTGCGGTCGGCGCGGTCGGTGATAGCCCGACGCCTCGTCCGAGCGCGGCGCGAGCGGCGTCGCCGCCCCGAGGCGCATGAGCAACGGCGTCCGCGCGGACCACGCCGCCGAGGCGAACCCGCTCCCGGTGTCGAGCTCCACCGCCGCCCACTCCGCCCAGCCGCCGCCCCCGTTGGGCGTCACCGTCACGAGGTCGCTCCGACCGTCCGCGTCGAGGTCGCCCACCAGCACCCGATAGTCTGCGCCCCCTCCCCTCCGCATGTGCCCCGGCGTCGCGGCGCTCCACACGGTCTCCGCGAACCCGCGGCCCGTGGACAGGTCCATGGCGACCCAGTCGGCCCATCCGCCGCCGCCCGTCGGGCTCACCGTGGCGAGGTCACTGCGACCGTCTCCATTGAAGTCCCCCACCAGCACCCGGTAGTCCGCATGGCCATCCCCGTTGCGCATGTGCATCGGGGTCGGCGTGCGCCACACGGTCGACGCGAAGCCCGTCCCCGTCGACAGCTCCATCGCGGCCCACTCCGCCCATCCGCCGCCCCCGGTCGGGCTGATGGTGGCGAGGTCACTGCGGCCGTCTCCATTGAAGTCCCCCACCAGCACCCGATAGTCGGCATGGCCGTCGCCATTGCGCATATGGGTCGGCGTGGCCGCGGCCCACACCGCGTGCGCGAAGCCGGTGCCCGTGGACAGGTCCATCGATACCCAGTCGGCCCAGCCCCCGCCGCCGTCGGGACTGATCGTCGCCACGTCGCTCCGGCCGTCTCCATTGAAGTCGCCGATCATCACCCGATAGTCCGCCGCGCCTCCGTTGCGCATGTGCATCGGGGTCGGGGTGTTCCAGACCGTCGAGGTGAAGCCCGCGCCGGTGGAGAGGTCGACGGCGGCCCATGCGGCCCATCCCCCGCCGCCGTTGGGGCTCATGGTGACGAGGTCGCTGAGCCCGTCTCCATTGAAGTCGCCGACCAGCACCCGATAGTCCGCAGCGCCGTTGCCATTGCGCATGTGCGTGGGCGTCGGGGTGTTCCAGGTGGCGGAGGTGAAGGCCCTCCCGGTGGACAGCTCCACGGACGCCCACTCCGCCCATCCTCCGCCCCCATTGGGACTCACCGTCAGCAGGTCCGCCCGCGCGTCTCCATCGAAGTCTCCGAGCACCACCCGGTAGCGCAGCGTCGAGCCGCCGTTGCGCATGTGCGTGGGCGTATGGGCCGCCCAGGTCGACGACGCGAAGCCCGTCCCCGTGGAGCGCTCCATCGCGATCGCGCCCGCCCACGCGCCGCCGCCGTTGGCGCTGATCGTCGCGAGGTCGCTGCGCCCGTCGGCGTCGAAGTCCGCGAGGAAGGTCCGATAGTCGGTGAGCGGGACGCACCGCCGCGGATCGCCCGGCGCGTTGGTCTGCCCCTCCGGGCAATCGACGCGCGGACACTGCGGCGCGTCGCCCGTCCCCCCGGCGCGCACCCCGAGGTGGTTGGCCACCGGACGACCCGAGTCGACCACCTGCCCGAGACCCCGGACGTACATCTGCGAGGATCCGCCGCCGTCCTCGTTGGTAGCCACGTCGACCTGGGGCGACCCCGCCCGCGCGGCGTAGCTGAGCACGGCGTTGGCGAGCGCGGCGCCGGTCATCGAGGTGCGCGTGGCGAAGAGGTAGAGGTAGCGCCCGTCCGCGGAGAGCCCGATGGCGGTGCGCGCGTGCCCCGAGGCGAGCACCCCGTCGCCGTCGAAGTCGGGCCCGAGCGAGCGACCGCCGCGGATGATCACGTTGTGCGCGCCGACGATCTCCGTGATGGTCGGCGCGCCCGGCGGAGCGATGGTCGACGGTTCGACGAGGGCCGCCGCGTGCGAGCCGAACTGCCAGTAGCTGCGCACCTCGGGGTTGACCTGCTGGGTGCCAGGGGGCCAGTCCTCGCCCGCGCCTCGCGCCCGCCCGCTGACCGACGCCGCGCTGGGGAAGTCGTAGAAGTCGCCGTTGACCGCCGCCGCCGCGCCGACGTCGCCGCGGGAGCCCCACGCGCCGGGCGTCGCGTGCCGCTCGCCGTAGCGGGTCGAGCGCACCGACACGCCCGCCGCGCAGAGGTCGGCCACGATCATGGTGCCGCCCCCGTCGCGCACCATCGTGACGCCCGGGAAGGGGTGCGTCTGCGCCGCCGCCGGGAGCGCGCCGCAGAGGAGCGAGAGGACGACGGCGGGGCGCATGGAGGGAGAGAGGATCATAGGCGCGGGTCGCGCGGCGATCCCTCCGAGGACAAGATCGCCTGTCCGGTGAAGGCTCCGCTGCGGTACGCATCGGGGCCATCGACATGACGACCGCCGCCGAGCAGCTCTCCGATCTCCTCGCCTCCGGGCTCTTCTCCGAGGACGCCTCCGAGCGGAAGCGCACCCGCGCCGCGCTCAGCGCCCACCCCGACCCTGCCGTCGCGGCCTTCTTCACGGCCGACAAGCGCAACTACCACACGATCCGCGTCGGCCCGAAGCTGGTGAAGGTCGCCCGGGAGTTCGTCGCGCTCGGCGCCGACGGGCCGCGCTTCGCGCTCTCGCTGCTCAAGACCTTCCTCGCGGGCTCCGAGCGGTATGCCTACGTGCTCGGGGAGGTGCTGCACGTGGCGCTCGCCCTTCCGGGCACGGAGGCGGAGGCCTTCGAGCTGCTCTCGGGCGAGAAGGAGGTCTATCTCCCGGGACCGAAGAAGGCGCTGCCGCCCGGGCTCTCTCGGCTGCGCGCGCTCGAACGACTGCGCATCCCCGAGGGGACCCTCAAGCGCTCGGACCACATCGCCGAGCTCGGTCAGATCCCTCAGCCGATCCGCCTGGAGCTGTGGGTCAAGGACGTGGACCTCACGCTCTTCGACGCGGCGTCGCACAACATCCGCGGGCTCTTCCTTCGAGCGAGCTACTCCAACCTCTCGGACGCCTCGCCGCTGCGCGGGTGGCGCACGCTCGAAGCGCTCAACCTGGAGGGCACCGGCGTGACCGACCTCCGTCCGCTGGAGACTCTCCCGCTGACCGAGCTGGTCCTGAGCGAGACGAGGGTCGCCGACCTGTCCATGCTCCCGTCGTGGCCGAAGCTCCGCTGGCTGGGTCTACGGCGGATTCCCGCGAAGGACTTCTCGGTGCTCGCCGGGCTCACGACGCTGGAGTTCCTCGACCTGGGCTTCACGTCCGTGCGCGACCTCCGGCTCCTCCAAGACCTCACCTCCCTGCGCTCGCTCGAGCTCTGGGGCACCCCCGTCGACTCGCTCGAACCGCTCGTCGGCCTCCCCCTCCAGGATCTCGACCTGAACTACGCCCCGCGGCCCGACCTGTCCCCGCTGATCCGCATCCCGACGCTGAAGTCGGTGCGCCTCGCGGGCGTCCGCGACGACGCTCCGGGTCTCGCCGCGCTGATCGCCGCCCGGCCGGACATCACCCTCTGTCGCTGAGCGGCGCGTGTACTACGGTACCGGCCATTGCCCGATGCCCCATCGCGGCGGCAGGAGAGGTCCATTCCGATGAGCACAGTGTGGCGGTTGGCGATCGGCGGTCTCCTCCTCGTGGCGTGCGGCGCTCGGCCCGATCCCTCCCCCACCCTCCCTGGCGACGCGGGCCCTCTCGCCGCGGTCGATGCCGGGCCCGCCCGGGCCTGGGAGCTCGCGCTCGACCTCGGCGCGGAGGTGCGCCCGATGCGCGTGCTGTCCTTCGACGTCGCGGGCCTCTCCACGCTCGGGGCGGTGCTCTCGTACACCACGGCCGACGGGGCGACCGCGGTGGCCTTCGGCACCTTCACCGGCCGCGGCGCGGTGGCGGCCCCGATGCGAGTGCTCACCCGATCGGCCACCGCCGAGGGAGGCGCCGCCGTCGCGTGGGACCTCGCCACCGAGCGCTACTTCGTCGCCTGGGCCGAGGCCGCTGCCTCCGGACAGAACGTGCGCGTGACGGTGCTCGATCGCGACGGCGCTCCCATCGTGGATGCGTCGAAGCCGCTCCTCGGCCGCGCGGGGACCATCTCCAGCCTCGACCTCATCCCGGCCAACGACGACGTGCTCGTCGCGGGCGTCCTCGACGGGCGCACGGTCTTCCTCCAGGCCTTCGACGCGCGCAGCGCCGAGGCCACCGGCTCCTACGACGACGACGCATACCCCAGCGCCGAGGCGCTCACCGTGCGCTTCGACCCGCCGGGATCCTGCAGCACCGGGCAGCCGTGCCGGATGCTCATCCGCGACCGCGTGCTCCCTCGGCCGAGCCTCGGGCTCTTCGCCGAGACCGCGGTCGGCCCCGCGGTGGGCACCAGCACGACGGTCGGGTCGGGCCCGCCGAGGCCGCGCGTCTACGAGATCGTCGGCGTCCACGGCGTGCGCGACGCGGGCGCCTTTCCCCGGCTCGCCTCCGACGGAGAGAACCTCGTGAGCCTCTCGCTCCGCGACACCGGCGACCTGCGGCTGCAGGTCTTCACCTTCGGGTGCAGGGCCTCGCAGCCCCTGATGGGCTGCACCAGCTCGTCGAACACGGTGTTCACCCGCGACCTCTCGCCGACCTCGCTCGGCGGCGACGACGAGACGCGGCCCGTGGCGATCGAGCTCGACGCGCGACAGATCGTCTACGCGCTGGCGAGCCGCGGCTCGGGGCGTCGCCTGGTGTTCGGGACGAGGCCCAACCCCGACGCGACCGACTTCCGCTCGACGCCCGTCGCCTTCTCCCACCCGCTGGCCGCGGACCTCTCGCTCGACCCGCAGATCGTACGGCTGCGCGCGAGCTGGGCGGCCGCCTGGGTGGAGGCCGAGGCGCTGCACCTCGCGGGCCTCGGCGAGGCGCCGTAGCGGGCTCTAACCCTCGGCGCTGCGCAGCGTGGCGGCGAGGCGTCCCTTGCGAAACACCCAGAGCGTGCCGGGCTCGCCGTGGGTCCAGACCTCGTCGACGGTGAGCGGAGCGGTGGCCACGACGGCCACGCGGTCGCGAGGCGTGGTGACGGCGCCGAAGTCGACGCTCACGTCGTGGTCCTTGAGGGTGGCCTTTCCGAAGGGCGCGCGGCGCTCGATGAAGCAGAGCTTCGTGTCGCAGCGGGCGAAGAGCACGTCGCCGTTGGCGAGGATGAAGTTGAAGGTCCCCCGGCGGCCGATCTCGCCGGCCACGCGAGCGACGTAGGACCAGAGCGCCGACGGGTCCTCGGGCTCCGTGGGAAAGCGCTTCGCCACGCGGTTCATGAGGGCGCAGAACGCCCGCTCGCTGTCGGTCTCGCCGATCGGGACGAAGCGCCCGGTCCTCACCCTCGGGAGCCCCCGCACGGTGCCGTTGTGGGCGAAGACCCAGGCGCGGCCCCAGAGCTCGCGCACGAAGGGGTGCGTGTTGGCGAGCTTCACCCTCCCGCGGGTCATCTTCCGGATGTGCGAGACGGCCATCATGGTCTTGATGGAGTGGCTGCGCACGAAGGTCGCGAGGGGGCTCTCCGCGCAGGGCGAGGCGTCGACGAAGGCGCGCACCGCCTTGCCCTCGAAGAACGCGAGGCCCCACCCGTCGCCGTGCGGCCCGGTGCGCCCGCCCCGCTGCGAGAAGCCCGTAAACGAGAACAGGATGTCCGTGGGGGTGTTGCAGTCCATCCCGAGGAGCTCACACACGATCGCTGGTCTCCCTCTCAGGCGGTGACGCCCGCGCGCGCCCGCACCGCGACGGCCTCGGACCGCGCCCGGACGCGCACGTCGTCCTCGTCCAGGGTCGTGAGCCGGCCCTCGTGCAGCAGCACCCGCCCGTCGACCACCACGTGCCTCACGTCCCTCGACTGCGCCCCGTAGACGATGCGCGCCGAGGCCTCGCCCCAGGGCTCGATGTGCGTCGTCGACAGGTCGATCACGGTCACGTCCGCGCGCTTGCCGACCTCCAGCGATCCCACCTGGTCGGCGAGCCCGAGCGCGGTCGCTCCGTCGATGGTCGCCATGCGCAGCACCCGCCGCGCCGGGAGCGCCCCGGTGTCGCCGAAGCGCTTGGCCAGCAGCGACGCCAGCCGCATCTCCAGCAGCGCGTCGAGGTTGTTGTTGCAGGCCGCTCCGTCCGCGCCGATGCCCACCACGATGCCCGCGCGCTGCATGCGCTCGACCCTCGCCACGCCCGATCCGAGCTTCAGGTTGGCGCTCGGGCAGTGGGCCACGCGCGTCTGGTCGCGCCCCAGCATGCGCCGCTGCTTCGGGGTCAGCTGCACCCCGTGGGCGATCACCACGTCCGGCCCCGAGAAGCCCCACGCATGCAGCGCGTCGACGTCGTCCATGCCGAGCGCCGCGCGCACCGCGTCCCGCTCTCCCGGGTGCTCGGAGGCGTGCGTGTGCATCCACGCGCCGCGCTCCCTCGCCCGCCCCACGCAGCCGCGGAAGAGGGCTTCGGTGCACGACAGGATGAAGCGCGGCGAGTACGCGTAGCGCAGCCTTCCCCCTTCGGCGCCGTGCCAGCGGGCGCAGAGCGCGTCGCTCTCCGCGAGGCTCTCGGCGGTGCTCTCCCGCAGCGTCCGAGGAACGCTCTCCCCGGCGTCCATCATGGTCTTGCCCGAGACCGCGCGCAGCCCGGAGTCGCGCAGCGCCTCGAAGACCGCGTCGTGGTGGCGCACGGTGCCCATGTCCAGCACCGTGGTGGTGCCGCCCTTGATGAGCTCCGCGATGCCGAGGTCGGCGCTCGCGCGCAGCGAGCGGGGGTCGTGCGCCCCTTCCAGGGGCCAGATGCGCTCCTTCAGCCAGGTGAGCAGCGGCAGGTCGTCGCCCATGCCGCGAAAGAGCGTCTGGCAGAGGTGCACGTGAGCCTGCACGAAGCCCGGGATCACCGCGCACCCGGCCACGTCGAGCACCCGCAGCGAGCGGCCCGAGCGGGTCGCCTCGGACTCGGCCTCCGCCCCGAGTGCGGCGATGCGGCCGTCGGAGATCCAGAGAGCGCCCGGGGTGACGCGATCGTCGGGGTCGCAGGTGACGAGGGTTCCGCCGCGGAGGAGCAGGTCCATGAGGTCGGGCCGGAGGATGCCCGTGGTGCCCGTCACAGGGCAACGGCCTCGCGTGGACGCGCGCGATCGGGCTGCGGTAGAAGTCGTGGCATGCGCGCTTTGCTTTGCGTTCTTTCGCTCTCCGCGATGGCCTCCGTCGCGGCCTGCTCTGCCGATGATCAGCGCTTCACCCGCATCGTCCGCGACGGCGGCACCGGTCCGACGAGCGACGTCGGCACCGTCGGCCCCTGCGACCAGGGCCGCGTCTACTGCAACGGCAACGAGCGCTACACCTGCGACGCGGACGGCCAGATCGTCGACCGCCAGGCCTGCGTGACCCCGGCCGGCACCTGCGTCCCCAACGTCGGCTGCCGCGTCTGCGCGCCCTCCGCGGCGCGCTGCAACCCGGCCTCTCCGCAGCAGATCCAGACCTGCAGCTCCGACGGCATGCGCTGGGTCGACGGGGCCTCGTGCAACGTGGCCAACGGCGAGAGCTGCAACTCCGGCGTCTGCGTCGACCGCTGCTCGTCGAGCGCCACGGGCCGCTCGTACCTGGGCTGCGACTACTGGCCGACGGTCACCTCCAACACCGCGCTCGACCCGCAGTTCTCCTTCGCCGTCGTGCTCTCCAACCCTCAGGGCTACGCGGTGCACGCCTCCATCACCGGCGGCGCCCTCGGCGCGCCCCGCGAGGTCGACCTCGCCCCCGGCGCCATCGAGACCATCACCCTCCCGTGGGTGTCCGAGCTGGTGCAGCTCAACCCCGCCAACCGCGGCTGCCGCGCCGACGGCAGCCCCTGCCCCGACGCGGCCGCTCGCCCGGCGAGCTCGGTCCTGCGCCGAGGCGGCGCGTACCACGTGCGCAGCAACGGGCCCATCGCGGCCTACCAGTTCAACCCGCTCACCTTCGAGCGCACGGGCGGCTACTTCTCCTTCACCAACGACGCCTCGCTGCTGCTCCCGCAGGGCGTGCTGCGCCAGCGCTACCTCGTCTCCGCCTGGCCCAACGTCTACAACCCCCTCAGCGGCCAGACCGTCGGGGGCTTCGTCGCCATCACGGCGGTCACCGGCGAGACCACCGAGGTCACCGTGCGCCCGACCTCCAACACCGCCGCGGGCGTTGGGATCCCCGCGATGCGCGCGGGCCAGTCGCGCACCTTCACGCTCAACGCCGGCGACGTGCTCGAGCTCATCGGCGACGGGACCGGCGACCTCACCGGCACCGCGATCGAGTCCAACCAGGCCGTGGCGGTCTTCGTGGGCCACGACTGCGCCACGGTGCCCGCCGGGCGAGTCGCCTGCGACCACCTGGAGGAGCAGCTCCTGCCCAACGAGACCTGGGGGCGCGACTACCTCGTCTCGGCGCTGCGCGACCGCGGCCCCGGCGTCCCGGCGGTGGTGCGCATCCTCTCGCAGTCCGACGACAACGACCTCACCTTCGACCCACCTGGCGCCCACGCCCCGGTCACGCTCTCCGCGGGTCAGCTGATCGAGTTCCAGAGCAACGTGAACTTCCGGGTGACGGGCACGCAGGCGCTGCTGGTGTCGCAGTTCATGCTCGGCCAGGGGCCGGCCGGGAGCGGGCTCACGGCGGGCGACCCCGCCATGGTCTTCGAGGTGCCGGTGCAGCAGTACCGCACCAGCTACGACTTCTACGTGCCGCAGACCTATCCCCAGAACTTCATCAACGTGGTCGCCCCCGCGGGCACCGAGCTCATCATGGACGACATGCCCCTTCGCGGGTCCATGTCCGCCGTCGGCACCATGAGCGTCTTCACGCTCCCCATCGCGAGCGGGCCGCACCGGCTGCGCTCCGCGGGCGGACAGCCCATCGGGGTCAAGGTCTACGGCATCGCGCGGTACACCTCGTACATGTACCCCGGCGGCCTCGACCTGCAGCTCATCACCCCGGGCTGACCCCTTCCCTTCTCTCGACGTCCCCCCCGCCAACACCGATGAACACTGCCGTAGAAGACCCCCGCGCCCGCCGACGCGAGCGCCTGCTCGGGTGGGGACCGATGGTCCTCGCGCTCGTCGTCTCCCTCGTGGTCACCCTCCGGGCCCACGCGCACTTCCTCCTCCCCTACGCGACGCCGGTCAGCAACGACGAGGGGTACATCTCCGCGCTCGGCCTGCGCATGATCCGTGGGCACTGGCTCCCCTACGTCGACGGCGTCTCGCAGCGCGGGCCCATCACCTACTGGCTCGCCGCGATCGCGATGCGCCTCGGCGGCATGTGGAGCTGGATCCCCATCCGCGTGCTCGCCCTCGTCTGCTCGCTGGCGACGCTGGCGCTGGTGTTCCTGCTGACGCTGGAGCTCTTCACCCCCGCGGCGGCCGCCATCGCGGTGCTGGTCTCGACCTACTTCTTCACCTACGAGCTCAACCCCTGGGACGGCATCGGCTACAACGGCGAGGTCGTCGCGATGATCTTCGCGCTCGCCTCGTGGCTGCTCGTGGCCCGCGCGATGCGCTCCTCGGATGACCCCCGAGGGCCGGTGCGCCGCCGCAACGCTCACCTCCTCACCGCGGGCGTGCTCGCCGCCTGCGCCGGGCTGAGCAAGCAGATGGCGCTGGTGCACGCGCTGCCCCTCGCGGCGTGGATCGTCCTCGGCGCCCCCGACCCGGCCTCGACCCGCGAGTCGAGGGCGCGCGACCTGATCCGCTTCGCCCTCGGCTCGGCCATCCCCTTCGTGCTGGTGACGCTGATCTACGCGGCCTCCGGGCACCTCAAGGAGTTCACGTATTACTACCAGCGGTATGGCCGGGAGATCTTCATGGCTCCGGTCACGCTCACCTCGTACCGCGACAAGCTGAAGGAGCAGTTCGACAAGTACCTCTTCGGCATCGTGGTGGTGGGCTCGCTCGGGTGGCTGCTCGCCGCGCGCGTGCTGCGCCGGGTGACCGACCACGAGGGCCCGCGCTGGTCCGGTCTCCGCGCCCAGGGGGGCGCGCTGGTGGTGTTCCTCCAGCTCATCGGGAGCGTGATCGGAGCGTCGTTCACCGGGCGCTTCTTCCCGCACTACCTGGTCGAGGTGTTCTCCGTGGCGGCGGTGGTGGCCGGCGGCGCCCTCGCGGCCATCGTCGCCCCGTCGCGAGCCTCCCTGCGCGGCCGCTTCGTCGGCACCCTCACCCTCGTCCTCGGGGCCTCCGCCCTGCTCGCCGTCTGCGCCTGGAACCTCCACCGCAACGTGCGCCTGCGCCGCGAGACCGACCGCTGGTACCAGGACCCGCACACGGACCCGATCGTGCGCTACGTGCTGGAGCGCACGGACCCCAACGACCGCATCTTCGTCTGGGGCTTCCGCGCGGAGACCTACGTCTCGGCGCAGCGCATGCCCGCCTCGCGCTTCGTCTACACGGTCTACCCCGCCGGAGTCGTGCCGTGGTTCCAGGCGACGCGCGAGGAGGAGGAGCGGCGGGTGGTGCCCGGCAGCCGAGCGCAGCTCCTCGCCGACCTCGAGCGCGAGCGGCCCGAGCTCATCATCGACGCGGGCCGGACCATGAGCGGGAGGTACATGTACAACTACCCCCAGCTGCGAGCGTACCTCGACCGCGGCTACTGCTTCATGCGCTACGTCGACGGCGAGCCGGTGTACCGACGACGCCACGGAGACACCTGCCCCCCGGCGGACTATTGAGCGCAGAACGCAAGCTCCTGGCGCTCTTTCCACTCGTGACAGGCTATGTCACACGGGTTGTTGACCCCCCTGAAAGCGGCCACTACGGTGAACCGCGACGGGCGCTGCGCCCGTCCCCTCCTGGAGAAACGGGGCACAACATGGCTGAAGGACTCAACAAGGCAATGCTCATCGGCAACCTCGGCGCCGATCCGGAGCTTCGCTTCACCACCAACAACCGGCCGGTGTTGAAGTTCCGCCTCGCGACGACGGAGTCGTACATGGACCAGAACCAGACCCGGCAGGAGGTCACGCACTGGCACCAGGTGGTCCTCTGGGGCAAGCGCGGCGAGGCGCTGGCGAAGATCCTCTCCAAGGGCTCGCGGGTCTACGTCGAGGGCCGCATCGAGACGCGCTCCTACGAAGACGCCAACGGCGTGAAGAAGAGCGCGACGGACATCGTGGCCTCCAACCTCATCCTGCTGGGCGGCCGCAACGAGGCCGGCGCTCACCCCGGTGGCGGCGCGCCGACGGGCGGCGTCCGTGCCCCCTCGGTCGGCGGTGGTGCGGTGGGCGGCGCTCGCCCGGCCCCTGCGGGCGGCGGCCGGCCCGTGCCCGACGCCGACGACTTTCCCCCCGATGACTTCGGGGGCGGCGGCCCCGGTGGCGATGACGACATCCCGTTCTGATCGCTCCTCTCCCCGACGAGCCCTGCGCGCGGTGATCGCCACGATGGCGGTCGTCGCGCTCGCGCCCCTCCTCGCCTCCGCCACCGGAGGCCCCGACGACACCGGCTACAAGATCAAGCCCGCGGACAGCAACCTCTGGTCGCAGCGCTTCCGCGGCGGCCGGCTCATCGGCGGCGGCGGGTGCGTCCGACGGTGCATCGCCTTCACCTTCGACGACGGTCCGAGCTGGGAGACGACCCCGGCGCTGCTCGACACGCTGGAGCAGCGCGGGCTCCGCGCGACCTTCTTCGTCACCGGCCACCGCATCGACGGCGACGGCGAGGTGGCCCGGCGCAACCGCGCGGTGCTGGCCACGGAGTGGCGCCACGGTCACCTCATCGGCAACCACACCTATCACCACGACCTGCTCGACACGATGAGCGAGGCGACGCTGCGGTACGAGATCGACCGCACCGAGGCCCTCATCCACGGCGTGGTGGGAGAGCGCGTCTGGCTCTTCCGCGCGCCCTACGGAGCGCTGCACCACCCTCGCGCGGTGAGCGCCGTGTTCTCGCGGGAGTACACCCCGGTGTTCTGGGCGATGGACTCGCAGGACTGGCGGGTCAACACCGCGGAGGCAGTGCTCGCCAACGTGCGCGCCGAGCTCGACCGGGCGCCCCGCGGGGGCGTGCTGCTGATGCACGACACGCTGCCGTGGAGCATCGCGGCCTTCCCGATGATCCTCGACGAGATCGCGGCGCGCAACGCGGCCTTCGTGGCGCGAGGCGAGGAGCCCTACGAGGTGGTTGGATTGGAGGGCTTCTACGAGCCGCTGCGCGCCGCGCCCGCGAGGACGCGGCGGCGCTGAGGGGACGGGGGGGATCAGCGGCCGGGGGCGGCGCCGAAGTACCAGACGGCGGAGACCGAGCCGCTGATGATCTGGTCGAGGCCGTAGTGCGGGCCCACCGTGGTGCCGATGCCGAAGCCCGACGACGAGGCGGTGGTGGTGTCGTTGGTGCTGAGCACCACCGACTTGAAGCTGTTGCTGTTGTAGGCGAGGCCGAAGCCGAACTGCGCCTGGAGGCCGAGCTGCGGCAGGCCGATGAAGCCGAACTGCATCTCCGCGACCGCGTTGGCGCCGAGGCCGAACTGCACCGCGCTGAGGGTGTTGTCGGTCGTCGAGGTGCCCGAGCCGGTGGTGATGCCGCTCGTGCCGTAGCGGAAGAAGAGGTACGGGTCGAGGTGGATGGCGAGGTGCTTCGCCTCGGCGATCATGATGGGCAGGCCCACCTGCAGGCCGAGCCCGAAGAAGTTCGGGTTGTCCGACGACTGCTGCATCGTGTTGCCGCCCGACTGCACCGTGCGGGTGTTGGACCCGCTGGAGAAGCCGATGCCGAGGCCGGCCTCGAGGCCGAGCGAGCCGTTGAGCCAGTAGCGAACGCCCACGGTGTGGAGCGCCTGCGTGCCGCCCTGCGTGGCCATGCCGCCGGTGAACGAGAGGGCCGGCATGTCGGCCGAGCCGAAGTAGCGGAGACCGAGGTGGCCGGTGACCACCGAGTGGTCCGTCGGGCCGGAGGTGTCCGTGATCGACCCGCCGGTCGACGTCGCGGTCGAGGGCGCCACCTGGGTGGTGCTGAGGTCCTGCGCGCCCACGGTCGTCGCGCCCAGCGCGATTGCCGCACCCATCAACTTTGAAATTAGTCCACGCATCTTGGTCTTCACCTTCTGCTCATTCCCTGATGGCCCACCGACGGTCCACCCAAGCGGCCGCTGTTTCCTTCGGATCCCTGGGGTTGTCAAGCTACCCGTCCGCCCTCGCAGGAATCAACAAATAGAGCGGTATCGGAAGCGCCGTGGGCTCAGGGCGGAGGCGCGAGGGAGAACACCTGATAGCGCCCCGCGGGCCGCACCGGATCGACCCTCCAGCCGTGCGCCCGGAGCCCGTCGGCGATGCGGTAGATCGCGTCCCAGGAGTCGAGCACCACGAGGTGCGTGGGCCGCGTGTCGAGCGCGAGACGGTGCACCGCGTCGGCCCTCGACGCTCCGCAGGTCGCCCAGGTGAGCCGCCGGTGCAGCGCGACCGCGCGAGGGGTCTTGAGCCCCACGAGGTCGACCAGCTGGCGCTCGCCCGCGAAGGCGAGGTAGCCGACGTCGTGCACCAGCACCCTCGCGTCGCGAGGCAGCGAGGTGCGGACGAAGGTCGCCACGCCGCCCAGCTCGGCGCGGGTGAAGGCGCACCGCAGCCGGTGCTGCTCCCAGCGGTCGCCGAGGCCCCACACGCTGGCGTCGACCGAGACGAGGGCGATCGCGAGGGCCGCGCCGCGGATCCATCGGGAGGGGTTCGCTCGCGCCGCGGCGATCGCGGCGAGGGCGAAGGGCAGCAGGGCATACTGGTAGCGGTATTCGTAGTGCCCGAGGGCTCCGGGAAACTGCGTGGTGTACGCGAGCACCATGGCGGCGGCGGTGAGCATCCCCACCCTCCCCGCGGCGGCGAAGGGCCAGAGCACCAGCGAGCGGGTGAGGTAGCCGACGCCGTCGGCGAAGCCCCGGAGGTTGTGGCGCGCCCACTCCCAGCGGACCTTGATCGGGATGCACCCCTCCGCGAAGAAGACCCGCTTGGCGGCGATGGTCGAGGGCACGAGAGCGCCCAGCTGCACGAGGTTGAGCAGCGCCCAGGGGGCCGCGCCGAGGGAGGCCAGCGAGAGGTCCGTGAGCGCGCGGCGGACGTCGAGGGCGCCCTCGCGGCGGAGGCGCAGCCAGCGGGTGGCCATGAGCGCCGCGGAGGCGACGGAGAGCTCCGGCCGGAGGAAGGGCAGCAGGCCGCAGAGCCAGGGCTGGAGCGGCGACGACGCTCCCGAGGTCCCCGGCTCGGTCAGCGCGAGGCACCACGCGAGCGCTCCCATCGCGAGGCCGGTCTCCAGGCCGTTGGTGAGCTGGTGCGGCACCTCGGCGACGACCAGCGACAGGGCGACGAGCAGCGCCGCGTCCCAGCGCGACAGCCGGTAGCGCACGCCCAGCGCCAGCACGCCGGTCACGTAGACGGCGATGCCCACCCAGGCGCCGAGCCAGCCCGCGGCCTCGCCGTGCACCGCCGCCCCGAGCAGCGCGATGAGCACCGTGTGCACCGAGCTGGTGGCGCCCACCATCGCGGCGACGCCGAACTGCGGGTCGAAGCCGCGGCGCAGCACCTCGGCGTTGTGCAGCGTGATGTACGCGTCGTCGACCGGGAGCGTGGTCCCCTCGGAGCGGTAGTGGACCACCGCCGCGAGGCTCACCGCCGAGAGGGCAAGAGCGTACGCCACCCGACGCGAGACCGCAGACCAGGGAGCTCTCACGGGGCGTCGCGGTCCGGGGTGGGGCTGAGCTGCGAGCGGATCCAGGCGTCCCAGGGCGAGGCCGGATCGGCGCTCGCGGCGCGCTCGAGATCGCGCGGGTCGCGGCGCAGCAGGGCCTGGGCGCGCAGCACCACCGGGGCCTCGTCGATGGCGGCGAGCACCAGGGCCTCGGCGCCCGACCGGTCGACCCCGGAGCAGCGGGCGGGCGAGCGGGCGCAGAGCAGCACCCTCCACCCCGACGACCACGCGGCCGTCTCCGGATCGCTGGCCGCCGCGGCGAGGTCCTGCTGCGTGAGCGCCGTGGGCGAGGACCACGCCACGCTGGCGGCGCGGGCCAGGCGGCCCTCTCCGGTCTCGACCTCGGAGAGCGCTCCATCGGGGGCGCGGCCCAGCCGATCGAGCCGTGCCGCGGCGGCGACGCGCAGGGCGTCCCTCGCCTCGACGCCCTCCCCCGCGAGCGCTCGCAGCCGGAGCATCGCGCGCTCGATCGCCACGTCCGCGAGCGGCCCGTGCCCTGCCCGGTCGAGCGCGCCGGCGAGCGCGGCGGTCACCAGCACCAGGGCGCTGCCCCGGGGGGAGCCCTCCGCTCGCCCCATCGCCCCGGAGCGCACGCAGCGCCCGGCCCACGGTCCGAGGGATCGCGTCGCCACGTCCGGCGCCCGCTCTCCCACGTCGACCAGCGCCGCGACGCGCAGGGCCTGCGAAACCCGGTCGCTCTCGGCCAGCGCCAGGGCCCTCACGGTGGCGGCCCCGGCGACGCCCTCCCCCATCGCGAGCGCCGACTCCTCCAGCGCACGAGAGCGCTCTCCCACGCGAAGCCAGAGCCACGCGAGGGTCGTGCGGTCGACCGGGCCGCGGCGTCGGGAGAGCGCGTCGACGGCGGAGCGGGCTCCCACGGTGTCGCCGCTGCACACTCGG
>CBIHPK010000005.1:0-103157 GCA_966211675.1 uncultured Myxococcaceae bacterium
TGGAGAAGTCGCCGCGCGCGCCCTCGTGGGCCTCGTCCACGACGCGATGCCGGGGGTCCGCCTCGCGGCGCTCCGCGGGCTGCAGGAGCACCCCGACCCGGCGACGGTCCCCCCCCTCGCCGCCCTCGCTCGCCCCGACCTCGCGACCTCGCTCGCGGGCCGGGACGAGGTCGCTCGCGCCGCCATCACCGCGCTCGGAGGCATCGACTCCTCCGAGGCCCGCCGCGCCCTCCTCGACCTGGCCCTCGACCCGCGGGCGCCTCGATTCCGCGACGCGACCAGCGCCCTGCTGCTTCACGCCGACCGGCTGCGCCCCGACGTCGGGGCGATCCTGCCGAGGGTGACCCGAGACAACGTCGAGGCGCTCTCCGAGCTGCTGGGCCGCATCGGTGGAGACCAGGTAGCCGACGCCCTCCTCGACCTGCTGGGCCGCGAGCCCGCATCGTCCTCCCCCGGCCCCGTGCCCGGCGCGACCGCGGCGATGCACCGCGCCCTCGGCCGCTCCGGCTCCGACCGCGCGCTGCGGGCGCTGCTGGAGCGGCTCACCGCCTCGCGAGCGTCCTGGTCGCTCCGCTCGCCCGGGTGCGCCCGGGGCGCCGTCGACCCGTCGCTCCTCGAGGCCCTCTCGCTCTGGGCGGAGGCGCGCCACGGCCTCGACCCGCTGGCGATCGACCCGCTCGCCGAGGCGCTCGGGACCCTGGACCTCTCGTGCCACCCGCAGTTCGCGACGATGCTCCGGCTGCTCGGGCTCACCGGCAACGACCGCGCGGCGCCAGCGCTGATCGCGGCGCTCCGGCACCCCAGCGCGGCGATCCGCGTGGCGGCGGCCCAGGGCCTCGGACGGGCCCTCTCGCTGGCGGGTCTGGCTCCCCTCCTCGGGGCGATGTCCGACGGCGACGCGAGCGTGCGCGCCGCGGCCGCGACGTCGCTGCGAGCGATGCCCGCGGACGCGCTCGTCCCCGCGCTGGTCGCCCGATGGCGCGACCCGTCGCCGGTCGATCGCGGCGCGCTGCTCCTCGTCCTCGGTCACGCCCTCGCGGCCGGCGCGCTCCCGGGCCCGGTCCGCTCCGCGCACCTCCCGATGCTGCTCGACGCGGCCTCGCGCGGACCCTGGCGCACCCGCGCCGCCGGCGTGCGAGCGCTCGGCACCGTCGCGTCGTCCGGCGACCCCGCCGCGCTCCAGGCGCTCACCTCGCATGCCGCCGTCGCGTCCGATCCCCGCGTCTCCCTCGTGGCCATCGAGGCCCTCGGCAACCTGCCGTCCTCGACGGCCGCGAGCGCGACGCTCGTGGCGCAGCTCCATCCCTCGAGGGCGCTCGCCCCCAGGGCCGCGGCCGCCTGGGCCCTGCGCTCGGCGGCGCCAGGGTCCGTCGAGGCCCTGCGGTCCGCGATCGACGAGGCCCCCTCGCCCGTCGCTCACAACGCGCTCGCGGCCCTCTCCAGGGTCGACCCGGCTGCGATCGATCCCGCCCTTCGCGACGCCCTCCGCGCGAGCGCCCGGCGGATCGTCGACGCACGACCCGCAGCGCCCACCGGCGTCAACGCGTGCGCGCTGCTCGCCCGCCTCGGCGCGCCGTGCGCCGGGAGCGCGGCCGCCGTCTACGGAGACGCGACGAGCACCGACCTCCGGGTGCTCGACCCGGAGCGCCAGCCCTTCTCTCGCGCGGTGCTGCTGCGGCTCGGCGACGGCGTCACCGTGTGGAGCACGCCTGACGCGGACGGCTACCTCCGCGTGAGGGACACCGCGGCGGGGACGCTACAGGTCCTCGATCACTCGGACGACCCGCTGTAGTCGGCAACCGCGATCAGAAGAGCTCGAGGTACATGGCCCAGGTGAGGGTCGCGAAGGTGGCGTAGCCGACGCCCGTGTGGATGGTGCGAAACGCCCGGCCCACGTCGGGGTTGCTCACGCGAGCGCCGATGATGCCCAGGATCGGCATCAGGATCATGCCCGCCCCATGGACCCACGCGAGCGCCTTGTGCAGCCGCAGGGTGCTCGCCGCGCGGTCGTCGCCAACGGCGGCGTTGTCCGGGTCGGGCGCCGCGATCGCGAGGATGCCCGCCGTGGTGTAGAGCCCGGTGGTCAGGAAGGCCGAGGCCTCGTGCAGCGTCCCGAGCAGGCTCGACCCGCAGCCGAAGGCGCTCGGGTCGGTGGCGCACGCGCCGTCGCCAAACCACGTGGGGCGGTTGATGGCGAGGATGGTCCCGAGCGCCTCGGTGACCACGAGCGAGCTCCACGCCGCGATGCCGAACGCGCGGTGCGTGCGCAGCAGCGAGGCGCGCCGGTGCATCAGGTAGCGGGCCTGCCGGTCGGACTCGCGGCAGGTCTCGCAGTCGATGTCGCAGCTCTCGCAGGTGGAGGCCTCCGGCCTCGCGGGCGTCTCGGTCGCGGGCGAGGTCGCCGCGGCGGCGGGCGTCGCGGGGGTCGCGTCGGTGGCGCGCGTCGCGGCCTGCGCGAGCCAGCGGTTGCGGCGCTGCAGACCGCCGTCGAGGCCGTAGCGGGTGACCCGCAGCCCGACGTCCATCGACCACGCGGAGGGCGCCGCGGCCTCACCCTGGAGGGTGAGCGCGGCCGGGAGCGCCTCCACCGTGCGGAGCTGCCCCGCCCCCGACAGCGCAACCAGGAACAACGCAGCTGAACCGATCATGGGATTGGACCTCCGCTCCTTCGTGTGGCGCGAGGAGGCCACAGCGAGCGGGTGCCGCTCAAGAGCTTTCCCCGAGAATCAGCGGCGGAGCGCGCGCACGCCGGCCTTGTGCACCTTGCCCGGCAGCTCGCGCCCCACGACCGCCGAGGCGACCCTCCCGGCCTCGACGAGCTTGTCCAGGTCGATGCCGGTCTTGATGCCCATGCCGTGGAGCGTGAAGACGAGGTCCTCGGTGGCGAGGTTGCCCGCGGCGCCGGGCGCGTAGGGGCAGCCGCCGAGGCCGCCGACGGAGGCGTCGAAGGTGCGCACCCCGAGCTCGAGGCCGACGATGACGTTGGAGAGCGCGGTGCCGCGCGTGTCGTGGAAGTGCAGCGCCAGCTGCTGCGCCGGAAACTCCCGCAGGAACATCTCCACGATGCGCTTGGTCTGCAGCGGCGTCCCGATGCCGATGGTGTCGCCGAGGGAGACCTCGTAGCAGCCCATCTCCAGCAGCGCGCGGGCGATCTCGACGCCCTTCTCCGGGTCCACCGCGCCCTCGTAGGGGCAGCCCCAGAGCGTCGAGAGGTAGCCCCGCACGCGGCGCCCCGCGGCCAGCGCCGTCGGGACCATCTCGCGAAACACCGCGAGCGTCTGCGCCACGGACTTGTTCACGTTCTTGCGGTTGTGCGTCTCGCTCACGGAGAGGAAGACCGCCACCTCGCCGAGCTCCGTCGCGAGCGCCCGGTCAAGGCCCTGCTGGTTGGGGCAGAGCGCCGAGAAGCTCACGCCCGGCGGGTGACCGAGCAGCCGGCAAAGCTCCACCGCGTCGGCGAGCTGCGGCACCCACTTGGGCGACACGAAGCTGGTCACCTCGAGGCGCTTCAGCCCGGCGGCGACGAGCGCCTCGATGAGCCTCACCTTCGCGGGCGTCGGCACCGTGACGGCTTCATTCTGCAGCCCGTCGCGCGGCGACACCTCGTAGACGGACACGGCATCGGGCAGCGACTCGAAGAGCGTGGATGACATACGACCCGGGCATCGTACCCCTTTCCCGAGGCCGCGACCCGCTCGCTTGACGCACCGGATCGCGGGTGCGTACACCGTGCGTCGCTCGCCGCGGGGAATCGGCCCCGCGCTGGCGCCCGAACGACAGGTCATGAAGGTCACCGCAGGACAGCTCCTCAAGGATCGAAACCGCCTCCCCCCGAACGCGGTCGCCGCGCTGGTCGACGGGCGCACCGTCGACCTGCACACGCCCGTGGAGGCGACCGAGACCACCGAGGTGAAGCCCATCCTCGCCGATGACCCGCGCGCGCTGCCGATCATCCGGCACTCGACGGCGCACGTGATGGCCGACGCGGTGCAGCGGCTCTTCCCGGGCACGAAGGTCACCATCGGCCCGAGCATCGACAGCGGCTTCTATTACGACTTCGACCGCCCCGACGGGCGCTTCACCGAGGACGACCTCGGGCGCATCGAGGCGACCATGAAGGAGATCGCCGCCGGCGACACGCCCTTCGTGCGCGGCGTGATGAGCCGCGACGAGGCGCGCGAGAAGCTCACGAAGATGGGCGAGACCTACAAGGTCGAGATCCTCGACGGCATCCCCGCGGGCGAGGACATCTCGTTCTACCAGCACGGCCACTGGATCGACCTCTGCGAGGGCCCGCACGTCCCGAGCACCCGCTTCCTCGGCGCGGTGAAGCTCACCTCCGTCGCGGGCGCGTACTGGCGCGGCGACGAGCGGCGGCCGATGCTCCAGCGCATCTACGGCACCGCCTTCCCGACGCAGAAGGCGCTCGACGCGCACATGCGCCAGCTCGAGGAGGCCAAGGCCCGCGACCACCGCAAGCTGGGCAAGGACCTCAAGTTGTTCATGTTTCACGAGTGGGCGCCGGCCTCGCCCTTCTTCCTGCCGCGCGGGGCGCACCTCTACAACGCGCTCATCGCGTACATGCGCGACCAGTACGCGCGCCGCGGGTACTCCGAGGTCATCACCCCGCAGATCTTCGACAAGGCCCTCTGGGAGACCTCCGGGCACTGGGAGAACTACCGGGACAACATGTTCCTGGCGCTGGGCACCGACGCGCTCGAGCCCACCCGAGAGGGCCACGGCGTCCCCATGAGCCAGGTGTTCACCCTCGACGAGAAGGTCACCGCCGCGCTCGCCTCGGTGAGCTCGGGCTACATCTGCGGCTGCAAGGCGATGAACTGCCCGTCGCACTGCCTGATGTTCGCGGCCGATCGCAAGTCGTACCGCGACCTCCCCCTGCGCATGGCGGACTTCGGTCGGCTGCACCGCTACGAGCGCTCCGGCGTCACGCACGGGCTCTCGCGCGTCCGCACCTTCTCGCAGGACGACGCCCACATCTTCTGCACCGAGGAGCAGATGCCCGCGGAGATCGGCGCGTTCTTCGACCTGCTCGACGAGGTCTACCGCGACCTCGGCATGACCGACGTGAAGATCATGCTCGCGACGCGCCCCGACAGCGGCTACCTCGGCACCGTCGAGTCCTGGGAGCGCGCGGAGAAGATCCTCGGCGACGCGGTGCTCGCCAAGGGCCGCACCTTCGAGATCGCCAAGGGCGAAGGCGCCTTCTACGGGCCGAAGCTGGAGTTCCACATCACCGACGCCATCGGCCGCTCGTGGCAGCTCGGCACGCTCCAGGTCGACCCCAACCTCCCGGAGCGCTTCGACCTCTCGTACATCGGCGCCGACAACACCGCGCACCGCCCGGTGATGCTGCACCGCGCGGTGCTGGGCTCGCTCGAGCGCTTCCTCTCGCTCTACATCGAGCACACGGCGGGCTGGTTCCCGGCGTGGCTCTCGCCCGAGCAGATCGTGCTGGTCACCGTCTCCGACAAGCACCTGGAGTTCGCCGAGTCGCTCGCCGCCCGCATGCGCCTGGCGGGCCTGCGCGTCGAGGTCGACCCGAGCAACGAGAAGCTCACCGCGAAGATCCGCAACGCCTCGCTGCTGCGCCCGCCGTACATCGGCGTCATCGGCGACAAGGAGGTCGAGTCCGACGGCGCGACGCTCCGCAAGGGCCGCACGGACCTCGGCTTCCTCCCCGCCGCCGAGCTCATCGCGAAGCTCCGCGCGGAGTCCGTCGCCCCCTCCCGCGCCCCCGCCTGATCCATCCCCCATCGCACGACGCGACATCGCGCCTGCGGCCTCTTCGGGGGTCGCAGGCGGGCGATGGCCGTCGCGCGCTCGCCGAGCGCTCGGAGGCTCAGGCGTCGTCGGGCAGGTAGGCGATCGCGTGCACGAGGGCCACCAGGCGCTCGCGCTGCTCGGGCGAGAGGTTGGTGAAGCGCACGCCGAAGCCGGGGTTGAGGTTCTCCCCGTGCGGCCGGTAGGGGTTGATCCAGGCGACGACCCCTTCGATGTCCATCGGCTCCTCGCCGGGCACCGAGAACTGCAGCCGCACCGGGCGGTCGAGGTCCGGCGGCGTCTGGCTGTGGATGAAGATCCCCATCTCGGAGATGTTGGTGATGTACGAGTAGAGGAAATTGTCGCCGTCGTTGCAGTCGACCTGCCAGTTGGCCACGTCGACGCGCACGAACGAGCGCCGCTCCATGCCGTCCGGGGGGATCGACATGCGCGACGGACGCTCGCCTGGAAGCCCGCCGTCCCCGTCCTTCTTGTCGCCGTTCATGATCGCCTCACCGTACGTTCACCCGGGCGACGACGACGCGGTTGTCGCGGTCGTGGTCGCCGCCCTCCAGCCGCATGCGATCGCCGCCGTCGAAGAAGCCCAGAAACACCGTGTAGACCCCGGGGCGGTACGTCAGTGGGACGTTCACCGTGATCTGGTCGTTGATGTAGTCGCCGTTCTGCCAGTGCCGCGTGGGGTACCGGCCGCCGACGCCCTCGTGGTCGCCGTTGATGCGCGGCCCCTGCCCGTCGGTGTGCACGAAGAGCTGCCAGTTGCGCGTCGCGTCGGCGATCACGTGGAAGTGGAAGGTGACCTTGAAGGACCCGCCGAGCGGCACGTAGCTCAGGCCGTTGGAGTCGAGGTCATAGCCGATGTACTCGTAGGTGTTCTCGAACACCGACGGCTCGCGCGCGGGGTGGCGCATGCGCGGGCGCTCGGACTGCACCCACGGCTCCAGCGGGTTGCGGTTGGGGCGCCCCTCGAGGTCGCTCACCGCGACGAAGAGGTTGCTGTTGCTCGCGTCGGCGATGGGGATGTTCTGGTGCCGCTCGTGGCGGTACGCACGGTTGAGCGCCGGGAAGACGTCGTTGCCCAGCACGAGGAAGCTGCGGCGCGAGCCGGTCAGCCAGCGCACGGCCTCGTCTTCGGTGCGGAGCGTCTCGGGCACCACCTGCGTGTAGTACCGGGTGGCCGGATCGTCACTCGGCCCGCCGAAGCGGGCGATGGGCTCGTCGCCGTGGCGCAGCGAGCGGATCACCGCCCACACGCCGCGCGGGGACATGTGCTCCGAGAGCGAGACCATGAAGCCCTGCGTGTAGATGAGCGAGACCACGAGCGCCGCGACCGGCACCCACGCGACGCGCGAGCCGAGCACCCGGTTCACCGGGTTCTCCACGCGGCCGAGCCAGGCGAAGAGGTTCCAGACGGCGATGAAGGCGAAGACGCCGGCGACGACGCCGACCGGCGCGGCGGCCAGCGCGGTCATGGCCTCGCGCCCCGGCGTCGTCAGCGACGGCACCGAGCGGACGCTCAGCCCGACGATGACGCAGGCCAGCGCCAGCACGGCGAAGAGGCCGCGGAGGTTGGCGAGGAGGAAGGTGCCCACCGCGGGTCGGCCGCGATCGGCCGTCTCGGAGACCATCGCCTCCTTGGCGTCGCGCTCGACGTCGAGCATCCACGCGTACGGTCGGCCCCACGCGAAGGCCCCGACGCGGCCGGTGCCCTGGAAGAGCACCAGCGCCGAGAGCGCGAGGAAGATCCCCGTCTCGATGATGTGGAAGCCCTCCGCGGGAAGCGGCGGCACCTCCCCGTGCGCGGCGCGCGCGGCCCGCACGTTGGCGGTCCACTCGCTGAACTTGATGGCGAAGCCGGTCGGGAAGGCCGGGCCCCCGTCGGGCAGCCCGAGCGCCGCGTAGGCGGCCTTCGGAAACTGCAGGAAATCGCGCAGCATCAGCACCGTGAGCAGCGAGGCCGCGACCGCCACGGTGCGCCACGGGGTGCGCTCGCGCTCGGCGTCGCGGAGCAGCACCGCGAGCCCGAGGGCGATGGGCGCCACCTGCACGAAGGCGCTGATGCCGAAGAGCTGCATGTGGAAGGTCTGCAGCGCGAAGCCGAGCGCGATGGCCAGGAAGGCCGTGAGGCGCATCCCCGCCTCGCGCCACGCGTCGGACTCCCTCGCCTCGTCCTCCGGGAGCGTCGGATCGCTCTCCCCCGCGGGCACCTGCGACGGCGGGCTTACCAGCCGGAGTAATCCGAAGGGCACCAGGCCGGTCCACGGGAAGGTGCCGTGCGCGATCTGCTCGAAGAAGACCTCGAAGGTCTGCCACTGCGTGGGGATCGACGACTGCGGCGACGCCCCGACCCAGCCCGAGTATCCGCTCAGCTCCCGCGAGGCCACGCGCACGCACACGATGGCGAGCGCGGCGGCCACGGCGAAGGACACGGCGCTGGTGAGCCGCGTGAGCCGCGACTCCGCCCCGAAGCGCAGGAGCCCCGCGAGCCCCACCGCGCCGAGGATCGGCACGAGCATCACCCCGGCCGCGAGCACCCCGAGGAGCAGCCCCAGCGCCGCGAGCACCGCGCCGCCGATCTGCCAGCGCTGGCCACGCCCCCAGAGCAGGAGCACGAAGCCCGCGAGCGCCAGCGTCGACGCGCTCTGCGCCACGCCGCCGCCGAACATCTGCCGGGCGTTCATGAAGACGAGGGGGATGGTGGCGTAGGTGATGCCGACGTAGGCCGCGAGCCGTCGGTCGCCCGCGCCCCGCGCCGCGGCCATCAGCGCGCACGCCGAGGCGAACGCGAGCAGCGCGGTGGGGAGCCGGCCCCAGAGCTCGGACACGCCACCGAGCCGGAAGCCCAGCGCCACGGCGCCGATCTGGCCGGGCGGGCGATCGAAGGCGACGGGCCGTCCGGCGATGAGCTCACGCGCGAGGTCGGCGACGTGGATCTCCGCCGGCTGCCAGATGCCGAAGCGCTGAAGGCCGAAGAGCAGGACGAGCACCGCTGCGGTGATCGACACGAGGTAGGCGACCCAGCGGTCGCTGGCGGTGTTCTTCATGGGTCCTCGATGGGGCGAAATCGCGCGCACACTAGTTCACCCCCGACGGCGAACACAACCGCCGCCCCGACCCGCCGGGCGACCGGTCGTTCCGCCGCGCGGGATGCCTTCGGCCCACGTCAGGCGAGCCCTGCGCGGTGGAGAGCCCAGCCGAGCCCCGCGCCGCCGAGCACCAGCCACGTCGAGTTGAGCCGGTAGCGGAGCAGCAGCGCGGCGCTCAGCGCGGCGAGCGCGACGGTGGGGAGGTCGACGAGCGCGGCGCGCCCGAGCTGCGCGGTGACGACCGCCATGAGCGCGAGCGAGGCGACGTTGACGCCGTCGAGGAAGGCCGCCGCGCGAGCCGACGCCCGCAGGCGCGGGACCAGCGGACCGCTCAGCGCCACGAAGACGAAGGCCGGGAGGAAGATGCCCAGCGTGGCGACGAGCGCCCCGCTCGGCCCCGCCAGGAGGTAGCCGATGAAGGTCGCCGTGGTGAACACCGGCCCCGGGGTGACCTGACCGATCGCGATCGCGTCGAGGAGCTGCGCCTCGGTCAGCCAGCCGAGGCGCTGCACGAGGTCGGCGCGCAGGAAGGCCAGGAGCACGTAGCCGCTGCCGAAGAGCACCGAGCCGGTCTTGAGGAAGACCCAGAAGAGCGACGGCAGCGTCACGCCGCTCGCCGCGCCGCCCGCGACGGCCGGACCGAAGGGGAGCAGCGGAAACCACCCCCGGACCGGCGCCTCCCCGCCGGGGCGAGCTCGCGACGTCAGCAGGCTCACCGCGCCGATGCCGAGGAGGATCGCGATCTCGTGGCCCCAGAGCGCGGACAGGATCACCGCGGCGGCGCCGAGGGCTCGCAGCCGGGGCGTGCGCGCGGCCCTGGGCGCGAGGCCCCAGAGGGCCTGCGCGACCACCGCGAGGATGACCGGCTTGACCCCGTAGAGGAGCCACCGGGCGGAGGGCACCGCGCCGAAGCGCACGTAGACCCAGCCCAGCGCCCCGGTGAGGAGCATGGCCGGGACGATGAACGCCACGCCCGAGACGACGAGCCCCGCCCAGCGGCGACGGTCCCACCCGATGTGGATCGCCATCTCCGTGGAGTTGGGTCCGGGGATGAGGTTGGTCGCGCCGAGCAGGTCGAGGAAGCGCTCCTCGCTGAGCCACTGCCGACGTCGCACGACCTCGTCCTGCATCATCGCGATGTGCGCCGCGGGGCCGCCGAAGGCCGTCGCGCCGAGCCGCAGGAAGAGCAGCCCGAGCTCACGCAGGGAGGTGCGTTGGTCGCTCATCCCCGTGCGGTCAGCACTCGATGATGTTCACCGCGAGGCCGCCGCGGGCGGTCTCCTTGTACTTGGTGCTCATGTCCGCGCCGGTCTGGCGCATGGTCGCGATGACCTTGTCGAGCGACACCTTGTGCTTGCCGTCGCCCGCCATCGCGATGCGCGCGGCGTTGATGGCCTTCACGCTCCCCATGGCGTTGCGCTCGATGCATGGCACCTGCACGAGCCCGCCGATCGGGTCGCAGGTGAGCCCGAGGTTGTGCTCCATCCCGATCTCCGCGGCGTTCTCGACCTGCTCCGGGGTGCCGCCCATGACCTCCGCGAGGGCACCGGCGGCCATCGAACAGGCGACCCCGACCTCACCCTGGCAGCCCACCTCGGCGCCGGAGATCGACGCGTTGCGCTTGTAGAGGATCCCGATGGCCCCGGCCGTCAGCAGGAACCTCACGACCCCGTCATCGTCCGCGTTGGGGATGAAGCGACGGTAGTAGTGCAGCACCGCCGGGATGATCCCCGCGGCGCCGTTGGTCGGGGCCGTGACCACCCTGCCCCCGGCCGCGTTCTCCTCGTTGACCGCGAGCGCGAAGAGGTTGACCCAGTCCATGGCCACCAGCGGGTCGGCGCCGTTGGGCTCGCAGCGCAGCTTGCGGAAGAAGGTCGCCGCGCGACGCCGCACCTTCAGTCCCCCCGGCAGGATGCCCTCGCGCTCGCAGCCTCGCTGCACGCAGCCCACCATCACCGCCCAGATCTCCAGCAGCCCGCGGCGCACCTCCTCGGCGGACCGCCACGCGCACTCGTTCTGGAACATCACCGTGCTGATGGAGAGCCCGCTCGCATGGCAGACGTCGAGCAGCTCCTGACCCGTGGAGAAGGGGTGGGGCATCGGGGCCCTCGCACCGCCGACGCCCTCCGCGACGCCATCGCGGTTGACCACGAAGCCGCCGCCCACGGAGTAGAACACCCGCTCCGCGAGGGTCCCGCCGTCCGCCCCGAGCGCCGTGAAGCGCATCCCGTTGGAGTGCAGCGGAAGCGTCTCCCGCCGATGGAACACCAGGTCCCGGTCCGGGCGGAAGGTCACCTCGCGCTTACCGGCCAGGGTAATCCTGCCCGCCGCGCGCACCGCCTCGACCTGCGTCGGCACCGTGTCCGGGTCGACCGACTCGGGCCTGGCCCCCATCAGCCCGAGGATCACCGCCGCGTCGCTCCCGTGTCCCTTCCCGGTGTGCCCGAGGGAGCCGAAGAGCTCGACCTTCACCCCCGCGACCGACTCCATCACCTCCGCGGCGATCAGGCCCTCGACGAAGCGCAGCGCCGCGCGCATGGGCCCGACGGTGTGGGAGCTCGACGGCCCGATGCCGATGCTGAACAGATCGAACACGCTGATGGTCACCGCGGGAGCATAGCGCCGCGCGGCGAGGCGTGCGTCCGAGTCCGCCTCCGCGGCACTCTCCTCGCCCCACCGCTCCCCTGGGTGGCTGTATGGTTCGCGCATGGCCGGTGACCTCGTTCGATTCGGCGTCGCAATGGACGCCGACCTGCTGCAGCGCTTCGACGACCACATCGGGGAGAAGGGCTACGCCAACCGCTCGGAGGCGCTGCGCGACCTCATTCGCGCGGACCTCGTCAACGCGCACCTGAAGCGCGACGGCCTCGCGGTGGCGACGCTCACCCTCGTCTACGACCACCACGTGCGCGAGCTCTCCGAGAAGCTCACCGACATGCAGCACGACCTGGGCGAGCACGTCGTCTCCACGCTCCACGTGCACCTCGACCACGACCACTGCCTGGAGGTCATCGTGCTGCGCGGCCCCTCCGGGCTCATCGAGACCGCGGCCAACCGGCTGCTGGCGACCAAGGGGGTCGAGCACGGCCGCCTCGTGGCCACGGCGCTCCCGGAGCACACCCACCAGCACCAGGACGACCAGCACCAGGGAACCCGCTGAGGGTTCACCCCCGCGAGAGCGCCGCGTCCATCGCCCGGGCGCAGCCTCGCGGCGTCGCCCCCGGCGCCCGACCCAGCACCACGAAGCCGTCGCCGTCGTCGTCCATCCGCCCGAGGTCGCTGGTCTGGATCGCCACGGCGCTCCCGAGGTTCATGAGGTCGACCACGCGCACCAGCCCCACCTCCCCGCGCGGAAGCTCCCTCAACGTCACCGCATCGACCATCGACACGCGCACCCAGGGCGGAACCCGGTAGCTCGCGCTCCCCTCGCGCCGCGCCTCGTAGCCCTGCGAGCTGAGCTCCGTCATCCCGTACTCGCCCACGATCTCCGCCTCCGCCACGCCGAACGCCGCCCGGATCATCCCCCGCAGCACCGCTGGATCGATCTCCCGAGAGCGCCCCTTGAATCCCCCGGTCGGCATCACGACGCTCCCCGGCGGCAGCCTCCAGCGGGTCTCATCGACGGCATCGAGCAGGTGCACGAAGCCGAAGCTCGTGCCCAGCAGTGCCACCGGAACGCCCGCCCGACAAGCCTCGCGGACGACCGCGCCCACCCTCGGCGCGTCGAGGGCGGCGTGACGGACCATCCACGGATCCTCCGCGCCCTGATGCCAGCGCTCGGCGAAGCGCCCCAGCATGAAGGAGAGCGACGACGTCGGCGCGAGCTCCTCCGGCTCCGCGAGAAACACGCAGCGGTACTCCGCCCCCGGCAGGAGCCACCGCGCGGCCGTCGCGCAGGAGGCGCTCGCGTAGAGGGACAGGTCCGCGAACGCGTGCCTCCCGTGGACCTCCTGGGTGGTCCCGCTCGTCTCGAAGACGCGCACCGTCGCGGGCTCCGGGAAGCACGCCACGCGGGCCGCCTTGAATACATCGGTCGGTAACGCCGGGATCTCCGAGAGGGCCCCTGGGGTCCGGGCTCCGAGCGCGCTCGCCGCGACGCGCTCGATCACCGGGCACCGCGCTCGCTGCCACGCGAAGACCTCGCACCCGAGGCTCTCGATCACCTCCTCGCCGATGGAGCCGAAGGGAGCGGCGGCCAGCGCGTGGAGCCTCGTCCAGAGCTCGCGGCCCTCGTCGTCGAGCCAGTCGCTCACGGCGCGATCTCGGAGAGCACCTCGGCCAGGGTCACCGCGAAGCCGTCGATCTGCTCATCGGTGAGGCAGGCCGGCGGGGTGAGCGTCAGCACGTCCCCGGCGACGCCGCCGGTCAGCAGCACATAACCCCGCTCCAGCATGCGCCGGCACACGGCGAGCGCGCGCCGAAGCCCGCCCTCGATGGTGACGCCCACGAGAAGTCCCGAGAAGGTCAGCCGGCGAACGCCGAGCCCGGTGCGATGCAGCGACGAGCGCAGGGCCCGCTCGAGCGACGCCGCGCTGCGGTGGATCATCGCGGCCGTCTCCTCCCGCTGGAGCACCTCCAGCGAGGCGATCGCGGCCGCGCAGGCGAGCGGGTTACCGAGGAAGGTCGAGGTGTGGATGGCCTCGCCGACGGAGGTCCCCCAGGCCTTCGCGACGCCCTCTCGGAGAATCGCGGCGCTCACCGGCAGTCCCCCGCCGAGGGCCTTTCCCACCACGACGACATCGGGCTCGCAGCCCATCGCCTCCGACTGCAACCACGGCCCGGTCCGACCGAGGCCGGTGTAGATCTCGTCCGCGATGAGCAGCGCTCCGTGCTCTTGGGCCATCGCCGAGAGCGCCGCGAGGGCCCCCGGCGCCGAAGGCTCGACGCCTCCCCTCCCCAGCGTCGGCTCGATGATCACCGCGCCGGTTCGCCCCTCCGCGAGCACGAGCCGTACGGCCTCGAGCGAGCGCTCGGCTCCCTCGACGGACGGATACGGCGCGAAGCGCACGGCAGGGTTGAGCTGCCCCGCGAAGGGCTCGCGGAAGGCCAGCTTGTACCCGCACGCGGCGAGCGCTCCGTAGCTGAGGCCGTGGTAGCTGCCCTCGAAGGCCAGCACGCCGACCTTCCCCGTCGCGAGCATCGCGGTCTTGAGCGCCGCCTCGACCGCGTCGGCGCCCGAGAGCCCGAGGATCACCCTGGCCGTCCACGGGACGAGCGCCGCGAGCCGCGACTCGAGGACGATCTTCTGCGCCGACGGGTACACGTCCCCGAGGGCGTGCAGCAGCAAGCCCGCCTGGGCCTGCACCGCCGCGACGACCTCGGGGTGCCCGTGCCCGAGCAGCGCGACGCCGAAGCCCCCGGTGAGGTCGACGTAGCGGTTGCCATCGACATCGAGGACGTTGGCGCCGCGGGCCTGCGCCCAGACGATGGGGTCATGGGAGGCGCCGGTGAGCTCCTCGCGACGACGCCGGCGCGCGGTGAGCCCGGGGCACTCCACGGAGGCCAGGAGGTCCACGAGCGCGCGGGTCGCCTCGCCGCCGGGTCCGTTCGCACGGACCATCGGCGGGAGGTCACCGGAGAGGGAGATGGGATGGGACATCACGGGGATCGCCGCCGCGGATGTGCGGCAGCTCGACGGGGCGATCAGCCCGCGGCGGGGGGCTCTTCGGCCGAGCGGGACCTGGGGGCCTCGGCGCGCACGGCCTCGGTCACCGGGCTGACGGAGACGGCGGTCTTGGCGCCGACCTTCGGGTCGCGGACGACCAGCTCGATGAGGCACATCTCGGCGTTGTCGCCGCGACGGAAGCCGGTCTTGAGGATGCGGGTGTAGCCGCCAGCGCGACCCACGAAGCGCGGAGCGATCTCACGGAACAGGTGTTCGATGACATCGATGCGCTCGGCCTGACCCTCGACGATGCGAACCTGCACGCGGGGCAGGTACGAGGCGATCTCGCGCTTGAGCGCGAGGCGCGCCGCCGCGACCTTGGGGTCGCTGACGGTCGCCGCGTTCGCGTCCGCACCGAGGCGGGCGACGCGGGTGATCAGGCGCTCGGCGATGCGCCGCAGCTCCTTGGCCTTCGGGACGGTGGTCTCGATCCGCTCGTGGGTGAACAGGTTGGCCGCGAGGTTCCTGAACATCGCATCGCGGCTCGAGCCGTCGCGGTCAAACTTTCGACCAGAATTCTGGTGACGCATGGCAGTGGTTCCTGGGGTTCAATCTCTAACAGGTGATCTCAGCCGTGCTCGGCCTTCCAGCGCTCGAGCAGTCCCGGCCAGTTTTCGATATGGGTGCCCAACTGGAGGTTGAGCTCGTTGAGCTTGTCCTTGATTTCCTTGAGGGACTTGCGACCAAAGTTCTTGGTCTTGAGCAGGTCCGCCTCGGTCTTCTGCACGAGCTCGCCGATGTACGAGATGTTGGCGTTCTGGAGGCAGTTGGCGCTGCGCACCGAGAGCTCGAACTCCTCCACCGACTTGAAGAGCGCGTCGTTGATGGGCTCCTCGCGCATCGCCGACGGAGTGGAGACGACCTCGTCCTGCTCCTGGAAGTTGATGAAGATCTGGAGCTGCTCCTTGAGGATCTTCGCCGCGTACGCGACGGCGTCCCGCGGGCGCACCGCGCCGTTGGTCCACACCTCGAGGGTGAGCTTGTCGTAGTCGGTCATCTGCCCGACGCGCGCGTTGGTGACCGTGTAGTTCACCTTGCGCACCGGGGAGAAGAGCGAGTCGATGGGCACCCAGCCGATGGCCAGGTTCGGGTCCTTGTTGCGCTCGGCGGGGACGTACCCGCGACCCATGCCGACGATGATCTCCATCGAGAGCTTGCCGCCCTTGGAGACCGTCGCGACGTGCTGGTTCGGGTTGAGCACCTTGATGCCCGCCATCGCCTCGGTCTTGATGTCCCCGGCGAGCACCGCGCCCGGGCCCTCCTTCACGAGGCTCAGGGTGTAGCGCTTCGCCTCCGCGGCGTGGAACACCACCTCCTTGAGGTTGAGCACGATGTCGGTGACGTCTTCCTTGACGTCGTCGATGGTCGTGAACTCGTGAAGCGCGCCGTCGAGCCGCACCGCGGTGATCGCGGCGCCCTGGAGCGAGGACAACAGCACGCGCCGAAGCGAGTTGCCGATGGTGATGCCGAAGCCGCGCTCCAACGGCTCGCACACGAACTTGCCGTAGGACTCCGAGTGGCTATCCCGATCTTCCTCAAGGAGCGCCTTGGGTCGGATGAGGTCTCGCCAGTTGCGGGCCTGCGTGGACGACTGCGTCATGGAAACCCTTTCCCTTCGTACACCACACAGCGCGAGGCCCCACCGAACATCGTCGGTGGAGCCTGTCGCGCGGACTCTTCAAATCAGCGGCTGTAGAACTCGACGATCAGCTGTTCCTTGATCTCGAGCCCGACCTCTTCGCGGAGCGGGAGCGTCTTCACGGTGCCCGTGAACGACTCCTTCTCCAGCTCGAGCCAGGTCGTCGGCGAGCGCCGCTCGGCGCCCGTGACGGACTCCTTGACCCGAGCGATCTCGCGCGACTTCTCGCGGATCGAGATCTTGTCGCCAGCCTTCACGAGGAAGCTGGGGATGTTCACCCGCTTGCCGTTCACCGTGACGTGGCAGTGCAGCACGAGCTGCCTGGCCTCGTTGCGGGTCGCGGCGAAGCCGAGGCGGTAGACGACGTTGTCCAGCCGGCGCTCGAGGAGCGCGAGCAGGTTCTCGCCGGTGACGCCCTTGGTGCGATCGGCCTCCGCGAAGTACTTGCGGAACTGACGCTCCAGCACCCCGTAGATGCGACGGACCTTCTGCTTCTCACGCAGGCGGAGGCCGTACTCGCTGAACTTCACCCGCTGCTCGCCGTGCTGACCCGGCGGCCGCGGGCGGCGCTTGAACGAGCACTTCTCGGTGTAGCAGCGATCACCCTTGAGATACAGCTCCATCCCCTCGCGGCGGCAGAGCTTGCAGACCGGACCGATGTAACGCGCCATGACGACTAACCGCTCTCTTCTTCCTATAAACCGATGAGATCAGACCCGGCGCCGCTTCGGCGGCCGGCACCCGTTGTGCGGAATCGGGGTGACGTCACGGATGAGCGTCACGCGGAAACCCGCCGTCGAGAGCGCTCGCAGCGCGCTCTCGCGACCCGCACCCGGGCCCTTGATGAACACCGCGACCTCGCGCATCCCGTGCTCCGCCGCCTTGCGGACGGCGTCCTCCGCCGCGACCTGCGCAGCGAAGGGGGTGCTCTTGCGAGAACCCTTGAAGCCACGCGACCCCGCGGAGGACCACGCTACGGTGTTCCCGTAGATGTCCGCGATGGTGACGATCGTGTTGTTGAACGTCGCCTGGATGTGGCAGACGCCCTTCGGCACGTTCTTCCGAACCCTCTTCTTGCCCTTGAGCCCCGCCTTGCCGGTGGCAGCTCCGCTCGCTTGCGCCTTCGCCATCGAAGTCCTCTTGCCTTGTCTGTCGACCTACGAAACCGTTACTTCTTGGGGGGCGCCGCGCGGGAGACCGCGAGACCCTTCCGCGGACCCTTGCGGGTGCGGGCGTTCGTGTGCGTACGCTGGCCGTTGACCGGCAGGCTCTTGCGGTGACGGAGGCCGCGGTAGCAGCCGAGGTCCATCAGGCGCTTGATGTTCATCTGGACTTCGCGGCGGAGGTCACCCTCGACCTTGTAGTCCCCTTCGAGGATCTCACGGACGCGGCGGATCTCCGCGTCGCTGAGGTCCTGGGTCTTCTTGTCCGTCGGCACGTCTGCCTTCTTGCAGACCTCCAGGGCCTTGGCGGGCCCGATGCCGTAGAGGTAACGGAGGGCGATCGAGATGTGCTTGCGACCCGGAAGGTCGACGCCTGCAATACGTGCCATGTCTCAGCCCTGCCGCTGCTTGTGTCGGGGGTTCTCACAAATGATCCGCACCACCCCACGGCGGCGGATCACCTTGCACTTGTCACAGATCTTCTTCACGGACGGTCGGACCTTCATCGCTCCATCTCACTTGTGTCGGTACGTGATACGGCCTTTGGAAAGATCGTAGGGGCTGACCTCGACGCTCACTCGGTCGCCCGGGAGGATGCGGATGTAGAACTGCCGCATCCGGCCGGAGATCGTCGCGAGCACGTCCAGCCCATTGTCACACTTCACGCGAAACATCGCGTTGGGGAGCGCCTCCAGGACGGCGCCCTCGAATTCGAGCTTGTCCGCCTTGGCTTCGCGGGGCTCCGTGGAATGCATCCTCTTACGTGCCATGCGGCTCTATCGCGCTCCGATCGCCCGGAAAATTGCCTGGGTGACGTCATCTACGGCACCCACGCCGTCGACGCGCCGGAGAAGCCCCTTGTTGCCATACCAGGCAACCAGCGGCGCCGTGAGCGCGGAATAATTCACCAGTCGCGGGCGGACCACATCCTCGCGATCATCATCGCGAAGGAGCAGCCGCTCGCCACCCTCACCCCGGTCAGGTGAGGGGGGCGGATCATACTTGAGGTGATAGATACGTCCAGTGGTTTCGCCCACCCGCCGTCCAGTAATCCGCTCGAGGATCAACGCGTCGGGTACTTCGAGCAGCACCACGTGGGCGATCGCGCGCCCCAGACGGCCCAGGATCTTGTCGAGGATTTCCGCTTGCGGAACAGTGCGCGGGAAGCCATCGAGGACGAAGCCACCGGCCGCGTCGGGCTGCTGGACCCGCTCCTCGACCAGGCCGATCACGACCTCGTCGGGGACCAGAGCTCCAAGCGCCATGAATTCGTCGGCCTTGCGGCCGAGCTCGGAGCCGGCCTTGCGGGCGGCGCGGAGCATGTCGCCCGTCGCGATCTGCGGGACGCCCAGCTTGGCGCAGAGGCGCTGCGCCTGCGTGCCCTTGCCGGCGCCTGGGGGACCGATGAAGACCACGTCCATGGCTACGCCGCCCTCCGGCCCTGGATGCGGGGACCGCCCGGACCAGCGAAGCCCTCGAGGTGGCGCGAGATCAGGTACGACTCGATCTGGTTCACCGTGTCGAGCGCGACGCCGACCACGATCATGATCGAGGTGCCACCGAAGGGAAACTGGACCTTGAGGTACTGCCGCATGAAGTCCGGGAGGACGCACACGACCGCCACGTACAGCGCCCCACCGAAGGTGATGCGCATGAGCACCTTCTCGATGTAGTCCGCGGTGTCCTTGCCGGGGCGGATCATCGGGATGAACGCGCCCTGCTTCTTCAGGTTGTCCGCCAGGTCCACCGGAGGGAACGTGACCGAGGTGTAGAAGTAGCAGAAGAAGACCGTGAGCACGACGAACAGGGTGTTGTAGACCCAGTCCCCGCGCTGCATGGTGTCGCGCGCGGCCTCCATCCCGGGGATGCGGAGGTTGGCGAGCGTCGCGGGCAACATCAGCACCGTCGACGCGAAGATCGGAGGGATCACGCCCGAGGAGTTCACCCGGAGCGGGAGGTGCGTCCGCTGACCGCCGTACATCTTCCGGCCGATGATGCGCCGCGAGTACTCGATCGGGATGCGCCGCTGGCCGCGCTCGAAGAACACGATCGTCGCCACCGAGCCCAGGATCAGGACCGCAGCGAGCAGGAGCGACACGGGCGTGATCTGCCCGGTGCTGGTGAACTGCCACGTCTGCGCGATCGCCTGGGGGAAGTCCGCGACGATGCCGGCGAAGATGATCAGCGAGATGCCGTTGCCGATGCCGCGCTCGGTGATCTGCTCGCCGAGCCACATGATGAACGCGGTGCCCGTCGCGAGACTGAGCATGGTCATCAGGCGGAAGTCCCAGCCCTTGTTACGCACGACGTCGACCAGGTCGGCGGTCTGCCGTCCCTCAAGGTACAGCGCGATGCTGAAGCCCTGAACCATCGCGAGCACGATGGTCGCGTAGCGGGTGTACTGGTTGATCTTGCGCTGCCCCATCTCGCCTTCCTTGCGCAGCTCTTCGAGCGGCTTGAAGATCGAGCTCAGCAACTGGAAGATGATCGAGGCGGACACGTAGGGGGCGACGCCCAGCGCGAAGATGCTCACCTGCTCGAGCGCGCCGCCCGAGAAGAGGTTGAGCATGCCCAGCAGCGAGCCGCTGTTGTCCTGCCCCATGAACTCCTGCATGGCCTGGCGGTCGGCGCCGGGGACCGTCACGTAGACGCCCACGCGATAGACCGCGAGCATGCCGAGGCTGAACAGGAGCCGCCGTCGAAGCTCCGGGATCTTCGCGATGTTGCTGAGGGCGCCGAGTGCCATTCGGATAATCCTTGCGAGGGTTTCGGGGACGCGGCGGCGAGACATCAGCCCACCAGAGGCTGACGGCCTCGCCGCCCAACGCCGACGATCGGCGCGCGTCTATAACCCGAGATCAGCCCTTCGCGCTTCCCTCTGCCGGAGGAGCGGTGGTCGAAAGCAGCTCGACGGTGCCGCCGGCCGCCTCGATCTTGGCCCGAGCGCCCGCCGAGATGCCGTGCACCTTGAGCGTGAGCTTGATGGTCAGGTCGCCGTCGCCCAGGATCTTCACCCGGTCGGCGCGCTTCTCGACCAGGCCAGCGGTGGCGAGCGCCGCGAGGTCGACGACCGACCCCGCGTCGAACACCTTCTCGAGGGCGCCCACGTTCACCGCGGAGATCTCCGTGGCGAAGAGGGTGTTGCGGAACCCGCGCTTCGGCAGTCGCCGCTGCATCGGGGTCTGACCACCCTGGAAGCCCATCTTGCTGAAGTTGCCGGGGTGCCGGGCCTTCTGACCCTTCTGGCCCTTGCCAGCGGTCTTCCCGAGCCCCGAACCCACGCCGCGACCCCGACGGGTCCTCTTACGCACCGCCCCAGCCGGGGGGTGCAGGTTGCTCAAAACGTTAGCCATCGATCTCCTCCACCGTAACAAGGTGGATCACCTTCTTGATCGCACCGCGGAAGGCCGGGGTGTTTGCCACCACGACCGCAGTGTTCGGTCCGCGGAGTCCGAGACCGCTGAGGGTCTGCTCGAACTGGTAACGCTCGCCGATCGTGGACTTCGTCTGCGTCACTCGCAGCTTCGCCTTAGCCATCGCCGCACCTACGCCGTCTTCTCGGAGATATCTTCCACGGTCTTGCCGCGGCGCGCCGCGGTCGCGCTGATGTCGCGCAACTGCTTGAGCGCCGCGATCGTCGCCTTCACCGCGTTGTGCGGGTTGCGGCTGCCGAGGCTCTTCGAGAGGATGTCGCGGATGCCCGCGCTCTCGACCACCGCGCGCACCGCGCCGCCGGCGATGACGCCCGTACCCGCCGAGGCGGGACGGAGCAGCACCTCGCCGGCGCCGAAGTGACCGACGACGTCGTGGGGAATCGTCGCCCCGACCCGCGGCACGGAGAACAGGTTCTTGCGAGCCTGCTCGTTGCCCTTGCGAATCGCCTCGGGCACCTCGTTGGCCTTGCCCAGGCCGACGCCCACCCGACCGTTGCCGTCACCGACCACGATCAGCGCCGAGAAGGAGAAGCGACGACCGCCCTTCACCACCTTGGCGACGCGGTTGATGTTGACCACCCGCTCCTTGAGCTCCGCGCCCTCGTCGTTATCTGACATCGACATCGATGCGTCTCCCTCTTCAGCCTTAGAAGCTCAGGCCCGCCTTGCGGGCGCCGTCGGCGAGCGCGCCGACACGGTTGTTCTCCTGGTAGACGTAGCCATTGCGGTCGAAGACCACCTTGGCGATGCCCTTCTCCAGGCACAGCTTGGCCACGGCCTCGCCGACCTTGCGGGCCGCGTCGAGCTTCCGGTCGTCCTTCACCCCGTCGCGCACCGTCGGGGACAGGGTCCCCACGGCCACGAGGGTGGTGCCGAGCACATCGTCGATCACCTGGGCGTAGATGTTCTTCGCAGACCGGAACACCGTCAGCCGCGGACGTTCCGCCGTGCCGGTGACCCTGCCTCGAATGCGCGTCTTGCGCCGGAGCCTCTGTTCGTCCTTCGCCTTCATCGTGTCCTCGACCTGTACGGCGCCGCCCGTGGCGACGCCGGCTTAAGTCACTTGCCGCCCTTGCCGCCCTTACCAGCCTTGCCCGCCTTCTGGCGGATCTTGACCAGCACCGGGCTCGCCGTCGGCGACCCGTCAACCATCAACCGGACGCCCTTGCCCTTGTAGGGCTCCGGCGGACGGAACGACTGCAACTGCGCCACTGCCTTGCCGAGGAGGTCGCGGTCGACCGTCTCGAGCAGCAGCACGGTGTTCTTGCTGTCACCCGGGATCTGCACCGAGAGCCCCTTCGGGACCTCGTACACCACCGGGTGGGAGAGACCGAGCGAGAGGGTGAGGGTGGAGCCCTTGAGCTCGGCCTTGTAGCCGGTGCCCTCGAGGCGGATGCCCTTCTTGTACCCCTTCGACACGCCGGTCACCGCGTTGTTCAGGTGCGAGCGGAACGTGCCGCTCATCCGTGAACCAACCTCGGGGGCCACGTCGGCCTTCGTCTCGACGATCGCCTGGCCGTCCTTCGTCACGATCTGGACGTCGGAGGTCATCGCGCGGCGCACGGAGCCCTTCGGGCCCTTGACCTCGAAGAAGCCCTCGCCGCTCGTCACGCTCACGCCCTGCGGGAGGGCTACTGGTCGCTTGCCAATCCTCGACATGGCTTCACCACACTTCGCAGAGGAGTTCGCCACCCACGCCGAGGCTCCGCGCCTGGCGATCGCTCAGCACCCCACGAGAGGTGCTGAGAACCGAGATGCCGAGGCCGCTGCGCACCTTGGTGATCTTGTCGACCCCCACGTACACCCGGCGGCCGGGGCGAGAGACGCGGCGGATGCCCTCGATCGCCGGCTGGCGATCGCGGCCATACTTGAGCACCATCACGATGGTCTCGCGTCCCTCTTCGCCGACATCACCGCCCACCGAGGAGACGTACCCCTCGGAGACGAGAATCTCGGCCACCGCGCGCTTCAGCTTGGAAGCGGGCATCACCACACGCTCATGTCGCGCCATGACGGCGTTACGAACGCGGGTCAGCATGTCTGAAATCGGATCCGTCAACATCGTCGACCTCTCACCAGCTCGCCTTGGTCACGCCGGGCAGCTCGCCCTTGAGTGCCAGGTTGCGGAGGCACACGCGGCAGAGCTCGAACTTCCGGTAGTAGGCTCGCGCACGCCCACAGACCTTGCACCGGTTGCGGTGGCGTACCGCGAACTTCGGGGCTTCTTGCAGTTTCGCAAACGAACAGGCACGTGCCACGGTTTATCTCCCGTCTTCCTTCAGTGAAACTCAGTGACGAAACGGCATCCCGAGGTGTTGAAGGAGCGCACGGCCCTCTTCATCGTTCACCGCGGTGGTGGTGATGCAGATGTTGAGTCCCTTCACCTTCTCCACCGTGTCGTAGTTGATCTCCGGGAAGATGATCTGCTCCTTGACCCCGAGGGTGTAGTTGCCCTTCCCGTCGAACGCCTTGGGGCTCACGCCCTTGAAGTCGCGGACGCGCGGCAGCGCGAAGGTGACCAGGCGATCGAGGAACTCCCACATCCGCTCGCGGCGCAGCGTGACCATGGTCCCGATGGGGACGCCGGTGCGCAGCTTGAACGTCGCGATGCTCTTCCGGGCGCGGGTCACCACCGGCTTCTGGCCCGTGATGGCGGTGATCTGCTCGACGCCCATGTCGATGATCTTCGCGTTGCCCACGGCCTCACCGAGGCCCATGTTCAGCGTGATCTTCACCAGCCGCGGCACCTGCATCGGGTTGGAGTACCCGAACTGCTTGAGCAGCGTCGGGATCACCTCGGCCCGGTACTTGTCCCGAAGGCGCGGGGGGATCTTCTGCTCCGGCCCGCGGGGCTCGGCGCTCGCCGCAGGGGCGGCCGCCGGCTTCTTCTTCGCCGTCCCGGCCTTCGGCTTCGCGGGCGAGACCGGCTTGGCCCCACCCTTCGGCGCCTCGGCGCCCTTCTTCTTCTTATCGTCCGCCATCGCTCTATTCCTCTTCGGCTTCGCGTTTCCGTCAGCGCCCCGCGGCGCCCGTCAACGGGTCTCGCGCCCGGTCAACCGGAGACGGTCTCAGACCGTCTCGGCCTTGATTTCCTTGCCACTCTTCACCGCGACCCGGGTCTTCGACCCATCGGCCGCGATCTTCGTACGGACGCGCGTCCCCTTGCCGGTCTCCGGGTCGACCGGCATCACCTTCGAGAGGTGCATCGGGCGCTCGGCCTCGATGATGCCGCCTTCGCGGTTGCGCGGGGTGGGGCGCGTGTGGCGCTTCACCTTGTTGATCCCCTCGACCAGCACGCGCTGGGCTTCGGGGTACACGGTCAGCACCTTCCCGGTGCTGCCCTTCTCGTCACCGGAGATCACGACGACGGTGTCTCCCTTGCGAATCCTCGCGAGGCTCATATCAGATGACCTCCGGCGCCAGCGAGATGATCTTGCTGAACTTCTTGGCGCGCAGCTCGCGGGCCACTGGACCAAAGATGCGGGTCCCGACGGGCTCGCCCTCCTTGTCGATGAGCACGGCGCTGTTCGTGTCGAACTTCACGTACGAGCCATCGGGCCGCGAGTACTCGCGGACGGTGCGAACGACCACCGCACGCGCGGTCTGGCCCTTCTTCACCTTCATGTTGGGGAGCGCTTCCTTCACGCTCACCACGATCACGTCGCCGAGCGCGGCGTACTTGCGCCGCGACCCGCCGAGAACCTTCACACACTGGACGCGACGCGCACCGGAGTTGTCCGCGACGTCCAGGATTGTCCGCATCTGGATCATTGGTCTCTACCGCCTCTTCCGAACGCTCAGGTCTCTTCGGGCCGGGTGACCAGACGGATCACCGTCCAGCGCTTCTCGCGAGAGATCGCCCGGTGCTCCCGGATCTCCACCACGTCGCCAGCCTTGAACTGCTGGGTCTCGTCGTGGGCCTTGTACTTCTTTCGCCGGCGGACGTACTTCCCGTACACCGAGTGACGCACCGAGCGCACCACCTCGACCACCACCGTCTTCTGCATCTTCGCGCTCGTGACCTTGCCGATCAGCGTGCGCTTGCGGCCGTGGACCTCGGTCTCAGCGGCAGTTGCTTCCGTCGTCATCTTATCAACCCTTCGCCTTCGCGCGCCCGGTGCGCACCGTCAGCGCGCGAGCCAGGTCGTGCCGGAGCTTGGCGATCCGGCTGGTGTCATCGAGCAGGTTCGCGTGGTTGCGAAATCGCGTATCCAGAAGGTTCTTGGTCGTCTCGTCGATGTAGGAGTTGAGCTCCACATCCGACTTCGCGACCAGGTCCTTCGCGGTAGTTCCCTTGGCCATCGATCGTCTCCCTCAGCCAATCGCGCGGGTGATGACCCGCGCCTCGAGCGGCAGCTTGTGCGCAGCGAGACGGAACGCCTCGCGGGCCACGTCCTCCGGAATGCCGCCGAGCTCGTAGACCACGCGCCCGCGCTGCACCACCGCCACCCACTCCTCGACGGCGCCCTTGCCGTGACCCATGCGGGTCTCCAGGGGCTTCTTCGTGACGGGCTTGTCCGGGAACACCCGGATCCAGAGCTTGCCAGCGCGCTTCACGTGGCGGGTGATCGCCATACGGGCGGCTTCGATCTGCCGCGCGGTGATGCGACCGGACTCCACGATCTGCATTCCGAAGTCACCGAAGGACACGTCGCACCCGTTGTGCGCGGTGCCCTTCAGGTTGCCCTTCATCTGCTTGCGGAACTTGACCTTCTTCGGGGAAAGCATCTTCTCTTCTCCGGCGATCGCTCAGCGGGTTCCCGGGCGGCGCTTCTTCTGCGGAAGCACCTCTCCCTTGAACAACCAGACCTTGACCCCGATGGAGCCGTACGTGGTGTGCGCCTCCGCGGTGCCGAACTCGATGTCCGCGCGGAGCGTGTGCAGCGGCACGCGACCCTCGCGGTAGCTCTCCACACGCGCCATCTCCGAGCCGCCGAGGCGGCCCGCGCAGCGGATACGGATCCCGCGGGCGCCCAGCTTCATGGCGGCGCCGACGGCCTTCTTCATCGCGCGGCGGAACGACACCCGGCGCTCGAGCTGCGTCGCGACGGTCTCGGACACGAGCTGCGCGTTGGTGTCCGCCTTGCGGATCTCCTGCACGTCGATGACCACGTCGTCGGCGCTGGCGTTGGTGTAGTGGAGGAGGCCCGGGAACGGCGCGGCGCCCTTGCGCTCCGCCGGCTTGCCCTTCTTCAGCTCCTCGACGCCCTTACCGCCCTTGCCGATCACGATGCCCGGGCGCGCGGTGTAGATGATGACCTTCACCTTGGCCGCAGCGCGCTCGATCTCGACCGCCGAGATGCCGGCGTTCTGGAGCTGCTCCTTCACCACGCGCTTGAGCGTGATGTCCTCATGGAGCCAGGAGGCGTAGTTGCGCTCCTCGAACCACTTGGAGTTCCAGGTCTTGATGACCCCCAGGCGGAACCCGTACGGATGAACCTTCTGTCCCATTGCTCGCCTATTCCTGCGTCGCGGTGGTCGTCCCGGCGGCGTCGCCGGCGGCGGTCTTCTTGGTCTTCTTCGGCGCCGGGGGCGGCCGGTCGGTCAACGTGATCGCGATGTGGCTGACGCCCTTCGTGATCTGCGTCGCGCGACCCATCGCCCGAGGCCGCCAGCGGCGGAGGTGCGAGTTGGGGCCCTTGTCGACCGACCCGATGGACACGTACAGCCCGTCGACGTCCACCGAGGGGTTGAGCACACGCGCATTGGCCAGAGCCGACTCGATCACCTTTCGGACGACCGGGGCCGCAGCCTTGCGGGTGTACAGCAACATGTTGATCGCCTCGGCCACCTTCTGGCCGCGGACAAGGTTCACGACCGTCCGCGCCTTTCGGGGCGCGACACGCGCAAACCGCGCAATCGCCTTGCTCTCCATCGTCGTTGCTTCCGTTTCACCAGCGCGGTGGCTCTCGCCGGACCTGCTGGGCTCCCATCGACGCGTCCACCCGGGAATTGGGTGCAGCCGCCGACATAGAAGGTTTCGCCCGTCCGGAACCGAGTTCCTTCGGGGAGGGCGCGGCATGTACCACCCGTTTTCCAGGGCCGTCAAGAGCCTCTTGCATTCTGCTCCGACGTTATTTCAGAGCTCTCCTAGAATCCCCGCAGGACTTGAGTGATTCCGCGGCCGCTGATAGACCGCTGCCTGCTTCCCCAACCCAACGGCCGGAGTGGCGGAATTGGCAGACGCAGCGGATTCAAAATCCGCCGAGGTAACCCCTCGTACCGGTTCGACCCCGGTCTTCGGCACCAGCAGCGCTTCCCTCGAGATTCGCCGTCCTTTCACGGGCGATGCGATCGAGCGGAGGCGCGGCACGGCCCTCCGATAGGATGGGCCGCCCGATGAAGCCCCCTCCCCGATGGCTCCTCGCGACGGCGCTCGCAGCGATGGGCTGCGCGCACGCCGCCGCCCCAACGCCCGCAGCCCGACGGAGCATGATGCGACACGCCCCACGCGCGACCGCGCAGCCGACCGCCTACGCCGACGCTCTCCTCCAACAGTACGCGCAGACCTGGCGCTTCAGGCTCGGCGCCCCGGAGGCGGTGCGCGTCACGCCCGACGGTCGGGAGGTGCTGTTTCTCCGCTCCGGGGCGAGGGATTTCGTGCGCGACCTGTTCGCCTACGACGTCGCCACCGGCACCGAGCGCCGGCTGCTCACCGCGAGCGAGCTGCTCGGCGGCATCGAGGAGTCGCTCACCGTGGAGGAGCGGGCGCGACGACAGCGCATGCGCGTGGCGGCGCGAGGCATCGCGTCGTTCCAGCTCTCGCCGGATGGAGCGCGCATCCTGTTTCCGCTCTCTGGCAGGCTGTACGTGTTCGAGCGAGCGACGCAGCGGGCGAGCGCGCTCAGCGAGGAGGGCGGCGCGCCGATCGATCCGCGCTGGTCGCCCGACAGCGCGCGCATCGCCTGCGTGCGCGACGGCGAGCTCCATGTGATCGACGTCGCGAGCGGGGCCCAGCGGAGGGTCACCACCGGGGCGGGCGCGGGCATCACCCACGCGACCGCGGAGTTCGTCGCCCAGGAGGAGATGGACCGCATGGAGGGCTACTGGTGGTCGCCGGACTCCCGCACCCTCGCCTACCAGGAGACCGACGAGCGCGAGGTCGAGCGCTTCCAGATCGCCGACCCGATGCACCCGGAGCGGGCGCCGGACGCGTTCGCATATCCGCGCGCGGGTCGGCAGAACGCGCTCGTGAAGCTCGGCCTCGTCTCCGCGCAGGGCGGGGCGACCACGTGGGTGCAATGGGATCGCGTGGCCTTCCCCTACCTCGCGAAGGTCGTCTGGAACGACGCGTCGCCGCTGACGATCCTCGTGCAGAACCGCGCGCAGACCGAGGAGCGGCTGCTCGCGGTCGCGGCCGATGGGACGACTCGCGTGCTGCTCTCGGAGACCGACCCCGCGTGGGTGAACATCGATCCGTCGGTGCCGCGGTGGCTGCCGGGGGGCGCTGGATTCCTCTGGTCGACGGAGCGCGGAGGGCGGTGGCAGCTCGAGCTGCGCAGGCCCGACGGGACGCTCGATCGCGTGGTGGTCCCGCCGGAGGTCGGCTATCGGCGGCTGCTGCACGTCGACGGGCCGGGGCGGACGATCCGCTACCTCGCGAGCGAGGAGCCGACCGAGCAGCACCTCTGGCGGAGCTCGCTCGATGAGCCCGCGACCCGTGCGAGGGAGACCGCGCAGCCCGGCGAGCACGACGCGGAGGTCGGCGCGGACGGTGTGTGGGTCATCCATCGCAACGCCCTCACGGAGGCGTCTTCGTGGCAGGTCGTGCGCGGAGATCGGGTGGTCGGGAGCCTCACGTCGAATGTCGAGGAGCCGGCGCTCTCTCCGCGGGTCGAGCTCGTGCGTGTCGGTGTCGACGAGCTCCGCGCGGCGATCGTACGGCCCTCGAACCATCACCCGGGGCGGCGCTACCCGGTGATCCTGATGGTGTACGGCGGGCCGCACGCGCAGACCGTGGGACAGGGGCGGTCGCGCTTCCTCCTGTCGCAGTTCTTCGCGGAGCAGGGCTTCGTGGTCGTGTCCCTCGACGGGCGCGGCACCCCCAACCGAGGCCGAGACTGGGAGCGGGCGATCCATCGGTCCTTCGGGGACGTGCCGCTCGATGACCAGGTGCGAGGGCTCCAGGCCCTCGGGGCGCGCTTCCCGGAGCTCGACCTCCAGCGCGTCGGCGTCTACGGCTGGTCCTTCGGCGGATACCTCTCGGCGCTCGCCATGCTGCGACGGTCGGACGTGTTTCGCGCAGGAATCGCCGGTGCTCCGGTCACCGACTGGCGCGACTACGACACGCACTACACCGAGCGCTACATGGGCGTTCCGGTTGGCGAGGATGACCCGGCGTACCGGCAGGGCTCGCTGCTCACGTGGGCCGACGGGCTCCGCCGGCCGCTGCTCGTCGTGCACGGGACCGCGGACGACAACGTGTACTTCCTCCACGGTGTGCGGCTCTCCGACGCGCTCTTCCGCGCGGGGCGGGCGCATGAGTTCCTGCCGCTGGCGGGCTCGACGCACAGCGTGGCGGACCCGACGGTCGCGACGCTGCTCTACCATCGGATGGCGGACTTCTTCCGCCGTCACCTCCACCCGTAACGGTCAGCGCGGCAGCTCGATGATCGCGAGGTCGTAGAGCGCCGGGTTCACGTAGCGGTCGCGTATGAAGCGCGCTCGCACGCGGCCGCCCAGGGAGCCCGCTCCGTGGACCTCGCTCGTGACGAAGAGCGCATCCGTAGGCGCGAGGCGAAGGCGTGGGAGGTCGCGCGCGTCCTCGATGTCGACGACCCGCGCGGTGGGCGTCAGACCGCGGATCCATGGGCCGAGCTGCGCCGACGCGATGACCGCGTGCGCGGGCTCCGTGTGGAGCGAGATCCAGCGAGCGAGCGAGGCGGTCGGCGGGGGCTCGTCGCGCTGGATCAGCGAGAGCCGAAGGGACTCATGAGCGAGGGACGCGAGGCCCAGCAGCAGCACGGGGAGCGCCACGCGGGGTCGCCAGCGGAGCAGTGAGGAGGCGCCCGCGGCGAAGCACCAGGCCAGCGCGGGGACGATCGGCAGGAGGTGCCGCGGGGACCAGAGGATGTTCTGCCCGAGGAACACCCAGGTCGCGTAGACGGCCACGCTCGCGGCCACGAGGCGCGACGAGGAGGACTCGGTCTCGGGCGCGCGGCCCAGGGTCCTGACGCCGAGGAGGGTGGTCACCGAGACGATCGCGCCGACGAGGACGAGGTGCGCAGGGCGATCGGTCCATGGGCCGCCGAGGCCGTGGGTCCAGAGCGTCCAGAGGAAGGCGCGGGCGCGGGCGCCGAGGTCGGGGTGCGTGACCACGCTGCCACCGAAGCGCTGGAAGTGCCCGGTGCCGTGGTGGAGGACCAGGGAGGCGAAGCGCGACGGTCCGGTCGCGAGGGCCACCGGGAGGTAGCCGAGGAGCGTGATCAGCGAGAGCGCGGCCAGCGCGGCGGCGCGGTGGCGACGGTCGCGCGCGAGAGCGAAGGCCAGCGCGGGCGCGCAGAGGGCGAAGGTCGACGCGCGGACCAGCAGCACCAGCGCCGAGAGCGCGGCGGTGCGGCGGGCGTCGAGGGGGCGGCGCGTCGCGGAGAGCAGCGCGCACCACGCGAGCGCGGCGCCCAGCATGTCCGAGAGGGGGCGCGCGGAGAGCACCGTGGAGAGCGGAGCGAGAACCAGCAGCGCCCCGCCCAGCGCGGCGGCCAGGGGGCCGAAGCGGGACATACACCATCGGGTAAAGACCACCGTGAGGGCGGCGAGCGAGAGCGCCGAGACGAGCGAGAGGCTGATGGCGGGCGAGGCGCCGAGGAGATGGAGGGCCGAGCCGAGGGCGATGAAGAGGGGGTAGCCGGGAGGGTGCGGATGGCCCTGGGCAAGGTCGAATCGGAGCAGCGCGCGGACGAAGCGGGCGCCGTCGGGATCCTGCGCGACGGAGGCGCTGAACGGGAGGCGGTACGCGAGGGCCAGGACGCCCAGCGCCCACGGGAGGAGCTGCGTGGGGCGGGCGCTCAGCGGCTCAGTGGGAGCCCGCGTCGGCGCCGTTGCCACTGCCGGTTCCGCTCATGTACGGCGTCGAGAGGGGTGAGCCCAGGTTGGGCAGCAGGCCCACCACGCAGTCGCAGGTGCCGTAGTCGACCCCGCCGTCGGGGAGCGCGCGACAGGTGCGGTAGCCGTACATCGCCCCGCTGTCGGGCGCGCCGGCGCAGCGGCACTGGGTCTGGTCGCCCGGCAGGCAGCGCGGGCTCGCGTCACCGCCGCACCCGGCCAGGAGCACCAGGACCGAGAGGGCGAACCAACAGCAGCGAAGGGTTCGGTACACGACGGCCGGACGCTATCCTGATGAGAGCGAGAGTCAAGATTGATTAGCGGCTCCCGGTGGGGTTTGCCTGCGCGGCGTCCGAGGGAGTATCCGCGGCGACGATGGTTGCCCTTCCAAGCGATGCCGTTCTGGCCGCCCTGCGCGCTGCGTTTCCCGACGACCTGGTGAGCTTCGACCGCGAGCTCTTCGGCACCTACGGACGCGACTGGACCCGGGTGTACGAGCCCGCGCCCTGCGCCGTGGCCCTGCCCCGCAGCACCGCCGAGGTCGCGGCGCTGGTGCGCTTCTGCGCGGCGAACGAGGTCGCGGTGGTTCCGTCGGGGGGGAGGACGGGCCTCGCGGGCGGGGCCGTGGCGGCGCGGGGCGAGCTGGTGCTGTCGCTCGAGCGGATGCGTCGCATCGACCCGGTGGACCCGGTGGCCCAGACGCTGCGCGTGCAGGCGGGGGCGGTGACCGAGTCGGTCCACGAGCACTGCGCGCCCCATGGGCTGACCTGGCCGGTGGACTTCGCCTCCAAGGGCTCGTCGCACGTGGGCGGCAACATCGCGACGAACGCCGGCGGGGTGAAGGTCATCCGCTACGGCCTCACGCGCCACTGGGTGCTCGGGCTCGAGGTGGTGACCGCCCAGGGTGACGTGCTCTCGCTCAACGGCGCGCTGGAGAAGAACAACACCGGGGTCGACCTGCGACAGCTCTTCATCGGCAGCGAGGGGACGCTCGGGATCATCACCGAGGCTACGCTCCGGCTCGCCCGACTGCCCGGTCCGCTCGACGTGATGCTGTACGCGGTGCCCGACCTGCCCGCGGTGCTGCGGCTCTTCGAGGCGGCGAGGAAGGGGCCCTTCACGCTGTCGGCCTTCGAGTTCTTCACCGATCGGGCGGCCGCGCGGGTGCGCCGCCACCGAGGGCTCACGCCCCCCTTCGCGGTCGAGGGCGGCTGCTATGTGCTCATCGAGGTCGAGGCCTCCGACCGCGAGGCGCTGGAGGGCTGGGCCGGGGCGCTCTTCGAGCAGGGGCTCGTCAGCGACGGGGTGCTGGCGCAGAGCCGGTCGCAGGGGGCCCAGCTCTGGCAGCTGCGGGAGTCGATCTCCGAGAGCCTGTCGGCCACCGGGGTGCTGCACAAGAACGACGTGGCGCTGCCCATCGCGGAGCTCGCTCCCTTCTGCGCGGCGCTCGATGCGCTCTTCGCCACCAGCTACCCCGGGTGGGAGGTGGTGCTCTTCGGGCACATCGGCGACGGCAACCTGCACATCAACGTGATGAAGCCCGACGAGCTCGATCGCGCGGCCTTCTTCGCCCGCACCGGCGAGGCGGACCACGCCCTCTTCTCGCTGGTGCGCGCCCACGGAGGGAGCATCTCCGCCGAGCACGGCATCGGGCTGCTCAAGAAGCCCTACCTCCCGTACTCGCGCTCGCCCGAGGAGATCGCGCTGCTCCGCGCCATCAAGCGCGCGTTCGATCCGAAGGGGATCCTCAATCCTGGGAAGATCCTCGACGCCTGACGGTCGAGGGCGCTCATGGCACGTCGTTCTCCACGGCAACAGGGATCGCGCGGCTGGCGCACGCTCCCCGCATCGCCCCCGTCGACGCATCGGCCCGAGGTGGCCCGTTCCCCGGCGACGGAGGAACGGCGGGATGAGCCGCCGGAGCCCACTGCCCCGGCCTTCGGCGAGCGGCCGTGGGAGCAGCACCTCGTCGTCGCGCTGCTCTCGCTGATCGTTCAGGCGGTGCAGTACCAGCTGCTCTCCGGCGACGCCTCGGTCACCGGGCCGATCATCGACGGCCGCGAGTACCACGCCGAGGCCCTGCGCATCGCCCAGGGCGGCGCGGCTCCACCGCTGCCCCACTGGCAATCGCCGCTCTTCGCGTGGGCCCTCGCGCTCGTGTATCGCCTCGTCGACGCGAGGCCCGCGGTGGGGCTGATCGCGCAGTCGCTCTTCGCGGTGGCCATCGCGCAGCTCCTCGTGGTCGTGGCCCGCACGGTGCTGCCGCCGCGCGCGGTGATCGCCGTGGGCGTCTGCGCGGCGCTCTACGGCCCGCTGCTCTTCTTCTCCTCGCAGCTCATCGCCGCGCCGCTCGACGCCGCCCTCGCGCTGCTGGCGCTCGCGGTCGCGGTCCGCTCGTCGGCCGCGAGCGCGCCGTGGGTGCACCTCGCCCAGGGCCTCGCGCTGGGGGCGGCCGTGGCCGCGCGAGGGACCGTCGCTCCCTTCGGGCTCTTCCTCCTCTGGCGCATCGTCCAGGCTCGCGCGGCGCTGCCGCTCCCCGCCCTCGCCGCGAGGGCCGCGGCCCTGGGCGCGGGCGTGTTCGGGGGACTGCTCCCGGTGGGCCTGTCGACCCTCCAGCGCTACGGCGTCTTCCGCCTCGCGACCGCCAACGCGGGCGTGAACCTCTTCGTGGGCAACAACAGCGACGTCGCGGGCACCACCGCGATCCGTCCCGGCTGGCGCTGGGACGACCTCACCTTCGAGCCCGCGCGCCACGGGGTCTTCGAGCCCTTCGCGCAGTCAGCCTTCTTCACCGACCGCGCCGTCGCGTGGGCGACGCACCACCCCTACGCCTTCGCCCGCGCCCTGCTCGCCAAGCTCGTCGACACCTTCAACGGCGTGGAGATCGCGCGCAACCTCGACCCCTACGGCGCCCTCGGCCGTACGCCCCTTACGGCCGCGCTGCTCTGGGAGCACGGGCTGCGGTTCCCCTTCGGCCTGGTGCTGCCGATGGCCGCCGTCGGTGCGCTGAGCGCGCTCCGCGACCCGGACGCGGCCGCTCCGCAGCGAGGCGCGTGGCGGGCGCTCGTGGCCTTCGTGGGGCTCAACGCGCTCGGGATCGCGCTGTTCTTCCCGTCGGGTCGCTACCGGCTCGGCGTGGCGCTCGCGATGCTGGTCCCCGCGGTCGAGGGCGCTCGGACCCTGGCGCGATGGTGGTCCGCTCGCGCGGTCGATCGGAGGATCGCGGCGGTGGGCGCGGCGCTGCTCGTCGCCGCCAACACGGTGACCCCGATGACCGGGCCCGACCTGCGGGCGGAGGGGCCGCTCCAGCTCAGCTGGGCGCACCTCTCCGCCGGGCGCGTGGCCGACGCGGTGCGGGTGCTCACCGAGGAGAGCGGGCGCCGGCCCGACGACGCGGACGTGTGGCGCACCCTCGGCGAGGCGAGAGACCGCGCGGGCGATCAGGCCGGGGCCATCGCGGCGCTCCAGCAGGCGGTGCTCCTCGCTCCACGTAACGCCCACGCGAGGCATCACCTCGGGGCGATCCTGTTCACCACCGGGAGGGCGGCGGAGGCGAGGGTGCAGCTCGAGTCCGCCGTGCGCCTCTGGCCCGCGCACCCGCTCGCGTGGATCGACCTCGCGGGCGCGTGCCTCGACATGGGCGATCCGGAGGCGGCGAGGCGAGCCGGGGACGAGGCCGTGAGGCACAACCCGGGCGGGGGCTACGGCTGGTACTACCGCGGCCTCGCCCGGCAGCGGACGGGCGACCTCGCGGGCGCCGTCGAGGACATCACCCGCGCCGCTCGGCTGCTGCCCGCCGTCATGGACGTGCGCCTCGCCCTGGTCGAGGCCATCGACGCCACTGGCCGCCGCGCCGATGCGCTGGGGGAGCTGCGCGACCTGCTGAGGGCGTCCCCGCGCAACCGGCGGGCGCGCGCGCTGCTGCGTCGATGGGAGCCTCCGGCTCGCTAGCACCAACGTACTGCGCGAGCCCGGAGGGGCGTTTGCGACCCCAGCGGGCGGGAGGTAGCGTTCGCGCATGCGAGAGATCGCGCTCGGACAATGGACCTATTTCGCATGGCACCTCCCGACCGCGCTGCTCTGCGTCGCGACCGGTGCCCTGGCGATGGTCATGGCCCGATCGCTCTGGCGTGAGGAGTTCGGCGTCGCCGAGCGGCGGCTGCGCTTCTCCGTGCTCGGCTGGAGCGCGGTGCTCTCGTCGCTGCTCTCGCTCGCGGTCTGGCCCTACCTCTCGGCCTTCGCCTCGGTGGAGGTGCGGCGCGACGGGACGTGGGCGCTGCACAACTACCTGGGCGTTCCGGTCGCGGTGGTCCCGGCGGGCGAGTCGCGGCGCGTGGAGGGCGAAGACCTGGGCGGGCTCAACCTGGGCTCCGGGCGCATCCGGGTGCTGCGCGCCGACGGCTCGACTCTGGAGTCGGTGCGCATCTCGGGCCGACGCTTCGACCGCGCCCGGGACGAGCTCGGCTATCCCTCCTCGGCGCTGCACCCGGCGCGAGGGAGCGTCCTCACCGGCGCCCACACCTACGGCCCCAACGGCCCCGTGATGGACGCCGAGCTCGCCTCACGCTGACGAGGCCAGCGCGTCGAAGGCCGCGATCACCGCGGGCGGCGCCTGCACCAGCTCGACCAGCACCCCTTCGGCGCCGCGGGGGAACTCGGCGTTGCCCTTCGGGTGGACGAAGCACACGTCGAAGCCCGAGGCCCCGCGACGAATACCTCCTGGTGTAAACCGCACCCCCTGCGCGGTCAGCCACGCGACCGCCGAGGGCAGGTCGTCGATCCACAGGCCCACGTGGTTGAGCGCGGGGTCGTGGACGCGAGGGCTGCGCGACGGATCGACCGGCTGCATCAGGTCGACCTCCACGCGGGCGAGGCCTCGGCCCACGCTGGTGATGTCCTCGTCGACGTTCTCGCGCTCGCTGCGGTAGGTGCCCTCCGGCATGAAGCCCAGCAGGTCGACCCAGAAGGCCCGGAGCGCCCCCTTGTCGGCGCCGCCGACGGCGATCTGCTGCACCCCAAGGACCCGGAATGGTCGGTCGGTCATCGGTCTCCTCCTCAGTGGATCGGGCGCGCGGTAGACGGAGGCCGGAGCCGCGCGTCATGGAGCAGGTCGTCGGCGGACTCGAGGCGCGCCGGGACGTCGTTGGCCTCGCGCGAGGGGTGCCAGCTGCGCCCCTGGTCGTCGCTCCAGCGCACCACCGTGGCGTCGCCGGACATGAACAGGAGCAGCCGCGTGCCCTGCGAGAACATCCACGCCGCGCGCGCCGCGAGCCCGCCGTGGCGGACGTCGTCGGAGAGCACCACCAGCTCGTCGCGCGCGTCGGTGTCCTGGGCGGAGAGCGGGCGACGCAGCACCCGAGGGGCCTCGTGCTCGCCGACCGCGCGCACCATCACCAGCGAGTCGCCGGAGCGGGCCAGCGCGCGCAGCCCCGGCACCCGGACCGGCGGGGTGCACCCGCCCGAGAGGCCGCACGACTGGAAGCTCCCCTCGCCCACCACCGTGACCCCGGCGCCGTCGCACGAGAGGCGCTGCGGTCGCCCGGAGGCCTCGGTGAGCCCGAGCTCGCGCGGGCCCTGGGCGTCGATGGCGAGCACGCGCGACTGCCCCGCGTCGGCCACGGAGACGTAGGCGATCGGGCCCGCGTGGCAGGTCGCGAGGAGCGCGGCGGGCGAGCGCAGCGGCGTCGGCGCTCGCCACGCGGTCTGCACGCCGAGGGCGCGGAAATCGAGGGCGAGGCCGCCCGGGGTGGCGGTGCTGGTGACCCACCAGATGAGCGACGGATCGCCCGCGGCGACCAGCGCGGACTCCCGCTCCAGCGCGACCTCCGGGCCGAGCGGCGCCACCGCTCCGGGCGCGGCGCGAGGGACCTGCTCGAACTGAGCGCGGCCCCCGCGCGTGGTGATCGCGTAGACGACGTCGTTGCGCGCTCGAAGGGGCAGGCTCTGGAGGGGGACCCCGCGGAGCCCGAACAGCGGCGACCAGGGGTCGTCGGCGGACGCGACGCCGTAGGACCCGGCTCCCTGATCGACCAGCACCAGGGCCTCGGCGCGGTCGCTCGCGAGCAGCGCCAGCACGCCCCCGGAGGGCCCCGGGGCGGCGAAGCGCCGACATCGGATGGTGCCGCCGCCGTCGCGGCTCCGGCAGAAGATCCGCTCGCGGCTGTGGTCGACCCACATCATCGAGAGCACGCCGTCGCCCGCGCTCGCGCCCGCCAGCGTGGCGCTCTCGGAGAGCGAGACCGGGAGCTCCTCGCCGGGCTCGACCGCGCGAGGCCGAGGAGCGTCGGCCATGGAGGCGGATCGGAGCGAGACGCCCGCCGAGGAGAGGCGACGGCCCACGTCGGAGCGCAGCGCGAGCCACTGCGGCCTCCATCCCCCGAGGTCGGAGGAGACGCCCTCGCGGCGCAGCGAGGCGACCTGGGCGTCGTCGGAGCGCAGCGCAGCGCGGAGCCTCGCGACGGCCGCCTCCTCGGCGCCTCCCCCGGCGGGAGCGAGGAGGTCGAGGCAGCGCGACGGCCACCCGCGCGCCGCGTCTGGCCCGAGCGCCACCCGTCGGAGCTGGCGGGGGAGCTCGGCGGCGCTCGCCGGCGCTCCGTCGGTGCCGAAGAGGCAGCCCTCGACGCGGGCCATGGGGTCGACCCACGCGAGCGCCATGCGCCGGGCCTCCTGCTGGCGCGACACCTGATGCTGCCAGGCCAACATCGCCGCCGCGGCGCCCGCGAGGACCGTGGCCCCGACGCCCGCCATCAGCGCTGTTCGACCCGCCGCGCGTCGCCTGTGTCTCACGTCTCCTGAACCTCTCGTCCCGCCGCGCGCGGTGTAGCGTCGGACGTTACACCATGAGCTCCGAGACCCACCAAGCCTCTTCCGCCGACGACTTCTCGTGGGAGCCGCGGGCCCGCTACCGCGCGCTGCTCCTCGCCCTGCGCGAGGTGATCGCGGAGGCGGCCTCGCTGCGGGCGCTGCTCCTCAACTCGGGCGACCTGCTGCACGCGCTGCTCGACGCGGAGCGCATCACCGTCTTCGCGGCGGACGAGCGCGGCGACTCGCTCTACTCCATCGCCCGGAGCGGCGGGGAGTCGCGCTCGCTGCGCGTCCCCATCGACGCGCGCTCCATCTCCGGCTTCGTCGCGACCACGCAGCGCTCGGTGATGCTCCGCGACGCGCAGGACCCGGAGGAGCTGCGCGCGCTTCACCCGATGTTGCTCCGCGACCGCGCCCCGGAGCCGGACGTCCGCAGCGTGCTCGCGACGCCCATCCTCGGAAGAGAGCGCGCGGTGGGCGTCATGGTCTTCGTGAACTCGCTCGACGGCGAGGCGTTTCGAGGGGACGACCTGCGCCTCGCGGAGGCCGTCGCCCGCATGCTCGCTCCGCGGCTGGAGGCGCTGCGCGCGGAGGCTTCCTCGCTTCGGCCGCAGGCGTCGCGCTTCCCGCCGCTCCGCTCGTCGGCGGGGGAGGACTCGCTGCCGGAGCTGCTGGCCGAGGTCGAGCGCGCCCGCTCACCGGAGAACGAGCGCGACGACGAGGCTCGGGACTCGGAGGACCGGGACTCGGACTCGCTCGCGGCGAGGCTCGTCCGACGGCTGGTGCTGGACGCGCAGGAGCGAGGCGCCTCGGACGTGCACTTCGAGCCCTCGGGGGCGCGGGGCGGGCTGCGGGTGCGCCTGCGCATCGACGGCGACTGCATCGACCACGCGACCGTGCCGGGGACGTTCCGCTCGAGCGTGGTGCAGCGGATGAAGGTGCTCGCGGACCTCGACCTCGCGGAGCGCCGGCGCCCGCAGGACGGGCGCTTCCGCATCCAGGCCGGGGACTCCTCCGTGGACGTCCGCATGGCCACGCTGCCCACCGTGGGCGACAACGAGGACGTCACGCTGCGCCTGCTCTCCGCGTGGCGCCCGAGGCCGCTCGACGGGATGGACTTCTCGGAGGTCAACCTGGAGCGCTTCCAGTCGATCATCTCGGCGCCCTACGGCATCGTGCTGGTGGTCGGGCCCACCGGGTCGGGCAAGACCACCACGCTGCACGCCGCGGCCGGGGCCCTGAATACCGCGGACCGTAAGGTGCTGACCGTCGAGGACCCGGTGGAGATCGTCCAGCCGGGCCTGCGGCAGGTGCAGGCGAACACCCGCATCGGGCTCGGATTCCCGGAGGTGCTGCGGGCCTTCCTGCGCTCGGACCCGGACGTCATCCTGGTGGGCGAGATGCGCGACCGGGTGACCGCCGGCGTGGCCGTGGAGGCCTCCCTCACCGGGCACCTCGTGCTCTCGACGCTGCAGGCCAACAGCGCGGCGGAGACGGTGCCGCGGCTGCTCGGGATGGACATCGACCCCTACGCCTTCGCCGACGCGCTGCGGGGCGTGCTCGCGCAGCGCCTCGTGAAGCGGCTCTGCACCCACTGCCGGGCGCCCTACGCTCCCACCCCGACGGAGTGGGAGGAGGTCGCCAGCGCCTACGGCCACGACGCCTTCGCCGTGCGGGCCGATCGGGCCTCCACGGAGTTCATGCTCCACCGCGCGATGGGCTGCGCCCGCTGCAACGGCACCGGCTACCGGGGGCGCGTGGCCCTGCACGAGATCCTGCCGGGGAGCCGCGCGATCGCGGCGCTGATCCGCCAGCGAGCGACCATCGTCGAGCTCCGCGCGGCGGCCGACCGCGAGGGCATGACCACCGTGCTGCAGGACGGCATCGAGAAGGCGCTCCAGGGCATCACGGACCTCGGCCAGGTGCGCTCGAGCTGCCTGTGAGCGAAAAGGCCCGCACGGCGAGCGCGCTGAAGGTCCCGGCGAGGCCGAGGGCCAGCGCCGCGAAGAGCCACTCGTCGTCGCGCCACGGGACGCAGAGCCAGAGCGAGACGGACCACCAGAGCGCCGCGAGGAGCGCCGTGGCGCGGAGCCTCGTGCGAGGGCGGAGCGGGGCGAGGCGGGCGGTGGTCGCGGCCGCGAGACCATACGCCAGCGAGGAGAGCAGCGTCAGCAGCAGCGCGACCCGCATGGTCCGGTTGAGGGCGCGTCGCGCGGGGGTCTCCCAGGTCGTGGGGGCGCGCGTCGAGTCGAGCGTGGCGCGGAGCAGGGCGCGGGCGTCCCTCGCGCGGTGCCCCGGCGCGAGCAGCACCAGCAGCACCGCGTCGTCCTCCAGCGGGATCGCGGTCGCGAGGCGGGTCACGCCCACGCCGCTGGGGAGCGTGGCCTCGCCGACGAGCGTCTCCACCGGGAAGCCGAGCACGCGGTCGTGCTCGACGTGGTCGACGAAGCGGAAGGCGTCGGCGCGGCGGAACTCCGCGCGCTCGGCCGGGAGCAGCGCGCGCTGCGGCAGGACGGCGTCGAGGTGCAGCACCTGGAGCACCATCGGCGGCTCGTCGGGGAGGTCGCCCGCGCGGCGGAAGACGTCGAGCAGGTCGCCGTGGGCGCCGTCGGGCTCGACGCGCTCGAAGCGGTCGGGGACGGTGAGGGTGAAGCGCGGTCGCTCGTGACGGACGACCACCGGGTCGGCCGCGGCGCGCGCGGCGGCGAGCAGCGCGGCGAGGGTGAGCGCGGAGCGGCGCAACGGGGATCTACCGGGCGGGGTAGCGGGTGAGGTCGAAGCTGAATCCGTCCGGCGTGGGGTTGCCCTCAGGGGGCTGCAGGTCGACGAGCCGGTCGGCCTCGACGACGGCCTCGTAGCGGACGCGGTTGGAGGGGCCGAGCACGCGCAGGCGCACCCGCGGGGCGCTCGGCTCGACGACGAAGGACTGCACGAGCCGCGCGTCGGCCACGCCGCCGAGGAAGGTGGGCGTGCCGGAGTTGACGTTGCCTCGGATGACGGCCTCGAGGGTCACGCGATCGACGGGGCACGGCTCGCGGTCGTCGTCGGGGTTGGTGGTGCGGCAGCTCGGGAGCAGCGCCCAGATGCGCCGGCCCTGGCCCAGCGCGCCGATGCCGAAGGCCGAGCTCCCCGGGGGCGCCGTGAACAGGAACACCCTCATCCGGCGGAGCATCCCGTCGACCGCGGACACCGGCACCGGGATCACCTCGCCCAGGTCGAGGTTGGGCCTCGCCTGCGGGGTGGCCTCGGTGGTCGCGACGGTGGGCGGGGACACCGCGACGCTCCCCGGGCGCGCCGCGGCCGCGGACGCCGGTGGACGGCGGGGCCGAGGGGGGCGTCGCTGCGCCAGCGCAGGAGCAGCGCCGAGGGAGAACACGGCCGCGAGGGCGAGCGAGATCGAGGTGCGGGTGAACATGACGGTGTAGGACCTCCACGGGCCACGAACGAGGCCGATGGTAGCGCACGCGAGGGGCGCGCGTTGCGTTCCCGGCGCGGCGGGTGCTACGCCGCATCCGATGAGCGGCAAGGATCAGGTCCGGCTGACGAAGCTGGCGCACGGCGCGGGGTGAGCGAGCAAGGTCCGCGCTGCGGATCTCGCGCACGTGCTGCGCGGCCTCGCCCTCCCCGTCGACCCGAACGTCCTCATCGGCCTGAACCCGGCCGATGACGCCGCGGTGGTGCGCCTGCTGCCCGAGCTCGCGCTGGTGTTCACCACGGACTTCTTCACGCCGCTCGTGGACGACCCTCGCACCTTCGGCCGCATCGCGGCGGCCAACGCCCTCTCGGACGTCTACGCCATGGGGGGACGGCCCCTGGTCGCCCTCAACATCATGGCCTTTCCCACGAAGACCCTCGGCCTGGAGGTGATGGCGGAGGTGCTCGCGGGCGGGGCCGACATCGCTCGCGAGGCGGGCATCTCCATCGCGGGCGGCCACTCGGTCGAGGACCAGGAGCCCAAGTACGGGCTCGCGGTGATCGGGACGGTCCACCCCGACCGGGTGTGGCGCAAGGGCGGGGCGAGGCCTGGGGACGCGCTGGTGCTCACCAAGGCCCTCGGCACGGGGGTGCTCGCGACGGCGCTCAAGCGGGAGAAGATTACCGAGGACGGTATTCCCATGCAGGCGGCGATCGCCTCCATGGTCACCCTCAACGCCGCGGCCGCGCGGGCGGTGATGGACCTCGGGGTGGAGGTTCACGCCGCGACGGACGTCACGGGCTATGGGCTCGTCGGGCACCTCGGCGAGATGCTGCGCGCGAGCGAGGGCGTCTCGGCGCGGCTCTCGGCGGCGGCGCTCCCGGTGCTCCCGGGCGCGCTCGAGCTCGCGTCGGACGGCGTGCTCGCAGGCGGAACGCGGGCCAACCGTAGCTTCGCCGGGGAGCGGTTCAGCGTGGCCGACGGGGTCGACGAGGCGCGCGCGTGGATCGCCTGCGACGCCCAGACCTCCGGCGGGCTGCTGGTGTCGTGTCCCCCGGCCGATGCCGCGGCGCTGGTCGCGGCGCTGCGAGCGAGCGGCTCGCCCGCGGCGGTGATCGGCGAGGTGATCGGTCAGCCCGGGGCGACCATCACGCTCGATCGCTGAGCGACCGCCGGCGCCACGCGAGCGCCAGCGCAGCAGCGACGAGGCACGCGAGCGAGAGGCCGCTCACCAGGGCGCCTCGCGCCAGCGAGCGGGGCCGGAACGCGAAGGCCACCCGATGGGCTCCGGCGGGGATCGCGACGGCCTTCTGGTTGAGGTTGGCGCGCACGAGGGGCGCCTCGCGGCCGTCGACGGTGGCGGTCCAGCCGGGGTACCAGCTCTCGGCGAGCACCAGCCAGCCGGCGGTCGGCGCGTCGACGGCGGCGGTGAGCTCGGCGCCGGAGCGGCGAGTGACGCGGGCCTCGACGAGCGTCGGGGCGCCGGGCTCGGGCGCGACCGGGAGCGAGCCGCCGGCCTCGTGGAGCAGCACCTCCCGTCGAGGCGAGTAGGTTTCGGAGAAGATCCACTCCGCCGCGGCGCGATCGCTCGGTACCGCCACCGCGCGGCCCACGAAGTATGCGAGCGGCATCGGGTCGCGCACCCGGTAGAGGCGCGCCCAGGAGCCGCTCGGCATGGGATCGAGCCGCTGCGACAGCACGGCCGAGGGCGCGAGCACGTGCGTGACGTGGTTCATCGCGAGGAAGCGGACGAAGCCCCCCTGCGGGACGAGCTGGTCGCGCTCAGCGCGGTAGTTGCCGCGCGCGATGCCGTCGTGGCTCGGGCTCATGGGACCCCAGCAGATCTCCATCTCCCGGGTGATGAGCCCGGCGTATCCGTCCGGCGAGGGCAGCGACCAGAACAGGTTGGCGTTGGGCTGGATCAGCTCCCGGGCGACGCGGTAGGGCTCGAGGTCGCTCCAGCCGCGCGCGAGCCCGAAGGCCCGCTGGTGCACCGCGGAGGACTCCATCGAGTACACGCGCCCGACGGGCTCGCGGGCGAGCGAGCGCACCGCCGCGGGCGGGGCGAGCCAGGCCCGGGCGTCGGCGAGCGGGTTCTGCCTCGGCTGGGTCACCCCGAGGTCGATCGCCGTGAGCGCGACCACCGCGGCGCCCAGGTGCAAGGCGGTGATGCGCGAGGTGCCCGCGGCGCGACGCCCGGACCACCAGCGCTCGGCGCGAGTGAGGCCGATGCCGGCGAGCACGGCGAGGGCGCCGCACGCGACGAAGAGGAAGCGCTGCGGGATGCGGAAGCTCTTGATCCCCGGGAGCAGGGCGAAGGCGACGCGGTACACGGGCGTCGCGGGCCCGAGCGCGAAGAGGATCCCGAGGAGGCCCAGCGCGCCGAGCACCCATACCGCGCGGCGACGATCGGACCAGAGCGCGACCAGCGCGAGGGGCACCGTGCAGAGCCCGAGGTAGCCGTGCGACTCCCAGAAGATGTCGCGGCCGCGGTAGGTTCCGTCGCTCACGTCGCCGAAGGGGTACGGGACGAGCAGCGCGAGGAGGTTGGGCGGCCAGTACCGCCAGTGCGTCGCGAACTCCCAGGAGAGCCCGCCGTGGCGCGACGAGAGCCCGCCGAGCTCGGCCATCGGGAGCAGCTGCACCGCGCCGAGGCCGATGCCGATCATACAGGCCAGGGTAAAGCGCCCGAGCGCGAGGAGGCGGCCGCGGGCGTCGCGCGAGGCGTCGAGCGCGCGGACCACCGCCCAGAGCCCGTAGGCGAGCAGGCAGGCGTAGAGCGACTGCGGGAAGGACGCGAGCACCTGGAGCCCGAGGACGGCGGCGAAGAGCAGCAGCGCCCGGTCGCGGCGAGCGCCGTCGGAGCGCGGGCCGAGCGCCTCCTCGACCAGCGAGAGCCCGAGCGGGAACCACGCGACGGTGCCGAGGACGCCCAGGTGGCGCCACTGCGAGACGAGCACGCCGCCGTGCGCCCAGACCAGCGCCGAGAGCATGGCGCCGGGCACCGAGGCGCCGAGCACCCGAGCGAGGCGAGCCGCGCCGAAGCCGGCGACCGCGAGCATGAGCAGGAGGAAGGCGTCGTAGGCGGCCGCGGGCGGGAGCGCCGCGAAGAGCGGGCCGGTGATGGGGTCGAGCGCGCCGCCGCTCGCGAAGAGGGGATAGCCCGTGTAGAGGCCGGGCTCCCAGAGCGGGAGGTGGCCCGAGCGCAGGGCGCGGCCCATCGCGGTGCGCGCGGGGAGCTCGCCGCCGAGGAGGTCGGCGACGAAGATGTCGTCGGCGAGGTTGACCGCGCGAAAGCTGAGCAGCCGCGCGTAGGGCAGGACGAGCAGGAGGCCCAGCAGGACCCACGGCGCCCAGCGCCGGGTCGACGGCGTCACCGGGGCGCTGGGGCCGTCGTCCCGGCGGCGTTGGCGGCGCCCGCCGCGTTGACCCGGAGCCGCTCGGCGATGCGCTCTCGCACCGGCGCGTATTCGCGGTCGAGCGAGTCGCGCTGACGGATGGCCTCGATGCGGGCGCGGGGCACCGCGGGGGAGGTCACGCGGGCGTGCGCATCAGCGAACTCGGCGACGACGCCCCAGGCGCCGATGGCCTCTCGCCAGAGCCCCTGCGCCTCGTCGAGGTCGGCGATGCCGATGAGCGCGCGGGCGCGGTCGGCGTCGGCGCTGGCCTCGATGGCCAGGCGGAGGGCCTCGCGGTAGTTGCCCATCGCGGTCGCGGCGTCGTTGCGAGCGCGCGCCACGGCGGCCATGCGCAGCCACGGGATGGGCGAGCGCGGGTCGCGCTGCACGGCGTCGCGGAAGGCGGTCATGGCGGCGTCGAAATCACGGCGGGCGAAGGCCTCGGCGCCGCGGTGCAGGCTCGCGTCGAAGGGGCTCGGACCGCGCGTGGGCGTCGACGGAGCCGACGCGGGAGCGGGCGCTCGAGGGGGGGCGTTCTGAGCGAGGGCGGCCGCGGGCGAGAGCCACGCGAGCCCGAGGATCAGGGTGATGGGTCGCAGCACGGCGCGAGGATACACCGGTCAGCGCGCGCGGTACTCGTAGTAGTAGCGGAGCACCTGGCGGACGTAGTTCTGCGTCTCCTCGTAGGGGGGCACCGCGCCGTAGCGGATGACCGCGCCGCTGCCGGCGTTGTAGGCCGCGAGGGTGAGCACGAGGTCGCCGTTGAAGGTGTTGGCGAGCACCCGGAGGTAGCGCGTCCCGCCGAGCACGTTCTGCCGGGGGTCGAAGGGGTCGGTGACGGTCATGCTCTGCGCGGTGGCGGGGAGCATCTGCATGAGTCCGAGGGCGCCGGAGGTGGAGACGCTCCAGGCGTTGAAGTCGCTCTCCTGCTTGATCACCGCGCGGATGAGCGCCTCGGGGATCTGGTAGAGCTGCGCGGCCTCGCGGATGTACGGGTCGTAGCGGCTGTAGCGGGAGGCGTCGCCGCGCGCGGCGTCGTACTGGGCGCGCACCTCCGGACCGACGGTGGGGAGGTTGGGCGCGGTGATGACCTGCGAGGGCGCGTCCGGGGGCGGGCGGTGGTCCGGGGTGGAGATGATCACCCGCGCGTTGGCGCGGCGGTTGGCCGGGACGTTGGTGAAGTGCAACGAGCCATCGGCGCCGCGGGACATCCAGATCTGTCCGAAGGCGGAGGGCGCCACCGCGAGCATCGCGGCGAGCAGTGGAGCGAGGGCGGACGGGCGCAAGGTCATGACAGGATAGCGAACGTCGGGCCCGGTCGGCCAGTTCCCGGAAGGGGGGGGTCTGCTGGACCCGATGGTGCCCGGGGACGTTGGGGGATAAGGTCGCCGGACATCACCGATGCGAGAGACAACGGACTTCCTGGTACTCGGGAGCGGCATCGCGGGCCTCACGCTGGCGCTGCGCGCGGCGGAGGACGGCGACGTGACGATCGTCACCAAGCGGGCCCGCGCCGACGCCAACACCACCTGGGCGCAGGGCGGCATCTCCGCGGTGCTCGACCCGACGGACAGCTTCGATGCCCACGTCGCCGACACCCTCACGGCGGGCGCGGGGCTCTGCAAGCGCGACATCGTGGAGCTGTGCGTGCGCGAGGGGCCGGACCGCATCGCCGACCTCGTGGCGCTCGGCACCCGCTTCACCCGCGCCGTCGACGCCGATGGCAACAGCCATTTCGAGCTCGGCCGCGAAGGGGGACACAACGCTCGCCGCGTGGTGCACGCCGGGGACATCACCGGCCGCGAGGTCGAGCGCGCCCTGCTCGAGGCCGCCGAGGCGCACCCGCGCATCCGCTTCCTGGAGCACCACATGGCGGTCGACCTCATCACCCTGTCGAAGTTCGGCGGGCCCGATGTCTGCGCGGGCGCCTACGTGCTCGACACCCAGCGCTCGGTGGTGCTCACCATGCTGGCCCGCCAGACGGTGCTCGCCACCGGCGGCGCGGGGAAGGTCTACCTCTACACCTCGAACCCCGACGTCGCGACCGGCGACGGCATCGCGATGGCCTACCGCGCCGGGGCCGAGATCGCGAACATGGAGTTCTACCAGTTCCACCCGACGGTGCTCTATCACCCGCTGGCCAAGAGCTTCCTCATCAGCGAGGCGCTGCGCGGCGAGGGCGGCGTGCTGCGCCTCGAGGACGGCACGGCCTTCATGAAGAAGCACCACCCGATGGCCGACCTCGCGCCGCGCGATGTGGTGTCCCGGGCCATCGACTACGAGATGAAGCGCACCGGCGAGGACTGCGTGTGGCTCGACATGACCCACCACACGGCGGAGTTCCTCCGGCAGCGCTTCCCGAACATCCACGCCGAGTGCCTCCGCTACGGCGTCGACATGACCGAGCGGCCGATCCCGGTGGTGCCCGCGGCGCACTTCTGCTGCGGCGGCGTGACCACCGACGCGTGGGGGCGCACGTCCATCCCCGGGCTGTGGGCCGTCGGCGAGGTCGCGTGCACGGGGCTCCACGGCGCCAACCGCCTCGCGAGCAACTCGCTGCTGGAGGGCCTGGTGTTCGGGCGCCGCGCCGCGGAGCACCTGCACGCCGAGGCCCAGCATGACCCGTGGCCCGAGGTGCCGGACTGGGACATCGGGAAGGCCGCTCCGAGCGACGAGGCGGTGGTGGTCACGCAGAACTGGGACGAGCTCCGCCGGCTCATGTGGAACTACGTCGGCATCGTGCGCTCCGACCGCCGGCTGCAGCGCGCGGCGCGGCGCATCGCGCTCCTCCAGGAGGAGATCCGCGAGTACTACTGGAACCACCTGGTGACGCTCGACATGCTCGAGCTGCGCAACATCGCGACGGTGGCGGAGCTCATCGTGGCGAGCGCCCTGTGCCGCAAGGAGTCTCGCGGGCTGCACTACACCCTCGACCACCAGGAGACCGAGCCCACGCTGGCCCGGGACTCGGTGGTGAAGCGCGGCGTAGGCGCCCACCTCCGTTGACAGCACCCCGAGAGCGGCGGCACCGTCCGGCGTCGTGCTCGCGCGGGAGGGATGGAGCCGTGGGATCGACACGTAGAGCGGATGTTCGCTGGCTGCTCGCTGTAGCGCTGCTGGCCGCCGGGTGCGGAGACCCAGCGTGGACCGAGTGGACCCCGATCGACGGCTCGCCGGCGGTGGACGCGACGGTCATCGACGCGGTCGGCAGCAGCATCATCGTGGGCGACGTGGGCGCCGACGCCGCGGATGCGAGCGATGCGAGCGATGCGAGGGATGGGGATGCGAGCGACGCGAGCGACGCGAGCGATGGGGACGCGAGCGATGGGGACGCCGCGAGCTTCGAGCTCGATGTGACGACGATGGACGTCGGGGCTCCCGGCGTCGACGTGGTGAACCCGGTGGATGTCCCGATCGTTCACGGCAGCCCGATGGATGTGCCCATCGACCGCGGCATCCCGATCGATGTCGGAGTGGACGTCCCCGTCGATCTCGGTTCGCCCATCGATGTCCCCATCGACCGAGGCAACCCGATCGACGTCCCCATGGACCGGGGCAATCCGATCGACGCCGGATCGCCCATCGATGTCCCCATCGATCGCGGGTCGCCCATCGATGTCCCCATCGATCGCGGGTCGCCCATCGATGTCCCCATCGATCGCGGGTCGCCCATCGATGTCGGCGTGGACGTCCCCATCGACCGCGGCAATCCGATCGACGTCGGCGTGGACGTCCCCATCGACCGAGGCAACCCGATCGACGTCGGCGTGGACGTCCCCATCGACCGGGGATCTCCCGTCGACGTCGGCGTGGACGTCGCCCCCGTCGACACCGGCGGGACGGGCGTTCCTGCGAGCGACCCGGTGGCGTACAGCGGGAGCTTCGCGGCGCGCACCGGGCGCTTCACCGCGACGCTCACGGTGCAGGGCGAGCGTCGCTCGGTGGTGCTCGCGGTGCCCACCGGCGCCGTCACCTCCCCTCCCCTCCTGATGATCTTCCACGGGACCAACGGCGACGGCTCCGTCGCCATGACCGAGTCCAACGCGCAGGCGCTCGCCAACAGCGCTGGGGTCATCGTCGCGGCCCCGACCTCGCGCTGGCGCCCGGTCGGGGACTTCGACCACGCGACCGAGGAGACCTACTGGGAGACCGCGCCCAACGCCGACATCAACAACAACCAGGACCTCGTGCTGGTGCGCGCGATCATGGTCGAGGCGCAGCGCGCGTACGGCGTGGACCCGATGCGAGTCTATGCGATGGGGCACTCCAACGGGGCGTTCTTCGCGCAGTTCGTGGCCGTGCTGCTGCGCGATCGCATCGCCGCGTTCAGCGAGAACTCAGGCGGGCTCGTGCGCTGCGGCCGCACCACCGCGTGCGGATTCCAGGGCTCCGGGACGACCTGCGCCGCGCTGCGCACCCAGTCGGGCTACTGCTCCTGCGCGGGCGCCGAGCTGGCGGTGGCGGTGCCCACCTCCGGGCGCATGCCCCCGGGGCTGCTCACGCACGGGACCCGCGACCCGATGGTCTCGGTCTACTACACCTGCACTCTGGCGGAGCTGATGACTGCGCGCGGTCACACGCAGGTGACGCGTCTCTTCGATGGGGAGGGGCACGGCGTGCCGACGAACTGGGCGCAGCTGGTCTGGCCCTTCTTCGCGACCCGCCGTCTCGGCGACCGCTAGCGGCAGCCCTCGTCGACGACCCCGTTGCAGTTGTCGTCGCACCCGTTGCAGGCCTCGCCTGCGCCCTGCACGCACTGACCGCACATGGGCCGCTGGTAGACCGGCTGCTGCTGGTACACGGGCGCCGCCTGGTAGACCGGCTGCTGCTGATACGCGGGCTGCGTGTACGTCGTGCCGACGACCACCCGCGCCGGCCGCACGTAGACCGGCTGCGCCCTCGCCCGCACCACACAGCCGCCGAGCGCCATCGCACCGGCCGTCACCAGCGCCGCCGAGACCGTCCATCGCGCCATCGTTGAGTTCATCGCTACACCTCTCGTGTTCCGGGCCGCCACGGCGTCCGAGGCCGGAGCCCTCCCGCACGGTAGCGCATCCGCCGCGCGGGGTTGCCGTCAGAGAGCGGCATCGGCTAGGTTCCGCGCGATGTCTGGCCTCCGCGCCTTCCCCATTGCGCTCGCGCTCCTCGCCGCGGTGCCCGCCTGCGCCGGGACGCAGGCCCCCAGGGCCGCCTTGCACTACAGCGACGAGGCGCACGCAGCGTACGAGCACGCGATGGAGCGCTTCCGCGACGAGGAGTGGCCCGAGGCCACCGAGGCCTTCCGCGCGGTCCAGCACGACTACTCCGCCTCGCGCTACGCCTCGCTCGCCGAGCTGCGCCTCGCGGACGTGCTCTTCCGCCAGGAGACCTACACCGAGGCCCTCGCGGCCTACCGCGCCTGGCTCCGCTACCACCCCTCCTCCGACGAGTCCGTGCACGCGCACTTCATGATCGCGCGCTGCTACGTCGCGCAGATGCCCGACGACTGGTTCCTCGTGCCCCCGAGCTACGAGCGCGACCTGAGCTCCGTCCACGACGCCGAAGGGGCCCTCGCCCGCTTCATCCGCGACTACCCCGAGGCCACCGAGCTCGCCGAGGCGCGGCGCCTCCTCGGCCAGGTGCGGCTGCTCCTCGCTCGGCACGAGTTCTACGTCGCGGAGTTCTACGTCACCCGCGAGCGCTACCCCGCGGCCATCAACCGCCTGCTCGGGGTCATCGGCAACTACGAGGGCTCCGGCCTCGAGCCGCGAGCGCTCCTCGAGCTCGGCGAGCTCTACCTCCGCACCGACCGGCAGCCCGAGGCGCGCGGGGCGTTCCAGGCCCTGCTCGAATCCTACCCCCGGAGCCCTCAGGTCGAGGCCGCCCGCCGCTACCTCGCACGCCTCGGGCCGGGCACCTCGGTGCCGCCCGATACGGACTCCGCGGTGATCCCCGCGTCGACGCCCGCCCGCCCGGGCGCCGCCGAACGCTCGCGCCGACAGTGACCCCTTCGGAGGCCCCCCGTGACCGACCAGCTCAAGCAGCACCTCACCCTCGGACGCGAGCTCTACGGACGCCACGACTACGCCGGGGCCGAGCCCTACCTGCGCGACGTGCTCGCGGAGCGCGATGACCTCGCGGACGTGCACCACATGCTCGGCGTGATCCACCACGACCGGGGCGAGCTGCCCGACGCGCGGCTCTGCTTCGAGCGCGCGCTGCTGCTCAACCCCGACTACACCGAGGCCGCGCTCAACCTCTCCATCGTCTGCAACGAGCTCGGCGCCTACACCGCCGCGCGCGAGGTCGTCGGGACCATCTCCGAGCGCGCCCGCCACGGGCACCGCATCGACCCCTACGCCCGCGGCAAGGTGGCCAACCTCCACGGCGAGGTCGCCCGCGCCTACGAGGAGCTCGGGATGTGGCCCGAGGCCATCGACGAGTACCGCCGCGGGCTCGCGCTCTGCCCCGACTACTCCGACCTCCGCACCCGCCTCGCCATGTGCCTCCGCTCCGACCACGAGATCGACGAGGCCCGCAAGGAGCTCGAGATCGCCGTCAACATCAACCCCCGCTTCGTGCCCGCGCGCGTGGCCCTCGGGGTGATCTACATGTCCCTCGGGCGCCACGACGACGCGGCCCTCGCCTGGCGCGAGGCGCTCGCCATCGACCCCGCGCACCGGCCCGCGAAGGTCTACCTGCGGCTGCTCGACGAGCCCGATGTGCGACCGTCGAGGTTTCCGCCCCCCGACGCCATCGAGGCGCAGGGCGACGAGTTCACCTTCGAGCTGCTCACCGACTCGAAGTAGCCCTCAGCGCCGCAGGCCGAGCGCCCGCCACCAGTCGGTCACCACGTGAGCGGCGCCGCCGATCAAGGCCGCGGCCAGCAGCGCCGCGCCCACCCAGGGGTGACGGCCCACCGCCAGCACCACCGAGCCGCCGAGCACCAGCGACGCCACCACCAGGCTCGCGAAGAGGCGCCGCCCCAGGCGGTCGAAGGCCTGCGGGGTCTCCGCGTCGGCGGTCTTCAGCGTGAGGTGTCCCTTGCGCAGGTCCTCGAGGATCTCCGAGACCTGCTCGGGCATCTGCCCCGCCATCCCGCTCAGTCGGAGCGCGGTGCGCATCAGGTCGCCGGTGAGCTTGTCCGGCGAGTAGCGCTGCGCCACCAGCCGGATCAGGTAGGGCTTCGCCTCGGAGAACACGTCCAGGTCGGGCGCGATCTGCCGCGCGGTGCCCTCCAGGGTCATGAGCGCGCGGCCCACCAGCATGAAGTCCGGCGGCATGTCGATGCCGTGCTTCACCGCGCCCCAGATGAGGTCGCGCACCACCGCGGCGACCTCGATCTCGCCGAGCGCGCGGCCCACGTACTTGCGCCCCAGCGTCTCGACGTCGGTGCGAAAGGCCGCCATGTCGACCTTCCGCGTGGGGCGCCCGAGGGCGTAGAGGGCGTCGGCCACGGCGCTGTAGTCCTCGCGCGCGGCGGCCACCATCAGGTCGAGCGCGCGGTCGCGCGTGGCGCCGGAGAGGTGGCCTACGAGGCCGAGGTCGAGGAGCCCCACCACGGGCGCGTCGTTGGGCCCCAGCACCAGCAGGTTTCCGGGGTGCGGGTCGGCGTGGAAGAAGCCGTCCTCGAAGATCATCTTGATGACCGCGTGCACGCTGACGCTGGCGAGCGCGCGACCGTCCAGGCCCTGCGCCAGGGCGTCGTTGAGCTTGCGCCCGTCGAGGAACTCCAGCGTCAGTACCCGCTTGCCCGAGTGCGAGCGGAACACTCCCGGAAAGCGCACCTTCGTGTCGCCCTCGAAGTTCTTGGCGAAGCGCTCGGCGTGGTCGGCCTCCTGGAGGAAATCGAGCTCGGCCTTGATGCTCCGGTCGAACTCCGCGACCAGGTCGACCGGCGAGTACCGGCGCGACTCCGGCACCGCGCGCTCCAGCGCCCGGGCGAACCAGTAGAGCAGGTCGACGTCCCGGGCGACCGTCTCCTGGATGCCCGGCCGCTGCACCTTGATGGCCACCTCGCGGGGCCCCTCGCCCTCGACCAGTGGAGGCAGTCGCCCGCGGTGCACCTGGGCGATGGAGGCGCTCGCGAGCGGGCGCTCGTCCACCGAGAGGAAGAGCTCGCCCACCGGACCGCCGAGGTCCCCTTCGATCTCCCCTCGCACCGCCTCCCAGGTGATGGGCTTTACGTCATCCTGTAAGATCTTCAGCTCCGTGATGACCTCCGGCGGGAGCAGGTCCGCGCGCGTCGAGGCGATCTGCCCGAGCTTCACGAAGGACGGCCCGAGGTCCTGGAGAACGAAGCGCACTCGCTGCGCGATGGAGTGCGAGCGGTGGTCCGCCGCCTCGGCGCCGTGCGCGACCAGGGGCGTGTCGAGCCCGAGGCGCTGCACCACCTCGCCGAAGCCGTGGCGCCAGAGCACGGCGACGATGTCACGGAGGCGGTCGAGGTCGCGGAACGCGGTGATCACCGAGGGCATCGCGCGCTCTCAATCGCGGGGGCAGAGGCCGAAGCGCACGAGGCGCACGCCCTCGACCTGGAGCTGGCAGAGCCCGCCGTAGGTCATCCCGTCGCAGCCGCACACGAGCTCGTCGGCGGAGGCGTCGGTCATCGTGCAGGTGGAGGCCGCGCGGCGCGGGACGCAGAAGCCGGGCGCGTCGCAGCCGGGGCCGTTGCAGTAGAGGTCCGGCGAGGGACAGTCGGCGTTGCGGCGGCAGCCGAGCACCGAGCTCTCGGCGACCACGTCGCGAGGGCCATCGGAGGCGTCGGAGGTGGCGTCGGACAGGGCGTCGACCCGGGCGTCGCGGCCCGCGTCGCGGCCCGCGTCGAGGTCGCCCGCCTCGGCGGCGTCGAGGCCCACGTCGCGTGGCGCTCCGAAGTCCGTCGGCACGACCGTGGCGTCGCGGGTTAAGCGCCTCGGCTCCTCGGCGCAGCCGAACGCCAGCACGGCGCAGATGATCCATCCCGGACCGAACAACGCGCCGGCCGATCGCCTCGTCTCCATCGCGCGGACGATGCCACAGCCCGCGCGCAAACCCCACCGCTCTCGGGCCCCCCCGCCGGAGCTCACCCGCGCGCCTCGCGGAAGGCCTCGGCCGCCGCGGCCAGCGTCGCCTCGACCACCGCGTCGTCGTGCGTGACCGAGTGGAACGCCGCCTCCCACTGCGACGGCGGCAGGTACACCCCGCGCTTGAGCATCCCCTGGTGGAAGCGAGCGAAGGCCTTGGTGTCGGCGGCCTTCGCGTCGTCCCACGAGCGCACCGGCGCGTCGGTGAAGAACACCGTCCACATGGCGCCCACCCGCTGCACCGTGACCGTCGCCCCGGCGGAGCGGGCGGCCTCGCGCAGGCCCGACTCCAGGCGCGCCCCGATGCGCTCCAGCGAGGCGTAGAGCTCGGGCGTGAGCAGCGCGAGCGTGGCGAGGCCCGCCGCCGTGGCGACCGGGTTTCCGCTGAGCGTCCCGGCCTGGTAGACGGGGCCGATGGGGGCGAGGCGGTCCATGATCTCCGCGCGACCGCCGAAGGCCGCGAGGGGCAGGCCGCCGCCGACGATCTTACCCAGGGTGGTAAGATCCGGGGTCACGCCGTAGACCGCCTGGGCGCCGCCGCGCGCCAGCCGGAAGCCGGTCATCACCTCGTCGAGCACCAGCAGCGCGCCGTGCTCGGTGCAGAGCGAGCGCAGCCCCTCGAGGAAGCCCGGGGCGGGCGGCACGCAGCCCATGTTGCCCACCACCGGCTCGACGATCACCGCGGCGATCTCGCGGCCCTGCTCGGCGAAGAGCGCGCGCACGGCGTCGAGGTCGTTGTAGCGGGCGGTCAGCGTGTTGAGCGCCGCCGCCGCCGGGACCCCGGCGCTGTCGGGCACGCCGAAGGTCGCCGCGCCGCTGCCGGCCTTCACCAGCAGGAAGTCCGCGTGGCCGTGGTAGCAGCCCTCGAACTTCAGCACCTTGTCGCGGCCGGTGAAGCCCCGGGCGAGGCGCAGGGCGCTCATGCAGGCCTCGGTTCCGCTCGAACAGAGGCGCACCTTGTCCATCGAGGGCACGGCCTCGCAGAGGGCCTCGGCGAAGAGCACCTCTCGCTCGGTGGGCGCGCCGTAGCTCGTCCCCATCGCCGCCGCCTCGGTGATCGCCCGCAGGATGGACGGGTGCGCGTGGCCCAGCACCATCGGCCCCCAGGAGCCGACGTAGTCGATGTAGCGCGTGCCGTCGGCGCCCCAGAGGTACGGGCCCTCCGCGCGGGCCACGTAGATGGGCTCGCCGCCGACGGCGCGGAAGGCTCGTACGGGGGAGTTCACGCCGCCGGGGATTCGTCGGAGGGCGCGCTCGTGCAGGCTGCGGGAGATCGGGTCTGCCATGGTGGCGGAGCGATAGCGCCGACGGGCGACCAGTGTCTAGGGGCGGGCGCCCTCGACGCGCACGACCTCACCATAGAGCACCAGCTCGACGCCGTGCGACTCGTCGGGCATCGAGCCGCGGACGACCATCGGCTGAGGGACGGACTTGCTCTCACCGGCCGCGAGGCGCTCGTCATCCGGGAAGCGGAAGCCCTGCAGGCCGGTGGGGCCGTCGCCCGCGCGCGTCCGGATCTCCAGGGCCCGGAGCAGGTAGGGCGCGCATTGATCGGTGGCGCAGGGGTTGCGAACCACCGCGGTCACCGACACGAAGGCGTCGCCTGTCGAGGGAGGGTCGCTCACGTAGGGCCGGACCTCGACCTCCATGGAGGCCACGGAGGCCGTGGAGCCGCCGCTCACAAGCGGCACCGAGCCGCGCCAGACCGAGGGGTCGCCGTAGACTCCGCTGCGCAGCTGCGCCAGCACCGGAGGACCCGAGGGGAGCGTGACGGAGACCGCCGCGGTGGCCCCCTCGGCGAGCGTCACACGGGTCGAGGACGACCACGGCGCCATGAAGGACGAGCCGGTGACCTCGTAGCTGCCCGGGCCGAGGGCGTCGATGGTCTGCGTGGCCGTGCGGTCCCAGCGCAGCACCCGCTCGAAGCCGCCGATGGAGCCGCAGCGGACGACCAGCCAGACCTCGGGGCCGCGCGCCTCGAGCCCGGGGTCGAGACCGAGCGCCACCCGAAGGCGGCTGGTGCCGTTGGAGGTGCACGTTGGTGCGGGCGCTAGGTCGGCGAGGGCGCCCGCCGAGTCCTGCGCCGAGCCGGCGTCGGCGAGGGGTTGGCCCGCGTCCAGCGGAGGGGCGAGGTCACCCGAGCCGCTGCCGCAGCCCACCGCGGCGAGAGAGAGGATCCACGGCGCGACGCGCCGCAGTGAAAGGAAGTTCATTGGGCGACAGGTATAGCAACGGCGCCATCGATCGGTAAGCCTCTGACGACGCGCGTCAGGCTCTATGGCAACGGACGAGGCTGTGTCGGCGGAGGGATCACCCGCTCTCGGGTCACGTCCACGCGCTCCAGCGTCCGGTCGCGAACGCGCCACGTCTCGCGGCGGATCTCGCGCCCGATGGGCTGACCGGCGAGGCCGCCGTGGAGGGGGCGCTGCTCGATGTAGAGGTCGCGCGGAACCGGCAGCTCCTCGATGACGTCCCAGCGCCCGCGGGTCTCCGCGCCGCTCGCCTCGTCGAAGGACCCGAGGCGCACCTGGCCCTCGTACCAGGCGAGCTCGCCCGCCGCTCCGAGCCTCGCGACGCGCAGCGAACGCCCGCTCCCATCGTCCCCGTCGTCGCTCGCCACCTCGGTCTCCACGACGAACTCCCTCGGCTCGGCGGTGGTCAACGCCACCGGCGTCACCTCGGACACGGAGCGCACGCAGCGCCCGGGTCGCCCCGCGTCCACCAGCGCGAGGTGCGCCCGTGGCGTCCACGCGCCAGCGCGACCGGAGAAGCCCACCAGCGTCGCGTTGCCGCAGTCGGTGCGCACGAGTCCCAGCGCCGAGTCGCCCACGCACCCCACCGCCACCACCTCGCTCACCCGCTCGTCCGTCGCCGCCTCTCCGGCGATGGTGCGCTCGCCCGCCGCGGGGTGCAGCGCGACCCCCATCGCCGAGAGCGTCGAGGCGTCGGCACGCGCCCCTTCGAGCGCCGCCGCGAAGCGGGCGCAGTCCGGCGTCGCTGGAGGCGGAGTCGCGGCGACCGTCGCGAGCCTCGGCGTCGAGGCGCAGGCCGCGAGCAGCGCCGACGCCGGGAGCGCCCACCGCCTCACCAGCCGGACCCTCGCGCCCCGTCCGTCGATCCCCACGCCCAGGTCATCGTGTCGGTGTTGTTGGCCCGGCCCGGTCGACCCTCGCGATCGAGCGCGATCACCCCGCCGGTGCCGCCGACCCGCGACGCCAGGGCCTCGACCCCCTCCGCCGCGGCGGCCATCGGATCGGCCCCTCCGCGCAGCGAGGAGATCACCAGGAAGCCCACTCCCACCCGCAGGATCTTCTCTCCGTGGCCGGTGGCGCTCACGCCCCCCGCGAGGTCGTCAGCGTAGGTTCCGGCGCCCGGCAGGGGGGAGTCGCCGACGCGCCCTCGGCGCTTGTTCGTCATGCCGCCGGTGCTCGTCGCCGCCGCCACGTGGGCGCCGTCGAAGGCCACGGCGCCGACGGTCCCTCCCGGCCACCCGGCCTCCGCGCGCCCCGCCCGCACGGCCATCCAGCGAGCCCTCGCGGCGGGCGTGATCAGCTCCGCGTCGGGCACCCGCTCGAAGCCCTGGGACTCCGCGAAGCGCATCGCGCCCTCCGCGGCGTAGATCGCGTGGCGGCCGTCCTCCATCGCCGCACGCGCGACGGCGATGGGGTGCCGCACCGCGGGCATCGCGCACACCGCCCCGTAGCGAAGGCCGTCCCCGTCCATGAGCGCCGCGTCCAGCTCCACGGAGCCGTCTTCGTTCAGGCACGCCCCCCGCCCCGCGTTGAAGAGCGGATCGTCCTCCAGCACCTCCACCGCCCGCTGCGCCGCGTCGAGGGCGCTGCCTCCCGCGAGCAGCACCTCCAGCGCGGCCGCGACCGCGCGCTCGCAGCCCGCCACGTGGTCGGCGCGACGCTCCGGGGGAACGCTCCCCGCGCCGCCGTGGACGATCACCGAGGGGCTCATCGCTCAGCCCCGTCGCAGCCGGGCCAGCGCCTCGGGCGAGGTGCTCTCCTCGGTGAGCTGCCGCGCCGCGAGGGAGGGCTCGGCCAGCACGCCGCCCTCCGTCTCCAGGCCCCGAACCAGCGCCGGGACGTCGGCCGAGGTGACCTGGCCGAGCAGCACCCCGTCGGGCATCACGGCCACGGTGATGCCGTGCTCGCACCGGTCGATGCAGCTCGACGACATCACCCGCACCCGCGGCCCCTGGCCCGCGACCTTGCTGGCGCGCTTGAGCTCCTCGACCAGCGCCTCGGACCCCTTGGCCGCGCAGGAGCCCCGAGGGTGATCGTCGGCGCGGCGGTTGATGCAGATCCACACGTATCGCTCTCGGAGGGGCATGCGTGGGTTTATACACACGACCGCGGCGGCTCCGCGATACTCCGGCGCCCCACGGCGATCTCCAAGGTTCCCCCGATCCACCGATGCGAGTCCGAGTGAAGGCCCGAGCCTCCCGCAGCCTCGCGACCAGCACGCCCAGCCGTCGCGAGCTCGCCCGCGCCTTCCTCGCCCTCGCCCTGCGCGCGGACGTCCCCACGCTCTCCGCCAGCTTCGCCTTCAGCGCCGTCTTCGCGGTCGGCCCGCTGCTCTCGCTCTCCCTCGCGGCCCTCTCCACCCTGCGCAACGACACCTTCCGCCGTGGCCTGGACCACATCGCCCGCGCCATCGTCCCGAGCGTCTCGGCCCCCTTCCTCGACGCCATCGCCAGCCAGCTCAAGCGCGCCAGCAACCCGGTGCTCTTCACCGTCTCGCTCCTCGGCCTCGTCTGGACGCTCTCCTCCGCCTCCGACGCCATCGTCTCGGCGCTCGAGATCATCGGCCGCCGCGACCCTCGCGCCTGGTGGAGACGGCGGCTGCGCTCGGTGATCCTGGGCCTCGCGGTCGCCCTCGCCCTGGTCGTGGCCTCCGTCGCGGTCAGCCTCGGGCCCAGCGTGGGCGCCTTCCTGGGGCGTCTCACGCACCTGCCCTTCGGCCTCTTCGAGCCGCTCACGTCGAAGTGGTTCCGGCTGCCGCTGGTGGCCGCCAGCTTTACCACCCTGGGTATGATCTACTACCGCCACGGCACCATCGACGCGCCCCCGCGCGGGCTCTCGCTCATCGGCGCCCTCTTCGGCGGCGTGCTCGCCACCATCGCCTCCGCCGTGCTCAGCGGGTGGTTCTCGCTCATCCCCCGGCTGGGCGGCGGCTACGGCGCGGCCACGGCCTTCTTCGCGGTGCTGCTCTGGCTCTACGTGCTCGGCCTCTCGATCTGCCTCGGGGCGTGCCTCACCCACGTGATGGGCTTCGTCCCGCAGCACCGACGGAGGGCGTGAGGGTCGTGGGCGTCGGGCGCGTCGGGTGCGCGGTGGCGCTGCTGGTCGCGGGCTGCCAGTCGCCGCCCGCGCCGAGGAGGCGGCCGCACGTGGAGCCGCCGGATGTGCCCGTGGTCGACGGCGGCACCCGGCGCTGCGCGCTGCGCGCCGACGCCCCCGGCGAGGTGTCCCGAGGCGCCGACCCCGGGCGCATGCGCGTCGCCTGGAACGGCGAGCACTGGGCGGTGGTCTGGTCGGAGGTGATCGACAACGAGCCCGCCGTCTTCTTCGCTCGCGTCGACGCCGACGGCACCCGCCCTCGGCCCCCGTTGCGCGTGAGCGAGCGCCGCACCTACGCCACCTCCCCCGCGGTCTGCTGGAACCGCACCGCCTGGTCGGTGTTCTTCACCGGCGGATTGCGCGAGGTCGGGGACATCTACCAGGCGAGGGTGACCAGCCGGGGCAGCGCCGTCGGACGACCGTGGCGCATGACCCACGGAGAGCGCCTCGACATCGACCCGGCGGTCGCCACCAGCGGCAACGCCACCGGGCTCGTGTGGTCCGCGCGCGACGTCGACCAGCGCTGGAGCCTCTACGGCGAGGTGCTCGACCGCTGGGACCGCCCGAGCGCGCCGCTCACCCTCATGCGCAACAGCTCCCTCGCGCTCGGCCCCACGGAGCTCGCCTGGACGGGTCAGGAGTGGGCCGCCGCGTACGTGACCGCGGGGCAGGAGGTGTTCGGCGTCGAGCTCGCCCGCCTCGACGCGGTCGGTCTGATGCGCGGCAGCGTGCGGCGCATGACCGACGCCCGCATCGGCGACGTGAGCTCCGAGCGCCGCTTCGCCATCGCCTGGAACGGCCAGCGCTACGGCCTCGCCTGGAGCGAGCTCCGCGACGGCCAGCGCCGACTCTACTTCCGCTGGGTGAGCGCGCGCGGCAACCCCTTGAGCGAGCCCCGAGAGGTCGGCCTGGAGGGCGACGTGGCCACCTCCCCGGCGCTCGCCTCGCTGTCCGACGGAACGCTGGTCCTGGCCTGGGAGTCCGAGCGCGAGGGCGACCGCCGCGTGGCCGTGGCCCTGCTCGACGAGGAGGGCCTCCCCCAGCGAGAGCCGGTCACCCTGCGCGGCGTGGAGGGCATCGCCACGCAGCCCGCTCTCGCGATCTCAGCCGACGCGGTGGGCGTCGCGACGCGGTCGAGGCGAGGCATCAGCTTCCACCGGGTCACGCTCGGCACCTGCCGACGCTGAGGGCGGAGGGAGCTCAGCCCGCGCCAGCGGGTGAGCGCCGTCGTAGACCTTCATCAGCTGGTTCATCGAGACCTGCGTGTAGCGCTGCGTGGTCGACAAGCTCGCGTGGCCGAGGATCTCCTGGATCGCCCGAAGGTCCGCCCCGCCGTCGAGCAGGTGCGTCGCGCAGGCGTGGCGGAGCATGTGCGGGTGCACCGCGTGGGTGCCCGTCGCCAGCGCCCCGTACTCCTTCACCAGCAGCTGCACCTGCCGCACGCCCAGCCGCTTGCCGGCGCGGCCGATGAAGATCGCGTGCGGGTCCTGGGTGCCGGTGCGGACGTCCGTGAGCCCTGGCCGCGCCTCGCGCCACGCGTCCAGCGCCTCGATACAGAGGCGCCCCAGCGGGACCACGCGCTCCTTGTTGCCCTTGCCCCGCACCCTCGCGGTCGTGCCCTGCAGGTCCCCGAGGTCGAGCCCCACGGCCTCGCTCACCCGCAGCCCGCTCCCGTAGAGCAGCTCCAGCAGCGCCCGGTCGCGCTTCATCACCATCACCTGCCGAGCGCCCGACGCCCCGGCCTTCATGGGCGCCTCCGGGGTCGCGCTCGGCGAGTCCATCATCCGGCCCGCGTCGGTGACCGACATGGGCCGCTCCAGCCGCCTTCGCACCTTCGGCGCCGCGAGCCGGGCGGTCGGGTCCTCGCCCTTCCAGCCGGTGCCCAGCGCGTAGCGGAAGAAGCTCTTCACCGAGGAGACGTTGCGCGCCAGCGTCGCGCTCACCCGGGTCTTGGAGCGCTCCGAGAGCCACCCCCGGAGCACCGTGAGGTCGATGCCCTCGAGGTCGACCTCGGCGCCGCGGTGCAGGCGAGCGTAGGCCGCGAGCGCGTCGAGGTCGCGGCGGTAGTGCTCCACCGTGAGGGCCGAGGCGCGGCGCTCGTGCGTGAGCCACTCGCAGAAGGACTCGATGCGGGAGGTGAGCGACATCACCCGTGGCTATAGCCCCCGTCACCGGAGGGCAGCCAGGAACCGGGCGCGGTGCGGATTCGGGCCCACGCACCGACGGACTGGGCGATACTCCGGCGGACAAAGCGCGCCGTTCACCCTCCGCCGGTCGCGAGGGCGGCGTCGTGGAGGTTTGGATGGCGCTGTTCGGTTCGTCCCGCTCCCCGCTCCAGAAGGTCAAGGAAGCGCAGTGGCGCACCGACGAGGAGAAGCTCGCCGCCCTCTCCGCGCTGCGCGACGACAGCTCGGTCAAGCCCTCGGAGCTCGTGGCGCTGCTCTGGGTGGGCGACGCCACGGTGCGCCAGGCCGCCGCGTCGATGTTCGTGAGCCGCGCGGACCCGCGCTCCATCGCGCTGCTCTTCAGCGAGATGCAGACGCAGCACCCGGCGGCCAAGACCTTCGCGCAGCGGGTGATCGCGAGGCTCCCGGCCAACCAGGTGACGCCCGCCATCGAGGAGCTGCTCCGCGACCCCAACACCATGCGCCAGCGGGTGGGCTGGGAGACCGCGCTGGAGCTCGGGCCCAAGGAGCGCCTCGCCTTCGCCCGCCGGGCCCTGAAGGACGCCCCCTCGCTGATGCGCGTGACGGCGCTCCAGCGGCTCGTGGCCGACCAGGGGGTGGAGGCCATGGTGGACGAGCTGCTCGCGCTCGCCAACGACCCGGACGACCGCTTCCGCGAGCGGGTCATCGAGGCCCTCTCGGGGCTTCAGCGGCCGAGGGGTGATGTCACCGACCTGATGCTGGAGCGCTTCGCCCAGGACAACGCCGCGGTGCGGGCGCATGCGCTGAAGGCGATCCAGCAGGCGGGGCGCGACGACCCGGCGGCGCTGCAGCCGAAGCTGCACCGGCTGCTGGCCGAGGGGGAGGACGCGATCCGTCGCACGGCGGTGGAGATCCTGCTGTCGACGGGCAAGCCCGAGGTGGTGCTGACGGAGATCCTGCAGCAGTCGCGCTCGATGGTGGGCTGGCTGCGCACCCGCATCCTCAACACGCTCAAGACCTTCGGCGACGACGTGCTGCGCCCCGCGGTGAGCCTGCTGGAGCACCCGGACGAGGAGGTGCGGATGCAGGCCCTGGTGCTGGCCGAGCACTTCGAGGACCCGCGGCTCATCGGCCCGGTGGTGAAGCTCCTCGCGGACGACGACTGGTGGCTGCGCATCACCGCCTGCGAGACCCTCGGGAAGCTCAAGGACGAGCGGGTGGTACCGCACCTGGTGAAGGCCCTCGCGGACCCGGACGCGCGCTGGGCGGCCATCGACGCGCTCGGGTCCATCGGCGGGGACAGCGCGCTGAGGGCGCTGGTCGACCTGCTCAAGGACGACCGGGCGGAGGTGCGCATGGAGGTGCTGCGGGCCTGCGCGCGCTCCAAGGACCCTCGGATGATCAAGCTCTTCCAGCGGGTGATGGAGGGCGACTCGGACCAGGAGGTGCGCACCCGCGCGGCGGAGATGTTCCGCGAGGTGGGCGGCGTGGTGGGGCGAGAGCAGACCGCCGCGGTGCGCAGCGACCGCATCGACGACGCGCTCGACAAGCTGCTCGCGATGGCCCGGGAGCGAGGCGCCTCGGACGTGCACGTCACGGTGGGCGAGCCGCCGTACATCCGGGTCGCGGGCGTGATCGAGCGCATCGACCAGGCGCCCCTCGGCGCCGCGGAGTGCGAGGCGCTCATCACCGGCATCATCGACCCGGTGCGGTTGAAGGTGCTGGAGTCGGAAGGCGAGGTGGACTTCTGCCACGCGGTGCCCGGCGTCGGACGCTACCGGGCCAACGCCTTTCGCCAGCGCAAGGGCATGTGCGCGACCTTCCGGTGCATCCCCAACATCCCGCCGACCTTCGCGGACCTTCGCCTCCCGGGGCAGCTCACGGAGCTGCTGGACTTCCACCAGGGACTCATCCTGGTGACCGGGCCGGCGGGCGGAGGCAAGAGCACCACGCTCGCGGCGATCATCAACCTCATCAACGAGACCAAGAGCGACCACATCATCACCCTCGAAGACCCGATCGAGTTCGTGCACCCGGCCAAGTCGTCGCTGGTGAACCAGCGCGAGGTGGGTCGCCACACCGGGAGCTTCGCCCGCGCACTGCGCGCGGCCCTGAGAGAGGACCCGGACGTGATCATGGTGGGCGAGATGCGCGACGTGGACACCATCCGCATGGCGATGACCGCCGCGGAGACGGGCCACCTGGTGATCGCCACGATGCACACCACCAGCGCCGTGGCGACCGTCGACCGGCTCATCGAGAGCTTCCCCCCCGACGAGCAGGCGCAGGCGCGCATGGGCCTCTCGGAGAGCCTGAAGTACGTGGTGTCCCAGAGCCTCGCGCCGCGCGCCGACGGCAAGGGGCGAGTGGCCGTCTACGAGGTGCTCAAGGGGATCATGAACGTCGGGACGATGATCCGTGAGCACAAGACCTTCCAGCTGCCGAGCCTCATGCAGATCAGCCGAGCGGCGGGGATGATGACCCTCGACCAGAGCCTCGAAGACCTCCTCGAAGCGGGGCTCATCACGCCGGAGTTCGCGTTCGCGCGGGCCGAGCGCAAGGAGCCCTTCGAGGCGCGTCTCGCCAACGGAGCGCAGGCATGAGCAACGAACGACGACCGTCCCGACGCCCGAGCAAGCCCCCCGTCGTGAGAGAAGAGCGCGTCGCAGGAGTGCGAGAGGAGCGCCTCGGATCGGTGCGAGAGGAGCGCCTCGGGGGAGTGCGAGAAGAGCGCCTCGGGGGAGTGCGAGAGGAGCGCGTGGCGCCCGCGAGGGTCGACCGACCGGCGGGCATCCGCGAGGAGGTCGTCACGGTGCGCTCCGACCGGGCCTCGCCCCCGCGGCAGGAGCGCCTCGGTGGCATCCGGGAGGAGCGCCTCGGTGGCATCCGGGAGGAGCGCCTGGGAGGCATTCGCGAGGAGCGCGTCGAGCAGCCGATGGTCGGGCGGCGCACCGCGGCGGTCGCCGAGGAGGTCGTCATCCAGCGCAGCCGGGCCAACCCCTCGGGAGCCACCATTCCGCCGGTGCGACCGGGCGACGTCGAGCTGGAGTTCCGCGACCGCCCTGCCCCCGCGCCCACGATGCCCGCGCCCCCGGAGCCGGACCCGCCCCCGTCGGCGCGCGAGGTCGCCCCGATCCTGTTGCCTCACGCGCCCCGCACCGCCCGCGTTCATCAGCGGAGCGAGCCCGGCGTGGTGGCGGTTCCGCCGGCCGCGCAGCCCGCTCCGGTCGCACAGCCCGCGCCGCAGCCTGCTCCGGTCGCGCAGCCCGCGCCGCAGCCCGCGCCCGCGCCCGCGCCGGTCGTGGCCGTGAAGCCGGTGCTCTCGACGACCGCGCCGGGGACGCCCGGGCAGAACCGCATCGACCGCTTCCTGCGGCTGATGAACGACCGCGGCGCGAGCGACCTGCATCTCTCCGTGGGTCGTCCGCCCATCTTCCGGCTGAGCGGCCGCATGGAGCCGATCCGCTACCGCACCCTCGACCGAACGGACTTCATCCAGCTGCTGGAGCCCATCGCGCCCGCTCATCTGTGGCACGAGTTCGTCGAGACCGGCGACATCGACTTCGCCTACGAGGTGCCCGGGGTCTCGCGCTTCCGGGTGAACCTCTTCCGCCAGGAGCGCGGCGACTCGGCGGTGCTTCGCATCATCCCGACGAAGCTGATGACCGTGGCGCAGCTCGGTCTGCCGGAGTCGATCCGCAAGATCGTCCACCTGCGCTCCGGGCTGGTGCTGGTCACCGGGCCGACGGGCTCGGGCAAGAGCACCACGCTCTCGGCGATCATCAACGAGATGAACTCCACGCGCGCGATGCACTTCGTCACCATCGAAGACCCGATCGAGTTCGTCCACCCGAACCTGAAGTCGCTGATGTCCCAGCGAGAGATCGGCCCGCACTCCAAGAGCTTCTCCGCGGCGCTGCGGGCCGCCGTGCGAGAGGACCCGGACGCCATCCTCGTGGGGGAGATGCGCGACCTGGAGACGATCTCCATGGCCCTCAACGCCGCCGAGACGGGGGTGCTGGTCTTCGGGACGCTGCACACCAACTCCGCGGCCAAGACCATCGACCGGGTGGTCAACGTCTTCCCGGCGGACCGTCAGCCGGGCGTTCGAGGGACGCTGGCCTCGGTGCTGAAGGGCGTCGTGGCGCAGCAGCTACTGCGCAAGAAGAAGGGCGGGCGCTGCGCGGCGGTGGAGATCCTCTTCGGGAGCAACGCGATGTCGTCGATGATCCGCGACGGCAAGACGCACCAGATCTCCGGGCTCATCAAGCTGGGGAAGAAGGAGGGCATGATCGCGATGGACGACGCCCTCAAGGCCCTGGTGGAGAACGACTCCATCGAGCCGCTGGCGGGCCTGGAGAAGTCCATCGACAAGGACGACTTCCGCAAGTGGCTGAAGGAGCGCGGCGTGCAGGCGCCGGACGACGCCCACTGAGCCCTCAGCCCGCGCCCCCGCGCAGCGCCGAGAGCTGCTCGCGGAACCACTCGCGGTGCCGCCGCTCGTCCGTGAGGTGGCGCTCCAGAAGGTCCCTAATCTCGACGGACAGGTCGGTGCGGGCGACGGCGCGCTCGTAGGCGACGGTGATGTCGTCCTCGTTGGTGATCATCGCCATGAGGATGGCCCGGTCGTTGATGAGCCCGGCGATCACCACCTTGCCGGTGGAGAGGTACTTCTTCATGTCCGGACCTTCGGGGGGCTCTCGGTCCATCGCCCGCAGCAGCACGCTCAGCTCGTGGACATGGCGAGTGTGGTCCTGCTGGAAGGTCGACATCCGCGAGCGGTAGCGCGTGTCGTCGAAGCGGGCGAGCGCGGCCTGGTAGGCCTCGATTGCGTCGTAGTCCATCTCGACGAGCCGGTGGAGAAGGTCGCCGAGATCAGGCTGGATGACAGCTGCCATGGCCATGGGGAGCCTCCTTGAAGAGACGTTCCCAGAGGCCGTAGCAGCGGGCGTGCCGTGTGGGCAGACAAGGTCTGGCGGCGTCGATCGGGCGGTCCGGCGCCTGGGGATAAGTGCCACTCCTGTGGCGCCCCTCACACCGCTTCGGCCCTCACGATCCCGTCCTTGTCGAGGACCAGCCGCAGGTGCGCGAGCTCCTCCGCCGCGACGCCGCTCGGCCCGAGCTGGCGCACCCGCATCAGCACGTGCACGTGATACACGCGCGGCAGGTCCTTCTCGTCGAACCAGCCGGTGCCGACGTCGAAGTAGGTCACCCGGTCCTTCGGGTCGTCGAGGCGCAGCAGGAAGTGCCGCACGTTGACCCGCAGGATGTCCCGGATGCGGTAGCCCTCGGGCAGCGCCTTCGCCCCCTCGCTGTCGACCTCCAGCCGCTTCCGGTAATGGATCACCTCCTCGGGGTTGGGACCCACCCGCTGCGGGTCGTCGTCCACCCGCCGGGCGCGCACCTCCTCCGGGAGCGTGTCGCGGTCCACGAAGCGCACGGCCTCGGCGGTGCGGGCGTCGATGTCCCCGAGGCCCATCTCCACCAGCGTCGGGCCGTGCACCACCGAGCTGTGGTCGAAGACCCTCGCTCGCCGCAGCAGGTACTCGCCCGTGAGGCTCTTGATGCGGTCCTTCATCACGTAGGCGAGCACCGCCGCGGAGAAGAGGAAGAACCGCGTCTGCGTGGGGAGCCCCGCGATCTGCGTCGGCACCTGCGTCGCCAGCGCCCAGATGGCCGCGAGCGCCGCGCCGGTGGCGGCCACGGCGTTGCGCACGAAGGTGTCCGCTCGGGAGCCTCGCAGGTCGAGGTAGAGCGCCTGCTGGACGTTCTTCTTCAGCGCCGAGGCGCGCCAGGTGAAGTGCTCCCCCGCGGGCGCCGAGCGACGCGCCCGCTGCGCCAGCGAGTCCTCCGCGATCGCCCGGCCGTCGAGCACCAGGTAGCCATAGCGCTCCCGGTACTCGGCCTCCTCGCGGGCCAGCTCTCGCACGCGCAGCTGCACCTTCGCGACGAAGCCGGTGCCGTCGCGCGCGGACTCCGCGGCGTGCGCCAGCACCGCGAGTCGCTCCTCCAGCGCGAGGCTCATGTACTCGTCCGCGGCCCTCATCGCGAGCGGCACCGACTGGTGGCAGAGCCGCTCGAAGGGCCACCACCCGGCGCGCACCTCGCGGTAGCGCCGCAGCGCCCGGGCCACCCGCCGGAGCGACTCGTCCAGCATCGCCTCCAGCCGGCCATCGGGGTCTACCGGGGCCATCGGGGCCTCGACGGCGCGGGGGAAGAGCGAGCTGCCCTTGCCGCGGCGGTCGATGGTCTCGCTGCGCAGCCGCCGCTGGAGGCGCTTCTCCCAGCGCCGCAGCTCACCCTTCATCCCCGACACGAAGAGGTTGGCGAAGAGCCTCGCGTGCACCTGCACCGGCCGCGTCGGAACCCGCTCCGAGACCCGCAGCCGGCGCAGCACCTCGGCCATCTGGTACAGCGGCGAGGCGGGGTTGGTGTCGTCGGCGAGCTGCTCGAGCGGCAGCGGGCTCGCGTCGACCCGCATGTACGCCGTGAAGTCCGAATAGAACTGCTCGCGGGAGTAGTTGGCCCGGTGCAGACCGACGTTGCGGGGGACGAAGAAGTACGCGTCCACGTCGAAGCGCCAACGGCCCGGCTCGCCCAGCGGGTAGTTGAAGCGCAGCTCGAACTGCAGGCGGTCGTGCACCTCCCCCTGCACCACGAGGCCCTTGCGCACCCCGCGCTTCACGCGAGGGCCAGACTCACCCATCGCTCCACCTGATCCTCGTTGACGCGCTCGCCCACGGAGCCGCCCATGGGGCCGAGCCACCCGGTGAGCTCCGCGGCCGGCGACGGGGCCTCCGCGGAGCCCCGCACGATCACCCTCGCGGCGCCCTCCGCCGCGGTCACCCGCACGCGCACCGTGAGCGCCCCGCCGCGGGCCTCGATGGCCCAGGAGAGCAGCGCCTCCACCGCGCGCCGCGCCCGGCCGTCGATCTCCACCACGGCGAGGGTGTAGTCCGCCCCGCTCGCGTCGAGCCTCAGGCCCTCGGCGGAGAGCCGCGAGGAGAGCGCCTCCTGCGCCGCGCGCAAGAGCGTCCCGATCGCCACCACCTCCACGCCCTCGTGCGTCGGCGGACCCACCGGGAGCATCGCCTCCGCGGCCCGTCCCTGCTCGCGAGCGCTCGCCGCGGCGGCCTCCGGGTCGCTCGCCTCCGCCACCTCGCGCAGCACCTCCGCGCAGCGGGCGATCATGGCGCGCGCCGCCGCGAGGTCGCTCGCCGCCCCGGCGTCGAGGAGCACCAGCGCCGGGCACCGCTGGCCGTCCGGGGCGTAGGCCGCCACCCAGCGCGCCCGGCAGGGACCGCCCTCTCGCCACGGGGGCGCCAGGTTCACCTCGCGGGTGAAGCCGTCGTCGATCACCCGGTCGACGGCCTCTCGGCAGCCCGGCAGCTCGGGGAGCTCGGCGCAGCGGGCCTGCTCGTCGTGAGGGCGCAGCCCGAGCAGCCTCCGAGCGAGGCCGTTGACCCGCGTCGGCCGCCGGTCGGCGCCGTAGAGGATCAAGCCCACCGGGAGCTCGTCCATCAGCGAGAAGAGGGTGCTGCGGTCGGCGCCGGAGGCGAGCAGCTTGCCTCGCAGCTGCGACGCGAGGTGATCGAGCGCCTGCGCCACCTCACCGATCTCGTCGTCGCTCGGCGTGGGGAGCTCCGCCGCGAAGTCGCCCTCGGAGAAGGCCCGGGCGGCCTCGGCCATGTGCCGCAGCGGGCGCGAGGCCACCATCGCGGCCAGCAGGCTCAGCAGCGCCGCGACGGTCAGGGCGACGGCGCTGGTCTGGCGCACCACCGTGGCGACCTCCACCGAGGCGGCGTCCACCGCCGACACCGGGCGGGAGAGGCGGATCACCCCGCGCACCTGGCCGTGACTGGGGTAGCGGCGAGCGACGTAGAGGGTCATCTCGCCGGTGGTGGCGGAGGGGCGCAGCGCGAAGCCCTCGGCGTCGGCGAAGGCCTGGCGCACCTCGTCGCGGTCGCCGTGGTTGCGGAGGTTGGCGTAGCGCGAGTCGCACACCACGCGGCCGCCCGGGTCGACCACGGTCATCCGCAGCGGGAGCGCGCCGCAGAGGATGTCGATGCGCGCGTTGAGCTGATCGGGGGGCGCCGCGTCGAGGCGGGCGGTGAGGTCGCGCAGCTCGCCCTGGAGCTCGACGCGCACCGCGTGGCGCTGGCCCTTGCGGAGGGAGGTCTGGAGGTAGACCGCCGTGGGCACGAGCACCACTCCGACGACCAGCAGGTAGCTCACGGCGAGCTTGATGTGCAGGGGTACGCGCAAGAGGGGCGAACCATACAGCGTCGGCGGGACCGTTGCTGGCGATCGCGCGATGGTGGTATGCGCCACGGCCTACCCATGCGACTCGCGACACTTCGAGACGGCACCCGGGACGGCGCGCTCATCGTGGTGCGGCCCGACGGGAGGAGCTACCGGCCGGCCCGTTCCATCGCCCCGACGATGCAGGCCGCGCTCGACGACTGGGACCGCTGCGAGCCCCTGCTCCGCGCGCTCTCCGAGGCCGGAGGCGACGGGGCCCTTCCCCTCGACCTCTCGGCGCTCCACTCCCCCCTCCCCCGCGCCTACGAGTGGATCGACGGCTCGGCCTACCTCAACCACGTGCGCCTCGTGCGCAAGGCCCGCGGGGCGGAGCCGCCGCCCACGCTGGAGACCGATCCGCTCATCTACCAGGGAGGGTCGGGCACCTTCCTCGGGCCGCGCGATCCGATGCCCCTGATCAACCCGGCGTGGGGCCTCGACTTCGAGGCCGAGGTCGCGGTGGTGCTGGGCGACACGCCCGCGCAGACCTCCGCCCGCGACGCCGCGGCGTGCGTGCGCCTGGTGATGCTGGTGAACGACGTCACGCTGCGCAACCTGATCCCCGACGAGCTCGCCAAGGGCTTCGGGTTCTTCTGCTCCAAGCCCTCGACGGCCTTCGCTCCCTTCGCGATCACGCCGGACGAGCTGGGCGACGCGTGGAAGGATGGGAGGGTGCACCTGCGGCTGAAGACCGAGCTCGACGGGGTGGTGGTCGGCGACACGGACGCGGGGCCCGAGATGCACTTCTCCTTCTTCGACCTCATCGCGCACATCACCAGGTCCCGCGCCTTCACCGCCGGCACCATCCTCGGCAGCGGGACCGTATCCAACACCGACCCCGACCGGGGCATCTCGTGCCTGGCCGAACGGCGCACCCGCGAGGTGCTGGAGTCCGGCAAGGCCAGCACCCCCTTCCTCGCCGAGGGTCAGGTGGTGCGCATCAGCATGGCCGACGCCTCCGGGCGCGACCTCTTCGGCGACATCGTCCAGCGCGTGGAGGCCCGGTGAAGCTCTACAACTACTGGCGCAGCTCGGCCTCGTGGCGCGTTCGCTTCGCCCTCGCCTTCAAGGGCATCCCCTACGAGTACGTGGCCGTCTCGCTGCTCAAGGACGGCGGCCAGCAGCACGGAGAGGCCTACGCCGCGCTCAACCCCATGCGCCAGGTGCCGACGCTGGAGTGGGTCGAGGGCGGCGAGGTGATGCGCGTGGCGCAGTCGCTCGCCATCATCGAGTACCTCGACGGCGCCTTCCCCGCCCCGAAGCTGCTGCCCGAACAGCCCTTCGTGCGAGCGAAGGTGCGGCAGCTGTCGGAGATCGTGAACGCCGGCATCCAGCCCCTGCAGAACCTGGAGGTGCTGCGCTACGTCCGCGAGGAGCTCAAGGGCGACACCGCCGCGTGGGCCAGGCACTTCGTGGGTCGGGGCATCGAGGCGCTCGAGGCCGAGGCGCTGCACACCGCGAGCAGGTATCTGGTGGGCGACCAGGTGACCCTCGCGGACTGCTGCCTCGTCCCGCAGCTCTACGCCTGCCGGCGGTTTGGCGTCGACGTCTCCGGGTGCCCGACGCTGCTCCGCGTCGAGGCGAACCTGCAGGCGCTCGATGCGTACCGGGCCTCGCACCCCGACGCGCAGCCCGACGCGCACCCCTGAAGCCCACCGCCTCCGCGAAAGGTCATCACCAATGCTCGAGCGCATCGTGCGGGGAGAGGTTCCGGCGAAGCACCACATCGCGTTTCGTGACGGCTCCGGCGCGCTGCGCCACGAGGAGTGCATCACCCGCGACGGCTTCGAGGGCCCGTACACCATCGCGTATCACGTGAACCGTCCGCACACGCACCGCCCCGCGGAGTCGCCCCACGGGTGGCCCGCCCCGGAGGCCCTCCCCCCGGGGCCCCTTCGCAAGCGCCACTTCCGCACGCAGTCCATGGCCCGCCGGGCGGGACCTCCCATCGACGCCCGCACGCCCCTCTTCTTCAACGACGACGTGGTGCTCTCGGTGGCCTTCCCCGACGCCGACGACCCGGTCTACCTGGTCAACGGCGACGGCGACGACTGCATCTTCGTCCACGCGGGCGGCGGCGTGGTGCGCTCCCTCCTGGGCGACCTGCCCTTCGGCCCCGATGACTACGTGATCATCCCCAGGGGCATCCCCCACCGCATCGAGCTCACGCCCGGCGTCTCGCAGCACTGGTTCATCATCGAGTGCCGAGGGGGCCTGCACCTGCCGAAGCAGTGGCGCAACGAGGTGGGCCAGCTCCGCATGGACGCGCCCTACTGCCACCGGGACTTCCGCCCGGTCAGCTTCCGGGGCCCCCTCGACGAGTCCATTCGCACCGTCCTGGTGAAGCGTCGCGACCGCTTCCACGCCTTCGAGCTCGACCACTCCCCCCTCGACGTCGTGGGCTGGGACGGGTCGGTCTACCCCTTCGTCTTCCCCATCCTGGCCTTCCAGCCCCGCGCCGGGCTGGTGCACCTGCCCCCCACGTGGCATGGCACCTTCGCCACGCGAGGCGCGCTCATCTGCAGCTTCGTCCCGCGGATGGTCGACTTCCACCCCGAGGCGATCCCCTGCCCCTACCCCCACAGCTCCGTGGACTGCGACGAGGTGCTCTTCTACTCCCGAGGCAACTTCACCTCCCGGCGGGGCGTCGGGCCGGGGAGCGTCTCCTTCCACCCGATGGGCATCCCCCACGGCCCGCACCCGGGAGCCTATGAGGGCAGCATCGGATCGAGAGACACCAGCGAGCTCGCGGTGATGCTAGACACCGCCAGGCCGCTCGAGGCGACCCCCTTCGCGCTGCCCGCGGAAGACCCTACGTACCAGGGCAGCTTCATCGCCTGAGACTGTTTTTTCCGCCGTATCCCCATCGAGGAGCACCCGCAGGGTGGACGTTACCGCCAGCCGAGGACAGCGCATCGCCCAACGCTTCGAGCTCGACTCGCTCCTTCCGGACGTCGGCCTCGGGGAGTGCTGGAGCGCCCACGACCACCAGCGCCCCGACTCGCCGGCGCAGGTGGAGTTCCTGTGCCCGCCGATGCCGAGCGGGGCCGCCTCGAGGGAGGCCTTCGACGGGCTGATCGCGCGGCTTCGACCGGTGAGCAACCCGGGCATCCTCGGGGTGATCGCCGGCGGCGAGGCCAACGGCCAGCTCTACGTGGTCACCGAGCGGCTGGAGGGCCGCTCGCTCGCCAACTGGCTCGGTGGCCACCGGCAGGCGAACACCCGCCCGGGGCTCACGGTGGTGCAGCGCCTCTTCGACAAGGTGTGCAACGCGGTGCAGTTCGCCCACGCCGTCGCGCCGCAGCCCGTGGTGCACCGGGCCCTCACGCCGCGGAGCATCCTGCTGCGACGGGTCAGCCCGGGGCAGCACCATGTGAAGGTGGGCGACTTCGGGCTCGCGCCCTTCTCGCCCGGAGCGAGCGCGGGCTCCATCGGCGCCTGGTGGGAGTACCAGGCCCCGGAGCAGCACGGCGGCCGGTGGAACGAGCCTCCCACCGCGGACGTGTTCGCCCTCGCGGTGATCCTGGTGGAGATGCTCTCGCTCACCGCGCTCCCGCGGCCGGAGGGGCGGGAGACCTGGTGGCAGTACATCAAGGAGAGCCGCGCCCAGGCCCTCGATCGTCTCGTGACCCTGCGCGAGGACGTCCCTCGCGGCGTGTGGGAGGTGATCGCGGCCGCGATGAAGCAGTCGCCGAAGGAGCGCACCCCTTCGGTGCAGCGCTTCCAGCGGGCCCTGCGCGACGCGTGGCAGGCCGCCGGAGAGTGGCAGCCCACGGCGGGCAACGAGTCCGAGCCGCCGGTGCCGACCTCCCTCGGCGACGGGTCCTCGCTGGTGCGGTCGGCCCCCGGCGGAGGCGGGCGCTCCGCCACCGTGATCGACGGCTGGCAGGCCGCCGAGCGCCGCCAGGAGCCGACGCCCGCCCCGCGCGCCTCGCAGCCCGGCCCGATGCCGATGCCCCCTCCTCGGCCGTCGATGGCCGACCTCGCGCCGCCTCGGCCCTCCGCTCCGGTCTTTACGGCGCCGGTAAACCCCGCCCCGGCCATGCCGACGCCCGCGGTCGCGCCGATGCCCGCCGCCCCGCTCGCTCGGCCCGTGAGCGAGTCGACGGAGATGATCGACCTCGCCCGGCACGGGGCCTTCGTGCGAGCGACGCCCGACGCGCAGGTGCGACAGGACAGCACGATGGCGCTCGACATCGCCTCGCTCGACCCGAGCGCCTACGGCAAGCTCGGGCTGCCGCACGGCGGCGCGGCGTCGCTCTTCGGGGAGTCCTTCGAGGGCGACTCGGACCTCGAGCCCGCGCTCGGCACCCAGGTGATGTCCCAGGGCCTCGGCGGAGGCACCGAGCCCCCGCCACCACCGAGCTCCTACGACGACCCCGGCCGGCTCGACCCGAGCAACACCACCCGGGCGATCGACACCGCCGAGGCCTTCGCCCAGCTCGAGGCCCAGCGCAGGCCCCCGCCGGAGGCCATGGCGACGCTGAAGGCCCCCGTCCGCGGTCGGGGCTTCAACCCCGTCGCCCCGATGCGGGACGACTCGGACATCCGCGCCACCAACCAGATGTTCAAGCCGCGGCCCGCGACCATCGCGCCCAACGGATTCATCCCCGGGGCGGTGAGCCCGGCGGACGCCTCCGGCGACCCCTTCGCGAGGGACTCCTTCGCGGGCGATCCCTTCGCGGGCGATCCCTTCGCGGGAGGAGCGCCCTCGTCGCCGCCGTCGCAGCCCCCGGTCGAGCCGACCATGGCCGTGCCCATCGAGGCCATGCTGGCGGGGGCCTATCCGCCCTACGGCGCCGCTCCCCACGCCGCTGCCCCGCTGCACCCGTCGATGCCCGGAGCGCAGCCGCTGCCGCCCATGCACACGCCCTTCGCGATGGGCGCCCCGGACCGTATCTCCGAGTCGCGGCCCGCGAGCCCCCCGTCCCGCACCATCGCCGGACAGCCCGCGTGGATCATGATCTCCATCGGCATCCTGCTGGTGGTGAGCGTCGGCGCGGCGGCCTTCCTGCTCGCGGGCGGTCGCTGACCCGCGCGCCTCGCTAGCGCTCGCCCTCCCTCGCGTCCTCCCGCGAGGCCCGGCCCTGGAGCAGCCCGCTCGCCGCCGCCACCGCCTCCTCGCTGCCGGAGAGCGCCAGCACGTCGCCCGCCCGCAGCCGCTGAAGGGCCGTCGGGATGGTCACCCCTTCTTCGCCGTTGCTGATCGCGAGCACCGAGGCGCCGGTGCGCCCCCGCAGGTCGAGCTCGGCGAGCGTTCGGCCGATGGCCGAGCTGTCGGCCTCCAGGGTCACCTTGGCGAGCGCCCCCATCCCGGGCAGCAGCCGGCCCAGCTCGTCGAGGGAGGAGGCCTCGCGGGGCGCGTCGGGGTCGTGCGTGAGGTGCGCCAGCCCGGCGAGCAGCGTCTGGGCGACGGCGTGCACGTGCTCGTTGAGGTCCGAGGCGTCGCGCCAGAGGGTCATGAGGAGCGTGGCGACCGCCAGGATGAGTACCAGCGCCACCTGGAGACCCGGCAGGAAGGGCTGCGTGAGGGCCATGAGGGGGATGCCCACGATCAGCACGATGCCGAGCTGGAGGGTCACCACGAGGGCGCGTCGAGGGGCCACCGCGAGGTCGTTGGACCCGGCGGGCGGAGTCGGGAGCGCGGCCTCCGCGAGGGTGACCCCGAGGCGGCGGGCGACGCGGAAGATGCCGATGCCGAAGGGCACGCAGAGGCCGACCGCCAGGGCGATGACCACCGCGTGGACCACGCGCACGGAGAGCCCGAGGCGCGCGACCAGGGTCGCGGTGATGCGAGGCTCGAGGAGCGCCACGCCGATGAGCAGCCCGGTGAGGACCACGAAGTCGAGCGCAAGGTAGCGCGCCATGCGCCGCGGGGCCGAGCCCGGCGAGCGGACGTTTGAGGCGCCGCGCATGCGCTCGACCCAGCTGGCGTAGAGGCTGGCGAAGGTCTGGAGCGGCCGGGGGAGTTTGCGGTCGACGAAGCTGGCCGCGCGGCCGGAGACGCCGATGAGCCACGGGGTGCAGAGCGTGGTGAGCGCCGACACCGCGACCGCCACGGGGTACAGGAACTCCCCGGTGGCCCGCAGCGAGATGCCGAGGCCCGCGATGATGAACGAGAACTCGCCGATCTGCGCGAGGCTCATCCCCGCGCGGATGGAGAGGCGAGTGCCGTTGCCCGTGAGGAAGGCCCCGAGCGAGACGCTCACGATCTTGCCGACGATCACCAGGGCGGTGAGCACGCCGACCGCGCGCCAGTGCAGGGCGATCAGCGACGGGTCGATGAGCATCCCCACGCTGACGAAGAAGATCGCCGCGAACATGTCCTTCACCGGCCCGATGACGTGCTCGACGGCCTTCTCCTCGCCGGACTCGGCCACCAGCGAGCCGGCGATGAAGGCCCCGAGGGCCACCGAGTAGCCCGCCCACTGCGCGAGCAGCGCGAGGCCGAAGCAGAGCCCCACGCTGGTCACCAGGGTGGTCTCCGGGCGCTTCAGCCGCTGCACGGCGCGGATCGCGCGAGGGACCACCAGGAGGCCGATCACCACCACGGCGACGAGGAAGCCCGCGAGGCGCCCGGACGAGCGCGCCGCCGCGCCGAGGGAGAGCCCGTGGCCGCTCGCGACCACCGTGAGCATCGCCATGAGGAGGATGCCGATGAGGTCCTCGACGACGAGCACCCCGACGACGAGCTCGCGCAGCCGGCCGGTCACGCCGCGCTCCTCGAAGGCCTTGGCGATGATGGTGGTGCTGGAGATCGAGACGATGGCGCCGGTGAAGAGGGCCTCCCGCGCGGTCCACCCGAAGGCGGTGCCGGTGAGGTAGCCGAGCCAGAGCATGATGCTGCACTGCACGAGCGCGGTGAGCCCCGCCACCGGGCCGACGCGGAGCAGCTTCCGCAGGCTGAACTCCAGGCCGATGGAGAACATCAGCAGGATCACCCCGAGCTCGGACAGGGTGTGCACGATGGCGTGGTTGGCTACGAGGGGCAGCGGCACGTGGGGGCCCACGATGAGCCCGGCGAGCACGTACCCGAGCACCACCGGCTGGCGCAGGCGCTGGAAGATCACCGTGGTGACCGCGGCCACGCACAGCACCACCGTCAGCGCCTTCAGGAACTCGTGCGACCCCAGCATCGAATTCAGCGGTAGCACGCCCCGCGCGAGATTTCGCCGACGCCCGGCGAGCGCAGCCGAACCCTTGCCCTGCGCGAGGGGTGATGATTCCTTGCGCGATCGTGCGACGCATCATCGAACCGAGGTCTCTGCTCCTGCTGCTGGGGGCGCTCTGCGTGGCGCTCCTGGCCACGGCCCCGAGGGAGGCCTCGGCGGACCCCGCGCGGCGCGTCTACGCGGGCATCTACCTCCGGGACGTCACCCGCTTCGACCAGCGCAACGGCACCTTCGACGTCGACATGGAGGCGTGGGTGAAGTGGCTCGGGGACTTCGACCCGACGATGCTGCGCATCGCCAACGAGAGCAGCCTCAACCGCGACGACCTGGGCACCGAGGACGACGCCGGCTGGCACGTCCGCCGCTGGCGGCTTCGCGGCACGCTGCGGGGCGAGTTTCCGCTGCAGCGCTTCCCCTTCGACGACCAGGCGCTGGGCGTGGCCTTCGAGCTCCCCGAGCGAGACGGCACCCTGATGCCCGACCTCACCGGCAGCGGGATGGAGAGCCACTTCAGCATCACCGGCTGGGACTACTCGCCCCACTTCCGCCCCCTGGCGCAGCGCCTGGTCTACCCCTCCGACCTGGGCAGCCTCGCGCACGAGGGCCACGGCACCACCATCCACCGGGTGCGCTTCGAGGTCACGCTGCGCCGCCCGGTGGTCACCGTCGCGCTCAAGCTCTTCCTGCCGCTGGTGCTCATCCTGCTGGTGGCGATGCTGGCGCTCTTCCTCCCGGCGGAGCTCATCGACGCCCGCTCCGGCATCGGCGTGACGGCGCTGCTCGCGTGCTTCGCGTTCCAGTTCTCCGTGGCGAGCACCATGCCCGACGTCGCGTACCTCACCGTCGCCGACTCGCTCTTCCTCGTCGCCTACGGCGTCACCGCCCTGGCCCTGCTCGGCAGCGTCGCGGTCTACTGGCTGCACCGCGGCGAGCGCCTCGCCCTCTCGCGCCGCATCGACCTCGCCAGCCGCTTCGCGCTCCCCCTCGGGGCCGTCCTGGTCACGCTCTTCCTGCTGCGCCCGGGCGCCGCCCCGGCCCCGCCGCGCGCCCCTCGCCTCCCCACCGCGACCCGCTTCGCCTCGGCCCGCGACCGCGTGCGCGTCGGCCTCGCCGAGCTCCCCACCCTCATGACCAGCGTGGTGACCTTCGGGACCCGCCGGGGCCTGGTCTTCGTCACGCCCGAGGAGGAGCGCGTGCCCTTCCTGGCCGAGCGCCTGCCCGCGGTGGGCAACGACGCGCTCCAGGTGAACCCCGACGGCACCTTCGAGGTGCGCTGGAGGCTGCGCCCCGGCCTCCGCTGGAGCGACGGTCACGCCCTCACCAGCGACGACTTCCGCTTCGCCCTGGAGGCCTCCCCCGACCCGCACGTCCGCTCCGTGCAGACGCCCGACGCGCGCACGGTGAACATCACCTACGACGGCGTGCTGGTGCGGGCGCTCGACGGCGTGCAGCCGCTGCCCCGGCACGCGCTCGGCGACGCGCTGCGACGGGGCGGCTACGACGCGCTCACGGAGGCGAGGCGCTCGCGCCCGATGCCCGGGACGGGACCCTACCGGGTGGTGCGCTTCACCCCGGAGCGCGAGGCGGTGCTCGAGGCCAACCCGTACTTCCTCGGCGCTCCTCCCTCCATCGCCCACGTCGAGCTGCGCTGCATCGCGGACCACGCGGCCCTCACCGCGGCCTTCGAGCGGGGCGAGCTCGACCTGGTGGCGCCCAGCGTGCTGACCCTCGACGAGGCCGACGCGCTCGGGGCGCGCTCCGCCGGGTCGGTGCTCCAGCGGCCCTCGAACCAGCTCTACGCGCTCCAGCCCGACCCCGCCGTGGAGGCGATCCAGCCGCTGGCGGTGCGCGGGGCGCTGCTGCAGGCGATCGACCGCGACGCCCTCGCGCAGAGCCTCTTCGGCGTGGCGGGTCACGCCGCGGTGGTCCCTCGCACGGGCCCGGAGCCCGACGGGGTGCAGCGCTGGCCCTTCGACCTGGACGCCTCGCGCGAGGCGCTGGCGAGAGCGGGCGTGGCGGGCCAGACGCTTCGGCTCACGCACGGCGCCGGGGCGATGGAGCGCCGCGCCGCGCGCCTCCTCGCCGACGCATGGACCGCCGCGGGCGTGACCGTCGACCTGCACGAGGTCCCCTCGGTGTCGACGCTGGCGCGCACCCGCACGCACGGCGGGATGCTGCTCCAGGTGCTGACCGCCGAGCGCGACACCGAGCCCCGTCGCTTCTGGAACCTCCCTCGCGTCGACGGCCGCTTCGTCCCGGGGGCGCGCACCGAGGCCTTCGACGACGACGTGGCGGCGCTGGCCGAGCGCGAGGAGCGGGCCCTCTTCCCCGAGCGGCAGCAGCAGCTCCAGGCGCGGCTGCTGCTGCTCTTCACGGGGCACCTCCCGCTGCTCCCGCTGGCCTTCGGCTCCGACCGCTACGTCGTCTCGTCCGCTCTCAAGGGCTGGGACCACGGCCCCGGCGTTCGCTTCGGCGAGGGCATCGAGCGCTGGCACTTCGTCTCCGCGAACTGAGGCGCGGACTACCGAGGGCGATCGCGGCGCCACGCCTCGATGGCCGCGATCACCGCCCACGCGACGACCACCCCGGGCGCGACGAAGATCAACCCGAGTCGCAGCGTGTACATCGCGAGCGCCGCGACGAGGGCCACCGCCACGCCCGCGCCCGACGGGGAGAGCAGCCGCTCGATGAGGCCCGCCCGATCGAGCACCAGCACCAGCAGCAGGTACGCGCCGAGCGCGAGCGCGAGCGCCGCGGCGCGGCTCCTCCAGCGGGTCACGGCGCCCTCGCGGTGAGCATCGCCAGGAGGATCGAGTGCCCGATCGGCCCGCCCGCGACGAAGGCCCGACCGCCGTCGCGCGAGACCGGGACCCCGAAGAGCGCCGCGGTCCGGTAGAGAGCGCGGAAGCGCTCGCGGTCGCGGAGCTGCCTCGCCGGACCGAGGGCGAAGCCGGTCGCGGACACGGACACCCCGAGCACCACCGGGCCCGAGTCGACGTCGCCCTGCCCGGCGGCTCCCTGCGGATACTCCCGCACGGCCCCGAAGCCCGCGAGCGTGCGCGTCCCCATGCGCGCGACGGCGGCTCCCAGCTCCCGGGAAAGGGAAGGGTCGGCGAAGGAGAGGAAGTACGCCGAGAGCGCCGTCCCGGATCCCCTCGGGGCCGAGGCCCACGCCCCCGTCGCGGGGACCACCGACTGCACGAGGTACCCGGAAGACGGATCCCTCCAGCGGGTGCGATAGACCGAGGACATGCGAGAGAGGAGCGCCCGATGATCGGCGCCCGTGAGGCGCGCGTGCTGACCGATGGCCCCGACCACCGCGGCGAGGTCGCACGGGTAGGCCTCGCCGGGGTAGGTCTCGATCACCCCGGCGGGCGAGCGCTCCAGGCGGCGCACGAGCGCGGCGACGACGCGGTCGTGGAGGGCGGCGTGCGCGGTCGTCGGATCGACTTCTCGTAGCGCGCCGATCGCGAGCGCGACGTAGCCCAGGTAGGCGTGGCCGCGGTCCTGATCGAGGCTGTCGAGGGCGGGTGCGCCCCACGCGCTGGTGCCGAAGGCGAAGGTCTCGGGGCGCAGGAGGTGATCCACCGAGGCGCGCAGCGACGGGAGGTAGCGGGCGCGCAGCGAGCGGTGAGCGAGGATGACCTGCGAGAGGCCGAGCGCCGCCATCTGCGAGGTGACGAGCGCCCACTCGCCGTCGAAGCGCGACGAGCCGGTGTGGAAGGCTCCGGCGCGGGTGTCGTGGGCGACGTAGTCGGCGACGGTGCGGGCGAGCGCGTCCTGCGCGGCGGCGTCGCCGTCGAAGAGGGCGTCGGCGTCGCGGCCCACGAGCGAGCGAGGGAGCACCATCGAGAGCGAGAGCACGCACGCAGCCGTGATGCCGAAGCGGGCGACGCGGTGGAGCGCTCTCATGGTCGAGCAGGGAGCATCTCGCACCACCTTGGCCCGCGTCGTGGGAGTCAGCCGTCGATCACGCCGGCGGCGACCATGATGGAGCGATCGATGCCTGTGAGTGCCGAGACCGACATCATCTCGTCCCGCGCGATGCTGGGAAGTCCGAGCGAAGCGACGAGTACGCTGTGGAAGGCCCCCGAAAGGAGCGCGATACCCTCTGCACGGAGCACGTCGCGCGCTCCGCCGTTCCCCCGCAGACGCTTCATATAGTCGTCCTGATCGAACAGGAGGGCCTGGACGATCGATCGATGAACCGGACGACGAGGATTCTCGCGGAAGAACGCCGCCGCCCGCAGAGTGCCCCCCTTCAACTGACGGAGCTCGCGGAAGCGCGCCATGTCGAAGCCCTCCCATCGGCTCGGCGGAAACTTCACCCCATCCAGGATCCACAAGATGTGCTCGAAGCCCGCGCTGCTCACCGAGCGCTTCTGGTCGCGGTTGGGCTTGTTGAGATACTCGCCGCGAGCCAGGAGGAGGCCCAGCCAGCAGCGTCCCTGCTCCTCGGCGGTCGCGATGAGGAGGCAGGGATCTTCGGTGTTGTAGGTCTCTGGAGGGATCATCCACGTGCTGCCGACGGTGTTCTTCACGTCGACATCGAGCCCGTCGATGACGAGGTCTCGCACCCCCTTCGGCACGTCGAGCATGTCGCGGAAGTAGTGCTCGATTTTCAGTCCGATGAAGGTCTTCTCGACGTTGTCGAGATCGTCCACCCGGGTACGTGCGGTTCGCACCGGATCGATCACGAAGTCGATCGCGTCGCGGATGAGCGCGAGCATCGCGGATTGCAGGTCGGACTCTCCTCCAGCCTTCATGATGATCGCCGATCGGATGCGGTCCAGCAGCTCGAAATCCCGATGTCCGGGCACGATCAACGACTGTCGACCTCGAATCATCGAGTTCCTCGACGGTCGCTCACCCCAGTGCTGCAACGACCCCGGTACGCGCCGCAGCGAGCGCGACCCGGATGCGACCAGCGACGCCGGCGGCGACGGGAGGGGGAAAGGCGTTGCCGACCTGTCGGTACGCGGCGGTCTTGCCTCCCACGAAATTCCAGTCGTCGGGGAAGGCCTGAATGCGCGCGACCATCCGCACGGTGAGCCTCGGCATTCCCACGAAGTCCGATCCGGGGGCTTCGTTCGCAATGCCGAGTCCGTCGACTCCGAGCTCGGCCCAGGCTTTGCGCGCACGCGTCGGCCCAAGGTCGGGGCCCCCGTGCTTCTTCGACCCTCCGACGACCGTCGGCGCGATGCGATCGGCTCCGGCGGCCCATGCGTCGGCACCGGACCACCCCCGCGCACCCATCAGGTCGCGAAGGGTGGCCCCCACGGTTCCAGGCGCCACGGCCTGGTCGGGCCAGGCAAACCCGTCGGCGAACTCTCGCTTCAGCGCGACGAGCACGACCCGCGGACGCAGCTGCGGCACGCCAAAGTCCGACGCGTGAAGGAGGCGCCATCCTGGCTCGTAGCCGAGCGAGCGCAGGCGTTGATCGATGCGAGCCCGGTACGACTCGAAAGAGGGGCCGAGCATCCCTCGAACGTTCTCGAACATCACGGCCCGGGGCCGGATCGCGTCGACGTACTCCACTCCGACGTTGAAGAGGTTGCGCTCGTCCTCCTCGCCAAGCTGCTTGCCAGCGACCGAGAACGGCGGGCAGGGAAGGCCTCCCGCGAGCAGATCGACGCCGCGGAAACGGGTCAGGTCGAGGGGCGCGAAGAGATCGTGCTCGATGACGTTCCAATGTGGTCGGTTGGCGCGGAGCGTCGTGCAGGCCGCCGCATCGTTCTCGATCAGCCCGATGTGCCCGAATCCGGCCTTCTCCAAGCCCAGGGCCTGTCCCCCAGCGCCGGCGCAGAGCTCGAGCGCAGTCGGCCCATCACCCGCCGCGGGAATCTCGACCCCTATCGCCTTCGATCGTGCCGCGCCGAAGGGCAGCACGTCCTGCCTGAGTCGACCGGCCCGTTCGTGCGGATGCGTGCGCGTCATTGGGGATCCACTTCTCTCCGTGACCGCTGGCGTCGGGGCCACACCAGCCGCACGCCCAACCTGCGCACGGCGCTCGACGCGATGCAAGGTCGAGCGCGGTCCTCGCGCGAGAACACTCGGATTGACGAGGGACCGCGCCGTGTGGTGGCATCGCGCCACTCCAACCGAAGGTGATCGATGCCCCCAGCCGCCCGCCTTGGTGACAACCACGTCTGCCCGAAGGTCGAGCCCGGCCCCGTCCCTCACGTGGGCGGACCCATCCTCCCGTCGTGCGAGCCCACGGTGCTCATCGGCAACAAGCCCGCGGCGCGCGTCGGCGACCACGCCCAGTGCAACGCGCCCCCGGACAGCATCAAGATGGGTGAGCCCTCGGTGCTCATCGGCAACAAGCAGGCGGCCCGCCTCGGCGACCCCACCACCCACGGCGGGGTGATCGTGCAGGGAGAGGCCACCGTGCTCATCGGATCGGTCTCCCAGGGCGCCGTGCTCCGCGCCGCCGCCCGCTCCGGTGTCCCCTTCTGCGAGGAGTGCGAGAAGGCTCGCGCCCGCATGCGCAACACCGCGCACTGATCCGTCGCCCCTCGAAGCCCTCCCACGCCGCCCACCGTGTCTGACCGCCCCGAGTTCACCGATCGCGTCGAGCATGTCCGCTGGGTGCTGGCGCAGCACCAGGCGCCGATGTTCGCGCTGCTCGACGCCGCGCGGCACGACCTCGTGCTGCCGACCATCCTCCAGTCGGGCCTCGTGCACCGCTCGCTCTACGAGGGCTGGCAGGGCGAGGGGCTCTCGGACGTCGCGCCCTACCTCGTCGAGGTGCCACCGGACGCGCCCTTCCTCGACACCGTCCTCGCGCAGGGCTGGGGCGACAGCTGGGGCACCTTCGTCTTCACGACGGAGGATTTCTTCTCCCTCCGACGTCACCTTCGGCGCTTCCTGAAGGTGCAGTCCGAGGACGGCAAGCGGCTCCTCTTCCGCTTCTACGACCCGCGAGTGCTCCGCAGCTACCTCCCCACCTGCACCCCCGACGAGCTCGCGGCCTTCATGGGTCCGATCTCCTGGTGGGTCACCGAAGGACCGCGCGGCGAGACGCTGCTGCGCTTCACCCGCGGCGACGACGGCGTGCGGTGCGACACCGAGCCGCTGCCCGAGGCGCCGCCCGAACACTGAGGGCCGCCAACGCCCTCTCTCCCCTCTCCTCTCCCCTCCGAAGGCGCTCCATGATCCTCCACCTGACGATCCTCAACGGAACCCACGCGGGCCACTCGGTGCAGGTCACCGCCGGGACGCCGCGCACCTTCGGCCGGGCCGCTCAGTCCGACGTGGTGCTCCAGGACATGTACCTGTCCGACGTGCACTTCGCCCTCTACTGCGACGAGCAGGGCGCGCGCGTGCGGGACCTGCAGTCGCACAACGGCACCTTCCTGAACAACACCCCCGTGGCCGACGCGACGCTCTCCACCGGCGACCGCATCACCGCCGGTCAGACCGTCTTCGAGGTCGCCCTCACGGAGCACGAGCTCGCAGCTCCCGCGAGCGCCACGAGCACCACCGGCGAGATCACCGCCGACGACCTCATGCGCGGGATGCAGAGCGCCCCGCACGACTGCGCCCGCTGGGCGCTGCACGGCGAGGAGGGCCACTACTTCGCGGTCATCGACTGCGCCCGCGACCCGGACCTCATCACCCTCGTCAACCGCATCGACGAGGAGTTCTGCGCCTTCGACGAGACCCGCGAGCCCGACGAGCTCGGCGAGACCGCGCCCTTCCTCGTGTCGCTGACCCCGGCCACGCACGGCCTCGCGGACGTCTTCGAGGAGACCTGGGGGCGCGGCCACGCCATCTTCCTGGTGAGCCCGCAGCCCTTCATCGAGGTCTACCAGCACCTGATCTCGCTGGTGACCTGGGACGAGCAGGGCCGACTGAGCTCCGTGCGCTTCTGGGACCCGGCGAAGCTCGCCGAGCACCTCGCCCGCCTCGCTCCGGAGGAGAGCGCGGCGTTCTTCGGGCCGCTCAGCGGCATCCTCGCGGAGAGCGCCGACCCGCGGGTGATGACCCGCTTCGCGCGCGCCTCCGACGGGACCGTCACCGCGACCCCCGTCGCGATGAGCCTACAAGGGGCCTAGCGGAGCCCGAGCAGGCTCCCGTCGAGGCGCCCGAGCATGATCGGGAAGCGCATCACGTGGCCCTCCGAGTCGGGCTCGGTGCGCACGACGGCGAGCCAGTCCCTGGCGAGGCACTCCAGCATCCGGCCGTTGGCGACGAGGCGGTAGTCGAACTGATCGGCCACGAGCGGCGCCATCGCGAAGGCCGGGTCGGCGAACTGGCTGTTGAGCGCCGACTCCGCGGCGGCCTGCCGCTCGGCGAGCGGGACGTCATAGGCCCGCGCGACCTCGCGGTGCGCGATCTCGTTGTGCGCCCAGAACCCGGTGAAGCTCTTGCGAGCCAGCGAGGCGTGCATGGACTGCACGTAGCGCGTGGCCTCCTGCAGCAGCGCCCCGTCGAGGCGCAGCACCTCGGCGCGCTCCCAGGCCCACGGCCCCTCCGTGTGGTCGAAGGGGTGGGTGGTCTTCACGCTGCGGGGAAACTCCATCGGGCCGCCGGGGAGGCGCTCTCCGAAGCGGAAGAGGGCCGTGGTGCCCACCTCGCCGGGGGAGGTGCCGGGGGGACAGAGGGCGGCGCGCACGTCGACGGAGATGCCGTCGGAGGGGAGCGAGCGCTTCTCCGTGCGGGCCACCGACGGGGTCGAGCCCGGGTGCAGCAGCACCTCGAAGACGTTCTCTCCCTGCACCAGGACGTGGTCGCACTGGTACATCCCGCCGCCGGACTCGGCCGGCATCCGCACCAGCGGGATGTCGTTGACGTACAGCTCCAGGTCGCAGCCCTCGAGCGTGACATCCAGAAGCACCGCGGAGCGCGCCATGACGATCGACCCTTTACCCTCTCAGCCCGGAAACCGCAGCGGACCGCCGATGATGCGCTTCTGCATGACCTTGTAGTCGACGTCGACGTCGAAGAGCGAGATCACCGTCGCGCGGCCCTTGAGGGTGATGCCCTTGAACTCGATCTTGGTGACCTGCACGCCGAAGCCCTGGGGGTCGAAGCCGATCTTTCCGTCGCTCTCGAAGCCGCTCTCGGCCCCGGCGGAGAGCGAGAGCACCCGGTCGTGGATGGCCATGCCCTTCGCGGTCAGCGACGCGGGGAAGTCGGTCTTGAAGCGGGCGAACTTCCACTCCGGGTCGGCGATGGACTTGCGCTCGACGTCCGCGGAGACCGCGAGGCTGCCGTCGATCTTGCCCTCGATGTTGGCGATGAAGCCGTAGCCCTTGATGGTCAGGTCGATGCCGAAGGCCACGCTGAAGGAGACCTTCAGGAGCGTGAGCTTGACCGAGACCGAGTAGGCGAAGAACACCCGCCGGTCGAGCGACTCCTTGAAGCCCCAGGTGGCCTTGAGCGAGCCGGTGAGCACCTCGACGCCGAAGCTGAAGTCCCAGCCCACCTTGGGCTTGAACTTCTTGATCGCGTCGCCGATCTCCTTGACCGTCGCCTCGATGTGCTTGAGGGCGTTGATCGCCGTGAGGATCCAGTCGAGCCCGAGCACCTTCTGCCCGTCGCGCTTCAGCTCGACCTTCACGCGCGTGTCGAGGTTGCCGTCCTGTCCGCCCGCGGCCTTGGACTCCAGGCTGCCGGTGTAGGTCGTCGCGCCGCCGGCGACGCTGCGCTCGCCCTTCGCGGTGTTGATCGAGTGCGGCAGGTTGGCCGTCGCCGTGGCGGTGGTCTTGGAGGACGCGTTGCCGCCCCAGGTGTTGGTGCCGTGCTTGATCGACGCGCTGAACAGCGACGGCGCCTTGACCTCGAACTCCCACTGGTCGGCGGGGTAGACGCGGATGGCGGTGTGCTGCGAGCGCACCGCGGGGCCGCCCTTGCGCACGCCGCAGACCCACGCGCTGATGCGGTAGTCCTGGAAGCCCCAGCGCACGGGCCAGATGTCCACGAAGCTCGCGAAGCGGCTCTCGTCGGTGCCGCGCGACTTGCGAAACACCTGGATCGAGTGCTTCTTGCCGCCGCGCAGGGTGGTGTTCTTGCCGAGGGGGTCGATCACCACGAGGTGGGGGTGGTTCTCCTTCGCGCAGAACTGGTAGTCCTCCTCGATGAGGATCTCGATGGTGGTCTTGCGGAAGTCCTTCGGGGCCCCGGCGGTCACCTCGATGATCGACCCGGTGAGGTAGGGGTTCTTGAGGGGGGTGCCCTTGCTGGTGAGGAAGAAGGCCGCCGGGACGATGCGCTCCTTCGGCTCCGGCTCGGTGCCCACCCACGGGGCCTGAGCCGAGCCGTTCTTGCTCTCGGTGATCTTCAGGTCCTTCAGGTCGCAGGGGTGGACCTCGATGGGCAGGCCGCAGGGCAGCGTGCCGGTGCGCTGCGTCGGGCTCTGGCTGAGCCTCGCCTGCGCGTCTCGCTGCGCCGCCGCCCGCTGCGCCGCCGCCCGCTGCGCCGCCGCCCGCTGCGCCGCCGTCGGAGGGGGCGGCGTGGAGGGACCGAAGAAATAATCGTAGAGACCCATCGCGGACGCTCCTACTCCTCGATCGCGTCGATCGCGTCGATCATGTCCTGGCAGAGCGTCTCGGTGCGCTCCATCAGCTCATCGACCTTCACCCGCCCGTCGAAGCCCGGCGACGTCAGGATGTCCTGCGCCCACGGGATGTTCGGGTCCTCATCGAAGTCCGGCGTGAGGAGCAGCATCAGGTCACAGAAGCGCCCGACGTCGTACTCCGTCTCGATCCCGTAGCGCTCGCACTTGGCCATTCCGCGCGCGACGAAGGCCTCGAGGCCCTCGTCGCCCATCGCCGCGCACTCCTCCGGCCACACCCGGCGAAGGTGCGCGATGACGTTCTCGACGAAGGGCTCCATCGCCGAGCGGGCGAGGGCGTCCATCTGCGCGTGGCGGATGACCAGCACGGCGTCGGTCTCAGTTCGGGGCGAAGAGCCGGTCGATCTCCTTCGAGATCGTGCTGTTGAGCTGCTTCATCCCCTTGGCCGCCAGCTTCGCCGCCTGCGGGGGCAGGCCGCGACGGTCGATCCAGGCCTGCAGCACCTCCTGGCCTGCCTCCAGCGCCGGGCCCTTGAGGAAGGCCGACACGTCCGCGCCGTTGCGCTTCTTCAGCACCGTCCAGAAGGGGTCGCGCGCCATGCCCTGGTCGAGGTGCACCGCCCGCAGCACGCCCCACGTCGCCGCGGTGGTCGTGACGCCCTTCATCTCCTTCACCAGCCCCGAGAGCAGCGGGCTGGACTTCACCTTGGGGTTGTTCTCCAGGCTCTTGAAGGACTCGCCGACGATCGCCTCCACCCCCTGGGTGATCTCCGCCTCGCCGATCTTGAGGGCCTCCTCGCGGACCTTGGTGAAGTCCGGCTTGCGCCCCTCCTTCAGGGCCGTCGCGAGCTCCGTCACCGTGGTCTTCGCGAGGCCCTGCAGGCGCTCGGAGACGCGGTCGGGCACGCCCGCCTTGGTGAGCAGCTTCTTCAGCTCCTTGTTGACCGTGTCGGCGATCTGCGACGGGTTGATGGCGCTCTTCAGCTTCGCGAGCATCCCGCCCGCGTTGCCCTGCAGGTTCACCGCCACCGCCGCGGCGGTCTCCTGCACCGCGATGGTGTTGCTCGCGGTCTCGCCGCAGTTGATCTTCACCAGCGCGCCGTTGATGTTGACCAGCGAGCCGCCGATGATGTGGATCGTCGGGGAGCTCAGGGTGATCTTGTTGGGCAGCAGCATGATGCTGGAGTCGCCCACCTTGAAGCCCATGCTCGACTCCGCGGTGACCGCGAAGTGCGTGTCGACGCGCAGCGAGGCCCCGGCGCCGCCGTGCACCGCGATGGAGCTGTTGCCCTCCACGTCCAGCGAGTCGTTCTGCACGATGCTGGTGATGCGGTCCTTCTGCACCGTCACGTGCTCCATCCCCTGGATGGTCTTCGTGCGGTCGTGGCCCACCACCAGCGTCTGGTCGTGGCGCACCACCGAGTCCATGTCGCGCTGCGCGTGGATGAAGATCTGCTCGTTGTCCTTGAGGTCCTCGAAGCGCAGCTCGTTGAAGCCCTGCGAGCCCTTGGACGAGCTGGTCTTGATGGTGCTCTTGGTCTTCTCCGCGGGCAGCGGGTACGGCGTGTTGTTCTCGCCGTTGTAGACGCAGCCGGTGACCAGCGGCCGGTCGGGATCGCCCTCGAGGAAGGTCACCACGACCTCCATCCCGATGCGCGGGATGAACATCGAGCCCCACGCCGCGCCCGCCCAGCTCTGCGCGACGCGCATCCAGCACGACGACTTCGAGCCGCTCTGCGACGAGCCGCGAAGCTCCGGGCGGTCCCAGTGGAAGCGCACCAGGATGCGCCCGTGGAAGTCCGTGGAGATCTCCTCCTCGTCCTCGCCCGGCGCCGCGATCACCAGCGCCGTCTGCGGCCCGTGCACCAGCGGCCGCGGGGTGTCCCGCTCTGGGCGGATGGGCGTGTCCGCCGCCACGCACTCGAAGGTGTTCCAGTAGCGGGTGGACATCGCCGCGCCGCCCGCGGGGATGCTCTCCGTCTCCATGTCGAAGGTGCGAAGCAGCGACTTCACGTGCTCGCTCTCGCGGATGTCGTCGGGGATGTCCCCCCACGCCGCGACGTGGTGCTGCACCCCGAGGAGCACGTAGTTGCGATCGAGCTCGGCCCGCTGATGGCCGGTCATGGAGAGCCCGCGGCCAGGCCAGAAGCCCGTCACGGTGCTGCGCCCGTGGCCGACCTTGTTCTCGACCTGCGTCTCCTCGTAGCGCACCCGCGAGCGCCGCTGGCCGTGGTGCGGACGGTAGACGTGGGCGTCGTCGTCGTAGGTGCCGAGGGTGAAGCGAGCGGGGTAGTCGTAGACCGGTCGCTGGCCGCCGTCGCCGGGGCTGCGCGGGCTCATGTCGAGCACCGCGCGGGGGTGCGTGAAGTCGAAGTCGCGGAGCAGCACGCCGGTGGTGCCGGTGCGCCGGTGCCAGTCGAACCAGAGCACCGTCTCCGAGCCCGCCGTGGACGAGCCCGCCGCGTCGATGACGCTCACCGCGGCGCCGTCCATCGTCGGGACCGCCTCCCACGCGTGGCCGTCTTCGACGAGCTGCCAGGTCTCCGCGTCGCCGTCGTGCTTGAAGTAGTAGGAGACCCCCTCCTCCTCGAGCAGGCGCTGCACGAAGTCGAGGTCGGTCTCGCGGTACTGCACGCAGTTCTCGCGGGGCGGGAGCTGGTCGAGCGCGCCCTCGAAGGAGAGGGTGCCGTTGCCCTGATAGACCCCGGCGTCCTTGAGCACCTCCTGGATGATCGTGAGGACGTTGACGTCCTGCCAGATGCGGGAGTTGACCCGCTTGGAGAGCATCCAGAGCGAGGGGACCACCACGATGCGAGCGAAGCGGTACATCCCGGTGGAGCCGAGGTCCTCCACGCGGCGCACGACGCCCTTGAGGGGACGGCTCACGGAGCCGCGCTGGATCTCCAGGCTGACGTTGCGCTCGAACAGCTCCTCGGCGTTGGCGCCGACGTTGCGGTTGGCCAGGACCAGCGAGGCCTCGTAGAGGCGCGACATGCCCTCGTCGATGAAGACGTGCACGGGGCGCCAGCCACCGCCAGGTCCCTCGAAAACAAGCTCCACCTCGGCGCGCGGCGCTTCGCTCATGCTCGAACTCCGTTCAGGGGGTCTATCGCTCACCCGCAGCGGGGGAGGTCTGCCGGACTCACTCCCGGGACGCGCTCCGCTTCGGTCGGCGCGGACGATACACCACCCCTCCGGCGTGCTCCAACAGCCCCCGTACGGATCTGCGGCTCAGTCGACGGCCAGCAGCGCCTTGAGCTCGCTCACCGGGAAGCGGTACTCGACGTGGCAGTAGTCGCACTCGATCTCGAGGTCCTTGCCCTCGGCGATGAGCGACTCGAGCTCCGAGGGAGGCAGCGTGGAGAGCGTCGACCGCAGCCGCTGCGAGTCGCACCGGCACTGGTAGCGCACGGCTCCGGAGCCCACCACGCCGTAGGGCATCAGGTAGAGCAGCTCCGCCAGCAGCGACAGCGGCGTCGTCGCGTCGTCGCGAAGCAGCTCCTCCATCGGGGGGAAGTGCTCCAGCCTCGCGGTCATCACCGCGAGCTGCCCCTCCCCCAGCTCGGGCAGCAGCTGCACGAGGTAGCCGCCCGAGGCCACCACCGAGTCGCCGTCCATCACGGTGCGCAGCGCGATCGCCGAGGCCACCTGCTCGGACTCCTGGAGGTAGGCCATCAGCGACGCCGACACCCCGCCCTCCCCGGTGATGCGCACGACGCCCTTGTGCGCGCTGCCCCTCGGGAGCGTGCGCGTCACCTGGAGCAGCGCGCCGTCGCCCAGCACCAGCGATCCCCCGCGGGTGCGCTGCACCAGCGCCCTCGCGCCTCCGTCGGGGTGCGAGTCCGCGATGAGCGCGTCGCGCCCGGTCGCCGACTGGAGCACGCCCTGCACCCGCAGGTCCGGCGCCATCGTCTCGCGCACCAGGATCGTCCCCGTCACCAGCTCGCCCAGCCAGCGGGCCTCGTCGCCCTTCACCCGCTGCGCCGCGACGATCGCCCGCACGGTCTCCGTCGTCCGCAGCGCCAACACGCGGAACGACCCGTCGTCCGTGATCGCTCGCACCACCTGGTCCTGTCGCTCATTCTCCATAGGCGTTTCTTCATAGCATCGCCGGAGAGGGCGGTGCGTCGCGGACCGCGGGGAGCAGGCTCCGCGCGGTGGAGGGACCAGACGGGGCCTACGGCTCGACGCCCAGGAGCGCGGTCTGGCAGCGCCGGCACGAGAGCACCGACCGAGGGGCCCCGGTGAACAGGCTCTGCAGCGAGCAGAGCGTGCCGTCCGAGGTCATCCTCACCCACGGGCCGAAGCACTCCGAAGGCTCGCGCGTCCAGGCCCGGGCGCAGGTCGACTCCTCCAGCTGACCGGCGTCGGGCCACCCCGGGGGGCAGGCATCGCGACCCGGGCAGTACGCGCGCATCACGCCGTCGCAGCTCACGCAGCCGTCGGGCGCCCGGTCGCAGCGTCGCCCGCCGCGGCACTCCCATACGCACTGGCGGTCGATGCAGCTCCAGGCCGACGACTCGCTGCACGCGGTCACCGAGCTCATCGTAGGGGGCCCGCAGTCCGAAGGCAGACGGCACTCACCGGGAGCGATCGGGCCATCGACGGCGGGCAGGTCGACGGCGGGCAGGTCGACGGCGGGCAGGTCCGTCGTGGCGAGCGGCTCGTCGGCGGTGGATGCGTCCGACGCGCTGGCGGTCACCGTGGCGCCACAGCCGAAGGTCGAGAGCAGCAGCGTCATCGAGGCAGCGCGGAGGATCATCGGGATCTTCCTACTCCCCCACGCGGCCCTGGCGCGAGCGCGATGGCGGACCACGCGCCACCGTCGCCGCGGCCGGTGATAGCCTCGGGCCCCGCTCGAACGACCGCCCACCAGGAGCCCCCACCCGATGCGTCGACCCGATTCCATCGTTGGCCTCGCCCTCCACCTCGCCCGCCTGCGCTTCGGTGCTCCCGCCCTCCGGCGGGCGACCCTCCTCGCGGGCGCCCTCGGGGCCGGCGCGGTCACCTTCGCCGCGCTCCGCCCCTGCGCTCCGACGCCGCCGCCTCCGGTCGCACGGGTGCAGGCCCGCGCCGTCGCGTGGTCCCTCGGGCACTGCGCCCGGGGCCGCGTCGCCTGCGTCACCGACGCGATGTGCGGCCAGGGCGATCGCTGCGTCGACCCGCTGCGCCTCGGGGCGCGCGTGAGGGCCGTCGCGCCTCGCGACGAGACCATCAACGTGTACCCGCACCTCGCGGTCGACGGCGACGGCTACGGCGTGGCCTGGTCGGCGGTCGGGGAAGACTCCGCGGACATCTGGTTCGCGCGCCTCGACGGCGAGGGCAAGCGCCGCGGCGCCGCGGTGCAGCTCACCCGCGGCGGCTCGCTACGGATGCGACCGCGCCTCGCCCGTGGACGGGCCGGCTGGGCCGTCGGGTGGATCGACGTGAGCGAGGAGGGCGTGGAGAGCCACCTGCTGCGCCTCGACGCCGAAGGCCGGCCGCAGGGCGCTCCGGTGCGCGTGGGCGCCGGCGAGCTCACGGTGCTGTCGGACGTCATCGCGAGCGGCGCGCAATACGGGCTGGGGTATTTCTCCGCCTCGGCCTCGCGGCAGATCAGCGTGCACCTCGCGCGCTTCGGCCAGGACGGCGCCGTGGGCGCCCCGATCACCGTCGCCACCAACCAGCTCGTGCTCGGCCAGCTCGGGCTCGCGTCCGCCAACGGGGCCTTCGCCCTCGGCTGGAACCACTTCGTCCCCCGCGACGAGCGCGCGGAGACCTTCGTCGCCCGCGTCTCCGCCGACGGCGCCGTGGCCGCGCCGGTGCGCCTCGACGGCCACGCGGGGCGCAACGGGGCCGTCTCCCTCGACGCCTCCGAGACCCAGATCGGCGCCGTCTGGGAGGACCAGTTCGAGGACAGCGACGACGCCTTCCGCAACGCGCTGGCCTTCGGCGGCCTCTCCGCCGCGGGCCAGGCCCTCCCCCGGCGCCTGGTCACGGACCGCCGCGCGGTGAACCTCGAGCCCGACCTCGTGGCCGCGGACGCCCAGCGGCACGGCCTCGTGTTCACTCGCCTGGACGACGAGACCCCGACGGTGCAGTTCGGCCGGCTCGACGCCTCCGGGGCCGTGGTCGGGTCGCTCACGCAGCTCAACGGCCGCGCCTCCCTCGCCGCCCTGGGCACCCTGGTCTGGAACGGCCGGGCCTACGCCTCCGCCTGGACCCAGCTCGACACGGATGGCATCACCCTGCGCTTCGCCCGCCTCGACGCCAACGGGCGCCGCGTCGGCGCGGAGGTCCCGATCAGCCCGCGTTGACCCGGGTGGTTCACCCCCCGGGGTAAGCCGTAGTAGCTTCCGCCGCGCCTCTCAGTCCCTGCCGCGGGTGTCTCCCCACCGTCGCGGCTCCACAGCCTCGCCCAACAACGTCCCCGTTGAAGGAGATATTCCTCCCCATGGCCCGTACTCCGGTACTCCGCACCCCCTGGCGCTCGCTCGCGGTGCTCTGCCTCACCGCCCTCTCGGCCGGTGGCATGGACTGCGCGCAGGAGCGCGACCCCATCAACCGCGTCCGCGAGAACGCGCTGCCGAAGACCTTCTTCGTCGGCGCGAACTACACCGACCAGGCCGACGACCCGGAGTTCTACGCGAACAACTTCGTCGTCGACGGCACCGCGGACAACTCCATGATGCCCGTCGGCACCTACGACGACGTCGACCGCATCCGGTGGGAGGTCCAGGAGGACTTCCTGCTGGCGCGCAAGTCGTACGAGTACGTCGAGGGGAGCGAGGGCCGCGCCGCCAACGCGCAGCGCACCCCGCACGGGGTCATCGTCGCGGCGTACCGCATCGAGAGCCACTTCGACCAGCGGCGCGCGTACAACCCGAGCACCGGCGAGGAGATCAACGTCGTCGAGGAGAACACCACCGACCGGCGCTGGCACCAGCGGGACTTCATCCGCGTCGACTGGTCGCGCAACCTGGTGAACAACCCCGACTGGTCGTGGGTCTGGTACGGCTCGGTCTTCGGCGAGATGTCCTTCTCGCCGGTCGCCTGGAACGAGACCAACCCCGCCTCGCCGGACGCCAACAACTTCTGCGAGATGCAACCCGGCATGGTGCGCGACCGCGCCACCGGCGCCTGCGTGGCCGCGACCAACCCGCGCAACCACCCCGGCGGCTACCTGGACCTCACCTCGAAGTGGCTCGTCAACCCGGAGAACTCCTACCTCTTCGAGGAGCCCATCCCGACCTGCCTCATCGCCAACTTCTTCGCCAACGGGCCGGTCTACTCCTGCGCCCAGCAGGAGACCGTGATCCGCACGTCGTTCCGCCGCGTGGAGGACCGTGACTTCGAGCCGCTGGAGCTCACCCGCCAGCCCTATGACCTCGTCGGCGGGCCGCGCGCCGAGCGCAACGGCTACGACCCCGGCTACGGCCTCGTGGACCACAACTTCCACCGCTTCGCGATGATCCACAACCTCTGGCAGCGGTCGCACCTCTCGCCCGCGGTCGAGTGCAGCGCCAACACCGACGCCGACAACGACGGCACCGCCGACGCCTGCGGCGCCTCGTCCAACGCCGAGCGCGCGGGCTCGCAGTGCGACGTGATCATGCGCCGCTGCACCATCCCCTATCGGCGCCGCGAGGTGCGCCCGATCGCCTACTACACCAACACCGACATGCCGCCGGAGATGCAGGACCACGTGGTGGTCCCCGGCGCCGAGGGCAACGACACGTACCGCTTCCCGACCCCCGCCGAGGTGGCCGCGAACCGCTACGTCCACGGCGCCTCGGAGGACATCATCGACTCCTGGAACCGCGCCATCATGGCCGCGATCGCCAACTCCCGCGAGGTCGAGTGCCGCCGTACGGGTGGCGACCGCGCGGCCTGCCACACGCAGTTCTTCGACAACGCCACCGAGGCGCAGGGCGACGGCGCCTGGCTCGCCGAGCGCCCCAAGAGCAGCAACGGCCCCGCGGTGGTGATCTGCCACAACCCCGTGCGCGCCGACGACTCCGGCGCCTGCCGCGAGGCCGGGTACTCCGCGCGCCTCGGCGACGTGCGCTTCAATCACATCACGTACATCCCGGGCCGCACCCGCGCGCCCTTCGGCGGCATCGCCCACTGGGGCTTCGACCCGCTCACCGGCGAGGTCGTCTCCAACGGCGGCACCAACATCGGCCGCTCGGCCGAGTACGCCGCCGCCCAGCAGCGGGACTTCATCCTGCTCGCGCTCGGCGAGCTGGACGTCTCGGACTACGTCAACGGCGCCGCCGCGACGCGCTTCGCCGACCGGGTGCGCAACCCCGCGAGCCAGGAGCGCCGGCGCTTCAGCGACCAGGACATCGCCCAGCGCGTGCTGGCCGTGAACGGCACCAACGCCGCCCGTGACCTCGGCGTGCGCGCCCAGTTGCAGACCAGCGCGGCGGCCGGGATCCGCCAGCACGACCTGGCCTTCCAGGACACCGCGCCGGTGGCCGGGGATGTGACCCGCACCGCGGCGCGCGTCGAGGCCAACGAGGCCGCGCTGCGCAACACCACCCTCGAGGCCGACATGGTCGACGAGCACTGGCTCGCCAACCTCGGCTTCGACCCGCGCTCGCAGCGCACCCAAGGGCTCCTCGACCAGGCCTCGCCGCTGCGCCGGATGGACCCGGAGGTCGCCGAGGGCACCTGGAACACCCTGTTGCAGCGCCTGGAGCGCCGCGGCTTCTGCTTCCAGGACATGGGCGCCGCGCCCATGATCGGCAGCGTCGACCTGCAGGGCGTCGCCCGCTACTTCGCTCGCAAGTACGCATCGGTCTCGCCCGCGGAGCGCTCGCGCCGCATCTACAACGACCTGCGCATCGAGGCCTACAAGGGCATCGCGGTGCACGAGATCGGGCACTCGCTCGGGCTCTACCACCTGCCCGTGTCGAGCTACGACTCGATGAACTACAACCCGCAGTACTGGCAGCTGCGCACGCGCAACGGCGCCGCGACGCAGACCTGCACCCCCGTGTGCACGGTGAACAACTGCGCCAACACCCGCAACGCGGACGTCAACCAGGACAACTGCATGGGCCCGCGCTACCTCGACCCGGCCTCGGACGAGGAGCTCGGTCTGCGCGAGGGCTCGGAGCCCCACGCGGGCATCGACTACTTCGGCAACACCTCCGTGATGGAGTACCAGTGGGAGCGCTTCGACGAGACCGTCGGCATCGGCTCCTATGACCACTACGCCATGGGCATCCTCTACGGCCGCGTGCTGGAGACGATGGAGAGCGATCCGGCCCGCGGCGGCATCTCGACGGACGAGCAGAACCGCTTCTCGCAGCGGCTCGTCACGCAGCTTCAGGACGCCGACTTCATCCAGTGGTCCGACCCGGCGCTCCCGGGCCAGACCGGGGTGTTGCCGGCGCACTACACCGAGCTCGCGCGGCAGATGGCCATCTTCGACCCCTCGCAGTGCCGCGACGCCACGCCCGAGGAGAAGGCCCGCTACGCCTGGCGCCTCGTCGACGGCAAGATCTGCCGCCTCCACCCGCGCGACCACGCGGCGATGGTGGACTTCGAGACCGGCCCGGTCTCGGCGGGCTCGACCCGCGACGCGCCCTCGTGGCGCACCCGCTCGAACGCCCACACGGGCGGCAACCAGCTGCGCTGGGGCTACCGCGTCGCCTGGGACATCGGGACCGGCTACCCCCACATCAACTACTTCGACCAGGGCGCGGACATCTACGAGGTCACCCAGTCGAACATCCGCAAGTACGAGCTGACCTACCCCTCGCTCTACTTCCGCCGCAACAACCGCGAGTACTCGCAGTGGGGCATCCCCGCGTACCTCTCGCGCAACATCTTCCGCCGGCTGCGCGGCTACCACTGGAGCGTCGCGCGCGACGCGGCCTACTACAGCGCGGCGTTCTCGCCCGCGCTCTTCCAGCAGATCTCGCGCGACGACAACTGGCTGCGACCGCTGCTCGTGTCGGGCACGGAGATCTTCGACTTCTTCGCGAAGGTCATCCTGCGACCCGAAGCGGGCAACTTCGAGCAGATGCCGGTAGGCGAACAGCTCGCCGGACGGCGCCCGATCTTCGACGCCGCCGAGGCGGGCAGCAACATCACGCCGTCCTTCGAGATCGGGCTCGTGGACGGGCGCTTCATCGGCGAGGAGTTCGACAACGCCGTGGGCGGCTCGTGGGACTACCACTCGTACCTGATCCACGCGGGCTCGTACCCGGAGAAGCCCATCGCGGCGATCATGCTCACGGACACGCGGCCGACCTTCTCGTCGATCTCGCGCGGCCTCTACCTCGACGGCCGGGAGTTCCAGGTGAACTTCCGCACCGACATGCCCCAGGCCTTCGACCGCCTCCTCGGCGGCGTGCTCGCCGAGGACTGGGACACGGTCGCCATGCACGTGCCGACCGTTCCCGAGGGGGGCACCATGGGCCTCCCGGCGCTGGAGCCCAGCGTGCTCCCGCTCTGGACCGTCGGGACGCGCGCCGCCCCCGCGGAGCCCCGCCGCCCGCCGGAGTCGCGTCTGCTCTTCCCCAACATCGGGTACCGCCAGCAGCTCCCGATGGTCGTGTGGTCGATGCTGTTCTCCTCGCTCAACAGCAACCTCGACACCATCCACCGCACCCGCATCTGGACCGAAGGCGGCCCCGAGCAGGTGGACGTCGCCGAGAGCGAGCGCACCCGCTTCCGCAACCCGGAGACGGGCCTCACGTACATCGCCCGGCGCTACGGCCCGGATTCCGTCGACGGCGAGACGATCGACAGCGGCATCGCGTCGCGCATGATCGCCCACGCCAACGAGCTGCTCGTCGACACCTACCAGGTGCGCGTCGACGACCGTAACCAGCCCGTCTACAACCCCGACGGCTCGGTCGACGCCGTGGTCGTCCGCGGCCAGCTGGTGCCTGCCAACGCCGACAACCAGCGCCAGACCATCGCCGTCACGCGCTACCGCAACTACGTCGGCCTCATCGACGCCACGCGCTACGCCTCCCGCCTCCTCGGCTACGGCACCCTGCACTGAGCGCTGCCACCGACGCATCGCCGCGATAGAGTGTCGCGGCGATGATCCCTCCTGGCGCACGCCGCCGCCCCGCCCTCCTCCTCCTCGCCACCGCCTTCGGCCTCGGCTGCATCTTCAGCGCGCGCCGCGCCGCCACGGACGCGGCCGACAGCGCGCCCCGATGGATCGCGCTCCGCGAGCGTGCGCCCTCCGACGGCGGCGTGGCGGACGCTCCCGCCCCGGTCACCCCGAGCGCCCCTAGCGTCATCGACCGCGCCACCCTGCCCCGCTGCCCCGACGGCTCGGTGTACATCCCGGGCGGCCGCTTCGCGATGGGGAGCCCGGCGGGAGAGGGCGCCCCGGACGAGCACCCTCAGCACACGGTGCTGCTGCACGGCTACTGCCTCGACCGCACGGAGGTCACCGTCGACGCGTACACCCGCTGCGTGCGAGCGGGCGCCTGCACCCGGCCGGTGGCGACGCTGCCCGAAGGGGCGCAGCCGGTGTCGGGCGTCGACTGGCACCAGTCCGAGGGCTTCTGCCGCTTCGTCGGAGGCCGGCTCCCCACCGAGGCGGAGTGGGAGTTCGCCGCGCGAGGCACGGACGGCCGTCGCTACCCGTGGGGCAACGACGACCCCTCGGGCTGCGAGCGCCTCGACTGGACCTTCGGCAACGAGAGCTGCGGCGGCGTGGGGCCCAGCACCGTGGGTACGCACCCGGGCGGAGCGTCGCCCTTCGGCGTGCTCGACCTCTCGGGCAACGTCTGGGAGTGGACCGCGGACTGGTACGCCCGCCAGTACGAGGCCGCGATGCAGGAGAACCCCACCGGGCCCGCCGAGGGCTCCGCGCGCGTCACCCGCGGGGGAGGCTTCAACAACGACCAGGTCGAGCGGCAGCGCGCGACCTTCCGCGAGGGGCAGCACCCCAACTTCCACGACTACGACCTCGGCGTGCGCTGCGCGTACGACCCGAGCTCATAGACTGACGCCGCGATGGTGCGCCCGGTCTCCAACCCGCCGAACCCCTGGAGCAGCACGGCGGTGGAGTATTTCGAGGAGGTTCCTCCGGCGAGGCTGGAGATCTTCGAGGAGGAGGCGCGCTCGATCGTCACGGGCAACGACAGCCCGGACATCCCCTTCCGATGGAGCCTCAACCCCTACCGGGGTTGCATCCACGGCTGCGCCTACTGCTACGCGCGCGTCTCGCACCAGTACCTGGGCTTCGGCGCGGGCACCGACTTCGACCGCAAGATCGTCGTGAAGACCAACGCTCCGGCGCTGCTGAAGGAGGCCTTCGACAAGAAGAGCTGGGACGGCGGGACCATCACCTTCTCGGGCAACACCGACTGCTACCAGCCCATCGAGGCGAGCTACGAGCTCACCCGGCGCTGCCTCGAGCTCTGCCTGGAGTACCGCAACCCCGTCGCCATCATCACCAAGAGCGCCCTGGTGCAGCGAGACGCGACGCTGCTCGCCGCGCTCGCGAAGGTCGCCATGGTCAGGGTCTTCGTGAGCCTCGCCTTCGCCGACGAGGCGCAGGCCCGCGCCGTCGAGCCGTGGGCCTCCTCGGTGGCGCGCCGCCTGGAGTCGCTGCGGGTGCTCACCGAGGCCGGGGTGACCTGCGGCGTCGCGGTGGCGCCGATCATCCCAGGGCTCAACGACGACCAGGCCGCGAGGGTGCTCACCATGGCCCACGCCCACGGGGCGCGGCGGGCCTTCATGCAGATGGTGCGATTACCCGCGGAGGTATTGCCGGTCTTCGAGGAGCGCATGGCGGAGGCCTTCCCCGACCGGGCGAAGCGCATCGACCACGCGATCGTCGAGCTGCGAGGCGGGCGCAAGAACGACGCGCGCTTCGGCAGCCGGATGCGAGGCAGGGGGCCGCGCTGGGAGGCCATCACCGGGCTCTTCGAGGCGCAGTGTCGGCGCCTGGGGATGAACGAGCAGGTGGTGGGCGAGGACGAGGACGAGGCGGTGAAGACCTTCCGCCGGCCGACCCGACAGGGGAGCCTCTTCGGAGACTGAGGGGGGGGCTCAGGCCTTCTTCGCCGCCGGGGGCTCCCGAGAGATGCGCATCATGCCGCTGAGCCTCGCCTCGTCCGCGTGCTCGCGCTCGGCGTCGGCCCAGCTCTCTCGGATCTTCGCCGCCACGTAGAGGCTCGGAAAGGAGAGGAACAAGCCCACCAGGCCGAAGACGTGCTCGAAGAGGATGAGCGACGTGATGATCACGAAGCCGGGCAGCTTCACGTGCTGCGCGGTCAGCCGCGGCGAGAGGTAGTAGCTCTCGATCTTGTGGAGCACGAAGGTGCTGGCGAAGAAGATCCCGACGCCGGCGATGCCCTTGTGCGTATAGGCGAGCGCCGCCATCACGACGCCGGAGATGATCCCTCCCACCACCGGGATCAGCCCCATCACGAAGAGGAACACCATCAGCGCCGGGATGCTCGGGAAGCGCATCAGCAGCAGCACCGGGAGCGTGAGCAGGGTGTTCACGAGCGCGACGATCACCTGGAGCTTGGCGGTGATGGCGATCGCGTCGCAGAGGTAGCTGAAGTACCGCATCATGATGCGCGCCGGGGAGTCCTCCCCGAGCGACTCGCGCCAGTGCTCCAGCTCGCGGTTCTCGATGAGGAAGACCACCGAGAGGATGAGCCCGATCACCACGTAGATGGCGCTCTTGCCGACGGAGCCGAGGAAGCCCACGACGTTGCCCGCGTAGTGCTGGGCGCGCTCCAGGCCCTGCGTGGCGTGCTCGCTGACGGTGTGCTCCCAGCCTCGCGCGTGGAGCCACTCGCGCAGGTGGTGGAACTGCCCCTCCAGCTCGTACCGCAGCTGCGGCACCGCGGGCACGACCCGCGTGTAGCCGAAGAAGGACAGGAGCCCGAGCACACCTAGCGCCAGCACGATCTGCCCCAGCACGGCCACCGCGAGGGGCAGCTGGAAGCGCGCGTTGAGCCACTTCGCGCCCACCCCGAGCGCCCGCTCGAAGAGCACGAAGAAGACCAGCAGCACCGCCAGGTGACGGAAGAGGAAGAGCAGCCCGAGGAAGAGGGCCAGGACGAAGATCCTCCGCACGTTGCGGTCGGTGAACACCATTCGCATGACGGGCCGGGAGGGTACACCGCCTCGGCAGTTCATCTTGCCTTCGACATTCTCGACGAATTTCAAGACACTCCGTCACGATGCGGAGGGTCCGCGTCGAAGGAGTCAGAGGCTTATGTACAAATGGATACTGTTCGCTGCGGCGCTCGTCGCAGCGGGCTGTGACGGCGCCTCGGTGGTGGGCGGAACGGTGGCGCGCGACGCGACGGTCGACATCACCGCCGACGCCATGGACGCCTCGGTCAGCTGTCCGACGCCGCTCATCGCGTGCAACCAGCGGTGCTCCGACCCGCGGACCGACCGCGAGAACTGCGGCGCCTGCGGTCGCTCGTGCTCCACCGGCAACGTCTGTCAGAACGGCGCCTGCGTGCCCGACTGCGGCACCGGCGAGACGCTCTGCCGCTCGACCGGCGACGCCGGCGCGACGCTCGCGTGCGTCTCGCTGCGCACCGACCGCGCCAACTGCGGCGCGTGCGGCACCGCCTGCGGCCCGAACCAGGTCTGCGCCTCCGGCACCTGCACCTTCATGTGCACCGGCACCACGACCGAGTGCACGCGCGCCCCGGCGGGCATGGACGGCGGGACGGCCGAGCGCTACTGCGCCGACCTGCAGACCGACCGCAACGACTGCGGCGCCTGCGGCAACGCCTGCCAGGAGGGCTACGGGTGCCAGTCGGGCCGCTGCCGCATCCGCTGCACCGAGCTCATGACCCAGTGCCCGGCCCCGATGTCCGACGCGGGCTCCACGGGCGGCGGCGAGATCTGCTCCGACACCACCACGGACATCAACAACTGCGGCGGCTGCGGCAACGCGTGCCCCTTCGGTCAGTTCTGCGTCCGCGGCGCGTGCCAGACCACCTGCGGCGCGGGCTTCACCGACTGCATGGGCGTCTGCCGCGACCTCACCTCCGACCGCCTCGGCTGCGGCGCCTGCGGCAACGCGTGCGGCTCCGGCGAGGTCTGCACCGCCGGCCGCTGCGTCGTCTCCTGCGGCGGCGGCCTCTCCAGCTGCGACAGCATCTGCCGCGACCTGCAGACCGACGTGAACAACTGCGGCGCGTGCGGCACCCGCTGCATGCCCGGCCAGGTGTGCTCGCGCGGCATGTGCCAGGTGTCGTGCGGCGCGGGCACCGCCGACTGCTCCGGCGTCTGCCGCGACCTGCAGACGGACAACGCCAACTGCGGCGGCTGCGGCATGGCCTGCGCCGCGGGCCAGGTCTGCTCCATGGGCGCCTGCGTCGTCTCCTGCGGCGGCGGCCTCACCAACTGCTCCAGCGTCTGCCGCGACACGCAGACGGACGTCAACCACTGCGGCGCCTGCGGCATGGCCTGCTCCGCGGGCCAGGTGTGCTCGCGCGGCATGTGCCTCGTCTCCTGCGGCGGCGGCCTCACCAACTGCACCGGCGTCTGCCGCGACCTCGACACCGACCGCGCCAACTGCGGCGCGTGCGGCACCACCTGCGCCGCGGGCCAGGTCTGCTCCGCGGGGCGCTGCCAGGTGTCGTGCCTCGAGGGCCTCACCAACTGCACCGGCGTCTGCCGCGACCTCGCCAGCGACGTCGCCAACTGCGGCGGCTGCGGCATGGCCTGCGCCTCGGGCCAGGTGTGCTCGAGCGGCATGTGCCAGGTCTCCTGCGGCGCGGGCCTCACCAACTGCGGCGGTGTCTGCCGCGACCTGCAGACGGACGTGAACAACTGCGCCTCCTGCGGCGTGGCCTGCCCCTCCGGCCAGGTGTGCTCGCGCGGCGCCTGCGTGGTCTCCTGCGGCGCCGGCCTCACCAACTGCATGGGCGTCTGCCGCGACCTCACCATCGACCGCATCAACTGCGGCGCGTGCGGCACCGCCTGCGCCTCCGGCGAGGCGTGCACCGCGGGGCGCTGCGTCGTCTCGTGCCTCGTGGGTCAGACCGACTGCTCGGGCACCTGCCGTGACACGCAGACGGACATCAACCACTGCGGCGGCTGCGGCATGGCGTGCGCCGCGGGTCAGGTCTGCTCGCGCGGCATGTGCCAGGTCTCCTGCGGCGGCGGCCTGAGCAACTGCTCCGGCGTCTGCCGCGACCTGCAGACGGACAACGCCAACTGCGGCGGCTG
>CBIHPK010000006.1:0-101510 GCA_966211675.1 uncultured Myxococcaceae bacterium
TGGGGGTCTTTCCGGGGTGTGGGGGGGGGGGGTGTGGTTTGGGAAGGCAAGGAGGGCGAAGCGAAGAAGCGTAAGGAAGGGGTATGTCGTCGTTACGGATGCGCGGCGGGCGCCTCTCGGCGCACCACGATCGCGGGCATCCGCTCGCGGTTCTCGAAGTCCGCGCGGTACGCGCTCGCCTCGCGAAGGTTGTTGAAGGGACCGACCCGGACGCGGTGCCACACCACGTTGTTGGGGTCCGTCGCGGGCTGCGCGACGTACGCCCGGTGGCCGCGATCGCGCAGCCGCTGGGCGAAGGTCTGGGCGTGGCCCACCGCGCGGAACGAGCTCACCTGCACGGTGAACGCGCCGTCGCTGCCAGCGGGGACGGGGGCGCCGCGCGGCGGCGTCGCGGTGGGGCCGACGGTGCCGGCGTTGGTCAGCGCCGACTCGCTGAGCCGCACGCCGAAGCCACCGAGCGGCGACGCGCTCTGCGGCAGGAGCACCGGCCGCTGCGAGGCGTCGGCCAGCGACGGACCGCCCAGGAGCTGGGCCGTCGCGTTGGCCACCGCGCCGGGGGTGGGCGAGGCCGCCGTCGCCGCGGCGGGGGCCGCCGGGGTCGAGCCCGCCGGGCTCCCGGTGAGGCGCTCGGCGTAGGTGAGGTTCGCGGCCGCCGCGGCCTCCGGGCGCTGAGCGAGGCGGTCGAGCTGCGCCAGCGGGTCTTCCCGCGGCGTCGGTCGCGCGTCCCCTGCCTCACGACCCACCATCACGCCGACGGCGAAGAGCACGCAGGCAGTGGCGATGGCGCCGAGGGCGATGGACATCAAGCGCGACGAGTGACTGACGTCATCGCGTTCCTGGATCTGGTCGAGGTCACGCATGGAACCCATTGCGTCCATGGCCAAGGGCTTCGCTCCTGTACACAGCGGATCGGAGTGATCCGCTGGGCGCACCTTTCGTCGAAGGCACCCGCTCCGTCACCTTTTCGGCAATGGGCTACCGCGGCGCCGCGACGATCACGGTGCGCGACAGCGACAGCTCGGCGCTGGGCGTCGACGCGATCTGGTACACGTTGAGCGAGTCGCCCACCCGCGCCGCGAGCACCGTCGCGGTCCCGCGCACCCGCACCGGACCCACCACCGCGCGCCAGAGCCCCGCCGCGCTGGCGTTGGTCACCACCGTGAGCGTCTCGCCGGTGGGCGCGCTCGCGTGCGCGGCCGTGTCGTCCACGATCACCTGCGCCCCCGGGAGCGCGTCGTTGCCCTCCAGGGTCACGATCACCCCGCCCTGCGGGCACTCGGTCGGCTCGCAGGTCGTGACCGTGATCCCCGAGATGCTCGGCGGGGGCAACGGGAGCGAGCGCTGCAGGCAGCCCGAGGCGGCCAGGAGCAGGAGGCCCGGGAGCACCGGGAAGAGAGGTCGCGAGAGGGGGGGCACGGCAGGCACGAGCCTAGCAGCCGGCGTTCCGCGCGGGCTTCACGGGCGATGTCGGGGTGCGATGGAGGGGGCTGCCAGCGGAGGTTGTCGGAGGGCCGTCAACGTGAGTTGGCCGTGACATATCCTGACCGGTCCGAGTGCTCGCGAGAGTACTTCAAAATGGAGGTTTTCGATGGGGTCTGCTAGACCGTCCCGGCCATGGCGGACAACAATGATCGGGCTGACGGGGGAGCGGGTTCAGGGGGCACGGTCCCCATCCTCATCCAGGAAGAGATGCAGAGGAGCTACCTCGATTACGCGATGAGCGTGATCGTGGGGCGCGCCATCCCGGACGCGCGCGACGGGCTCAAGCCGGTGCACCGCCGGATCCTCTACGCGATGAACGAGATGCGGCTCTTCGCCAGCCAGCCGTACAAGAAGTGCGCGCGCGTGGTGGGCGAGGTGCTGGGCAAGTTCCACCCCCACGGGGACAAGTCCGTCTACGACGCCCTCGTGCGCATGGCGCAGGACTTCGCGATGCGGATGATGCTGGTCGACGGCCAGGGGAACTTCGGCTCCGTCGACGGCGACCCCCCCGCGGCGATGCGTTACACCGAGGCCCGCCTGGCGAAGATCGCCGGCGAGCTCCTCGAGGACATCGAGAAGGAGACGGTCGACTTCGGGGACAACTTCGACGCGAGCGAGCGCGAGCCGCTGGTGCTCCCGGCGCGCTACCCCAACCTCCTGGTCAACGGCGCGGGCGGCATCGCGGTCGGCATGGCCACCAACATCCCGCCGCACAACCTCGGGGAGATCGTCGACGCGACGATCATGCTCATCGACCACCCGCACGCCTCGCTCGACGAGCTGATGACGGTGGTGCAGGGCCCGGACTTCCCGACCGGCGGGCTCATCTACGGCAAGCACGGCATCCGGCAGGCCTTCGCCACCGGGCGCGGCAACCTGATCATGCGCGCTCGCTGCGCCATCGAGCCCATGGCCAAGGGCGACCGCGAGCAGATCGTGGTCACGGAGATCCCGTACCAGGTCAACAAGGCCACGATGCTCCAGAAGATGGCCGAGCTCGTTCGCGAGAAGCGGCTGGAGGGCATCTCCGACCTGCGCGACGAGAGCTCCCGCGAGGGCATGCGGGTGGTCATCGAGCTCAAGCGCGACGCCAACGCCAGCGTGGTGCTCAACCAGCTCTACAAGAACACCCAGCTCCAGGAGAGCTTCGGGGTGATCAACCTCTCCATCGTCGGGGGGCAGCCCAAGGTGCTGTCGCTCTCGGAGATGCTGCGGGTCTTCGTCGACCACCGGCGCGACGTGGTCACCCGCCGCACGCGCTTCGAGCTGCGGGCCGCGGAGGCGCAGCGCGAGGTGGTGCTCGGCCTCGGGATGGCCACCACGGACATCGACCGGGTGATCCAGACCATCCGGGAGAGCCCGGACGTGGACACGGCGCGCGAGCGGCTGATGGCGCTGCCGCTGCACGGCCTCGAGGACTTCGTGCGCCGCGCGGGGCGGCCCGAGGAGGAGATCGCGCAGGCGGCGCAGCAGCCCGACTACCGGCTCACCGAGCGGCAAGCCAAGGCCATCCTCGACATGCGCCTCGCCCGGCTCACGGGCCTCGAGCGGGAGAAGCTCGCGGTGGAGTACGGCGAGCTGTCCAACACCATCGCCAGGCTCCAGTCGATCCTCGGCGACGAGCGGGTGCTGATGAGCGTGATCCGCGGCGAGCTCATCGACGTGCGCGCGCGCTACGCCGACCCGCGCCGCACGGAGATCGTGGCCGACGAGGGGGAGATCTCCATCGAGGACCTCATCGCGCGGCAGCAGATGGTGGTGACCTGCTCGCACAAGGGCTTCATCAAGCGCACGGCGCTCTCCGACTACCGGGCGCAGCGCCGCGGCGGCCGGGGGAAGATCGGGATGGAGGCGCGCGACGACGACTTCATCAACCGCTTCTTCGTGGCGAGCACGCACGACCACGTGCTGTTCTTCACCGACCGGGGGAGGGTGTTCCTGAAGAAGGTCTACGAGGTGCCGGAGGGGTCGCGCACCTCCAAAGGCCGCTCCATCGTGAACTTCGTGGGCATCGACACCAGCGAGAAGGAGGGCGCCGAGCGCGAGAAGATCGCGGCGGTGGTGCCGGTGAGCGAGTTCAAGGAGGGGCTCGACCTGGTGACCGCGACGGCCAAGGGGCTGGTGAAGCGCACGACGCTCTCGGCCTACGCCAACATCCGCCAGACGGGCATCATCGGCGTGGCCATCGAGGAGGGCGACACGCTGCTGAGCGCGGTGGTCACCGACCCGGGGCACGAGATCATGCTGGGCACGCGCGGGGGCATGTCCATCCGCTTCAAGGTCGACGACATCCGGCAGGTGGGCCGCGACTCGCGCGGCGTGCGAGGCATCGACCTGCGCGACGACGACCAGGTGGTCTCCATGGACGTCATCGACGACCCGCAGACGCAGCAGGTGCTGACGGTCTGCGCCAACGGCTACGGCAAGCGCACGCCCGTCGAGGAGCACCGCTGCCAGAGCCGCGGCGGCGTCGGCATCATCGCCATCGACGCGAGCGAGCGTAACGGCGTGGTGGTCGACCTCGACCTGGTGACCGAGGCGATGGAGCTCATGGTCATCACCGACCGTGGGCAGATCATCCGCACCAAGGTGAGCGAGGTCCGGCAGGCGGGGCGCAACACCCAGGGCGTGCGCATCATCCGGCTGGACAGCGATGAGAAGGTGGTGGCCGTGGAGCCGGTGGCCGAGCCCGAGCCCGATGGCGGGTCGAGCGAGTCGCTGGTCCCCCCGGTGCCGACGGAGCCAGAGGTGGAAGCGACGCCGGAGTGAGAGGCTAAGGGGACCTTGCGACGCGTTTACACGGTATGTAAACGGACGGTGGGGGCGGCGGCGCTGCTGGGCGGAGCAGAGTGCTTCGCGCAGGACGCGCCGGCCCCTCCGTGGTCGCAGACCTCACCGGCCCCGACGGGGCCCGCAGGCGGGGAGGAGACCCGGGAGGTCCCGCAGGCGGGGCGGTGGCCCTCGATGGGCCAGGCTCCGGTCGCGCGGCGAGCGGAGGCCGAGGCCCGGCGCCCGGTACAGCGGGGATCGGAGGACCCGGGGACGAGCCAGCACTTCCAGATGCCCTCGGCGGTGCTGCTCCGCTACGGCGACTTCGCGGGGATGTACCTCACGCACCTCGGCTGGATCGGGCTGCGCCGAGGGCTCACCCGCTCCATCGACGTCGGGGTGGGGGTTCCGTACTACTTCCTCGGGGTGTCCGTCGACGCGCGCATCGGCTTCGTGCAGCGCGAGGGCTTCGCGGCGGCGTGGTGGGCCTACGCCACGGTGCCCTTCGTGGCGGAGGGCGAGCGGCCGGCGAGCCAGCTCGGGTTCACCTGGTCGTACGCGGGCCTCGGCTGGGCCACCGGGCCGCTCGTCTCCCTCTGGAACGACCGCGTCGGCGTCCACGCGGGCGTCCACATCGCGCAGCGCACGGGCCTCGGCGGGGCCTGGCTGCTCAGCCACGTGACCGCCGAGGTGCGGATCATCGAGGGCATCAAGTTCCTCCTCCAGGGGGTGTCCTTCAACGAGCTGTCGCTGGAGAAGAGCGACACGGCGCGGCCGCTCGTCGGCAACGGGGCGGCCCGCTGGCTCCCCTACGCGCTCGCGGGGGTGCGCTTCTACACCCGGCGCTTCTCGGCCGACATGGGCGCGCTGGCGCCGCTCTCGCGCGACTGCCCGCTGTGGTCCGAGCGGCTGGCGGTCATCCCCTGGGTCGCCCTCACGCACCGGTTCTGACCCGATGGTCGACCTCGATCGCCAGCGATATGAGCGCCTCCTCGACGAGATGGCGCGCCGCGCCGCCCCGGTGGTCATCCGTCACAAGTCCGGCTCGCGGCTCCAGCGCTACATCGACCGGGCGCTGCGGGTGCTCACCCTCGGCGGGCAGGATCGCTACCTCACCGACTACGTCACCACCCTCGGGACGACCATCTGGGTGCCCGACACCTGGGAGTCCTGGTCCTACCGCTCGCGCTACAAGGTCCTGCGCCACGAGCTGGTGCACGTGCGGCAGTTCGAGCGCTTCACCTGGCCCGGGATGGTGCTGATCTACGGGTTCTTCCCGCTGCCGGCGGGCCTCGCGTGGGGGCGGGCGATGCTGGAGTGGGAGGCCTACGCGGTCACCCTCGAGGTCGAGGCCGAGCTCGACGGCCTCGCCGCGGCCTCCGACCCGGGCCTACACGACGAGATCGTCCGGCGCTTCACCGGGCCCGACTACGGCTGGATGTGGCCCTTCGAGGGGTGGGTGCGTATGCGCATCGCAGAGACGCTCACAGCAATCTCGCGACGGCCCCCGATGCCCTGATAGACTCCAGGGCAAGATGGCCGCACCTGCTGTTGGAATCGACCTTGGCACCACCAATTCCGTGGTCGCGGTCTCCGTTGGAGGTCGTCCCCACGTCCTCACGGACGCGACCGGTAACACGCTGATCCCTTCCGTCGTCTCGTTCACCGAGAGCGGCGAGCGCATCGTCGGGAGGGCCGCGCGCATGCGCCGCGCGATCGACCCGCGCAACACCGTGTACTCGGTGAAGCGCCTGCTGGGCCGACCCTTCAAGAGCGAGGAGGTGCGCCGCGCCCGGTCGCGCATGCCCTTCGACCTGAAGGAGGGCGCCGACAGCTCGGTGATCGTGTCGACCCGAGGCGGCGACCACGCGCTGCCCGAGCTCTCGGCCATGGTGCTGCGCGAGGTGAAGCGCATCGCGGAGATGGGGCTCCAGGACAAGGTCGAGCGGTGCGTGATCACCGTGCCCGCGAACTTCAACGAGCTCCAGCGGTCGAGCACCAAGGTCGCGGGACGCATCGCCGAGCTCGAGGTCGTGCGCATCCTCAACGAGCCCACCGCGGCGGCGCTCGCGTACGGCTACGGCCGCGGCACGCGGGAGAAGATCTGCATCTACGACTTCGGCGGAGGCACCTTCGACGTCACGCTGCTCGAGCTCTCGGGCAACGTGTTCGAGGTGCTCGCGACCGCGGGCGACACCTTCCTCGGCGGCGACGACATCGACGTCGCGATCACCGACTCGCTGCTGCAGAACTTCCAGCGCGCGACCTCGCTCGACGCGCTGCAGGACCGGGTGCTCTACGACATCCTCCGCGACGCCGCGGAGACCGCGAAGTGCGACCTGTCGACGCGCGAGTCGAGCCGGCTCAACATGGACATCACCCTGCCCAACGGGCAGCCGGTGAAGTTCTCCCAGGGGCTCTCCCGCGCCGAGCTCGAGCGCCTCTCGGCGCCCTTCGTGTCGCGCACCTTCGACGTGTGCTCCGAGGCGCTCAAGCTCGCGGGGCTGAGGCCCACCGACCTCACGGCGGTGATCCTGGTCGGCGGCAGCACGCGCATCCCGACGGTGCGCCAGCGGGTGTCGTCCTTCTTCGGGCGCGAGCCGCTCACCAACCTGCCCCCGGAGGAGGTGGTCGCGCTCGGCGCCTCGATCCTCGCGGAGGCGCTCACGGGCGGCACTCGCAAGGCGCCCAACACGCGACCCATCACCGGCACTCACACCGCGGGGCGCCCGGCGTCGCCGAGCACCCGCGTCGGGGCCGTGGCCGCGGGCGTCCCGGGCGCGCCGGTGTCCGAGCACAGCTCTCCCCACAACCGCACGACGCTGACCGGCGTCGGCGACGACACCGGGGCCCACACGGTGCCGAAGGCGCCCGCCGCGGTGGTGGTCCCGCCGCCCATTCCCAACAGCGCGATGCGCGGCTCGACGAGGCCTCCCCCCCTTCCCGGTCGTGGCCCGTCGCCGGTCTCGGCCAAGCCGTCGGGCCGGGGGATGGAGCTCGATGACCCCTTCACGGACATGAGCAACGCCACGGTGATGCAGCCGTCGCCGATGGAGCGCACCGTCGCTCAGGAGGCCCCCGGCGGCCTCGGCACGCTCGATGAGCCGTCGTTCATGGGGCGCCTCAAGGGCGTCGATCCCACCGTGGCGGTGCAGGTCCCGGCCTTCAACCTCGACGACCCCTCGATGGTCGGTCCGCTGCCGACCTCGCAGTCCAACCTCCCCGCGGTCGCCAGCCGCGCGGCGCCCGCGCAGGGTCAGCTCATCACCCCGCCGCCGCTCAGCCGCCCCAACAACCCCGCGCCCAAGCCCCCGGCTCCGCAGCGCCCGGCCCAGGCGCCCGCGGGTCTGCGACCGGAGATCGCCTCGGCCCTGCCGCCCTCCATCGCCGCGGCCATCAGCGCGCCCCGCTCGACGCTCGACTCCAACACCAGCCCCGGTCGCACCAACGAGGCGTCGGTGCCGTCCTTCCACCTCGACGACGCCGTGCTCTCCGGCAGCGATCGCTCGAGCCCGGGCGCTCGCTTCGGCACCGAGGCGTCCATCCCTGGGATGAAGGTCGAGCCCTCGGTCCCCGGGGCGAAGCTCGGCGACGAGGTCTCGATCCCGTCGTTCCGCATCGACACGGAGGAGGCCTTCGGCAGCTCCGTGGGCACCGCGGCCACCATGATGGCGAAGTCTCCGGTCATGCCGCCGCTCGACGAGCAGACCCGGGCGATGCCCTTCGCCGGCGGCAGCGTCACCCAGAAGGTGGCCTCGGTCGCCCCGGCGGTGATGTCCCAGCCGACCAACGCGCCGCGCACGCAGCCGCCTCCCGCGGCCTACCCCTCCCAGCAGCCGCCGGCGCAGTACGGCTCCGCCGCCCCGTCGTCGGCGCCCAGCATGCGACCGATGGCCGCGCCGCTGCTGCTCGACGTCACGCCCTTCAGCCTCGGGGTCGAGACCGCGGGCGGACTCTGCGAGGCGGTCATCCGGCGCAACGCCACCATCCCCGTGGAGCAGACCCGCAACTTCGCCACCACCAACGACCACCAGGACTCCGTGTACATCCGCATCGCCCAGGGCGAGTCGCGGAGGTTCCAGGACAACCAGGCGCTGGGCGAGCTGGAGCTCACCAACCTCCGCCCCGCGCCCCGTGGCGAGGTGGTGGTCGCGGTCACCTTCGAGCTCGAGGCCGACGGGACGCTCCGGGTGCGAGCCCGCGACGTCGAGACCGGCCGCGAGCAGGTGGTGCGGGTCAACCTCCTGACCATTCCCTCGGAGGGCGAGCAGGCCGACATGACCGCCCGCAGCCGCGGGGCAGTGGTTCCGGTGCCCTGATGCTGTCCGACAAGGTCCTCGCCGAGAACCTCGACCGCATCGACTACTACACCCTGCTGGGAGTGGCCCGCGATGCGCCGCTCGCGCAGATCCGCGACGCGTTCCACAAGTTCGCGATCCGCTTCCACCCCGATCAGCACATCGACGACTCGGAGACGCAGCTCCGGGTGCTCAAGGTCTTCAAGCGCGGCTCCGAGGGCTACCGCGTGCTGCTCGACCCGGTGCTCCGGGCCCGCTACGACGCCGCCGTCGCGCGTGGCGAGTCGCGCCTCTCGCCCGACGCCGAGCGCACCAAGGTCGTGGGCGAGGCCAAGGTCAGCTCCGTCGCCGACGAACCGCTCCCCGGGGACGTGCAGCCGCTCTACACCCAGGTCGCCGACAGCCTGCGGCGAGGCGACGTGAAGAACGCCAAGGCTTTCATGATGCTGCTCGGGCGGAAGTCCAACCACCCGAAGGTGCAGGCCCTCGCCCGCGAGGTGCTCGAGGCCGAGCAGAACCTCCTGCGCCGCCGCTGAGCGGAGCGGGCGCCCCGCTACTTCTTCAGTCGGGCCTTGAGGGCTGCGAGCTCGTCCTCGAGCCCGTCGCCGGTCTCGCCGCGCTCCAGCTTGCGGAAGCGCTCCTCCAGCGAGTTCTTCTTCGGGTCCTCGATCACGTCGTGGGCCTCGACCTCCGCCTCCATCGCGTCGATGCGCTCCTGCATCTCCCGCAGCCGGCCCACCGCCCCGGCGTTGCTGCCGCCGACCGGGTTGCCGCCCGCGGCGCGCGCCTGCGCGACCTGCGACGACAGGGTGTTCTTTCGGGCCTTCAGCTCTTCGAGCTTGCGCTCGAGCTGCTCGATGGTCGCGCGCAGCTCGGTCACGTAGGCGCTCTGCTGCTCCTTGTGCTTGTCCGTGTCGAGCGCGTCGGTCTCGTTCTTCTTCTTGCGCTTGAGCGCCTCCTTGGCGAGCTCCTCGTCGCCCTGCTCGAGGGCGAGCATCGCGCGGCGCTCCCACGACGCGGACTCCTCCAGCTGGTCGCGCTGCTTCTTCTCCAGGTGCTTCACCGAGGCCAGCGAGGACACCACCTCCTGGCGGGCCTTCTTCAGCTCCTCGGACATGTCCTCGATGGTCTGCGACAGCACCTTGGCGGGGTCTTCCGCCTTGTCGATGAGCGCGTTGATGTTCGACTTCACGGCGCGGCTGAAGCGATCGACGATTCCCATGACGACTTTGAACTCCCGGTGGCAGACGACGCGGAGACGCGCAGATCGTTGCATCGGGCAGCGAGGCTGTCCAGGGATCGCGCGGACGCCGCGCTCACTCCCGCCCGTTGCCGCCGAGCGCGGAGAGGATCGCCGAGCTCGTGGAGCTGGCGGACGTCGGCGGCGAGGTCGAGAGCACCACCTCGCTGTGCTGCCCCCGGCGCAGCGCGCGCATCCCCTCGGAGCCCCAGGCCACCACGCCGCCGCCCGCCTGCTTGGCGGCGTACATGGCCGCGTCGCAGCAGCGCATGAGCGCGTCGGCGTCGGTGGCGTGGTCGGGGAAGAAGGCCAGGCCCAGGCTCGCGCTCGACTCGATCTCCAGCGTGCCGCCGCCCGCGACCTCGAAGCGCAGCGGCTCGATGAGCGAGCGGTGCAGCTTCGCCGCGACGGAGCGCGCGGCCGCGAGGTCGGGCATGTTCTCCAGCAGGCACACGAACTCGTCGCCGCCCCAGCGCGCGACGCTGTCGGAGGCGCGCAGGGCGGCGCGCAGCCGCGAGGCGATGGCGCAGAGCACCGCGTCGCCGACGTGGTGGCCGTGGCGGTCGTTGATGGGCTTGAAGCGGTCGAGGTCGATGAAGACCAGCGCCATGCGCTCGGACTGCCGCGCCGCGCGGCGGAGCGCCGTCTGCAGTCGGTCGGTGAACAGCAGGCGGTTGGGCAGGCCGGTGAGCTCGTCGTGCAGCGCCGCGGAGGCCACCACGTGCACGAGCTGCGAGCGGGCGATGGCGTGCGTGAGCGCGCGCTCGAGCAGCGAGGTGGTGAACTCTCCCTTCACCAGGAAATCCTGCGCTCCCTGCTGCAGGGCGAGGGTGCCGACGCTGCGGTCGCCGAGGCCCGTGAGCACCACGCAGGGCAGGCGGGGCAGGTGCCGGCGCGCGTTGAGGAAGGTGTCGAGGCCGGAGCTGTCCGGGACGTTGAGGTCGAGCACCACCACGTCCGGGTGCACCCTCTCCACGGCGGAGGAGAGGGCCGAGAGGCGGTCGATGGAGTGCACCTCGAAGCGGTGGTCGACGCTGCGGTCGAGGCAGCGGATGAAGCGCAGTCGGTCGACCGTGTCGTCTTCCAGGAGAAGGACTCTGATCAGGTTCTCGGGCACACGACACCTCACCGGCCGGTCCACCACCAGCGAAGGGCAGATAATCCACATCAGTATGCGGTCCCCGATTGGAGATCGGCAAGCCGGATAGCAACCGGCGGAGGCGCTCACCTCGGGCGGCGCATCGGGGGGCTTGCGGTGCGCGAGAGCCAGGGCGGGGTGACCGTCGAGGTAGGCAAAAGTCGTTGACGAGTGTGCGCGCTGCGTGGTCCCTCTTGAGCGTGGCTGGCTATGGGTCCAGCCGTCGGAGGCAAAGCATGTCCACGGTTCAATACGGGATGACGGGAAGTTCGGTCCGACACCTCCAGCAGGCGCTCGTCGAGCAGGGTTACGAGATCGACGTCGACGGCGACTTCGGCGACGCGACCTTCGAGGCCCTGAGCCATTTCCAGGAGGCCAACGACCTCGACGTCGATGGCATCGCTGGTCCGCGCACCCTCGCGGCGCTCGGCCTCGGCGGCGTGGCGCACTCCTCGGGCTCCTCGCACGGCAGCCGGCACCCGATGCTCGAGCGCGGGGCCGAGGGCCGCTCGGTGCGCGTGCTCCAGGAGGCGCTGGTCGAGGCGGGCTACGAGATCGACGTCGACGGCGACTTCGGCCGCGCCACCGAGCAGGCCGTGCTGGCCTTCCAGGAAGCCAACGAGCTCGACATGGACGGCGTCGTCGGCCCCAACACCTGGGCCGCGCTCGGCGTCTGACGCCTCCTCCTCCTCACGCTCACACCAGACACACCTCACACCTTCTCAAGCGACCGATGCGATGGGGGCGAGCGGCGTCCCCAGCGCCTCCAGCAGCGTCCGCGCGACGGCCAGCGCCCGCACGTCCTCGCCCCTCGGCGCGACGAGCTGCACCCCCACGGGAGCCGCTCCGGCCCGCGGCCACAGCGGGATCGACGTGGCCGGGTGGCCGCTCGCGTTGAAGCCCGCGGTGAAGGCTCCGAGCGGAGCCGCGCCGTCGAAGAGAGCCTGCGCGGTGGCGCCGGCCCACGCTCCCACGAGGGGAGCCGGCGCGCCCACGGTCGGGGTCACCCACAGGTCGACGTCGCCGAACCAGGCGTCCATGCGGGCGCGGAACATCTCCCGGCAGGCCATCGCGCTGGCGAGGTCGACCGGCCGGGAGCGATCGCGCAGCAGGCGCGTGGTGCCCTGGAGCTTCGCCTCCGAGGGGACGAACATCCCTCGCGCCAGGAAGCGGAACATCGGCAGGAACTCCTCGACGGTCCCCTCGAAGCCGGCGCTCTCCTCGACGTGGTGGCCGAGCTCCGAGAGCAGCGCCGCCACGCGCCGTACCGCGTCGACGATCTCCGGCGTGGAGTCGATCACCGTGCTCTGCGTGGTGAAGCGCACCCGAAGCTTCGAGGGCGGGCGCTGCACCGCGGAGAGGAAGCTCGCTCCTCGACCTCCCTGCAGGACGTCCATCAGCGCCGCGGCGTCGTCGACGCTGCGGGCGTGCGGACCGACCGTGGCGAGCCCGAGCGGCTCGAAGCGCGCGAAGGGGTTGGGGAGCAGGTCGCGCGTGGGCTTGTGCCCGACCAGGCCGCAGAAGGCCGCCGGGATGCGGATGGACCCGGCGCCGTCGCTCGCCACCGCGACGGAGAGCATGCCCGAGGCGATGGCCGCGGACGATCCGCCGGACGATCCGCCGGAGTAGCGGGAGCGGTCCCACGGGTTGCGCGTGGGGGGATGGAGCTCGGTGTCGATGATGGGGAGGATCGCGAGCTCGGAGGTCGCGAGCTTGCCCAGCATCACCATGCCCGCGCGGCGCACCGCGGCGCTGCTCACGTCGTCGATCGGCGACCAGAGGTAGCGGAACGAGCGCGACCCGAGGCGGGCGAACATCCCGCGCGTGAGGTGGATGTCCTTCATCGCGGTGGGCAGACCCCAGAGCGGCCCTCGCGCGGCGGCCGGATCTCGCCTGCGATCGGCGTCGAGCGAGCGGGCCGTCGCCAGCGCTCGCCGGGGGATCTGCTGCACGAAGGCGTGGAGCGCCGGGTCGCGACGGGCGATGCGGTCGAGGCTGGCGCGGGTCAGCTCCTCGACGGAGACCGAGCCCTCGCGGAGCAGCGAGGACTGGGCGAGCGCGGAGCGGTCGAGGACGTCATCGAGCATAGGGGAGGGACGGTCCGTCGGGCGGAGGCGAGATGCAACCGGCCGACGGCGCTCGGGGTACGCTCGGCGGCCATGACACTCTCGGTGCGGGTCGTCGGCGTCGGGGATGCGTTCACCGCGCGGTACTACAACGCCTGCCTGCTGGTGGAGTCGGAGGACACCCGGCTGCTCATCGACGCTCCGCCCGCGCTCGCCCGCGCGCTGCGCGACCTCGGCGACCGCGGAGGCCCCGCGCTCGGGCTCGACGACGTCGACCACGTGCTCATCACGCACCTGCACGGCGACCACATGGGCGGCCTGGAGCAGCTGCTCTTCTGGCGGCGCTTCGTCACCGGGCGGCGCAGCGCGCTCTACGCCATCCCGGAGGTGCTCGCGGGCCTCTGGGACGCTCGCCTCCGCGGCGGGATGGAGGTGCTCATGGACGCCTCCGGCGCCCGTCGCCCGCTCACCCTCGACGACTACGCCGAGGTGACCCCGATGCCCTCCGCGGGCGAGGAGTTCACCATCGGCTCGCTCACCCTCTCGTGGCGCCCGACGGTGCATCACATCCCCACCTCGGCGCTGCGCGTCCGCTCGGGCCCGAGCTCCCTCGGGTACAGCGCCGACACGGCCTTCGACCCTTCGCTCATCGCGTGGCTCTCGCCCGCCGACCTCGTGATCCACGAGACCAACCTCGGGGTGCACACCCCGCTCGAGGCCCTGGTCGGGCTCGACCCGTCGCTGCGGGCGAGGATGAAGCTCATCCATTACCCCGACTTCCATGACGTGGACGCGTCGCCCATCGGGTGCGCGCGCGAAGGCGACCGCTACGACCTGTAGGCGGCCCCGAGCGGTGCCACACTCACGCCCCGTGAGCGAGCCATTCGACTTCGACGTGCTGGTGGTGGGTTCGGGCTTCGGCGGCTCCGTGTCGGCGCTGCGCCTGAGCGAGAAGGGTTACCGGGTGGCCGTGCTGGAGCGCGGTCCCCGCTGGGAGGCGCGCGACTTCCCCAAGACCAACTGGAACGTCCGCAAGGCCCTCTGGATGCCCGCGCTCGGGTGCTTCGGCATCCTGCGGCTGTCGTTCCTGTCGGACGTGTTCGTGCTCTCCGGGGCGGGCGTCGGGGGCGGCTCGCTCGTCTACGCCAACACCCTCTACGTGCCGCCGGACACCTTCTTCCAGGCCCCGCAGTGGGCCTCGCTCGGCGACTGGAAGGCCCGGCTCATGCCGCACTACCGGGTCGCGCAGTTCATGCTCGGCGTCACGCAGAACACCTTCGAGGGCGAGCCCGACCGGGTGCTGCGATCCGTCGCCGAGGACATCGGCAAGGGCGACACCTACGTCACCACCCCCGTGGCGGTGTACTTCGGCGCTCCCAACCAGACCGTCGACGATCCCTACTTCGGCGGCGCCGGTCCCTCGCGCACGGGCTGCAACCACTGCGGCGGCTGCATGGTCGGCTGCCGCTTCGGCGCCAAGAACACCCTCGACCGCAACTACCTCTACTTCGCCGAGAAGCTCGGCGCGCAGGTGAGGCCCATGCGCACCGTCGTCGACGTGAGGGCGCTCCCCGGCGGCGGCTACGCGGTCACGCACGAGCGCACCGGGGCGTGGCTCGCCCGCGACCGGCAGGTGACCACCGCCGAGCGCGTGGTGCTCTCCGCGGGAGTACTGGGCACGGTAAAGCTCCTCCTGGAGAGCCGCGAGCGGGGGTCGCTCCCCAAGGTCTCCAGCGCCCTCGGCAAGCTGGTGCGCACCAACAGCGAGGCGATCCTCGGGGTGAGCGCGGGCGCGCCGACGGAGCCCTGGTCGAGGGGCATCGCCATCACCTCGTCGATCCACCCGGACGAGCGCACGCACATCGAGGTGGTGCGCTACAGCGAGGGGAGCGACGCCCTCGCCACGCTCGCCACGCCGCTCACCGACGGCGGCCCCGGGGCGCCGCGCTGGGCGCGCTGGCTGGGCAACATCGCTCGCCACCCGGTGACCTTCGCGAAGAACCTCTGGCCCTTCGGGCGGGCGAAGCGGGGCGTGTTCCTGCTGGTGATGCAGACGCTCGACAACTCCATCTCGCTGCGGCTTCGGCGCACCTGGCGCTCGCTCTGGCGCCGAGCGCTCGACACCGACCGCGGCGAGGGCGAGCCCAACCCCTCGTACATCCCGCTGGCCAACCAGCTCGCGAGGGTCTTCGCGGGGAAGGTCTCCGGGGTGCCGCAGTCGTCCATCATGGAGGCCCTCTTCGACACGCCCACGACGGCGCACATCCTCGGCGGCGCGGCCATCGGGGCCTCCGCGGACACCGGGGTCATCGACGAGCGCAACGAGGTCTTCGGGCACCCGGGGCTCTACGTGTGCGACGGGTCGATGATCCCGGCCAACCTCGGGGTGAACCCCAGCCTGACCATCACCGCCGTGACCGAGCTGGCCATGAGCCAGGTCCCGGTGAAGGAGGGAGCGACGCTACGGCGCGCCGTCGACGAGGGGCTGCAGGCGAGGCGCGTGGCGGAGATCGAGGCGCTCGCGAAGGAGACCGGCAGCGCGTCGCTGCAGAGGCACCTGCCGGTGAGCGCGTAGGCCTCAGGCCCGCGTCGCGAGCACCCGCGCGACGTGCTGGATCACGTCGGAGGTCGCGTAGGGCTTCACGAAGTAGCCGCACACGTTGGGAAACTGGTGCCCGTGGTCGAAGTCCGAGCGAGACCCCTTGGCGGTGAAGATCACCACCGGGATGGTGCGCAGCGCCGGGTCGGCGGCGAGGATGCGGCAGATCTCCCAGCCGTCGATGCCGGGGAGCATCACGTCGAGCAGGATGAGCGCCGGGCCGTGGGCGCGGACGGCGTCGAGCGCCGCGGGGCCGTCGTGCGCGGCGACCGTGCGGTAGCCCGCGCGGCCGAGGTTGTATCGGATGAGCTCGTTGACCTCCTCTTCGTCCTCGACGACGAGGATGGTGGGTCCGGTGCTGGTCATGCGTCGGTCTCCGTGGTGGGGGACGGTGGAGGGGCGCTCGCGCGCCAGTCGGCGGCGAGCTGCGGCAGGGTCACGTCGAAGCGGGTTCCTTCGCCGACGGTGCTGGAGACCTCGATGCGGCCGTGGTGGGCGAGGACGATCTCGCGCACGATGGCGAGGCCGAGCCCCGCGCCGCCCGACCGCGGCGAGCGCGAGGGCTCGACCCGGTAGAAGCGCTCGAAGAGGTGCGGCAGGTGCGCCGCCGCGATGCCCTGGCCGGTGTCCTCGACGGACGCCACGACGTGCCGGTCGGCGGAGCGCGCGGAGAGCGTGACCCTCCCCCCGGAGGGCGTGTGCCGGAGGGCGTTGTCGAGGAGGTTGACGAAGACCTGCGCGAGGTGGTCGCGGTCGCCGTGGATCAGCGGCAACCTCGCCGGGACGGCGACGACGAACTCCACGCCCAGCTCGGCGGCGCGGGGCCCGTAGGACTGCGCGACCCCGTCGAGCACCTCGACCAGCGAGAGCGGGGCGCGGGCGTCGGTGAACTTGCCGCTCTCGATCAGCGAGAGGTCGAGCAGCTGCGTGGCCATGCGGGCGAGGTGGTCGGTCTGCGCGATGATGCGGGGCAGGTAGCGCTCGCGAAGCCCCGGGTCGCTGTCGCCGTAGCGGAGGATCGTCTCGGCCATGCTGCGGATCGCCGTGAGGGGCGTGCGCAGCTCGTGCGAGGCGTCGGAGACGAAGCGCCGCCGGAGGTCCTCGAGCACCTCCAGGCGCGCGGTCATCTGGTTGATCGTGCGGGCCAGCTGGGCGATCTCGTCCTCGCCGTGCACCCGCACGCGGTACGAGAGCTGGCCGCCCGCGACCTGGAGCGCGTCGCGCCGGAGCGCCTCGATGGGGCGCACGATGCCGCGGGCGAGGATCCAGGTGAGCAGCCCGAGCAGCGCCGCGTACACGCTCACCGCGGCCAGCAGGTTGGCGCGCACGCGGACCACCCGCTGCTGGATCTCCTGGAGGCTGTGGGCGACGCGCACCGCGCCGACGAGGCGGCCCTCGTGGCGCACCGGGACGTTGACGTACATCGTGTCTTCGAAGTCGAAGTTGGGGGACTTCCAGACGGTGACGTTGGCCCGGCCCCGGACGGCGTCCCGGAGCCCCGGACGGCTCGCCTCGTCGACCGGCAGGCCGATGCCCTGATCGGAGGAGGACGCCCGGACGATGCCGCGCGCGTCGGCGATGGTCACCCGCGACCGCGCCTGCCGGGACCACTGGACGATCTGCTCGATGAGCTCGCGCGAGTCCAGCGATCGCCCGGCGCCGGGGGGCTGCCGGCCCATCTCGGCGAGGGCGGGCGCGATGGCGTCGCCGATCACCCGAGCCCGCGCGTCGAGGTCGGCCTCGAGCTCGTGGAGGTAGAAGCGCCAGAGCACCATGGCGCCGACCATGGCGAAGAGCACCAGCGGCAGGCCGATGGTGAGCAGGCTGCCGGAGAGCAGCTTGAGGCGAATGGAACGCACGTCTGCGGGTCAGCTCCTCGCCATCGCCCGCTGCGTGGTGCCGGGTCGGTCCGGCCGCAAGCCCCGTCGCCGCGTCTCTTCGCTTCCCCCGGCCCGAGGGCTTAGGCTGCGGCCCCTTATCGTGACCACCCCTGATCCCCGCGCGCCGCGCGTCGTCTTCTTCGTCTTCATCACCGTCTTCCTCGACCTGATCGGCTTCGGGATCATCATCCCCCTGCTGCCCTTCTACGTGCGCTCCATGGGCGGCTCGGCGGAGACGGTGGGGTTCATCCTGGCGTCCTTCTCGCTGACCCAGTTCATCGCGACGCCCTTCCTCGGGCGCCTCTCCGACCGCTTCGGCCGGCGCCCGGTGATCCTGCTGTCGCTGGCCGGCAACGCCGCCGCGATGGTGCTCTTCGCCCTCGCGAGCCACACCTCGCTGCTCTGGCTGCTCTTCGTCTCTCGCATCCTCGCGGGCGCGACCGCGGGCAACCTCTCCGCCTGCCAGGCCGCCATCGCCGACGTCACCACCGGGGAGCGCCGCGCCGCGGGCATGGGCCGCCTCGGCGCCGGCATCGGCCTCGGGATGGTGCTGGGCCCGGTGCTCGGATCGTCCGTGAGCCACTTCGGCGCGTGGGCCCCGCCGCTGGCCGCCGCCGCGCTCGCGTGCGCCGACCTCATCGGGGCCTTCTTCCTGATGCCCGAGACCAGGGAGGGCTGCGACGCCGCCCCCTCGACGGCCCCGGAGCCCGCCGCGCCGAGGCTCGTCGAGGTGCTCTCGCAGCGGCGCATCGCGTCGGTGCTGGGGCTCTACTTCCTGACCTTCCTGTCCATGAGCAACATGCAGGTCTCGCTGGCGCTGCTCACCAACGCGCGCCTCGCGTGGACGCAGACCGAGATCGGCCACGTCTTCGGCCTCTTCGGGCTGATCATGCTGATCGTGCAGGGCGGCCTCATCGGTCGCCTCACCCGCACGTGGGGCTCGGTCCCGCTGGTCATCGCCGGGTCGTTCGCGAGCATGCTCGGCCTCACCACCATCGCGCTCTCGCACCACGCGCTCCTGCTGGTGGGCGGCCTGTCGCTCTTCGGCTTCGGGCTCGGCATGGTGATCCCGTCGCTCGCCGCGCTCGCCTCCGACGCCGCGGGCAGCGGGCGCCAGGGCACCGTGCTGGGCTTCGCTCAGTCGGCGGGGGGCCTGGCTCGCACGGTGGGTCCGCCGCTGGGGGGCGTGCTCTTCGCGCGGGTGGCGGTGGGCGCGCCCTTCGTCGCCGGGGCGCTGGCGGCGGCGCTCGCCACCATGCTCGCGGTGAGCCTCAAGCCGCGCAAGGGCTGACCTCGCGCTCCGGTCAGTAGTGCCCCTTGGTCTTTCGGGCGGCGCCTCGCCGGTCGTCGCGGTCGCGCTCCTTCTGCTTGCGGGCGCGGCGGGCTCCTCTGCTCTCCTCGGTGCCCTTCAGCGACGCGAGCGGCCAGAGCGTGTGCTGGACCTCCGCGAGCCCGGCGGCGACCACCGCGTCCACGACCTCCTCGCAGCGCTTGTAGCAGGCCGACGACTCATCGAGCGGAACCTCCCCGTCGAGGTTCACCAGCACGCCGTCGCGGCGGTACTGCTCGTTGACCTTGCGCTGGTCGAGCAGCCGCACCGCCTCGCCGCGCGAGATGCGCCGTCCCGCTCCGTGGTTCACCGAGTAGCCGCTGCGCGAGGCCCCCGCGAGGGGGCGGAGGATGTAGCTGTGGTCGCGGTTGCTGCCGGGGATGAGCACCGGGTGGCCGGTGTCCTGCCAGAGCGTCCCGGCGAGCGCGGGGTGGCCCGCGGGGAAGGCCCTCGTGGCGCCCTTCCGGTGCACCCAGACGGAGCCGAACTCGGGGTGCTCCTCGGCCTGCACGAGGTTGTGGGAGATCTCGTAGACCAGCTCCAGGTCGGCGCGAAACACCTTGCGGAAGGCCTCGGCGACCTGCTCGTAGAGGATGAGCCGGTTGAGGATCGCGAAGTTGCCGCCCGCCGCGACGGCGTTGAGGTAGTCGCGGTGGTGGCGCGACTCGGGGGTGAAGTACCCGAGGTCGATGTCCTCGACCTCGCCGGGGCGCTCCTCCTTCGCCATGGCGAAGTAGTTGGTGGCGAGGCCGTGGCCAAAGCCGCGGCTGCCCGTGTGCACCTGCACGAAGAGCGTCGAGCTCTCCTCCTCGCGCTGCAGCTCGATGAAGTGGTTGCCGCCGCCGAGGGAGCCGAGCTGCCCGAGGCCCCGCTCCGGCCGCCCTTCGCCCCCCCAGGGGATCTGCCAGGAGTCCTCCACGGGGATGCGGTGGCGCTCGGCGCGGCTGCGGTCGAAGGTCGCGCCATACTTGTCCACGTAATACTCGGCGCCCCCGCGGACGAGGTTCTCGAACTCGCCTTCGCTCACGTCCCCCATGCGCAGGCTCTTGCCCCCGGCGCCCATGGAGACGCGCTCCATCACGGCGCGGTTGAAGGCCAGCTTGCGGTCGGGCGTGGCGAGCTCCGCCGGGACGTTGGAGCGGGCGGACATCATCCCGCAGCCGATGTCGAAGCCGACGGGCCCCATGGCCACGGCGCCTTCGTCACGGCCCGTGAGGATCACGCAGCCCACCGGCACGCCGTAGCCGTAGTGGGCATCGGGGGTGATGGCGACCATGCGCGTCCCGGGGAAGCGCGTGGCGTTGACGATCTGCCGGTAGAGCGTGGGCTCCGCCTCGGTGAGCAGCGCGGGCGTGAGGAAGAGCCGCACCGGGACCGCCCCGGTGTCCTCCGTGGAGAGCGAGAAATAGCCGTCGGGGGTGAGCGTCGCGCGACGCTTCCAGTCGGCCTCCGCCACGAGTGGATCGCTCTTCGACACGGGGGATCTCCGGGCTACGAAAGGTCTCTTAGGGGAAGTTGACCGTGGCGTCGGCGCGGCGCTGGTGGAGGTCCCAGAAGCGCTGGGCGATGTCGGCGGGCTCCAGGGTGGCGTTGCCGTGATCGAAGGCGGTGCCCTTCACCATCCCGAGCACCACGAGGTCGGCGACGTAGACCCCGTCGGCCGCGAGCTTCTGGTGCAGCAGGCCGACGGTCTTGTGCTGCGCGGCCTTGGCGACGCTGAGCCCCATCGCGCCCCACTGCACCGCCATGGCGTCGACCTTCGGGTCGAAGAAGCCGAGGCCGCCACCGGTCACCAGCACCGAGCCCTTCGCGCTCTTGAGGTCCGGCAGCGCGGCCTGCACCGCGGAGAGCAGTCCGAAGACCGACACGTCGAGGGGCGCGCGAAGCTCCGCCACGGGAGCGGTGGTGAGGTCCCCGGCGCCGCCGGCGTAGGCGTTCCAGTGGAGGACGCTGACGGGGCCGAGGGAGGCGCGGACGTCGCTCACCAGCGCGGTGACCGCGGACGCATCGCCCAGGTCACAGGGGAAGGCCTTCGCGGTGATGCCCTCGGCCGTGAGCGCGGCGGCGGCGGCGGCGAGGCGCTCGGCGTTGCGAGCGACGAGAGCGACCCCGAAACCCTCGCGGCCGAACCGGCGAGCGACGGCGTCGGAGATCCCGGGGCCGTGGCCGCACACGATGATGGTTGGCTTCATGGTCCTACGGGATATCACACGCGATCCGCGTCAGGGTGAGGTCCCACGGGCCCATTGCGGCGACGGCCCCGAGGTCCCATGCGGAGAGGAGAGACGTGGCGCACCACGGACGCATCGCGACGATGCCCCGGCGACGTGTCATCCGCCGACGAGAGGAGCACCTGCATGCATGTGACGGGACGATGGACGGGCCTCTGGGTGGCGATGGGCCTCGCGGCGTGCGGCGGTGGCGGCAGCGCGAGCCCCACGGTCGTCGACTCGGGCAGCGCGATGGAGGCCGGCCTCGACGGCTCGACCGCCATGGACGCCTCCGACGGCGCGGCGGCCAAGCCCGACAACGGCATCCCGGTCGACCTCGGCACCGGGGCGGACGGCTTCTCCACCTGGCAGCCCGGCACCGCCTATCCGTCGATCGATCACCTGGTCACGGACCTCCACGTCAACCTCACGCTCTCCTACGGCAACGCCTCGGCGCACGTGGAGGAGGTCACCGACGCCCGCGAGGGAGGCGTCTCGTACTTCTTCAACTTCGCCGACGCCCTCGGCCGCTTTCTCTACATCTCCCGAGAGGGCTGCGCCTTCGACGACGTCCACGCCTTCAAGGTCGTCACCGCGGGCGAGTCGTCGGGGCCCATCGCGGTCAGCGCCCAGGGCGTGGCCAACCTCGAGATCAGCCTGAGCAACCCCACCGACGTGCGCAGCGCGCCGCTCACCGAGGCAGACCTCCCGCCCGGCGCCACCGGGGCGTGCCGGGCGCTCGACATGACCAGCTTCGAGTACGAGGGACTCGCGCTCGTGCGACACGTCACCGTCGGGGTGCGGGTGCTGCGCACCGCGGCTCGCTGCGAGGTCTTCTGCTCCGCGAGGGGAGACGCCTCGCCAGGGTGCCGCTCGGGCTGCCTCTCGGCGCCGCTGCCCTTCACCGGACAGATCACCTACGACCTCGACCCGGGCCTCCTGCTCACCGCCGCGAGGCCCCCCTCCGGCGGGCTCACCTGGCTGCACGACTCCAACGCCCTCGATGGAAACGCCAGCCTGATCCTCGAGTGAGGAGAGCCTCCGGTCACCCTCCGGAAGGGGCCTCGTGGCACGGATCTTCCTAGTAGAAGTGCCTCGTCTTCAACGGGAAGGTGACCCATGTACGAGAACCGTTCGGATGCGGGCCGGAAGCTCGCCACGCGTCTACAGAAGTTTCGCGACCGCGCCCCGCTCATCGTCGCCCTGCCGCGCGGCGGGGTGCCCGTCGCCTACGAGGTCGCTCGCGCGCTCGGTGCGCCGCTCGACGTGCTGGTCGCCCGGAAGATCGGAGCGCCCGGCCAGGAGGAGTTCGGCATCGGAGCCATCGCCCAGGGGGGCGCGGTCTACCTCAACACCGAGCTGGTGCGCGACCTCGGGGTGAGCCAGGAGTACCTCGACGCCGTCACCCGCCGCGAGACCGCCGAGATGGCGCGGCGAATCCGTACCTACCGTGGCAACCGCCCGCCGCTGGACGTCTCCGGGCGCACCGTGATCGTGGTCGACGATGGCCTCGCGACCGGCGCGACGACCCGGGCGGCGGTGCGCGCGCTGCGGCCCCAGGGGCCCAGGGAGATCATCCTGGCGGTGCCGGTCTGCGCCCCGGAGACCATGCTCGAACTCCGGGCGGAGTTCGACGAGGTCATCTGCGCCTCGGCGCCCGCGCGCTTCCAGGCCGTAGGGCTCTGGTACGAGGACTTCGAGCAGACCACCGACGAGGAGGTGGTGTCGCTGCTCGCCCGCTCCGACCGGGAGCGCGCCGCGGCCCTCGCGAGCCCGCTGGAGGCCCGCGCCCCGAAGCCCTCGCACGCCCGGGGGAGGACGCCGTGACCCGAGCTCCCGCGGAGGCGACGGTGCAGATCGCCGCCGGGGCGGTGACCCTGGAGGGCAACCTGGAGGTCCCTCCCGGCGCGCACGGGGTCGTGCTCTTCGCGCACGGGAGCGGGTCGAGCCGTCACAGCCCGCGCAACCGCCTCGTCGCCGGATCGCTGCGGGGCGTCGGCCTCGGGACGCTGCTCATCGACCTGCTGACGGCGGACGAGGAGCGCATGGACGAGCAGACCCGGCACCTTCGCTTCGACATCGGGATGCTCGCCGAGCGCCTGGTGGCCGCCACCGACTGGCTCTCGCGAGAGCCGCGCACCGCGGCGCTGAAGCTTGGCTACTTCGGCGCGAGCACCGGCGGCGGAGCGGCCCTGGTGGCGGCGGCGGTGCGCCCGGAGGTGGTGGGCGCGGTGGTCTCGCGAGGGGGGAGGCCCGACCTCGCGGGCGCGGCGCTGCCGCTGGTGAAGGCCCCGACGCTCCTCATCGTGGGCGGCGACGACGAGGAGGTCATCTCGCTCAACCGGCAGGCGATGGCGGCGATGGTCGCCCCGGTGCGCCTGCACATCGTGCCCGGCGCGACGCACCTCTTCGAGGAGCAGGGCGCTCTCGAGGAGGTCGCGACGCTGGCGGGGCGATGGTTCACCGAGCACCTGGGCGCGGCCTCGCGCCGCGGCGGATGAAGACCCCGGCCGAAGGGGAGTGAAGGGAGCGATCGCCATGGGAAGGAAGCTTTCGCTGGAGCGCTTCGCCGAGCGGGCGCTGGAGTCCACCGGTCGCGTGGTCGAGCAGCTCCGGCCGCTGGCCCGGCCGCTCGGCTCGGACCGCGACCTCGACCCGCTCCTGGAGCGCGTGGGCGGCGCGAAGTGCGTGCTGCTCGGGGAGGCCTCGCACGGCACGTCGGAGTTCTACACCTGGCGCGCCCGCATCACGCGGCGGCTGATCGAGGAGAAGGGCTTTCGCTTCGTCGCGGTGGAGGGCGACTGGCCCGACTGCTACCGGGTCAACCGCTTCGTCCGGGGGCTGGCCGACGCGGGCGGGAGCGCCGAGGAGGTGCTGCACGCCTTCGACCGCTGGCCGACCTGGATGTGGGCCAACCGCGAGGTGGCGGCCTTCACCCGCTGGCTGCGCGCTCACAACGACGCGCGGCCCGCGGAGGAGCGGGTGGGCTTCTACGGCCTCGACGTGTACAGCCTGTGGGACTCGATGCGCGAGGTGACGCAGTACCTCGACCGCGTCGACCCGGAGGCCGCGCGCCGGGCGCGCCGGGCCTACGAGTGCTTCGCCCCCTACGAGGAGGACGAGCAGCAGTACGCCCGCGCCACGGCGCTGGTGCCGGTCTCCTGCGAGGGGGCGGTGGTGAAGGCCCTCGCGGAGCTGCGGCTGCAGGCCCCGACGCACGAGGCCGACGGCGACCGCGAGGCGTACTTCGAGGCCGAGCAGAACGCGATCGTGGCGCGCAACGCCGAGCGCTACTACCGCACGATGGTGCGCGGCGGCGCCTCCTCCTGGAACATCCGCGACGGCCACATGGTCGAGACCCTGGAGCGGCTGATGGCGCTCCACGGCTCCGGGGCCCGGGCCGTGGTCTGGGAGCACAACACCCACGTCGGGGACGCGCGCTACACGGACATGGCCGACGAGGGGGAGTTCAACGTCGGCCAGCGGGCGCGCGAGGTCTACGGCGACGAGAACGTGGTGCTCGTGGGCTTCTCGACCTACCGCGGGACGGTCGTGGCGGGCGACGAGTGGGGCGCCCCGATGCGGGTGATGCCCGTTCCCGCGGGCCGGGAGGGCAGCTACGAGGACGTGTTCCATCGCATGGGGGGAGGGGACAAGCTGCTGCTGGTGGGGCAGGCGCCACCCACCCCGGAGCTGCTCGCGTCCCGGGGGCACCGCGCCATCGGCGTCGTGTACCGACCGCAGTACGAGTCCTACGGCAACTACGTCCCCACGGTGCTGCCGCGCCGCTACGACGCGCTGCTCTTCGTCGAGCGCACCCGCGCTCTCGTCCCGCTTCACCTCATGGAGCGCCACGACGGCGAGGCGCCCGAGACCTATCCCTTCGGGGTCTGAGCCTCGTCCGGGGGCGCCGCGGGGCTTCCCCGATCGGGGAGGTCGCGCAGGGCCACCGGGCGGGAGAAGCGTCCGCCCCCCTTGGCCCCGAGCAGGCGCTGCGAGGGATAGATGCTCCGGTGCCCGCTCATCACGTAGGCCAGCGCGCAGACGATCGCCGCGTGGGGGAAGATCGCCCCGCCGAGCAGCTCGACGGCCATGATGGAGAGCGCGAGCGGCGCGTTGGAGGCCGCCGCGAAGACCGCCGCCATGCCCACGCCGGCGCCCAGGGGGAGCGGGAGACCGAGCGCGCGAGCGAGCACGTTGCCGAGCGCCGCGCCCACGAAGAAGAGCGGCGTCACCTCGCCTCCGAGGAAGCCCGCCCCGAGGGTGACGGCCGTGAAGAGCAGCTTCGCCGCGAAGGCGTAGACGGGCAGGTGAGGGTCCTCGAAGGCCCGAACGATCATCGGCACCCCGAGGCCCAGGTAGTCGTCGGTGCCCGAGAGCTGCCAGAGGCTCACCACCGCCGCGCCGCCCAGGAGCATCCGGACGCCCAGGCGGGGGACGCGCCGCTCGCCCTGTCGCTTCAGCCAGTGGGTGAGCTCGATGAAGGCCGTGGAGACGGCGGCGACCGCGGCCGCGAAGACCAGCCATTTCAGCGCCAGCAGGGGAGAGAGCGCGAGGTGCGGGGCGGCGGGGTAGGGCGTGTGGCCGACGCCCCAGGCGCGGGTCGTCACGTCACCCACCAGCGAGGCGACCAGGGCGGGGATCAGCGCGTCGTACTCGATGCGCCCCAGCGACACGAACTCCAGCCCGAAGACCGCCCCCGCGATGGGCGTCCCGAAGACCGACCCGAAGCCTCCGGCGACCCCCGCCGCGAGGAGCTGGCGGCGCACCGCTCGGGGCACGCCGATGCGGTGGGCGATCGCGTCCGCGAGGCTGGCCCCCATCTGCACGGCCGTTCCCTCCCGACCGGCGCTGCCGCCGAAGAGGTGGGTGAGCACCGTCCCGAGGAGCACCATCGGCGCCATGCGGAGGGGGATCTCCGGGCCGTCGTCGTGGATGGTGTCGATGATGAGGTTGTTGCCGCCTTTGATGCTGCGGCCGAAGCGCTCGTAGAGGACGCCGAGCAGGAGGCCCGCGAGCGGGAGCGCGAAGACGATGGGGCGGTGCGACCCGCGGAAGCTCGTGGCCCGATCGAGCAGGTGGAGGAAGAGCGCCGAGGCGCTCCCGCAGAGGAGGCCGACGAGGGCGCCCAGGACGATCCATTGCACGAGGGCGGAGAGGCGGGAGCGGCGGTCCACGGGTGGTTCTGCCGGGCAGTGTAGACACAGGTGCCGCGGCGGACGAAGGCGCCTCGCCTGGGGCGAGACGGTGCACCGTGTGCGGCCCGCGCACGGCTTGCAGCGCGCATCGAGGCCTGCGAAGGCCGTCGCGGCCCGGGGCGGCCCCCGCGGCTCGGTCATTGCTCCGCGAGACCGGAATGAACGCAGGCGTCGTGTTTCATGACCGGATCGATGGGGGCCGCTGGCTCGCGGCGGCGCTGATGACCTGGCGCGACGCCGACCCGGTGGTGGTCGCGCTCCCCCGGGGGGGCGTGCCCGTGGGCTTCGAGGTGGCGAGAGCGCTGGGCGCGCCGCTCGACCTGCTGGTGGTGCGCAAGCTCACGGCGCCCGGTCGACCGACGCTCCGCCTGGGGGCCCTCGCCGAGGGCGGCGCCCGCTACCTCGACGCCGACCTCATCGAGAGCCTCGGCATGTCCGTCGAGCAGCTCCAGGAGCTCATCGAGATGGAGCAGGTCGAGCTCTCGCGGCGGGTGCTCGCCTACCGCGGCGGCAAGGCCCCGATCGACCTCCGCGGGCGCACGGTCCTCCTGACGGACGACGGGCTCGCGACCGGGGTGACCGCGCGGGCGGCGATCGCGGCGCTCCGCTCGCTTGCTCCGAAGACGATCATCGTCGCGGCGCCGGTCTGCGCGCCCGACACGCTGCGGGCGCTGCAGTCCGAGGTCGACGCGGTGGTCTGCGCTCGCTCGCCCACCGACCTCGCGGCCGTCGGGCAGTGGTACGAGGACTTCTCGCAGACCTCCGAGGAGGAGGTCCGCTGGTGCGTCGGCAACGCCATGGTGCACGGCGCACGGCGCGCGTCCGCCACGCGCTCCTGAGCGACCCGCCCGCTCAGAACCTCACCCAGAGAACCCCCTCGATGTCCCGGCCCGCGACCTCGCGCGTGCCGTCGCTGCCGCGCAGGGTGATGCGATAGTTGCGGAGCATCCGGGTGCCATCGGAGCCCAGCTCCTCGCCGTCGTCCTGCATCGCGACGATGGCGCAGCGGGTGTCCCTCACGATGCGGCGAGCGATGGCGTCGATGGCTGACTCGCCGGGGGTGATGCGGACCCTCCCCCCCGCGAGACCCTTGGCGAGGGCGTGGCCGAGGGTCACCTGGAATGTGACGCTCCCGACGCTCGACGGCGCTCGCACCCGGCGCGACGGGGCGTGGCCATATCGGCCGTGAGCGATGAGGGGCAGTGGGGCCTCCGGGGCCGAGGGGTCGGGCGTCACGGCCACCTCGGCGAGGCGCGGCCTCGGCGTCGAGGAAGGGCGATGCGCGGAGACGGAGTGACCCCGCTCGATGTGGGCGTCGAGGTAGCCCCGCGCGGCGGCGGCGATGGCGGTGTCGCGGTCGACCTCCGAGAGGCAGTGGAGGCTCGTGCGCAGCCGGCGAGCGATGGTCTGACGGGCCTCCGCGATGGAGAGGATCATCGGGGTCGGCGCGGGCTCGGGCACTCCGTAGAGGGCCCGGCCGCGCTCGCGCCAGGCGGCCTCCTGGGTCGATGGGCCGGGCGGCCTCCCATCGCGGCCGAAGGCACCGAGCGAGGAGGGCGCGCTGCCGGGGTGGGGCGGCGAGGCGGAGGCGCTGACGGCGCGCGGGGGCTGCGTGTCCTCGATCATGCGGGGCCGACTAGGAACTTCCGTGCCCGCGCCGACTCGCACGCGGCCACGGCGAGCGCGAGGCGTTTCGAGCGGAAGTCCCTGCGGCCGCCGTCGGGTGCACGGCCTGCGGAGCGCGCACGACGTGCGGGGCTTCGGGGGCCCGGTCACGGGTTGATGTGAGGCGAGGAGGGGCCCAGAACCCCCCTACTGGGACGAAATTCAGCGTTGACAGAAGGGGCGCGTGCGCGCAGTGGTGACCGCGCCGTCCGGACGCCGGACGTCCGATGGAGGGCTGTGCCTCTTCCCGCGTGGACCCTCCAAGACCCCCGGTACCGCTTCGGAGAGAGGACTCGCATGGACAGGGCGCTCACGCTTCGCAGCACCACCGTCGGCATCAAGGCCATCATGGCCGTGACGGGCGCGGTGCTCTTCGGCTTCGTCTTGATTCACATGCTGGGCAACCTCCAGCTGTGGCTCGGCGCCCAGGCGATGCACGACTACGCGGTGTCGCTGCGCAAGATCCACGGCGCCCTCTGGATCGCCCGCGCGGTGCTGCTGGCCTCGGTTCTGGCGCACGCCTGGTCGGCCTTCACGCTGGTGCGCCGCAACGCCGCTGCGCGCCCGGTGGCCTACAAGCACGCCCGGCGCGACCAGGCGACCAACTACGCCGCGCGCACCATGCCCCTCTCGGGCGTGATCGTGCTGCTCTACATCGTCTATCACATCATGCACCTCACGCTGGGCGTCGGCTCGGCGGCGCACGACCCGCAGAACCCGTACAACAACGTGGTCCACGGGTTCTCCAACCCCCTCATCGCGGGCGTGTACATCCTGGCCAACGTGCTGCTGGGCCTGCACCTCTTCCACGGCGGCTACGCGTGGTTCAACTCGCTCGGGCTGAGCAACCCCCGCTACGCCGGGATGAAGCGCGCCTTCGCGATGGGCCTCGCGGGGATCATCACCCTGGGCAACGTCGCTCTCCCCGTCTCTGTCCTCGCGGGCGCGGTGCAGCCCACGGCGGAGACCTTCTGCTCGCCCGAGCTCGGCCCTTGCGCCGGTCCCGGGGTCGAGCCGGGCCGCTGAGCGGCACCACGTACGACTGAGGCACATACCGCCATGGAACTCCGATCGAACGTCCCCACCGGACCCATCGAGAAGCGCTGGGAGAAGCACCGCTTCGACCTGAAGCTCGTGAACCCCGCCAACCGTCGCAAGTCGACCGTCATCGTCGTGGGCACCGGCCTCGCGGGCGGCGCGGCGAGCGCCACGCTGGGCGAGCTCGGCTACAACGTCCACGCGTTCTACTATCAGGACTCCCCCCGCCGGGCGCACTCCATCGCGGCGCAGGGCGGCATCAACGCGTCGAAGAACTACCAGAACGACGGCGACAGCATCTACCGGCTCTTCTACGACACGGTGAAGGGCGGCGACTTCCGCGCCCGCGAGTCCAACGTCTACCGCCTCGCCGAGGTCTCCGGGAACATCATCGACCAGTGCACCGCGCAGGGCGTCCCCTTCGCGCGCGAGTACGGCGGCCTGCTCGACAACCGCTCCTTCGGCGGCGCGCAGGTCTCGCGCACCTTCTACGCCCGCGGCCAGACCGGCCAGCAGCTGCTGCTCGGCGCCTACCAGGCCCTCGAGCGCCAGGTCGACGCGGGCACGGTGCACACGCACGGCCGCCACGAGATGCTCGACCTCATCGTGGTCGACGGCGTCGCGCGCGGCATCGTCACGCGCGACCTGGTGAGCGGCGAGATCCGCCCGTGGCTGGCGGACTGCGTGGTGCTCGCCTCCGGCGGCTACGGCAACGTCTTCTACCTCTCGACCAACGCCAAGGGCTGCAACACCACCGCGACCTGGCGCGCTCACCGCCTCGGGGCAGCCTTCGCCAACCCCTGCTACACGCAGATCCACCCCACGTGCATCCCCGTGGCGGGCGACTACCAGTCGAAGCTCACCCTGATGAGCGAGTCACTCCGCAACGACGGCCGCGTCTGGGTCCCGAGGGACCCGGCGGACGCCACGAAGGACCCGCGCACGCTCCCGGAGGCGTCGCGCGACTACTACCTCGAGAACAGGTACCCCGCCTTCGGCAACCTGGTGCCGCGCGACATCGCCTCTCGCGCCGCCAAGAAGGTCTGCGACGAGGGCCGCGGCGTGGGCCCGGCGGTCGACGGCGAGCGGCGCGGCGTCTACCTGGACTTCGCGGACTCCATCAAGCGCCTCGGCAAGAGCAAGATCGAGGAGCGCTACGGCAACCTCTTCGAGATGTACGAGCGCATCGCGGGGGAGAACCCCTACGAGACGCCGATGCGCATCTACCCCGCCAGCCACTACACGATGGGCGGGCTCTGGGTGGACTACAACCTCATGACCACGATCCCGGGGCTCTTCGCCGCGGGCGAGGCGAACTTCTCCGACCACGGCGCCAACCGCCTCGGCGCGAGCGCGCTGATGCAGGGCCTCGGCGACGGGTACTTCGTGCTGCCGAGCACGCTCGCGGGCTACCTCGCGAACTTCAAGGGCCCGAAGATCCCCGACGACCACGCCGAGGTGCGGGCCGCCGTCGGGCGGGTCAATGACCGGCTGAAGAAGCTGATGAGCGCGCCGAAGCCGTCGCGCACGCCGGACTCCTTCCACAAGGAGCTCGGCCGCCTCGTCTGGGACGAGTGCGGGATGGGCCGCAACGCCGCCGGGCTGCGCAAGGCCCTCGATCGCATCCCCGCGCTGCGCGAGGAGTTCTGGAACGGCGTGCGCGTGACGGGCACCGGCGCGGAGCTCAACCAGACGCTGGAGAAGGCCGGCCGCGTGGCGGACTTCCTCGAGCTGGCGGAGCTCATGTGCCTCGACGCGCTGCACCGCGAGGAGTCCGCCGGCGGGCACTTCCGAGAGGAGCACCAGACCGAGGACGGCGAGGCCGCGCGCGACGACGAGAACTTCGCGTACGTGGCCGCGTGGGAGTTCTCGGGCGACCTCAGCAAGCCGAAGCTCAACAAGGAGCCCCTCACCTTCGAGTACGTGAAGCCCGCCCAACGGAGCTACAAGTAACATGAGCAAGAAGCTGAACCTCACCCTCCACGTCTGGCGCCAGAAGGGCCCGTCGGCCGCCGGCGACTTCGTGAAGTACGCCGCGAGCGGGATCGACGATCACATGTCCTTCCTGGAGATGCTCGACGTGGTGAACGAGGGGCTGATCGAGAAGGGCGAGGACCCGATCGCCTTCGACCACGACTGCCGCGAGGGCATCTGCGGCTCGTGCGGCGTGATGATCAACGGCATGGCGCACGGGCCTCGCAAGGCCACCACCACCTGCCAGCTGCACATGCGCGTCTTCCACGACGGCGACGAGATCTGGGTCGAGCCGTGGCGCGCCGCGGCCTTCCCGGTGATCAAGGACCTCGTCGTGGACCGCGGCGCCCTCGACCGCATCGTGCAGTCCGGCGGCTACATCTCGGTGCGCACGGGCCAGGCGCGCGACGCCAACAACATCGCGGTGCGCAAGGAGGACGCGGACCTCGCGATGGACGGCGCCCAGTGCATCGGCTGCGGCGCCTGCGTGGCCGCCTGCCCCAACGCCTCCGCGAGCCTCTTCACGTCGGCCAAGATCGGGCACCTCGCGCTGCTCCCGCAGGGCGGCCCCGAGCGCGAGGACCGCGTGCGCCGGATGGTGCTCCAGCACGACGCCGAGCTCTTCGGCTCGTGCACCCAGCACGGCGAGTGCGAGGCCGCGTGCCCGAAGCAGATCAGCATCAACTTCATCGCGCGCATGAACGCCGACTTCATCAAGACGGCCATCACCGCCGGCTCCGACCTGAAGCCGCGCGAAGGCCAGTAGAGGGCCTCGACGCGGCCCCGCCCTGAGGGCTACCCGGAGCTCCCGAGCTCCTCGACGAAGGCCGCGAGGAAGGCCCTCACCACCGCCACCTCCTCCGCGGGAAAGCGCGCCATCACGCGGGCGAGCGCCCCTTCGATGGTCTGCTCGTCGTCGCCGTCGAGCGAGCGCCCCCTCGCGGTGAGGCCGAGCGCCACCCGCCGCCGGTCGCGACCGGTCTGGCGGCGCTTGAGGATGCCCGCGTGCTCGAGCCGGCGCACCGTGGCGGAGATGGTCCCCGGGTCGAGGTGGAGCACCCGCGCGAGGTCCCCGGGGCCGATGCCGGGATAGCGCCCGATCACGCGGAGCGCGATGCGCTGCGACCCGGTGACGCCGAGGCGCGAGGCCATCGCCCGCGAGGCCCGCTCGAAGGCGTGGTCGAGCGCCCACCACTCGCGCAGCAGCCCCAGCACCGGACCCAGCGGGAAGTCGCCCGGATCGCCCGCGGACCCGGTCATCGCATCCCCCGATCGACCGCGGCGTGCTCCGGTCGAGGCGCCGGGCGCAGCGCCTCGAGGCGCTCCAGCAGGTCGTCGATCTGCCGCTGGTCGTCGAGGTAGTAGGACGCCGCGGAGGACGCGCGGCGGCCTACGCGCACCCCGATCAGGCGCCCCGGCCGCTCACACTCGAAGACGTCCTCGTCGGTGACGTCGTCGCCGACGTAGAGCGCGATGTCCGTCCCGGAGAGGGCCTGCAGCGCCTCGAGGGCGACGCCCTTGTGCGGGGCCCCCTCGGGCAGGACGTTGACCACCCGCTTGCCGGCGATCACCCGCGTCTGCATGGGCAGCGCCGCGACCGCCGCCTCGACGGCCTCCCGCGCCCGCGTCGCCGAGCGAGAGCGCCGGTAGTGGACCGCGAGGGAGTAGCGCTTGTCCTCGATCTCCACGCCCTGGAGGCCCCCGAGGGCGCCCTCCAGGCGCTCTCGCATCCCGCGGACCATGTCCTCGAAGCGCTCCATCCCGACGGAGGGCTCGACGCCGTGGTTGCCCACCACGTACCGCACCGCCACCCCGTCGAGGCGTCCCACGACGTCGTCGCGGCTGCGACCGGAGATCACCGCGCAGGGGTAGCGCTCGCACACCGCCGAGAGCAGCTCCCGCGTGGAGGCGCGCATCCTCGCGCGGTCGCGGTCCTCGACGATGGGGGCGAGGGTGCCGTCGAAGTCGAGCGCCACGAGCACGTTGGCCCAGGCGAGCTGGGCGAGGACGTCGGCGTGAGCGCGGGCGAGGAGGCGCCTCACGGGAGCGCCTCCTTGCCGCGAGGGCGCACGCGAGTGAGCCGCCCGCTCAAGCGCTCGCGGCTGCGCAGCTGGGCCGCATCGACGAGCATCCGACCCGCCCAGCGGTACACGTTGAAGTGCGCGACGAGCGAGCGCATCGAGCGCATCCGCTCGGCCTGCTCGGCCTCGGGCATGACCAGCGCCGCGGCCATGGCCTCGCTGGCCTCGCGGAGGTCGTAGGGGTTGACCACCAGCGCCTCGGTGAGCTCGCGCGCCGCGCCGGTGAACTGGCTCAGCACCAGCACCCCGCGCTCGTCCGTGCGCGCGGCGACGAACTCCTTGGCCACGAGGTTCATCCCGTCGTGCAGGCTGCTCACGTAGCAGAGGTTGGCCGCGCGGAAATACCGGAACACCGCGGGCGGCTCGTGGTGCGAGCGCAGCAGCACCACGGGGCGGTAGGACCCCTCGGACCATCGCTCGTTGATCGCCTTCGCGAGCGCCTCGACGCGGTCGTTGAGCTGCTGGTACTTGGGGAAGAGCGTGCGGCTCCGCCCCGCCAGCTGGATGAACGGGTACCGCCCGCGCATCTCCGGGAGGCGCGCGAGGGCCGAGACCACGGCGGCGAGGCGCTCCTCGATGCCCTTGGTGTAGTCGAGCCGGTCGATGCCCACGCCGAGCAGCGCGTCGGGCGCGAGGCCGAGCTCGCGGCGCACCTCCGCGGCGCACTCCGCGGGCGAGGGGAGGCCGTGGAGCCAGTGCACCGGCCACTCGATGGAGATCGGGTACGGCCGCACCAGCGTGCGCCGCGCGCGCTGCACCACGGCGTTGTGCTCGCGGTCGATGCGCGACTCGACGAAGGCGTCGACCGCGTCGAGGAAGTTGTTGCAGTGCTGCTGCGTGTGGAAGCCCATGATGCTCGACCCGAGGAGACCCTCGATGAGCTCCTCGCGCCAGGGGCAGATGCCGATACGCTCGGGGTTGGGCCAGGGGATGTGCCAGAAGGTGATGATCGTCGCGCGCGGTAGCCGGGCGCGGATCATCGCGGGCGCGAGGGCGAAGTGGTAGTCCTGCACCAGCACGATGGGGTCGTCCGAGTCGACCTCGTCGCACACCGCGTCGGCGAAGCGCTGGTTGACCTTGCGGTACTGCTCCCAGTCCAGGTCGCGAAACTCCGGCCGCGTGTCCGCCACGTGGCAGAGCGGCCAGAGGCCCTCGTTGGAGAAGCCGTAGTAGTACCCGGCCTCCTCCTCCTCGGTGAGCCACACCCGGCGCACCACATACGACTCCTCGCCGGGCGGCACCTTCACCCGGTCGCGCGCGTCGACGGTCTCCCGGTCGGCCGAGCCGCTGCCGTGCGCGACCCACACCCCGGAGCACGCTCGCATCACGGGCTCGATCGCCGTCACGAGGCCGCTCGCCGGGTGCACCACGCGCACGCCCCCGTCGGGGGTCTTCTCGTGGATGTACGGCTCGCGGTTGGCGACGATGACCACCCGCTCTCCGTGCAGGTGCTGGGTGAGCACCCCGCGCAGGCGCTCCGGGCTCCACTCGCCGCCTCGCCCGTCGGAGTCGCGCTCCTGCGAGAGCCGCGCGACCAGCTCGCGGACGTCGCGCACCAGCGGCTGGAACTGCTGGCTCCCATCGCCCCGCAGCGCGCGCCGCAGGTCGTCCTGCCAGCCGCGCCAGGCGAGGCGCGCCGCGACGGCGGTGACCCCCGCGGCCCCGAGGGCCAGCACGAAGAACGCGAGCAGCAGCTGGTCCCGCGTGGTGGCCTCGCGCCGAGCGAGGAAGCTCAGGTCGTGCACGATCACCACGAAGCCGCGAGGGGAGAGCTCGGGCAGCTCGACGCCGTAGAGGTGCACCGGCCCGTCGGGCAGGTCGACGGTGAGCGACCAGCCGTCCGTGGCGTCGAGCGCGACGCCCCGGGCCGCGAGCCGGGAGAGCAGCGCCGGGCAGGCGAAGTCCGCGGGGAAGCCCGCCGTCGCCGCCCGCGGGTGCCCGTCGAGGTCGCACGCCGCGGTGCCCATCACGCGCTCGTCGCGGGTGATGTCCGCCAGCACCTCGGGCAGCGCCCCCTGGTCGCCGACGGACCAGTTTCGCACGAGGCTGCGCCGGGCGCTGGCTACCGCGAGGCGGGCGCGCAGCTCGATGTCGTGTTCGAACCAGCGCCGAGTGGTGTGCGTGAGCGCCTGGTGCCCGATCCAGGTGAGCAGCCCGAGCCCCACCGTCAGCACCAGGAGGAAACGCGCGGCGCGGCTCATGCCCGATGGGCTAGCACGACGTACTTGTGGGTCCAACCATCTCGTGCGGGCGGCGCCATTCGCCGCGAGCCGCAGCGTGAGAGCGTCGGCGAGGCGCCCCTCACTCCGCCAGGTCGAGCTCCTTCATCCGGCGCCAGAGCGTCACCCGGCTCACGCCCAGGATCTTCGCGGCCCGCGTCCGGTTGCCTCCGGCGCGCTCCAGGGCCCGCCGGATGCGCTGCGCCTCGGGCGTCCCTTCGACCGCGGGCGGGGCGTTGACCCTCGGCGCGCTCAGCGCCTCGCCGGGCTCGCCGGAGGTGATCTCCGCGAGCAGGTCCGCCTCGGTGAGCACGGGTCCCTCGCCGATCACGAACGCGTACTGCAGGGCGTTGCGCAGTTCGCGCACGTTGCCCGGCCACGGGTACCGCTCGAGCGCCGCGCGGGCGCCGGGCGACACGCGGGCGACGTGGCGCTCGCCGGCCTTGTTGAGCTCCTCGACGATGCGGTCCGTGAGCAGGGCCACGTCGCCCGGCCGGGCGCGCAGCGGGGGGATGAGCAGCGGCACCACCCGCAGCCGGTACATCAGGTCGGCGCGAAACCTCCCGAGCTCCACCGCGCGGCGCAGCGACTGGTGCGTCGCGGCCACCAGCCGCACGTTGACCGGGATCGGGTCGCTCCCGCCGACGGGGATCACCGTGCGGGTCTCCACCACGCGCAGCATCTTCGCCTGCAGGTCGATGGGCATCTCGGCGATCTCGTCGAGGAAGAGCGTCCCCCGGTCGGCCGCGCGGAAGATCCCCGCGTGGTCTCGCGTGGCGCCGGTGAACGACCCCTTCACGTGACCGAAGAGCTCGCTCTCCAGCAGCGACGGCGGCAGCGCCGCGCAGTTGATGGCCTTGAAGGGGCCCTTCGCCCGCGGCGAGAGGTCGTGCAGGGCGCGCGCGACGAGCTCCTTGCCCGCCCCGGTCTCGCCCCGCACCAGCACCGGGACGTCCCGGCGCGCCGCGCGCTGGAGCACGTGAAACATCTGTTTCATCACCGGGTCCCGGGTCCACATCCCGTGAAAGAGCACAGGCCCATCGGCGGTGTCCGGCGCGTCCTGGGCGTCGAGCAGGAGCAGCCAGCCCGCGGCCTGGGCCTCCTCGGCCAGCGGCGTCGCGCGCACCCGCAGCGAGCGCAGCGACCCGTCGCGCCTCGGCCGGAGCACCGCCCCGGTCACCGCCCGACCGGCCGCGAGCCCCTCCGCGATGGGGCGGTCGAGCGAGTCGCCGCAGAGCACCCGGGGGGCCAGCGCGCCGGGCCGGACGGCCTCGCCCAGCAGCGCCTCGATGCCCGCCGAGGCGAGCACCACGCGGAGCCCGGCGTCGAGGAGCAGCGCGGGCCCGGCGAGGGACTCGACGGCCATCGCGGCCAGCTGGAGGGCGGTGCGGGAAGGGGGAGGGGGAGGGGGAGGGCGCTTCACGCGGCGAGGGTACCGCGTGAAACAGTGTTTCTCACGCGGTGTGGGCGAGCGCCTGGTGCTTCACCTCGCGGGCGATGGCCACCGAGACCAGGACCCCTTCGGCCGCGACGAAGAAGGGCCAGTGGCGCGCGAGGGCGACGGTGACGCCCAGGAGCCGGGGCACCTCCTGGCCGAGCACGAAGACGGCCATGGCGAGCACGAACCACGCGAAGCCGCGGCGGAGCGCGTCGGGGCCCACCTTCCCCGCGAGGCGGCTGCCGAGGACGCTGCCGACCACGGCCGCGCCGGCGACCGGGAGCGCGATGTGCCAGGGGAGCGCGGTCTTCGCGAGGTGGCCCAGGAGCCCGGCGCCGCTGTTGAGGGCGATCACGAGCAGGGAGGTTCCGACCGCGGCGGTCATCGGGAGGCGGCCGAGCAGCACCAGGGCGGGCACCACGAGGAAGCCGCCGCCGGCGCCGACGAGGCCGGTGACCGCGCCCACCGCGAGGCCCTGCGCCGCGACCTTCGCGACCGGCGCGTTGGGGGAGGCCGGGTCGACGGCGACCTCGCGGCGGCCGCGCAGCATCGCCGCGGCGGTGACCAGCATCATCGAGCCGAAGGCCAGCAGCAGCAGGGACGGCGGGAGGTGCGACGAGACCCGTCCGCCGAGGTAGGCGCCGAGCATGCTCGCGGCGCCGAAGCTGAGCCCCGTGCGCCAGCGCACCCGGCCGCGCAGGGCGTGCGGGATGAGCGCCGCCGCGCTCGTGCTGCCGACCACCAGCAGCGACGACGCGATGGCCTGCTCCGCCGGCAGCCGGAACACATAGAGCAGGATGGGCACCGTCAGGATCGATCCGCCGCCGCCCAGCAGGCCGAGCGAGACGCCGATGAGCACCGCCAGCGAGACTCCGAGGATGAACATGCCACGGGTCCCACAGCGAGCGTCGTGCCGTGTAGATTCTGCCGTGGAAATCTCGAATACGGGGTGGGCTTCGTGAAACACCATGAAGCGCTTCGATGAAACACCCCGAGCGGTGCCTGATTCGCTGGCGCTACCCTTCGCACGAGGGCGACGGGAGATGCTGGCGGCACGTCTGTTGCTCCCACGTTTCACCCCAGAGGAGTCCCATCCGATGCTCATGCGACAGCTCTTCGACCCAGAGACCTCGACGTACACGTACCTGCTGGCCGACGAGGAGACCCGCGAGGCGGTGCTCATCGACCCGGTGCTGGAGCAGGTCGAGCGGGACCTGCAGGTGCTGCGCGAGCTCGACCTCACGCTGGTCTGGGCGCTCGACACGCACGTCCACGCCGATCACGTGACGGCGCTCGGCACGCTGCGGGCGAAGACCGGCTGCCAGACGGTGCTCTCCGAGGCGGCGGGCTCCGGGTGCGCCGACCGGATGGTGAAGCAGGGCGACCGGGTGGCCTTCGGGGCGCAGTCCCTGGAGGTGCGCCAGACGCCCGGTCACACCAGCGGCTGCGTCACCTACGTCACCGGCGACCGGCGCATGGCCTTCACTGGCGACGCGCTGCTGATCCGCGGTTGCGGGCGCACCGACTTCCAGCAGGGCAGCGCTCGCGAGCTCTACCGCTCGGTGCACGAGCAGATCTTCTCGTTGCCCGACGCGACGCTGGTGTACCCGGGGCACGACTACAAGGGCCGCACGGTGTCGACCGTGGGCGAGGAGAAGCGATGGAACCCGCGGCTCGCCGCGACGCGCACGGAGGATGAGTTCGTGGCGACGATGGCGGGCCTCCAGCTGGCGTACCCGAAGAAGATCGACGTGGCGCTGCCGGCCAACCTGCAGTGCGGCGTCCCGAGGGGACTGCCGGTGGGCGGGGAGGCGCCCGGGGAGCAACGCTGGGCGCCGGTGGAGGTGAGCGCGGCCTTCGTTCCGGAGGTGAGCTGCGAGTGGCTCGCGGCGAACCCGGACGTCGGGCGCCTGGTCGACGTGCGCGAGGTAGACGAGTTCAACAACGAGCTCGGTCACGTGGCGGGCTCGGCGCTCACGCCGCTCGCGACCCTCGAGGCCGCCGCGGGGAGCTGGGACCGCGAGGCGCCCGTGGTGGTGATCTGCCGCTCCGGCGGGCGCTCGGCGAAGGCCGCGCTGGCCCTGCAGGGCCGCGGCTTCACGAAGGTGGCCTCGCTCCGCGGCGGCATGCTGGCGTGGAACGCGATGCGCCTCCCGATCGCCCGCGACGGCCTGAACGAGGCGCAGCGCGCGAGCTAGGACGCCTCCCCGCCGGGGGCGCAGGTGCAGTCGGTGCAGCCGTCGTCCGCGCAGGAGCCGCAGCTCTGCTGCACGCTGGCCCGCAGCGACTCCCTCGCGCGAAACACCCGCACGGCGGCGTTGTTGGCGGTGATGCCCTGGGCCGCGGCGAAGTCCTTCACGCTCAGTCCCTCCACGGTGACCTGATGGAGCGCCGTCGCGTACTCGGGCTTCAGCGTGGCGGCGAGGCTACGCACGCACTGGCAGCTGGCCGACGCGAGCGGCGGTTGGGTCTCGTGGGGCTCGCCGAGCTCGGCCGCGAGGGCGTCGAGGGCCCGCACCCGGGTGGCGTCGCGACGGCGGCGGTCGATCACCGCGTTGCGGAGGATGCGATAGAACCAGGCCCGGGCGGACTCGTCCTGACGGAGCGAGGCGCCCTGCGTGAGGCTGCGCGCGTAGGCGTCCTGGAGGATGTCCTCGGCCGTGGCGCGGTCGCCCAGCCGGCGCTCGAGGAAGGCCAGGAAGGTCGGTCGCGCGGCGAGCAGCGAGGCGGTGACGTGGTCGCTCATGGGGCTCCTGAGTCTACGACCCGGAAGGGCCGTGGCATGTCCGATGGGGGTGTGTGGTCCCCTGCAGACGCGCCCGCTCGAGGGGCATTACACGCCCCGGTCGAATCCGTGAGAGGAGCCGCGGGCGGACTCACCAGCGAGACCGGAGCTGCTCCCTCGGGGTGAAGAGCAGCCGTCGGGCGAACCAGGCCGCGAGCGAGCCCGACACGGCCGCCACGGCCACGAGCTGGTACATCACCACGAGCTGATAGCGCACGGCCTGCTCGGGCGGCGCGCCGCTCAGGATCTGTCCGGTCATCATCCCCGGCAGGGACACGAGCCCGACGGTGACCAGGCCGTTGATGGTCGGGATCATCGCCGCCCGCAGCGCCGAGCGCGTGACGGACGAGAGCGCCTGCTTCGGGGTCGCGCCGAGCGCCAGCCACTGCTCGATGGTCGCGGTCTCCGCGTGGGCCTGGGCGAAGACCCGCTCGAAGACCTGGGCGACGATGTTCATCGCGCTGGAGAGCATCATGCCCCCGACCGGGATGAGGTAGCGCGCCTCGAACCACGGCCTCGGCGGAACGATGCAGACGAAGACCGGCACCAGCGCCACCACCGCGCCCGCCGCGATGGCGGCCAGCGCACGGGGCGCGAGCGTCCTCGCGGGGGGACCGTGCTCGACCCGACGGGCGGCGGTCACGGCGGCCACGGAGAGCATCACGGCGAGCATCAGCAGCACCACCGCGGGGTGCTCGTGGGAGAAGAGCAGGAGCAGCAGGTAGCCGATGGCGATGAGCTGCACCGCGGCGCGCAGGGACCCGATGGCCAGGTCGCGTTCGAGCCCCAGCGCCGCCCTGCGCGAGAGCCCGATCGCCACCAGCACCAGCGCGAGGGCCAGGGCCAGGCGGGGGAAGGGGATGGTCACGTAGCGCACGGAGGCTCCTCCGCGGGCGCCAGGGCGCCGTCCGCGAGGCGAAGGCGGGTGCCTCCGAGCGCCGCGGCGTGCAGGCGGGAGTGGGTCACGACGACGGCGCTCATCCCGTCGAGCGCGAGCGACCTCACCAGCGAGACGACGGTGGCCGCGCTCTCCTCGTCGAGGGCCGCCGTGGGCTCGTCGAGGAGCAGCACGGAGGGCTCGTTGGCGAGCGCTCGGGCGATGGCCACGCGCATCCGTTCACCGCCCGAGAGCGAGCGAGCGGCCCGAGCGCCGAGGGCGCGGTCGAGGCCGACCCGCGCGAGGAGCTCGGCGAGCTGCTCGGCGGAGAGCGAGCCCCCCGCGAGGGCAGGACCGGCGGAGAGGTTGTCGTCGACGAGGCCATCGAACATCGGGGGTGACTGGGGGACGTAGGCCACGCGCCGACGCCAGGCGGTCGGAGACATCGCCGAGGCGTCCTGGTCGTCGAGGCTGAGGCGCCCTCGGTCGGCGTCGAGGAGCGTCGCCAGCACCTTCAGGAGCGTGCTCTTCCCAGAGCCCGACGCGCCCTCGAGGACCGCGATCTCGCCAGCGTGCAGTTGCAGGTCGAGGTCCCGGAGGAGGGCTCGACCGTCGAGGGAGAGGCAGAGTCCGGCAGCGCGCAGCCGCGGGGTCGTCGGGTGGGTCATCGGGCGGGGCGGAGGGTAAGCCCGGCGGCGAGGAGGCCGTGGGTGGGTCGCGTCGAGGGGCGGTGGATGTCCCAAATGCAACAAGCCCGGCCGGGTGAGCGGTCGGGCTTGTTGCAACCCTTGGCTTCAATCAGCAACAAACTGATTGAAAACGAAGGGTCCGAAGGGTGGAGGCGCCGGGAGTCGAACCCGGGTCCGCAAGTGCTCAACGATGACTTCTACACGACATAGCCGATGATCAGTTCTCGTCAGATATCGTGCTCATCGGCAGGCACTCCATCCAACCAGCACCCCCTGAATCTCGCCGCACATCCGGGGTACCCTGATGTGAAGCCAGCCGAGTTCATTTACGCACTCCGATAAGCACTGGCAGGCTCGTCGGAGCACGGCGTCACGGGTTCTTAGGCCGCGACGGCGAAGGGAACGTCATTGTCGTTCGCTTCTCTTGATTCCCGCAGTATTTACGCCGTTACGGGCCGGCGGTCGTGCCATCGATCGCGTCACAACCCACGTCGAAACCGTTTCGCCCCCTTGTCGAAGACCCCTAAACGCGGTTTCACCCGCTGGGAGCCTCTTGAGAGTCAGTGGATCACCAACGCACGGCGCACTCTGAGCCTCCGGCCCCGGGTACGTCAAGTCTCCGCTCGGCCTCGCCGAGGGTTGCGCATCCCTTGACCCGTCGGCGACGCTGAGGCACCTACGGCCCCGATGCCCGTCGAGCCGCCGCCAAAGAAGGAACAGCTCCAGAAACTGCTCGAGCGCGGCAACGTGTTCCTGCACCTCGATCCGCGCGTCGAAGGCGTGGTCGTCCCGACCTGGCACGCGCAGAAGCCGCAGCTGGTGCTGCAGCTCGGCCTCCACTTCGCCGTCCCCATCCCCGACCTCAAGATCGACGACCGCGGCGTGCGCTGCACCCTCTCCTTCAACCGCTCGCCCTTCTTCTGCGACCTCCCGTGGACCGCCGTCTACGCCATGGTCGCCGAGGACGGCCAGGTCACCGTGTGGCCCACCGAGCTGCCTCCCGAGCTCGTCCCGCAGCCCGCCCCCGTGCGCCGCGCTCCGCCCACCTCCCGCAGCGCCCGCGGGCGCTCCACCGACGCCGCGGAGTCCACCACCAGCGACACGAGCGACGCCTCCACCCCCGCGGCCCCGCAGCGCCCGCGCATCGCCGCCGTGCCCTCGACCCGCGCCCCTCGCCTCGCCCCGGTCACCCCGATCAAGCCCGCGCCCGCGCCCGCCCCGGCGGAGGACGAGTCCGACCACCCGACGGATGATCCGTCGCCGACGACTCCTGGCGATCGGAAGGGTGGCCGCGAGCGTCCCGCCTGGCTGCGCGTCGTGAAGTAGGTCGTTCGACGGGCGTACGATCGCCCTCAGGCCCGCGAGGCCCCGAGCTCCTCGGCCAGGAAGGCCAGGATCACCTCGTCGAGCGATCGTTCGGTGACGTACGACTCCCCGAAGACCGCGGGCCTGGCCGAGATCGGCGCCGGAGGGACCGACGACGCCGGCGGCAGGTTGGATCGCGGCGGAGGCGGAGGCAGCACCACCACCGCCCCGCTCGGGTTGAGCGGCGTCGGCGCCGCCGGGGGGATGGTGTTGGTCTCCCCGGTGGGGATGTCGGCCTCCACCGGGTCGACCGCCGGCGCGATGTTGACCCCGGCGGCCTCGTCGAACTGCCCCTCGCGCAGGGCGAGGAACATCGCCTTGTGCTGCTCCTGCATCAGCTTCTTGACCTGCGTGGACAGGTCCTCGGTCTCGAGCAGGTGCGCGTAGCTGGTCTTCAGCGACTTCAGGATGCGCCCGCCGTCCGCGAAGAGGTGGGTCATCACGTGGGGCTTGAGGATCCCCGAGTCCTCGGTCTGGATATGGAACACCTTGCCCTTGTGGCGGATGTTCGTGTTGTAACCGAGCAGCGGTGATTGGGCCTTCGCCATGGGTGCTACGACCGTAGTCTCTATCACACCGGGTGGGCGAACCAGCGGAGCGGCACGAGGCCCAGCACGATCCACCCCAGCAGGCACGCCCACCAGCCGATCGCGAGGCGCTTCCAGCCCGCCCGCCACCCCGCGGGCGCCGGGAAGAACAGCCGCTCCCACCAGGGCGACGCGGTCAGCCGACGCGCGAGGCCCACGTGCTCCATCACGAACAGCGCCGCCAGCATCGCGCGCAACACCCAGCAGACCACCGCCGCGGTGACGTAACGATCCACGCGCTATCCCCCTCAGCCGTCGGCGCTGACCGTCGTCCCGTCGATGGGCACCGCCACCGGCCGCCGACCCTCGCGCGCCCATCGCCACCGGACCCACGCCTCGCCCAGCGCCGCCGAGGCCCTCGCCTCCAGCGTCGCGACGTCGCGCCCCGCCGCGCGCAGCTCCTCGATCAGGCCCGCGGCGGCCACCGCGCGGCCGGTGTCGAGATAGCACCCGGCCAGCGAGGGGAGCACCGTCGTGCGCAGCGAGGGGTCGAGGGCCTGCGCGCGCCGCAGGGGCCCGATGGCCTCGGCGGCCCGCCCGGAGGCCAGCAGCGTCTCCCCGAGGCTCAGGTAGACCTCCGAGGCCGCGGGGCCGTCCTGGGCGTACTGCGCCGCGAGCCGGAGCGCGTCGCCGCACTCGTCCGCCCGCTCGATGCGCATGAGCGCGCGCCCCAGCGCCACGAGGGCGCGGGCCACCACCGCCCGCCCCTCCGGGCCCATCGCCGCGCCGTCGGGAGTCCGCAGGAACGCCACCAGCGCGGCGAACTGCGGCGCCATCACCGACAGCACGTCGTCGTCGCGCCCTTCGGCTCCCGCCTCGCGGACCGCGTCGAGCTGCGCCAGGTCGACGGCCACCGTCCGCGGTCGGGCGGCGCGCAGCACCTCCACCACGCGCGCCCGCAAGAACTTCCGCACCTCGGCCAGCGGCACCTCGACCTCCCCGTCGTCGGCGCCGAGCGCCAGCAGCGTAGCCCCGTCGCCGACCAGCACCGCGCGCACGTCGATGCCGAAGAGGGGAGCCAGCAGGATCGTGCGCATCCCCACCGCGGCCCGCAGCGCGTCGTCGTCGACCCGACCCCGAAGGGGAACGGTCTCCTCCTCCTCCTCGGTCAGCGAGGCGATCACCGCGTCGCGCAGCTCGTCGGGCGTGCCCGAGCCCGGCGCCTCGGTGCCGCCCGGCACGTCGCGCACCCACTGCAGCTCGCTCACCGCGTTGGTGTTGCGGTCGACCGAGGCGGAGATGATCCGGTACCCGGCCACGAGGGAGAGCGCCACCAGGGCCTCGCCGATGCCCGCGCAGAGCCGACCCAGCGCCGGGACGCCCGCCAGGACGCGATCGAACCACCCGTCCGCCCGCACCCCATCGAGCGGGTGCCGCCGAGTGCTCATGCGCCGACCTGCGCCTCGCGGGCGAGCTTCTCCCGGTACCACGCGATGGTGCGCTCGATGCCGTCCTCGAGCTCGACCCGCGCCTGGAACCCGAGGAGTTCCTTCGCCTTGGTGACGTCGGGGATGCGCAGCTCGACGTCCGCGAAGGGCCAGTCGACGAACTTGATCTCCGAGGAGGACTTCGCGAGCGACACGACCATGCGCGCGAGCTGGTAGATGGTCACCGTCGCGCGGGTGTTGCCGATGTTGAACGCATGGCCCACCGCGGCGTCGCGCTCGAGCGTCAGCAGGATGCCGTCGACGATGTCGTCGATGTAGCACCACGACCGGATCTGATCGCCCTGGTTGTGGATGTGGATGGGCTCGTTCTTGATGGCGCGGAGCACGAAGGCGTGGATGGCGCCGCCGCCGACCTGACCCGGGCCGAAGATGTTGAAGGGGCGGATGCTCACCGTCGGGAGCCCGAACTGCTTGTGATAGCAATGGGCCAGGTGCTCGGTGGCGAGCTTGCTGACCGCGTAGGTCCAGCGCGCCTCGCCGACCGCGCCGAGCGTCGTGACGTCCCCCTCGGCCACGCGGAAGGCGTACTTGCCGAACACCTCGCTGGTGGAGAAATCCACGAAGCGCTCGATGTGGGGCAGGCGCTCTCGGGCGCAGCGCAGCGCCGCCATCGTGCCCTCCAGGGCGATCTCCATGGTCGGGACCGGGTTCTGGAGCACCGTGTCGACCCCGGCGATGGACGCGAGGTGCACCACGTGGCTGCAGCCGTCCATGGCCTTGCCCAGCGCGGCGGCGTCGCGCACGTCCCCTGGGATGAGCGTCACGTTGGGGTGCTTGTCGAGCCCCGCGGGCCCGAGCGCGTTGCGCCGCAGCAGGTCGAACACGACGCAGTGGTTGGTCTCGCAAAGCCTTCGTACGAGCGCGGTGCCAATGAAGCCCGCGCCACCCGTCAGGAGAATCCGCCGTCCCTCGATCATCGTGCGGAGGTGTCTACCCCAATCCCCTGTCCGGCGGAACCCCGCGGGCGCGCCGATGACATCGACGTCCGCGCCGATGGTAGCGTCGCGCGTGTGACCACCCGCCGCGCCGTGTGCATCGCCGCCCTCTCCGTCGTCTCGGTAGCCTGCGCGGCGGAGAGCCCCGCGCAGTTCGGGACCTCGCTCGACGGGGGCTCCCGCCCACCGGACGCTCGCGTCGACACCGGGGCCACGCGCGACCTCGGAGGGCGCACCGACGTGCTGGTCGCCCAGCCCGACCGGGCCGTGGCGGTGGACGACCACCCGGTGGTCGCGCCCGGCGACGTGGCGAGCGTGTACGACACGGGCGCCGGGTCGGACGCCTGCGCGATGGGCGCGGCCTGCACCGCGCGCCCGGACGGCTGCGAGGGCCGCGAGCGCTGCGGCAACGGGCTCGACGACGACTGCAACGGCATGAGCGACGAGGGCTGTCCCTGCGTTCCTGGGACGGTGCAGGACTGCTTCCTCGGCCCGCCCGGACGGCAGGGCGTCGGGCAGTGCCGCGCGGGCACCCAGCGCTGCCAGGGCACCGGCGAGTTCGGGACCTGGACCGCCTGCGGGGGAGGCATCTCCCCGGGGCCCGAGACCTGCGACAACCTCGACAACAACTGCGACGGCTGCGTCGACGAGGGGCTCTGCTGCCGCGCCGAGCTGCTCTGCCCGGGCCCCGGCGATCCGCGCGTGCCCGACGGCCGCCCCTTCGGGCTCTATCCGCTGCGCGGGGGGATGTTCTTCTCGGGGGACGTGCGGCGCTGGCAGTGGGTCATCCGGGGCGGTCCGTGCGAGTCGGTGCTGCCCCGGCCGACCTTCGAGACCTACGGGCTCGACACCCGCGACGGCGCCTTCCGCCCGACGCTCTCCGGCGATTACACCATCACCCTCACGGTCACGACGGGCACCGGCGCGACCTTCACCTGCACCTTCGTGGTCCACGTGGCGGGCCCCGGACTGCGCGTCGAGCTCTGCTGGGACACCAGCACCACCGTCGACGTGGACCTCTACCTCCACGACCCGCGCAACATGCGGCCCTGGTTCAGCAGCACCGCGGGGCCGCTCGACTCGGCGACCAACGATTCGTGCAACTGGTCCAACTGCGAGGCCAACATCCGGGGCCGGATGGGGCGAGTGAACTGGGGCTATCCCACCACCCCGGTGACCAACTGCGACAGCGGGCCCTTCGGCGCCGGGTGGCGGGCGCTCGGGATGTGCTCCAACCCGAGGCTCGACATCGACAACAACCTCTCCAAGGCCAGCGGCGTCCCGGAGAACGTCAACGTCGACAACCCGAGGGACGGCGAGAGCTTCCGCATCATGGCCCAGAACTTCACCGGCACCCGCGCGCGCCCGGTGGTCAACGTCTACTGCGGCGGACACCTGCGCGGCACCCTCGGGGCCGCTCCGGACTCGCTCCCGGACTTCACCGGGACGTCCGGGTACACCTCCATCGGCGCCATGTGGCGCGTGGCCGACGTGGTCGTCCACGTCGACGCGAGCGGGGCCACCACGGGCTGCGACGTCGCCCCGCTGCACCCCCCGGGGGCGCGCTCGGGCTTCGACGTGACCCGCAACGATCCGCGCTACTGAGCGCTTGTCCGAGGGCGATCGGTCTGGAATCCTGGGGGCCCTATGCCCACCTGCCCAGTCTGCAAGGACGAAGTCGACACCCTCAAGGTCGCCAAGATCGACGGCAAGAAGAAGAAGCTCTGCGAGGACTGCTACGACCGCGCGGTGGAGTCCGACACCATCGCCCAGGAGAGCGAGTCCGCCGTGCAGTCCATGATGGGCTTCAAGGGACGGCGGTAGGCGCCTCCCTCAGCGCCCCGAGCGCTCGACCGCGCGGCGCACCCGCTCCAGCGCGGCCAGGAGGCTCTCGTCGGAGAGGGTCTCCCCGATGGTCGCGGGCATCCGCCAGGTCCAGTTGTGCGGGCCCACGGTGGAGGGGGTGTTGATGCGATCGAGGGTGCCGAGCACGTCCTGCCACATCAACAGCGCGAGGTCGCCCGCGGCGCCCAGCAGGCCCGCCAGCAGCGCCTCGTGCACGACGTCGTTCCACCACGGCTCCGACGTCGGGACCCCGAAGGCGTGGGCGGCGGCCTTGCGCTCCCACTCCGGCATCGAATGCCACCACGAGGCCACCGGGTCGGTGTCGTGTGTGCCGAAGCACGCGACGCTCACCCGCGGATAGGTCTTCGGGTCACGGAAGCGGCCCTGGTCCTGCTCCCAGCGCAGGACCTTGTAGCCCGGGATGCCGAGCGACAGCAGCGACGGGCGGACGTAGTTGGGGATGACCCCGAGGTCCTCGGCGATGACCCGCGCGCCGTGCTCCTGAGCGCCCTCCATCATGGCCCGCAGCACCGCCTCGCCGTGGGCGAGCTGCTCGGGCTCCGTCGGCGGGTCGAAGCTGCCCGGCAGGAGCCTTCCATCGGATGATCGCAGCCGGTCCAGCGGGCGGCTGTACGTCCGGTAGAAGCCGACGAGGTGGTCGACGCGGAAGCGGTCGCCGAGCATCCCGGCGTAGCGCGCCCGAGACTTCAGCCAGCGGAACCCGTTGGTGCGCATCACGGGCCAGTTGTACGGAGGCAGCCCCCACTCCTGGCCCTCTTCGTTGAACTGATCGCCCGGCACCCCGACGCTGGCGTCGTGGCGGAACTCCTCCCGCTTGGACCAGACATCCGCGCTGTCCCGGCCGACCATGAAGGGCAGGTCGCCCATCAGCGAGACGCCCATCTTGTCCAGGCGGGCCCGCGCCATGGACCACTGCGAGTGGGCGATCCACTGGGCGTACTGGTAGCGGTGGATCTCGTCGCGGAGCCGAGCGGCGGCGTGCTCGAGCTGCGTGGCGTGGCGGTCGCGCAGGGGAGGGGACCACTCCCACCACGGGGCGTTGTCGTGGTCGTCCTTGAGCGCGCGGAAGAGCGAGAGGTCCCAGAGCCACTCGCCCTGGGAGCGCACGAAGGCGTTGAAATCGCGGGCCCGGTCGGTGTCCTCGGCGAGGTGCCGGGCGGCGAACTCCTTCCAGGCCGCGTCGAGGATCCGTCGCTTGAGCGCGCGGACGCCCTCGTAGTCGACCGAGGCGCGGGCGCGGAGCGAGTCGAGCGTCGGGCGGAGCTCGTCGAGCAGGTCTGCGGGAACGTCGGGCTCGGAGGCCCAGGCGATGTACACCGGGTCGATGCCGAAGGCGCTGAGCGCGCCGTAGGGGGAGGTCTCCCCGCCGGAGAGCTCGCCGATCGGGAGGAGCTGGATCAGCCGGAGCCCGGCGCGCAGGCCGAGCGAGCCCGCGTCGACGAGGTCGGGGATCTCCCCGATCCCCATCGAGCGATCGGTGCGCAGCGAGAACAGCGGGATCGTGAGTCCGGCGAGGCGTTGCGAGGTACGGTCCATGTCAGGGACCAGGATTCTAACCCGGCCGCGCGGTAGGGTGGCCAGCGATGATCGACGAGGTGGTGCGGAGGGCGGCGTCGTTTACCAGGGCGGGTATTCGCCACGGGTTCAGCACGCGCCAGGGCGGCGTGAGCGGCGGATCCTTCGCGAGCATGAACCTCGCGCGCAACGTCGGCGACGACCCGGCGGCGGTCGAGGAGAACCACCGGCGCCTCGCCGAGGCGGTGGGCTACGACCCTTCGCGGCTCTACGAGAGCTCGCAGGTGCACGGCGCGAGGGCGCTGCGAGTCGACGGCGCGGCGGTGCTCGCGACCCGCGCCGAGGAGGCCGACGCGCTGGTGACCTCGACCGCCGGGGACGCGGTCGCGGTGCGGGTCGCGGACTGCGTCCCGGTGCTGCTCGCGGCGCCCGGACGGGGCGTCGTCGCGGCGGTGCACGCGGGCTGGCGGGGCGTCGCGCAGCGGGTCATCGCGGCGGCGGTCGAGGCCATGGCGGTGGAGCCCGGCGCGATCATCGCCGCGGTGGGTCCGTGCATCGGGCCGTGCTGCTTCGAGGTGGGCGACGAGGTGGCCGAGCAGATCGCGGCGGCCTCGGGCGGCTCCGTGGTGGCGCGCCCCGCGGAGGGGGCGAAGCCGAGGGTCGACCTGCGGTCGGCGGTGTCGATGCAGATGCAGTCCATCGGGCTGAGAGGGGTGGAGCACGTCGGCGGCTGCACCATGTGCGACCCGACCTGGTTTCACTCGTATCGTCGAGATGGGAAGGCCAGCGGACGGCTGCTGGGGGCGATCGTTGCGTAGGAGAGACCGGGGCAGGGACGTTACGCGTCCAACGGTGTCGAGAGCCCTGGCGTCCAAGCCCGTAGAGTCGACGTTCTTGTTTGTGTGAGGCACGGATGGTACCCCACCCCACCAGTCCCGGTTCGAGCCCTATGCGCACCTGTCCCGTCTGCAGTCGGCAGTACGAGCCCCCTGCGCAGTTCTGCCAGGTGGACGGGGTCGCCCTGCGCATCGACGCGCCCGCCGTCGACCCGTACCTCGGCACCAAGATCCTGGAGCAGTTTCGCCTCGACCGCGTGATCGGCGCGGGGGGCATGGGGGTCGTCTACGAGGGCTGGAACGACGCGCTCAGCCGACGCGTGGCGGTGAAGATCCTCCACCGCGACCTGGTCACGAACAAGGACATCGTCACCCGCTTCCACCGCGAGGCGCAGATCGCGTCGCAGCTCGATCACCAGGGCATCGTGAGGGTGATCCTCTTCGGGCAGCTCCCGGACGGGAACCTCTACCTCGTGCTGGAGTTTCTCGAGGGCCCGACGCTCGCCGAGGCGCTCGAGAAGGAGGGCACCTTCAGCACCGAGCGCGCGGTGCGCACCGTGGGCCAGGTCGCCGACGCCATCGGCTACGCGCACCAGAAGGGGATCATCCACCGCGACCTCAAGCCCGAGAACATCGTGTTGACGAAGCGCGACGGCGAGGAGATCCCCAAGGTGCTCGACTTCGGCATCGCCAAGATGCTCGTCGGCGCGGCCTCCTTCGTCACCCAGTCGGGGCTGATCTTCGGCACCGCGCGGTACATCTCCCCGGAGGGGGCGGCGGGCGAAAAGGTCGACCAGCGCTCGGACGTCTACTCGCTCGGAGTGATGGCCTATGAGCTCATGGCGGGCCGGGCGCCCTTCGAGGCCGACGAGCCGGTGCAGCTGCTGGTGAAGCACATGCACGAGGTTCCGCCGCCGCTGCGAAAGTGGGGGCCGGCGATGGGCGTTCCGCCGGGGGTCGAGGACGTGGTGATGCGCGCCCTCGCGAAGAACCCCGACGCCCGCCACGAGGACGCCGCGGCCTTCGCCCGGGCCCTGAGGGAGGCCCTCGCGGAGTGGCAGGGGGCGCCCCTGCGCTCGGTGATCCCGACCACCGGGATGGGGGTGATCACGCAGCAGCAGGCGCCGTCGATGCGAGCGCCCAACACCCTCGCTCCCGCGCAGGAGCGGGCCGCGGTGACGTCGACGCCGGCCGCGGCGCCCGTCGAGGCGAAGGCGGTGGTGCACCCCACGCCGGTGGTCAACGGGTCGCTGCGCGCGGGGGGCAACGGGGCGATGGTCCCGGCGCACGGCACCAGCCTGCCGCAGCGGGAGGAGTTTCCCGCGGTGGACCCTCGCGCCGTGGTCACGACGGAGCCCCCGGAGCCCCCGACGGTGGCGCGACCCGCGCTGTCCGCGGCGCCGCCCGCGACCATGGCGATGCCCGAGCTGGTCACCGGGAAGGTGATCCCGCTCGACGACGACGTGCAGGTGTCGGGGCTGCGATCGCGACGGGTGACGCGCCCCACCGAGGAGGACGAGGAGCTGGTGCTCCCCCGGCGGCGCTCGGGCGTGTGGCGGGCGCTGGGGTTGATCCTGCTGGCGGCGGCGATCGCCTCCGGGGTGATGGCCGCGGGGGCGTGGGGGCTGCGGATGTTTCCGGAGCAGCGCCGCGCCGACCAGGTGGCGTCGCTGCTGCGTCGGGCCAACGACGCGATGCGCGCCGAGCGGCTGACCCGAGCGACCAACCGGTACAGCGTCGAGGACATCACCGACGACGTGCTGGCCGTCGAGCCCGGCAACGCGAGGGCGCGGCAGCTCCGTCGCGCCGCGGCCGTGAAGCTGGCCAACAGCGCCACCGCGGCTCGCAACGACCATCACCCCGAGCAGGCGCTCCCGCTGCTGCAGGACGCCCTCCGGCTGATGGAGGACGCGACGCTCCGGGAGGAGCTGGCGACGACGCAGCGAGAGATCGACGCCCTGCGCGTCCACCCCGCGGCGGCGCCCGCTCCGCGCCCGCACTCGGCGGTGCGCCCGACCGCGCCCGCTCCGGCGACGAGCACCCCGGCGACCCGAGCCCCGGTGACCCGAGCCCCCGTGACGAGCGCCGCCCCGCAGGTGACGACTCCGCCACGCCGAACTGCCACACGGGGGCGAAATGGCTCGGAGCCTGCGATCCCGACGCCAGAGCCCGGGGTGACCTTCACGCCTGGGCGGGACCCCAACGAGCCTCCGCCCGGGCCGACGCTCCAGACGCCCTTTGGACCGATGCAGTTCCAGCTTCCGCAGGCGCCGCCGAGCGAGCCGGAGCCGGCTCCTGCGCCGGTGGATCCAGGTCCTGCGGCGCCGCACACGGGCGAGTTCTGACCGGGCGCTCCCGAGGAGGGGAGAGCTGGTACGGGGCTCGCAAACACTCCTCGTCGGAACAAGCGGCCCGCTATCAGGGCCCTCGACGAAGGAGAACGTCCATGAACTTCCTGCTGTTTGCGGTCTTCGGCCTTGTGATCGGCGCCCTCGCCAAGCTCCTGATGCCGGGCCGCGATCCGGGCGGCTTCATCATCACCGCCATCATCGGCATGGTGGGATCGATGCTCGGGGCGTTCCTCGGTCGGGCGCTCGGCATGTACAGCAACGGGACCCAGTCCGCGGGCTGGATCATGTCGATCATCGGCGCGGTCCTGCTGCTGGGCATCTACCGCATGGTGGTCGGCAACCGGGCCACGGCCTGATCGTTCGGTAACGTATCAACCACCGCACGGGCGCGCTGGAGGGATCCACCCCTCCGGTCGCGCCCGTCGGCTTTGTGGGTACCGGCCAGCGGGGGCGCTCAGCCCTGGAGCCAGTGCTTCTCCAGCCATTCGAGGGAGACTGGGGCCTCGCGCAGCGCGAGGTCGATGCCGCGCACGTTGGGGTCGTGCTCCAGCGCGGAGCCCGCGTAGGCGCGGGCGTAGAGGATCCAGTTGGAGAGCTCGTAGTGATGGAGCAGCGGGGCGAAGCGGTGCCCGGTGAAGCGGTCGAGCGTGGCGGTGGCGCCGTCGACGTCGACGCAGCGCACGAGGGCGGAGGTCACGTCGAAGAGCAGCTGGCGGAGGTCTTCGAAGGCGCGCTCGGGCTCGGCCGCGACGGCGGTGAGCAGGGCCTCGAAGGCCTCCGGGGTGACGCCCTGAGCCTCGGCGACGTCGGCCATGGCGGGCACCTGCGTCTCCAGGAAGTCGCACTCCGCTCCGCGGCCGAGGGTGCGGCCCACGAGGTAGAGGTCGAAGGCGCTGGCGATGGCCTCGCCGAGGAAGAGCGCGTCCGCGGAGACGGACCCGGAGCCGTCGGAGAAGAGGGCCTTGCGCGCGGCGTGGTGCCAGGCGACGTGCGCCACGACGTCGGCGTCGATGGTGTCGTCGACGAGGACGTCGCTGGGGTCCGAGGCGTTCCAGAAGGTGAGGTTGAGGAAGAGCGCGCGCGACCACGAGGCGTGCGGGGACCCTTCGGGGGGGACCCGGAAGCGCACCGCGTCGGAGAGCAGCATCTGCTTGAGGGTTTCGTAGAGGCCGATGTGTCGGAAGGATCGCTCGTCGCGGATGGTGAGGTCGGCGAGCGTAAGGGTTCGCAGGAGCATCGGGCGCAAGCTAGCACCGCCTCCGATCTTTTTTGCCCGGACGCCATGGAGAACCGTAGGAAGCTCCGGGCGCGCGGCGTCTGGTACATCAGCGTGAACGGCGGCGAGGAGCGGATTGGACGAGCTCGATGATGCGGTGCGCCGGGTGGTCCGCGGAGACACCGACGCCTTCCGGCGGATCGTGGACGCGACCAGCGAGGGCCTCGTCCGGCTGGGCGCGCGGATCGTAGGGTCGTTGAGCGAGGCGGAGGATGTGGTGCAGGACGCGTACGTGAAGGCCTACCAGGCGTTGATCAGCGGCCGCTTCGAGCAGCGGTCGAGCGTCACCACGTGGCTCCGGCACATCGTCACCAACACGGCCATCGACTCGCTGCGCAGCCGGTCGAGGCGGCCGGTGCCGAGCGAGACGGTGGCCGAGTCCGGCTGGGACGGCGAGGCGGGCGCGGAGGCGCACATGGCCCTCGCGGAGCTCAACGACCTGCTCGGGACGCTGCCTGCCGACCAGCGGGCCGCGGTGGTGCTCCAGAGCGTCGAGGGCCACGCGGTCTCGGAGATCGCGGTCATCCTGGGCTGCTCCGAAGGGGCCGTGGAGCAGCGGCTGGTGCGGGCGAGGGCTACGTTGCGAGAGAGGAGCGCATCATGAAGCGCGAGGCCGACGAGGCGATGGACGAGCGGTTGGCGAGCATCGGGCGTCGCACGGCGGCGCTGCGCCCTCGCGGCGGGTTCGACGACCGGGTGATGCTGGCGGTGAAGGCCTCGCGGAGCCCCGGGCTCTTCGACGACGTGCTGCGCGCCGCGAGGGCGATGGTGCCGGTCGCGGTGATGGCGGCGGCGCTGGCGGTGGGCTGGGCGGCGCACGCCGATCGCGCGGCGGACACGGCGCTCGCGGCGAGCTTCGACGCGGTGGAGCTGGAATGGTGAACGGGCGCGTCAAGGGGGCTGCGGTGCTGATCGCGGTGTTCGCGCTGGGCTCGGTGGCGGGCGGGGGCGGGGCCTACGCGTGGCTCCGCCGAGACGACATCAACGGCGCCGAGGAGCACGGTCTGCGCAACCCGCGGCGGCTCCGGGCGCTCGAGCGCTCGCTCGACCTGACGGCGGCGCAGCGGGAGCGGGTGCAGGCGATCCTCGCGCAGAGCGGCGACCAGCGGCGGAGGCTCGCGCAGGAGATGTTCGAGCGCTGCGGCGAGGGGCTGCGGGCGCAGCACGACGCGGTGTCGGCGCAGATCCGCGCGGTGCTCACGCCGGAGCAGCAGGCGCGCTTCGACGTCATCGACGCGCAGCAGCGGGAGCGCTTTCCCTTTGGGGGAGGGGGTGGAGGGCGGAGGCGAGGAGGGCGAGAGCCGGGAGGGCTCTGAGCGGGAGGGAGGGGCCTACTCCTCGACCTTTGCGAGGGCGACGATCGCCTGCGCCCAGGCGACGTACTTCCACTCCGCGAGGTCGCGCACGGTCTTCACGCCGAGCTTCGCCAGCAGCGCTCCGTGGTCGGCGGAGAGGCCCTCGAGGCCCTCGACGGGGATCTCCGTGAGCTGCTTCAGCGACATGCCTTCGTACTTCTTGTCGAGCGCCTTGTTGATGTTGATCGCCATGACGGAGCCTCCAGAGAATGGGAGAGGGAGCGACGGACGAGCTCCCCCGAAGGGCGCAGTGATCGCCCGCGGCTCGCGGCGACGTCAAGGCGCTTGAGCGAGGCCCACACGCACCCACGAGGGCGCGTCCGGGCGATGGGCGATGGCGACGAGGTCGGCCGCCTCGTCGAGGTCGCGCTCGGTCGGCAGCTCGGCCCAGGACGCGCCCGCGAGGCGGAGGCGCTCCCGGGTCTCCTCCGCGACGGCGTCGGTGCTCCACGCCACGCCGTCGAAGACCGGCAGCGGTCGGTTGAGCCCGAGGAGGTAATACCCGCCATCGTAAGCCGGGCCCAGCACGGCGTCGTGCGTGGCGAGCGCTCGGAGGGCCTCGGCGACGCGCTCCGCGGTGACCCCGAGGCAGTCGGTTCCGACCAGCAGCACCGGGCCGTCGCCCTCGGAGAAGGCGCTCTCCATCGCCGCGGTGAGACGCTCGCCGAGGTCTCCCTGGCGCTGAGCGATCCAGCGGTGGCAGGGGCCCAGCCAGCGCTCGGTCTCGTCGCGCAGGTCCGACGGGGTGAAGGCCACCCAGCGCTGCCAGCGATCGTCGCGCAGCTGGTCCATCAGGGTGGCTCCGCACCAGCGGTAGAGCTCGAGCGCTCGCGCCTCGCCCACGACCCGAGCGAGCCGGGTCTTCACCTGACCCAGGACGGGCGCCCTGGCGAAGACGATCACCCTCGGGCTCAACGGGAGCTCCTACGCCATGCGCGCCAGCCATCGAGGCCGAGGCCCAGCGCGAAGGCCGCCGTGGCGAGGACCAGCGGCCAGCGAGCGGGAGCCCACTGCCCGGCGGACTGGTAGCGGTCGATCACCTCGTAGCTGAAGGGCATCGCTGTCAGCACCGCGAGGGCCGTCGCCGAGGGGGCGAAGGCGCACGCGACGGCGAGGGGCATCCCGTACCAGGGGTAGGCCACGGGGCTCACGATGAGCTGCACCAGCAGGGCGTCACGGACGTTGCGGGCGAGCGGTCCGCGGCGGAGGGAGAGGGCCGCGGTGACGAGGAGCCCGGCGAGGGCGAGGGCCGGACGGAGGGTGTCGTCGCCGGTCGGGAAGCGCGCGTAGAGGGCGCTCCAGAGGGGGGCGGCGAAGTTCCAGTTGGCGGCGAAGTTGGGGAGCGAGCCCGGCGGGGTGTGGCCGAGCGCGTGGGCCGCCGCGAAGGAGAGCGCCAGGGGGGCGAGCGCGAGCGAGGAGAAGAGCGCCCTGCGGGGCGCTCGCAGCGCGAAGGGGAGCAGCACCCAGGCGGGGACGTACTTGAGCGCGATGGCGACGCCGAGGCAGAGGGCGGCGGCGCTCCAGCGGCGGCGGTGGGTGAGCGCGAAGGTGAGCGCGAGCGCGAGGGCGACGAAGGCGTCGAGGTGAGCGCCGACCATGGACTCCAGCAGCAGCGTCGGAGAGGCCAGCAGCAGGACCACCGTGACCGGCGGCGCGTCGCGGGTCGCGGGCGCTCCGGTGAGCGTGGAGGCGAGGGCGACGAGGGACTTCCAGGCGAGCATGGCCAGCGACGGCCCCGCGGAGGCGGCGAGGGCGAAGAGCGCGACGGCGAGCGGCGGATAGCAGGTGGCCACGTCGAGGTGGTCGATGGGCGAGGGGAAGCGGGCGCGGAGGTCCGCGAGCTCGGCGGCGAGCGGCGGGAGCGCGTAGGGGTCGTGGCCGGAGAGCGCGACGGCGCCGTCCCAGAGGTAGCGCGCGGGGTCCGTGGTGGTGAAGGCGGGGGTGCGGAGGTTTACCAGGCGGGTAAGCACCGCGGCGGCGAGGAGCGCGCGGAGGTCGGCGGGGGAGCGCACCAGGCGGGCGAGGCCGAGGGCGACGAGGGTGAGCGCGAGGTGCAGCGCGAGGTAGGGGGTGACGCGGTGGCCGGGGGGCCGAGAGGCCACGACCGGAGCGAGCGCCGCGAGGGACACCCAGAGGGTCAGCGCGGCGAGCAGCGCGCGAGAGCGCGGCGGGTCAGCGGACGGGGTCATGGTCCGGGCCGCGGACCGCGCCGTCGAGCCACGCGAGGATCTTGCGGGTGGCGCCGAGGGTTCCGCGGAGGGTGCCGGCGACCTTGGGAGAGCCCCCGCGGCGGCGGCGCCAGGTGACCGGGGTCTCGACGACCCGCAGGCCCGAGCGGGCGGCCTTGATCTGCATCTCCAGGGTCCAGCCGTAGGTGGGGTCGCGCATCGAGAGCGCGTCGAGGGTGCTGCGACGGATCGCGCGGAAGGGACCGAGGTCGGTCACCAGGGCGCCGTAGCGGGCGGTGAGCACGGCCGCCGCGAAGAGGCTGCCGCCGCGCTGCCACGGGGGCATCGCTCCGGGCTCGACGTAGCCCCGGGTGCGGGAGCCGATGACGAGGTCGGCGCGGCCGTCGAGCAGGGGCTCGGTGAGGCGCGGCAGCTCGCGCGGGTCGTCGCTGCCGTCGGCGACCATGAAGGCCAGCACCGGGTCGTCGGCAGCGGCCTCCTCGCGCAGCCAGCGGAGCGCGGCGAGGCAGGCGTTGCCGTAGCCCGCGTCCGGGGCGTCGACCACCACGGCCCCGGCGTCGAGGGCGCGGCGGGCGGTGTCGTCGCGGCTGCCGTTGTCGATCACGATCACCCGTCGGGCGAGCGAGCGGGGGATCGCCCGGACCACCGCGGCGATGGTCGGCGCCTCGTCGCGCGCGGGGATGAGCACGTCGACGGCGTCGGTCTTTCCCCCGGGGGAGGGCTGTGGTGTGGTAGCGCGCACAGACGATGAGTGCATCAGCGGTCGGGGGTTCGGTGCTCGGGGTGATCGGTGGCAGCGGGCTCTATCAGATGCCCGGGCTCACGGCGATGGAGCCGCTGACGGCGGCCACGCCCTTCGGCGAGGCCTCCGACGGCATCGTGCGCGGGCGCCTCGGGGAGACGACCGTGGTGTTCCTGCCGAGGCACGGGCGGGCGCACTCCAACTCGCCCTCGACGCTGAACTATCGCGCCAACATCTACGCCCTGAAGTCCCTCGGGGTTACGCACGTGCTGTCGGTCTCCGCGGTGGGCTCGCTCCGCGAGGAGATCGCCCCCGGCGACCTCGTGGTGCCGCACCAGTTCATCGACCGCACCAGCCTCCGCGCGACCACCTTCTTCGACCGCGACGTGGTGGCCCACGTCTCCATGGCCGACCCGGTGTGCCCCCTCATGGCCGCGGCGGTGGCCGAGGCGGCGCGCTCCACGGGCGCCAACACCCACGTCGGGCAGACGTACGTGTGCATCGAGGGGCCGAGGTTCAGCACCAGGGCGGAGAGCCGGCTCTTCCGTCAGTGGGGCGCGGACATCATCGGCATGACCAACGTCCCGGAGGCCTTCCTGGCGCGCGAGGCCGAGCTCCCCTACGCCACGCTGGCGCTCGCCACCGACTACGACAGCTGGCGCGAGCACGACGAGGCCCACGTCGACCAGATCATGGCGGTGATGGCGAAGAACGTCTCCCGCGCCCAGGCCGTGGTGCGCCACCTCGCGGCGGCCCTGCCGGACGTGAGCGCGAGCCCCGCGCGGGGGGCCCTGAAGTACGCCGTGATGACGAGGTGGGAGTCGGTGCCCGCGGAGGCGCGCGCCCGCTACGCCCTGCTGCTGGGCGAGCGGGGCTGAGCCTCAGCTCGCGGCGACGCGAGGGAGGTACACGGTGAAGCGGCTGCCGCGCTCGGGGCGGCGCTCGGCGACGATCCAGCCGCCGTGGTCTCGGGCGATGGAGTAGGCGACGGAGAGCCCGAGCCCGGTGCCCTCGCCGACCTCCTTGGTGGTGAAGAAGGGCTCGAAGACCCGAGCGAGGTCCTCCGTGGGGATGCCGGCGCCTTCGTCCTCGACCGCGAGGAAATACCACCGCCGCGCGCTGGAGCCGACCTCCTGAGGGGCGTCGATGTCGCGCTCTCCCACGGTGATGGTGACCGTTCCGCCGTCGGGCATGGCGTGGATGGCGTTGACCACCAGGTTGGTGAGCACCTGCTGGATCTGCCCCGGGTCGACGGAGGCGTCGGGCGTCTCGGCGGTGTGCTGCTCGAAGCGCACCCCGGCCTTCTGCGCCATCGGGCCCAGCATCGACACGGTGCCGGACACGATGTCGGCCAGGCCCGCGGGCTGCATCGTCGGGCCCTTGCGGCGCGCGAAATCCAGCAGCTGCCGGATGAGCGCGGTCATCTTCCCGGTCTGCTCGGCGATGATGCGCGCGCTCTCGCTGATGTCCTCCGGGGTGTTGTCCCCGCCGGCGAGCAGCCCCGCGTGGCCGAGCACCACGTTGAGCGGCGTGCCGAGCTCGTGCGCGAGGCCGGAGGCGAGCTGCCCGACGGTGCGCAGCCGGTCCGCGTGGCGGAGCTGCTCCATCGCGCGGAGCCTGGCCTGGTGGTGGGCCTCGGCGGTGCGGTCGGCCTCGCCGAGGCGCTCGCACATGGCGTTGAGCTCCTGCGCGAGCTCGGCGATCTCGTCGTCCTGCTTCAGCCGCAGCGGACCGGTGAGGTCGCCGGCGCCGACGCGGCGGGCCTTGGCGCGGAGGGCGCGCACCGGCTCGCCGACGAAGTGGGCGCCCAGCAGCGCGGTGACCAGCGCGCTCACCAGCACGGTGATGACCCCGATGGCGCTGTTGCGGACGATGCTGTCGTGCACGAAGCGGTGCTGCGGCTGCAGCGACTCGCGCACCTCGATCACCCGGAGCGATCCGTCCGGCGCTCGCATCGGGTAGCAGCTGATGGACCAGCCGTCGCGCTCCAGGTTGCGGCTCAGCCCGCGCTCCAGGTCGTGCCCGGGGTCGCGGAAGCACTCGCCGCTGCGGCGAGCGTGCACGTCGACGGAGGGGTTGGCGGCGTCGACGTCGGCGATCATCGCGTCGGCGCGGGCGGGGCCGTCCATGCGGGAGACGTCGAGCCAGGCGGTGCGCAGCGAGAAGCCGACGAAGTCGTGGTCGCGCCGGGTGTCCTCGCGAAACACCGTGCGCTCTCGGCTGATGCGCAGCCCGGTGTTGACGATGGTGACCGTGAGGATCGCGGCGACGATGCCGAGGATGAGCTTGCGGGTGACCTTCATGGGCGGTCTCTCACCCGCTAGCGGAAGATGCCCGGCCGCTCCTTGATGCCGCGGTTGAGCATGTTCTGGATGGTGCGCTTGACCACCAGGGTCTTCTCCTCGATGACCGCGTCCTCGTCGTCCGGGTCGCCGGTGAAGGAGAGCGGCTCTCCGAAGTAGATCCGGTATTTCGTGGGCAGCGGCAGGAAGCCCCCCGGCAGCAGCAGCTGCGGGATCACCGGGAAGGCGGGCATCCCGAGCAGCCTCGCGACGCGGCGGAGGTCGGCGATGGAGATGTACTGCTCCTCGGCGCCGACGACGGCGACGGGCACGATGGGCGTCCGGGTCTGGAGCGCGAGGCGCATGAAGCCGATGCCGAACTCGGTCAGCCGATAGCGCTGCTGGAAGGGCTTGGAGATGCCGCGAGCGCCCTCCGGGAAGACCAGGATGGCCTCCTCCTCTTCGAGCAGGCGGGCGCAATTCTCGGGCACGCCGACGATCTGCCCCACGCGGGGGAAGAGCACGGACACGAAGGGCAGCGTGGCGGTCCACTTCTCCACCATGCTGCGCACGAAGCGCGGGGTCTTGCGGTCGAGCAGCAGCGCGCAGGCGATGGCCATGGCGTCGAGCGGGATCTGCCCGGAGTGGTTGCTGATGAGCAGCACGCGCCCGTCGGGGACGTTCTCGAGGCCGTGCACCTCGGTGCGAAACCAGTCGCGGTAGACCGCGCGGGCGCCGACGATGGCGTACTTGGCCACGCGGGGATCGAAGCCGAAGGGGTCGACCCCGCCGGCGGTCTCGTGCCAGGCGAGGCTGTCGAAGCGGCCGCGCACGTCGTCGCCGAGCCAGCGGTCGACGGTGGCGTCCATCTTGTGGCGCAGGGCGTCGCGGGCGCGCTCGACCAGCCCGAGCGGGCCGGTGGGGCGATGGCGGGACCACTCCGGTGGATAGCGTCTCACGGCGACCTTGCTCATACCCGCGGATGGAGCGGAGGCACAAGCCGCGGCGCCGAGCTCAGCCGGGTCGGATGCCCGCCAGCATGCTGCGGAGCCACACGAGCTGTCGCAGCGCGGCCGCGCCGGGGACGAGGAAGGGCTCGCGCGCGGAGACCGCCCGGGTGAGCAGCGTGGCGGTGGCGGCGTTGGGGACCCCGGTGAGGGAGAGGAAGGTCCCTCGCGTGGGGTCCGTCGAGACGTCCCAGCGCCAGCGGGAGCCCGCGAGCTCGCCAGAGCGGCCGTCGACGAAGACCGTGGAGGGGCCTTCGAGGCGGCGCTCGACGTCGCCCTCGCCGGCGTCGAAGGGGGTGCGCAGCAGCAAGTGGGCGCGCGAGGGGGCGGCGTCCGTGGGGACGGCGTCCCACGAGGAGGCGCGGACGCCGGGGAGGTGGTCGCGATAGCGGGAGACGTCCTGGACGCGCGCGAGGACCTCCGCGGCGGGACCATAGGTCTGCCCGGTGACGTTGACCGCGCGCACGGACCCTTCGCGGTCGAGCGAGAACACCATGGTGTAGTACCGCGGGTGCAGGGCCATCCAGCGCCCCGGGGCGGGCGCCTGGAGGAGCGCGCCGTCGTCGGTCCACGGGGCGGGCCGCGCGGGCGTCGGGGTGCCGGCGAGGTCGCGGGCGCGGCGGGCCAGGGAGAGGGCGAGCGTGAGGTCGACCGCGACGTTCATGCCCGCGGTGGCGCTCGGGTCGGAGGTGGCGGCGTTGCGGAAGAGCCAGTGGCCCTGCGACGGGTCGCTCCAGCTCGTCACGACCAGAAGCGTGTGGGCGCCGTCCTGCGGGACGAGCTCCCAGCGCGCGCCGGCGGGGCCGAAGTCCGAGGCGTCGACGTCGAGGTCGATGCGCCGGGCGGAGCGCTCGGTGATGGCCGTGGTGGCGTGGACCGTGAGCAGCCCCGCGGCCACGTCGAAGCGGTACGCGGCGCGCCGGCCGAAGCGCGCGGTCTGCTCGACCCGGGTGAGCGCGGGCATGAACTCCGGCCAGCGAGCGGCGTCGAGGAGCGCTCGGCGCACGGTCTCCGCGGGCGCATCGACCCTCACGGCCACGGTGGTGCGGGCCTGCGGGCCGCCGTCGGGGAAGAACACCAGCGCGGCGGCGCCCGGGGCGCTGAGCTCGGCGAGGGCGGAGAGCGTCTCTGCCGGGAGGGCCTCGATGCGCGGCGAGGGCGCCGGCTGCGCGAGGCCGAGCGCGGGCGCGAGGAGCAGCGGGAGCGCGGTGCGAAGGAGCTTCATCGGAGGTATCTGACGAGGGGCCTCGGGGGCGCGATTCAACCGCCGGTCCGTCGGGCGTCCACCGCGCCGTGGTGGACCCGCGCCCAAGGGTGATACGGTCGCCGCCCATGAAGCGCATTCCCTTCGGATCGTTGTCGGTGCTGGTCGTCCTCTGCGCGTCGGCGACGGCGGGCGCCCAGACCACGGACGGCACACCCGACACGCGGGTTCCGCTCGGCGATCCGACGGGCGGGGCGTACACCCCTCCGACCTCGCTCTTCATCCCCGCGGCGGCGCTGCCGACGCTCAACGTGCGCATGACCGTGGGCGCGGACATCCAGCCCATCGGGTCCTTCGACGCCGTGCGACCCCTGGTGAGGGCCGAGCTCGGCCTCGGCCGCGGCTTCACCGTGGCGGCGGGGTCGAGCTGGTTCGGCGGCGACCGTTCGAGCACCATCGACGGCCTCACGCCCTACGCCCAGGTGCGCTACCAGCTCTTCGGCAGCCGCGACGGGATGGGCTGGCAGGGCGGCGTGGCGCTCACGGGCAAGCGCGTCGGCTGGCACAACGGCGACGCGGAGATGGAGGCGTCGTTCTCGGTGCAGTACCGCGCGAGGCGCTGGGAGGTCGGGGCCCAGGGCACCTTCGGCCAGTCGCTGGTCGACGCCGAGGAGCACGACCTGGAGGCGAGGGCCTTCGCCGCGTGGCGGGTGATCCCGTCCTTCGCGGTGGGCGTGGCGGCGCAGCTGCGCGTCGACGTGGGCAACGAGTCCCCGGCCCTCGAGGCGATGCTCCGGGCGCGGGGCCTGGCCGAGGTCGACATGATCGGCGGCGCGATGGCGAGCTACACCTACGAGCGCTGGCAGGTGGGCGCCCTCGCGGGCGTGAGCACCATCGGGCTCTACGACAACGCGGGCTTCATCGGGCAGGGCTTCGGGAGCGTGCGCTTCTGACCGCTCGCTACGCCCGCTCGGCGTACATCGCCTCGATCGCCTCGGCCCACACCTTGTAGACGATGGCCCGCTTGATCTTGAGCGTCGGGGTCAGCTCCCCGTGCTCGATGTCCAATGGGCGCGGCAGCACGGTGAAGCGCTTGATGGTCTCCACCCGCGCCAGGCGCGAGTTGACGTCGTCCACCGCGCGCTGCAGCTCCGCCCGCACCGCCGGGTCGTCGTGCGCCGTCTTCGCCGCCTCCGCGGGGTCGCGGCCGTGCTCCTTCGCCCAGCGGGCGAGGCCCTCGGCGCGCAGCACCAGCAGCGCCGTGAGGTAGGGGCGGCGGTCGCCGATGACCACCACCTCGCCGACGAGGTCGTGTCGCTTGAGGTCCTCTTCGATGTTCTTCGGGGTGATGTTCTTGCCCCCGGAGGTGATGAGGATCTCCTTCTTGCGGCCGGTGATCACCAGGAAGCCGTCGGGGTCGAGCTTGCCCAGGTCGCCGGAGCAGAGCCACCCGTCGCGCAGCGTCGCGGCGGTGGCCTCCGGGTCCTTGAAATACCCCATGAACACGTTGGGCCCGTGCACCAGGATCTCGCCGTCCTCGGCGATCTTCACGGTCACCCCGGCGATGGGCTTGCCGACGGTTCCGAATCGGGCGTCGCCGGGGAGGTTGAAGGAGGTCGGGCCGGTGTCCTCGCTCTGCCCGTAGACCTCGCGCACCGGCAGGTCGAGCGAGGTGAAGAACTCCAGCACCTCTCGGCCCACGGGCGCCGCGCCGCTCACGCAGATCTTCGCGCGACCGAGGCCCACCGCGGACTTGAACTTCGAATAGAACAGCCGGTCCGCCAGCCGATATTGCAGGTCGAGCCAGACAGGCACCGCCTCGCCGCGGTCTCGCCGCGCGTGCACGTCGAGCGCGACGCCGCGGGCCCACTTCACGATGGCGGCCTTCGCCCCCGTCGCGTCCTTCAGCTTCGCCCCGGCCACCGCGAAGAACTTCTCCCAGATGCGCGGCACGCCGAAGAACACGTCCGGCTGCGCCTCGCGGAGGTTGTCCGGAACGCGCTCGATGCTCTCCGCGAAATAGATGGTCAGCCCCAGGGTGGCCGCGCCGTGGATGGAGAACATCTGCTCGGCGATATGCGAGAGCGGCAGATAGGAGAGCATCACCTGGCCGGGCTGCGCGTTGATCAGGGCGCCGGCGGCGCGGGCCGTCCATGCGATGTTCTCATGGGACAACATCACCCCCTTCGGAGGACCGGTCGTGCCCGAGGTGTAGATCAGCGTCGAGAGCCCGGTCGGCTCGATGGCCGCCACGCGCCGGTCGACCTCCGCGTCGTCCGTCGCCTCTCCCGACGCCACGAAGGCCTCCCAGCTCATCACCATCGGGTCGTCGACCGCGGGTGCCCCCTTCATCAGCACCACGCGCTGCAGATCGGGGAGGCGGTCGCGCACCGAGCGCACCTTGGCCCACTGCGCGGCGTCCTCCACCAGCACCACCAGGGCCTCGGAGTGCGCGAGGATGTACTGCACCTCCTCGGCCGAGCAGGTCGTGTAGATGCCCGCCGGGGCCGCCCCGGTGAGCATCGTCGCGACGGCCATGGAGACCCACTCGGGGCGGTTGAAGCCGAGGATGCCGACGGTCTTGCCGGGCCCCACGCCCTCCGCGATGAGCGCCCTGGCCACGAGCCGGGTCTCGCCCACGTAGTCGCGCCAGCGCGTCGCCCGCCACGCGCCATCGACCTTGACGAAGTACGCCGGAGCCTCCGGGCGACGAGCACCCTGCGCCAGAAACCGTGACGGAATCGAGTCGTAGGCCATCAGAGAATCACCCGTGTGCGAAGAGCCCGGGCGCGACGGTCCGAGAGGGAGGCCGGTGCTGTCAAGGAGCTTCTGCGGGCCATTGCCGGCATTGACGAAGCCTCGGCGAGACGGTGCAATCCGCGCGGTGTTGCAAGGCGCGGCGGAGGTGGTGGTGGAGGCGCGCGGCCTGAGCAAGCGCTTCGGTGATCGCGTCGCCCTCGACGGCCTCGACCTGAGCCTCCCGCGAGGGGAGATCTTCGGCCTCCTCGGGCCCAACGGCGCGGGCAAGAGCACCACGCTCAACCTGTTCATGGGCTTCCTCCAGCCCAGCGCGGGCACCGCGCGCATCGCGGGCCTCGACTGCGCCCGCGAGTCCCGCGCGGTGATGCGCCTCGTCGGCCACCTCCCGGAGGAGCCCGCCCTCTTCGAGAACCTCACCGGCCGCGAGCTCGTGTCCTTCGTGCTCTCCATGCGCGGCGAGGACGTCCCCACCCGCTGGTCCGAGGTCGACGCCTCGGCCGAGCGCATGGGCTTCACCCGCGAGCTCGACCAGCTCATCGCGGGCTACTCCATGGGCATGCGGAAGAAGCTCGCCCTGGTGACCGCGCTCGCCCACGACCCCGCGGTGCTGCTGCTCGACGAGCCCACCAACGGGCTCGATCCGGTGGTGGCGAGGGAGGTGCGGGCGCTGCTGGAGGAGAGAGCGGCGAGGGGCGTGACGGTGGTGCTCTCCACACACCTGCTCGACGTCGCGCAGCGGGTCTGCCACCGGCTCGGGGTGATCGTGAAGGGCCGCCTGCGGGCGATCGGCGACGCGGGCGAGGTCTGCGCCCAGGCGGGCGGCGTGGCCACGCTGGAAGAGGCCTTCATGGCACTCACGGCCGCTGGATGAAGGGACCGGGCGTCGCCGCGCAGGGCCGCGCGCTGCTGCGGATGTCCATGCAGGGCGTGGTCAACTCGCTACGGCACCGGCAGGGGGCCGGGGCGCTGGTGGTGCTCCCGCTGCTGCTGGCGGTGCTGCTCATCGAGCTCGCTCGCTTCGGGGGGAAGGGGGCCGACGGGGTGCGGCGCTTCCTCGCGGTGGCCCCCTACGATCGCGGCACCCACTTCGTGGCGCTCTGGCTGACCGTCATGGGCGTCGCGGTGGTGGCGCTGAAATACGCGAGGGCCATTCCCGGCCGAGGGGCCCGGCCCCTGTTCGATACGCTGCTCTTCCGGGCGCTGCCGGTCTCTCCCGTCACCCGAACCCTCTTCGAGCTGCTGGTGGGGAGCACGCACGCTGCGGGCTTCGTGGCGCTGGCCTTCTCGCCCGCGCTCTATGGGCTCATCACGCAGCGCTTCCATGGAGCCACCGCCGTGCTCCTCACTGCGGTGATCGCGGTGGTCTTCAATGAGGTCGCCACGCTGGTCGCCCACGCGCTCCACGCGCTGATCTCGCGCTACCTGGGCGGTCGTTCATTGGACATCGTCCGGGTGGTGACCGCCTGCGTGGGCTTCCTGCTGGTGGGCGCCTTCTCCACCCTCGGACCCATTGGCGTCGGCCTCGCCCGGGTCATCCGCGTGGGGAGGCCCGTTCCCGAGTGGAGCGAGTGGCTGCCCTTCTGGAGCCTCGTGCGCTGGTGTCGCTTCCCAGACTCGAGTGAGCTATCGAGGCTTGCTCTCTGGACCACGGGTCTGGTGACGCTCTCCGTGGCGGCGCTGGTCTGGCGGGTGCGCTCCCCGACGGACCTCTCCCTGGATGGCCCATCGGCTCCGACGGGAGCGGGGCGCTGGGAGGCCGGACTCTCGGGGACGCGTGTCGAGTGGCGGATGCTCTCCCGACAAGCGCCCTATCTCGTGCTGGCGACCCCGGCCTTTCTGCTCTTCTTCTTCGCTGTGGTGAAGGGAGCGCGCTCGGCGACTGGAGCGGATCTCCCCTTCGTCACCCTCATGGGATTGATCGGCTGGGCGCTCATCGTCCAAGGGACGGCCCTCACCGGAGCAGCGTCCCGTCGCTGGCGGCGAGTCCTATGGGTATTGCCCACGGTGGGGCGCGACCATCGGGACGCGATTCGCTCCCTGGCGCGGGCGCACTTCGGGATGACCGTCGGGCTCTCGCTCGGGGCGGCGCTTCCGTGGTGGTTCGTCCCGCGTCCGTTGTGGTGGTGGTATCCGCGGCAGTTCCTGGGGATGGTGCTGGTGATCGCGGTGGGCCAGTGGGCGCAGGCGGCGGCGCTCTTTCTCCTGATCGACCCGTCGCCCGATCGGCTGACGGGCCTGTCCGTTGGGGGCGTCTTCGGGGTGCTGGTGACGGCCATTCCCACGGTGGCGCTATTGGTACTCCTCTCGGCCACCGGAATGCCGACATGGTTGTCGCTCGTGGCGCTGCTGGCCCTGCTGGCGTGGGCATTGGAGTCCTCGGCGGTGGCGAGGCTGCGATGGATCCGCGAGCCCACTGGGGACCCGGACGCGGCGCTGCGGGTGTGGCCGGCGCTGAGGTCCTTTGGGGCCGCGGGGCTGGTGCAGGTGCTGGTGGCGCAGACCGGCGAGGCCGTGGGGCTCGGTGCGACGACGACGCTGGTGCTGTCGCTGCTGGTGTTCTCGGGGGTGCTGCTGCCGCTCTCCTGGCGCGGGGCGAAGGCGCACTCGGTCGAGCCGAAGTGGTCATTGGGCCGGAGCGTGGCGACTGGAGTGCTGGTGGGGGCGGCGAACTTCGCGCTGGTGCTGGGGCTGGCGAAGCTGCTGCGGCCGGGAGCGACGGGCGGCTCTCCGCTGGCCGCGGCGTTCACTCAGACCAGCGGCTGGGTGCTGGCGGCGATCGTGGTGGCCTCGACGACGGTGATCCCATTGGCGGAGGAGCTGTTCTTCCGGGGGTGGCTGATGCCCGCGGTGCGTCGCGAGGTGGGCGACGCGCGGGTGGCGGTGGCGCTGTCGGCCGCGGTGTTCTCGATGGTGCACGCGGGAGCCGCGTGGGCGCCGGCGCTCTGGGCGGGGCTGCTCGCGGGGGCGTTGATGCAACGGAGCGGGCGATTGGCGACTTCGCTCGCGATGCATGTGACCAACAACAGCCTGGTGGTGCTGGCGGTGCTGCTGGGGCGGTAGGAGCGCCTCCAGCCCCTTGCCAACCCGCGCCTCCGCTTGCTCTATTCGGCCCACTTCACACCCCGCCATGGAACCCACCCGTCGACAGTTTCTCCTCCTCACCGGCGCCTCGGCGCTCGCCGTCGCCGGGTGCAGCGATGACCCTCCCGCCGCGGCCTCCGACGCCGCCGCCTCGGACGCCCCCTCGGCCGATGTCCCGCCCGACGAGCTCACGCTCCCCGACGTCAGCGAAGCCCTCGACGCCCCGCCCGCGGCCCTCGACGCCGGGCCCGCCGATGCCCCCGTCCCCGAAGACGCCGCGCTCCCTTCCGACTCCGGTCCCTCCATTGGCGCCTATCGATATCCAGAGGACATCGCCCGCTTCCCCTATGGGGTCATGGCCGGTGACATGCTCGACGACCGCGCCATCCTCTGGACCTACTCCCCCGTCTACACCTCCCTCACGCTCGAGCTCTACGCCCTCGACGCCGCCCCCTCGGCGCCGCCCTTCCTCACCCGCGACGTCTCCGCCGACCCCGCGGGCTTCCTCCACACCGAGGTCAGCGGGCTCACCCGCGGCGCCTGGTATGGATACACCTTCATTGCCAACAACAACCCCGCAGCCCCGGTGCGCACCGCCGTCGGCCGCTTCCGAGCGGTCATCCCCGATGACGCGCTCACCCCCATCACCATCGGGGCGACGTCCTGCTCCCACCAGCGCGCTCGGCCCTTTCCCACCATGCTCCACGCCGGGTCGCGGCGCGACCTCGACCTCTTCGCCCACCTCGGCGATCTCGTCTATTGCGACGGCGCCCGCACCGCCGCCGAGTACCGTGCGAAGTATGCCGAGAACCTGACCTCCACCGGCCTGCGTGCCCTCTTCGCCTCCACCGGCGTCTATTCCACCTGGGATGACCACGAGGTCGACAACAACTTCGACCCGGAGACCGTCAGCCCCGCCACCGTCGCCGCCGCGCGAGGGGCCTTCTTCGAACACCGCGCCCTGCGCCGCGACCCCGCCGCGCCCGACCGCATCTACCGCAGCGCCCGCTGGGGGCGGACCCTGGAGGCCTTCACCCTCGACTGCCGCGGAGAGCGCCGCCCGTCGACCCGTAATAGCGCCAGCGCCCAGTACCTGTCCCGCGCGCAGATGGACTGGCTCAAGGCCGGGCTCCGGGCCTCTCCGGCGACCTTCAAGGTGATCCTCAACTCGGTGCCCATTACCGATTTCCCCATCCTGTTCTTTTCAGAGAACGACCGGTGGGAGGGATATCGCGCCGCCCGCGAGGAGATCCTCACCTTCATCCTGGCCGAGCGCATCCGCGATGTCTGGTGGGTGAGCGGCGACTTCCACATGGCCTCCGTCGGCTTCCTCGCCCCGTCGGGCCCCTACGCCGGGATGCGGGAGGTGCTCGTGGGCCCCGCGGGCAACAACGCCAACCCCCTCGGCAACACCCTCGGTGGGCCCCAATTCGACTTCTCCACGGGCACCAGCAACTACGGGACCTTCCGCTTCGACCCGGCCGACCGCAGCGTGACGGTGGCCCTGATCGATGGTAACGGGCGGACCCTCTTCACCCGACGCTACTCCTCCTGACACGGGGTCAACCGACCATATGCGCCCATCGCTCTCCCGGGTCCTGTCGCTCCTCTCGCTCGCGGGCCTCTCCGCCTGCGGCGCCGCGCCGGACGGGTCCACCACCCAGCTCACCGATGACGCGGGCATCACCACCCGCGATGGATCGGTCACCCGCGATGGATCGGTCACCCGCGATGGATCGGTCGCCCGCGACGGATCGGTCACCGGCGATGGATCGGTCGCCACGGACGCTCAGGTCACCCCCGACGTGGTGGTCCCGGTGGCGCCCACGGCGGTGCTCGAGTTGCACCTGCTCGACCTGTGGGCGCAGCCGCTTCCCGCGGGCGACGCGACGCTCACCATCACCCGCGATGGCGTGACGGTTCCCTCCACCGAGGGCGCTCAGCCGTGGATCCGCCGGGTCGAGCTCCGGGAGCGCGCTCGCCTCGTGGTGACGCTCTCCGCCCCGGCGCATCGCACGCTCACGGCCCAGATCGACTTCGACGGAACCCGCCTCGCCGAGGGGCTCACCGCCCGGCTCTCCGAGCCCGCCCCGCAGGGACTGTCGCTCACGCACGGCGGTCGGGTGATCTCCGGTCAGACGGTCGCGGTGCACACGGTGGTGCTGGGGCTGAGGCACCAGTGGTTCTCGGCGCAGGGTCGGCCCGCGCGTCGCGGCAACCGCGTCGACCTGCTCATGGACGGCGAGGAGGCCTGGCGCACGGTCAACACCGACCTCCACACCGCGCGCGAGTCGGTCAACGTCTCGACCTGGTGGTGGGAGTCGGACTTCGAGCTCATCCGAGACGCCGCGACGCACCCGACCTCCACCGAGGCGCAGCGACGGCCCAACACCGCGCTCGCCATCATGGAGTCGCTGCCCGCGAGAAAGCGCGTGATCGTGGGGCAGTTCCTCTCCATGGACGGCGCCGCCTCGACGCTCTCCTCGGACGAGCCGCTACGGGCCCACGGATCGCTCTCCGGTGACAACTTCGAATACATGGGTCAGGCCAACGAGACCCGCGGGATGTTCGACTTCGCGGTGACGCCGTTCTCCTTTGGAGATCGCGTTCGGGCGGGGTTTCCGGCGCTCGCGGCGGGGATGTTCGCGGCCGAGTCGATGGTGCAGAGCGAGGTGCCGGGACACCACGTCGACCTCACGCACTGGCCCGTGATGGCCGACGTCGAGGCGGCCTCCTATCACCAGAAGTTCATGACCATCGACCAGCGACTGGCGTTCATCGGTGGGATGAACCTCCGGCGCGTGGACTGGGACACCTCGCGGCACCGGGTGTTCGAGCCCCGGCGCATGCTCTTCCCCTCCACCACGGCGGCGCGGCAGCTGGTGGTCTCTCGCGATCACCTGCCCGACAACGGACCGCGCAAGGACTACATGGTCCGCCTGGAGGGACCGAGCGCCATCGATGCCGAGGACGTCTTCCATGAGCGATGGGACTTCCTCCGCCGCACGCACGCGCGCTACAGCGCCGACAGCTCGGACTACACGGTTCGCGCGGCCCCGACGGCGCTCCCCGGGGGACAGCAGGTGCAGGTGACCGCGACGCTCCCGGCGCCCTTCAACGAGAACGCCATCGCGGAGACGTGGTTCAACGCGGTGGCGCAGGCGCGGCAGTATATCTACATCGAAGACCAGTACTTCCGTGTCCCGATGGTGACCGAGGCGATCATCCGGCGCATGGAGGCGGTGCCCGCGCTGCGCCTGGTGGTGATCACCAAGCCCATCAACGAGTGGACCGACCCGGGATGCGCCTGGACCCGCCGCACCCACGAAGACCTGCTGTCCCGATTCCCCGATCGCTATGCGATGTTGCAGTTGCGCTCATTCGACACCCAGGTGACCTGGGGCATCGACGAGACCGAGTCGCGCTTCCTCGACATGGACGTGCACTCCAAGATGCTCATCGTGGACGACGTGTTCATGAGCGTGGGGAGCGCCAACAAGAACAACCGCGGCATCGTCTACGAGGGCGAGCTCAACGTGGCCGTGTACGACGCGGCGTGGGTGCGCGCGGCGCGTCGGCGCATCCTGGCCAACATGCTCCCCGATGGGACCGCGGTGTCCGATGACGCGGTCCAGTGGTACGAGCAGCTCCAGCAGGCGGCGCGGTACAACGACGCCGTGCGCCAGAGCTGGACCGACGAGGGCGACGACATCTCCCTGGACGGGCGCCCGCTGCCGGCGCAGTACGCCCCGCGGGGCTTCGTGTACTCGCTGCCGATGCGCGGCGTGATGCGATGCCTCATCGAAGACATCGGGCCGGACATGGTGTGATTGCCCGATCGGGGGGTCAGTCGTCGAGCGAGTCGCAGTGCGGAGCGAAGAGGCCGCCGGTGATGGTCCCTTCGGGGAAGGTGGCCGTCACCTCGAGTGAGAGGTACCCGTTGGCCGTATAGCCGCGGGGGACCACCCGGACGGCGCTGGCGCGCAGCAGCGGCGCGCTGGTGAGGTCGCCGCCGAAGTCGAAGAGCACCGCGGTCAGGCCGTCGGCCTCGGTCTGCGGGGTCGCGTCGGCCGTCGCGCGGAGGCCTCGCAAGGAGAGCGTCCGGCGGGGCGTCGGCGAGCTCATGGTGGGGCACGCCGGGTCGCCGCCGGAGTGGGCCTCGACCAGCAGCCGACCGCTGGCGAGTCGGCCGTGCTGGGCGCGCTCGAAGGCCCCGCGGCGGCTGCCGAAGGTCGCCTGCAACGTCGTCGTCGCGCACGCCCCCTCGCAGCCGGGAGGGGCGTCGACGCCGGCGTCGCGGGACGGGTCGCGCGCGCAGAAGCGCCCCACGCCGGAGATCGAGAGGCACCGCGGGAGCGCCGCGGGGCAGTCGGAGTCCGTCGCGCAGGCGTCGGAGCAGAGCGAGCCGGTGCGGGCCTCGACGCAGAGAGCGCTCGCGCAGTCGTTGCCCGAGGCGCACGCGGTGACGCCGGGGAGCCCGAGGCCCCGGGCGCCCGGAGCGCAGCGGCAGCCGGTGGCCTCGTCGCACTCGCAGCGCTCGGCCGGGATGCAGTCGCGGTTGAAGGAGCAGCGCCCGCCGCCATCGAGCGCCGGGGCCGCGGGGACGGCGGCCCCCGCGGCGCCGGGGGTGTGGGCGCGGGCGCCGTAGGGGGGGGCGGGCGGGGGGGGGGGCGCCGCCGTGGGATCGGCGTGACAGGCAGAGAGGCCGAGCAGGAGGGCGATGGAGAGGCGGGCGGTCATGCGGAGCGCAGCGGCGAGGCGAGGCTCACACGTCCTGGATGATGGGCTCGCGCTTCTGGATGAAGCGGTTGATCAGCGCCCACACCTCCGCGGAGGCCTCGGTGATCTCGATGCCCATGCCGGGCTGCGAGCCGCTGTCGGTGTTGGACTCGCGCGTGGCCTCGCGTCGCCATTTCACCACGCCGAGGAACTCCGCGAGGTAGTCACCCGGGAACTTCAGCGCGACCTGACAGGGCGTGTTGACCGCGAGGACCGCGTAGGTCGCCACGAAGATGCCGCCGTGGTCGTGGATGTCGCCGACGAAGTTCGTATAGAAATTGGTCTCGCTGAAGGCCTCGAGCTCGGCCTCGACGCGCGGCAATCCCTGCGGCCCGATCGGCACCTTCGCCGCCGTCTCCGGGAACACCGTGGCCTGCTTGATCCTGGGCTCCTCCCTGCGACCGGGCGCCCTCCCCGGAGCGTGCTGCACCAGCGGGACTGCGTGCGCCGCGGGCTGCGTCAGCGGCATCGGCTGCGCCGCCGGCGTGGTCAGCGGCATCGGCTGGGCGACCGGCTGCGTCAACGGAACGGGAGGGCTCTGCGGCGGAGGCGGCGGCGGCTGGAAGACCGGCGCGGCCTGGGGCACGGGCGGCGGCTGGAAGACGGGCGCGGCCTGGGGCGCGGGCGGAGGAGCCTGCGGCGGCGGCTGGAAGACGGGCGCGGCCTGCGGCGCGGGCGGCGGCTGGAAGACGGGCGCGGCCTGCGGCACGGGTGGAGGAGCGTGCGGCACGGGCGGCGGCGCGGGCGGAGCGACGGGCTTCGGCGCGGCGGGATCGAGGAGGCTGTGCTCCTTGATGGCGGCGAAGAGCATCCCGAGGGACTGCGCGATGGCGGCGGTGGCGTCGCCGACGCCGGGGTAGGACTGGTCGACCGCCTGCATCGATCCGAGCGTCTCCTGCAGGACCGTGCGGGCCTGGAAGAGCAACGACGGGTCGCCGGTGCCTCGCTCGACCTGGAACAGCGGCCCCATCGCGCGGGCCAGACCCTGCACGATGTTGAGTACGGCGGCGGGGACCGCCGGGTCCTGCTGCAAGGTGGCGAGGGAGCTGGCGAGGCGCTGGCGCGCGGCCCCAGCGGTCGCGGCGATCGGTGTGTTGCTCATGAGTGCGAATCGGCCTCCCGTCAGGCGCGCCCTTTGTCGGATGGGCGACGCTCACGTCGGGGGGCAGCCTATCGTGCCCCAGGGGCGACGATCAACGGCGCCGCTCAGACCGCGGAGAGTTCTCGGGTGAAGACGTAGCGATCGCGACCGGGGCCGGCGTAGTCGGGCACCAGCTCGACGCGGTAGCCCAGCGCCCGGTGGAACTCGATGCTCCCCTGATTACCCGGGGTGGTAATCGCCTTCATGCGCAGCGCGCCCCGCTGGCGGGCTCGCGCGGTGAAGCTCTCGTAGAGCCGCCGCCCGACGCCCCGTCGGCGGTAGTCGTTGTCGATGCCCACCAGGTGCACATAGCCGGTGCCCGCGGCGGTCACGAAGCCCAGCAGGAACCCGACGATGCGGTCGTCGTCCTCGACCACCAGCGCGTCATCGCCGAGCTCGTGGAAGAAGAGCGGGTGCGCTAGCGCCGAGGTGGGTCCGCCCCACCATCGGTCGATGACCGAGACGATCTCGCCGAAGTCTTCCTGCGTAATACCGCGGGTCTCCATGGGGGGCGCGCATCGCGCGGAACAACCCCCCTCGTCAATCACGCAGCGCGTCTAAAAACGCCCTCGATGGCACCGATGATCGAAGCCGTGCTACGGGTCCGTGGTCGTGTTGATCGTCCTCGGATCACTCTTCGGGCAGGGGCTCCTCCACGGCGTGGGGCCGGACCACTGCCTGGCCATCGGCGCGCTCGCGTCGCGGGGCGGCCTCCGTCGCGCGGTGGCGGTGAGCGTCCGCTTCGGCCTCGGCCACATGGCGGTGCTCGGGGTGCTGGCCACGGCGGCGGTGGTCGCAGGGGTGGTGATCCCGGCGCGGTGGGAGTCGGCGCTGGAGGTGGTGGGCGGCGCCTCGCTGCTGGCGCTGGGCTGCTGGACGCTGCTGAGCGGCGTGCCGAACGACCCGACGCACCACCACGGCGACGGGGTGACGCACTCGCACGACCTCGCCGAGCACGATCGCCCTCGCGGCGTTTCGTCGATCGCCTCGAAGGGCCCCTTTCCCCTGGCCGCGGGGGCGCTCTTCGGGCTCTCCGGGGTGCGCAGCCTGGTGCTGGCGCTGCCGCTGATGGTGCAGCGAAACCCCGCGGTGCTGGTCGCGGGCGTGGCGCTCTTCGGCCTCGGCGTGCTGCTCTCGATGGTGCTGGTGGGCTACCTCACGCAGCGCATCGCCACCGCCGCGCACCGCGCGGAGAAGGGCCTGCGCGTGCTGGTGGGCCTGTCGTCCATGGCCTGCGGCGCGTGGTGGGTGATCGATCACATCGGCTGAGGCGACGGCGCTCGCCCGGAGCGCGCCCGGAGCGATAGGCTACGGGGATGATCAAGCGAAGCTCGATGGCGGTGCTGGTGGCGGCGGTCCTGGGCGCGGGCTGCGGAGACATCGACAGCATCCTCCCCGCGAAGGGGAGCTGCTCGACGGCCTCGCCGCGCACGTGCACCGACTACACGGGCGACGCCTGGAGCGCGCCGAGCAGCGGGAGCCGCACCTGCGCCTCGGTCAGCGGGGCGACCTTCTCCTCGTCGGCCTGCGCCACGACCGGGCGCGTGGGCTCGTGCGTCGTCAACAGCGGGACCAGCTCCGAGGTGGTGCTGCGCTTCTATCCGCCGAGCACGACGGCCACCGCGCAGGTCGCGTGCGGCCAGCAGCCCGGGTCGCGCTTCGTCGCCAACTAGCACCGTCTTTCACCGTCGGCGACGGCCTGCGCTATGGTCCGCGCGATGAACTCCGGCGCCGCCTCCGTGACCGATGCGAGCGCCGTCGACGCGCTCGTGCACGCGCTCCAGATCCACCCCCTGGTCGCGCGCGTGCTCGTCGGTCGAGGCTTCTCCCGGCCCGACGCGACCCGGTCGTTTCTCTCTCCGAAGCTCGCGGAGCTCACCCGTCCGGACGCGATGGCCGACCGCGACGCCGCCGCCGAGCGCCTCGCCGCCGCGGTGCGCTCGAAGGAGCGCATCGTGGTCTTCGGCGACTACGACGTCGACGGGATCACCAGCGCGGCGCTCATCACCCGCGCGCTGCGCGCCATGGGCGGGGACGTCTCCTGCCTCGTCGCCTCGCGCTTCGACGGCGGCTACGGCCTCTCCGACGCGGCCCTCGACCGCGTGCTCGCGCTCTCCCCGAAGGTGCTCATCACCTGCGACTGCGGCACCTCCGACCACCCGCGCCTCGAGCGCGCCCGGCAGCGCGGCGTCGACGCCATCGTGGTCGACCACCACAAGGTCCCGGACGAGGCGCTGCCGGTGGTGGCCTTCCTCAACCCGCACCGCGCCGACTGCCGCTTCCCCTACAAGCACATGGCCAGCGTGGGGCTCGCGTTCTCCATCGCCGCGGCGGTGCGCGCCCGCCTCGGCGTCGCGCTCGACCTGCGCGAGTACCTCGACCTCGTCGCCCTCGGGACCATCGCCGACGTCGCCCCGCTCGACGGCGACAACCGCACCCTCACCCGCCACGGCCTGGAGCGCATCGCCGACGGCCACGGCGGCCCCGGGGTGCGCGCGCTGCTCGCCGAGTCCAAGCTGCGCTTTCGCCTCGTGGCGCGCGACGTGGCCTTCTCGCTCGCGCCGATGCTCAACGCGCCCGGCCGCCTCGGCCCTGCGACCCCGACGCTGGAGCTGCTGCTCAGCGAGAGCGACCGCGACGCCCAGCCGCGCGCCTTCGCCCTCGCGCAGGCCAACCTCCGCCGCCGCGAGATCTCCGCGCAGCTCGTCGACGCCGCCATCGCGCAGGCCCGCGCGCTCCACGGCGATCACCCCCCCGCCGGGGTGGTGCTCGCGGGCGACGGCTGGCACGCCGGGATGGGCGGCATCGTCGCCGGTCGCCTCGTCGAGCGGCTCCAGGCCGCGGTGTGCGTCATCGCCATCGAAGGCGACCTCGGCGTCGGCTCCGTGCGCGCCCCTCGGGGGACCAGACTTTACGACGCGGTGTATGCGTGCCGCGACCTCCTGGTGGGCTTCGGCGGCCACGACGCGGCGGCCGGGGTGCGCATCCGGCCGGAGCGCATCGACGATTTCCGCGCGGCCTTCGCCGAGGCGGTCGCGAGGTCCGGCGGGACGCCGGAGCCCGAGCGCGCCCCGGAGGCCGAGCTCACGGAGGGCGACCTCACCGCGGCGCTCGCCCGCGACCTGCGCTCGCTCGAGCCCACCGGCGAAGGGAACCCCGAGGTGATCGTCGCGTTGCGCGACGCGCGCCTCGGCGACGCGAGGCCCATCCAGGAGCAGCACCTGCGGCTGTCCTTCGCGCTGGGACGGCGGCAGGTGGCGGGCTTCTTCCGAGAGGGCGTCTCGGCGCGAGCCCGGGGGGAGCTGCCGGCCTCGCAGTCGCGGGTCGACGTGGTGGGCGTCCTGCGCGCCGACCCGTGGACGGGCCCCGACGCGGTGCAGCTCGACGTGCGCTCGGTCAGCCCAGCACGTTGATCGTCGGCAGGCCCCTCGCGACGATGGTGTCCGCGAGCGCCCGGTGCTCCAGCGACCCCTCGCGGCAGCGGCGGCGGCGCTCGTCGTCGCCGATGTTGGCGAGCAGCGCGTTGACCCGCGACCAGGCCCGCACGTAGGCGTCGTCGGCCTCGCCCCGCCGTCCGAGCTTCGCCAGCACGTCGGCGTAGACCCAGCGCGCGAACACGTCGCCGTCCTCCAGGGTCACGCCCGCATCCAGCAGCGTCACGGCCTCCTTCGCGGGCGCGAGCGCCCCTTCGCCGTCGCGGTGCAGCAGCAGCAGCCGCGCGTGGGCGGCCCGCAGGAGGCAGCGCAGCGGAGCGTCGCCGCGGCCCTCGTCGGAGGACATCGCGAGCCACCGCAGCGAGGCCTCGGCGGCCGGGACGCGGGGGTCGAAGCCCTCGATCCAGGCGGTGTAGACGCGAGAGCGGGCGGCGATGCGGGCGAGCCCGTGCTGGGACGCGAGCGAGTGCGCCTGGGCCTCGACGCGCAGGGCCTCGGCGCCGTCGCCGCGCCGCGCGAGCGCCACGCCCAGCTGCTGCAGCGCGACGGTCTCGTAGAGCGCCATCCCGAGGCGGCGGGCGTCGTCGCGGGCGCGCTCCAGGCGCTGCACCGCGCGGGCGTGCTCGCCCAGCCTCGTGAGCACCCGGCCCTTCGCGATGGCCGCCTGGAACATCCTCGGCAGGTCGCCGTCGCGCTGCGATCGGTCGAGGGCCTGCTCGCAGGCGTCGCGGGCCTCCTCCAGGCGCTGCAGTCCCAGCAGCGCCCCGCCCACCACCGCGTCGGCGAGGGAGCGAGCGGCGTCGCGGTCGGCCTGCGGCGTGCGGGGGTCGTTCATGGCGGCGTTGGCGAGCTGGAGGGCGTCGCGCGCGATGCCCCGCTGGGTCATCAGGTGCGCCTGGCGGAGCGTGGCCGAGAGCCAGAGCGCCGGCGGGACCTCGTCGCTCCCGGGGCCCCTCGCCACGGACGCCGCGCGGGCGCAGGCCACCTGGAGCACCGCGAGCCCGGCGTCGAGGCGGCCCTGGAGCGTCTGGCCGTTGGCCACGCAGAGGGCGACCCGCAGTCGCTGCGCGGCGCTCGCCCCGGGGATGGACTCCGCCGCGCGGGCGTCGTCGAGGGCCGTGGCGCTGTCGGCGAGCGCGAAGGACGCGTCGGCGCGGACGCAGAGGGTCTCGCGGCGCTCGTCCGGCGGGGGCGACCCGGCGAGGGCGCGCGTGGCGTTCTCGAGCGCGGCGTGGAAGGCCTGGTCGCGCAGGGCGTCGCGGGCGGCGCGCAGCCACCACGGTCGGGCGAACTCGGGCTGCGCGGCGAGGTCGTGGTGGCGAGCGATGAGGGCCGGGTCGGTGCGCTCCCGGGCCGCGAGCCAGGTCGCCACGCGGGCGTGCAGCGCCCGGCGGTCGTCGTCGAGCAGCGTCGCGTAGGCGGCGTCGCGGACGAGGTCGTGACGGAAGGCGTACTCGATGGTCCCGGCGACGCGGGAGGAGGGGCGGGGGGCGACGAAGCCCTGCGCGGACAGCACGCGCAGCGGGCGATCGAGCTGCGCCTCCGGGCTCGCGCCCACCACCGAGGCCAGGCCGTCGCGCCAGAACACCGAGCCGAAGACGCTCGCCGCCCGGGCGATGCGCCTCGCCTCCGGGTCGAGCCCGTCGAGCCGCAGCTGCACCGCCGAGAGCGCCGCGGTGGGGAGCTCGACGCGAGGGCCCTGGTCGGGGTGGCGCTCCGCCGCCTCGCGGACGACCCCGAGGAGCTCCTCCAGGAAGAGGGGGTTGCCGCCGCAGCGCGCGGCGAGGTCGGCGCGCAGCCGCGGGTCGTCGATGGGGCCGAGGCCGCGGGCGGCGAGGCCCTGCACCACCGCGGGGGCGAGCGGGGGGAGCACCAGGTCGGTGCGGGGCAGGGCGCTCCAGACGCGCCCCAGGCGGGCGAGGGCCTCGGGCTCCGGGCGGGTGAGCGCGAGGACCACCAGGGCGGCCGTGGGCAGCGCGTCGACGATGGAGGCGACGGCCTCGAGGGTCGACCCGTCGATCCACTGGGCGTCCTCGAGCAGCAGCAGCGCGGGGCTGCTGGCGTTGGTCGCGCGGATCAGCCCCAGCAGCGAGCGCAGCAGGCCGTCGCGGAAGAGGTCCGGGTCTCGCCGTGCGGCGCGCAGCACGCTCCCCTCGGCCCGCAGCGGCACCCTCGCGATGTCCGCGAGGAAGCCCAGCGAGGTCTCGTCGAGGGCGCCGTCCACCAGGTGTTCGAGGCGCGCCCGCTGGGCCTCCGGCGTCGCGCCCTCCTGGATGCCCGCGCGCTCCCGCAGCGCTCGGCCGATGGCCCCGAGGGGGGTGTGGCTCGCCAGCAGGTTGCCCCGCAGCGTGAGCAGCGGCGCCGCGCTCGATTCCACATCGAGGGCCCGCTCGGCGAGCAGCCGCGCGATGACCTCTCGCGCGAGGGTGGACTTCCCGATCCCGGGCTCGCCCTGCACCACCAGCACCACCGGGCGGCGCTGCTTCCAGGCCTCTCGCACCCGGGACAGCGTGAGGGCGATGGGCTCCTCGCGGCCGGGCAGCGTCCCCTCGTCGTAGAGCTGCGACCGCGGCGGCACCGAGTGCAGCCGCTCGAGGTCGCGACCGATGTGCAGTCCCTCCCGGCGGCCTTCGGTCTCGAAGCGCCCTCCGAGCGCCACCGCGGTCGCCGCGTCGACCAGCAGCTCTCCCTCGGCGGTGCCGGCCAGCAGGCTCGCCGCGCGGGAGAGCACCGGACCATCGAGGGCGTCGCCGAGCCGCCGCGTGAGGCCCGTCACCACCACCACGCGCAGCCCCCGGCCGCGCACCGAGGCGGCCGCCCGCACCGCGCGCACCGCCTCGTCGCCGCGCAGCCGGTGGTCGCCGAAGACCGCCCGGATGCCGTGCTCGCCGTCGCGCTCGATGCTCGCGCCCCGCTCGGAGAGCGTCGCCGCGGCCTCCGTGAGCTGACCCCTCGCGCCGTCGTGCGCCGCCCGCACCAGGGCCACCACCCGCACCCGCTGCTCGCTCCTCGCGAGGAGCGACGCCTCCGGGACCCCATCGGGCCGGGTGGTCACCAGCTCGAGGACGGCGCTCACCTCCTCGACGAACTCCGCCACGCCGACGGGCCTGCGGGAAGGGTCCTTGGAGAGGGCCCGGTCGAGCAGCGCCTCCAAGGCGGCGGGCAGGTCGGGGCGCAGCTCCCGCAGCCGCGGCGGAGGGTCGCGGGCGATGCGCTGGAGCACCGTGCGGGTGTCGATGCCCTGGAAGGGGCGGAAGCCCGTGAGCAGCTCGAAGAAGACCACCGCGAGGGCGTAGAGGTCCGAGGCGGGGGAGGGCTCCTCGCCGCGCAGCTGCTCGGGGGAGATGTAGAAGGGGCTGCCGACGACGGTGCCCACGCGGGTGAGGGCCATGTCCCCTTCGCCGACGGCGATCCCGAGGTCGATGACCTTCACCACCGCGCCCTCCGGCTCGGCCGCCAGGAAGAGGTTGGCCGGCTTCACGTCCCGGTGGATCACCCCCACCGCGTGCAGCGCCGCGAGGCCGAGCGCCGCCTCCTGGAGCATCCGCAGCGCCGACCAGTCGCCCGGCCGCTCGCGCTCGATGGCGGCCTCCACCGTCTCGCCCGCCAGCCACTCGGTGGCCAGGAAGAGCCGCCCCTCGTCGTCGGTGCCGTGCGCCACGTAGGCGACCACGTTGGGGTGGTCGAGCTCCGACAGGATGCGCGCCTCGCGCTCGAAGCGGGCGCGGGCCGTCGCGTCGTCGCGGTCGATGCGCAGCCGCTTGAAGGCGACCTCCCGGCCGGTGAGCAGGTCGCGGGCGCGGTACACCTCGGCGGACCCACCGCTGGCGACGCGCTCGTCGAGATGAAACCGGCCGACCAGCACGCTCATCGTTGCCCTTCCTCCACTAGCACGGACGCCGGAGGCCCCGCTGAGCTCCGTCAGAAACTGGCGCTCCCCCGCGAGGCTCTGCTACCGCCCGGGCGATGGGTCGCTTCCGGTTGCTCCTGGTCGCTGCGATGCTCTGGATCTCCGCGGGTTGCGCGCGCCCGCCGAGGCCCGCGTACACCTTCGACAACCAGCCCGGCGGCTGGGAGGTCGAGTCGCACGAGCAGCAGCGCGCCTTCACGGTGGAGCGCTATGCGCACGCGGTGCACGGCGAGCGGCTGGAGCTGTTCGAGGTGCGAGCCCCCGCGCCCGCGACCACCAGCGACGCCTTCAACGCCCAGGCGAGCGGCCCTCGGGGCTTGCCCCCCTTGGCCTCGCCGAGCGGGGTCGACCGCGCCGTCGGCGACGAGGTGCTCTCCGGGACCGTCGGCTACTGGGTCGCCCAGCGAGGCCACGACGGCGACGCGGAGCTGCAGGGCGCGCTCTTCGTCGTCCCCCGGGGGCGGCGCTTCTTCGTGGTGCGGATGTCCTCCAGCGAGGACGAGTTCGGCCAGCTCCAGGCCTGGGTGCGTGACATCGTCCTGCGCAACCTGCGTTTCCCCGCCCCGACCTCCTGAGCGCGGTCGCGCGCACCCCGGGAGTTGCGGTAGAGCACCTCCCGTCATGAGCCAGAGCCCCGTCGAAGTCCGCCTCCGCAAGCCCGTCGAGCGAGCCATCGCCGGGGGCCACCCCTGGATCTACCGCGACGCCCTGCTCCCCTTCGACGCCCCCGCGGGCTCCATCGCGACGGTGCGCGACGGCGCGGGGCGCTTCGTGGCCCGCGGCCTGGTCGACGGCGACGCCATCGGGGTGCGGGTCTTCACCACCCGCGACGAGGCGCTCTCCCGGGAGCTCATCGCGCTGCGCTTCGCGAGGGCGATCGAGCTGCGGCGCCTGGTGGTCCCGGCGGACACCGACGCGTGGCGGCTACTGCACGGCGAGGGCGACCGGCTGCCGGGCTTCACCTGCGACCGCTACGGCGACGCGGCGGTGCTCGGGCTCGACGGCCCCGGCGCCGAGGCGCAGTGGCCGCTGGTGCGGGAGGGGATGAGAGAGGGCCTCGCGTCGCTGGGCATCCGCACGCTGCTGCTGCGGCGGCGAGGCCCCGACGGGGCGCGGGTCGAGGTGCTGGAAGGCGACCTCGGCGAGGACGTACGGAGCGTTCGGGAGCGGGGGATGGTGCTCCGCGGCGACCTCCTGCACGGGCAGAAGACGGGGCTCTTCCTCGACCAGCGCGAGTCGCGCCACCGGGTGCGCGCTCTCGCGTCGGGGATGCGGGTGCTCAACCTGTACTCGTACACGGGCGGCTTCTCCGTGGCCGCGGGGCTCGGCGGAGCGAAGGCCGTGACCAGCGTGGACATCGCCCCCGGCGCGATCGCGCTGGCGACGGAGACCTGGGCCGCCAACGGGCTCGCGGCCTCCGCTCACGAGACCGTGGTGGCGGACGTCCCGGCGTGGATACAGCAGGCCACGAAGGAGCGCCGCCGCTTCGACCTGGTCATCGCCGACCCGCCGAGCTTCGCGCCCAACGACGCGTCGGTGCCCACGGCGCTCAAGAGCTACCGCGCCCTGCACTCGGCCTGCCTCGGGCTGGTGGCGTCCGGCGGCTGGTACCTCGCGGGGAGCTGCTCCAGCCACGTCACCCGAGAGATGTTCGTCGACTCGCTGGAGGAGAGCGCCTCGCGCGCCGCGAAGGTGCTGCAGGTCATCGACGCCTGGGGCGCTCCGGGCGACCACCCGCGCCTGCTGGCCTTCCCCGAGGGCGACTACCTGAAGAACGTCCTGATGCGGGTGACCGATTGAGCGCTCGCGGCCCACTCCTCGCGGTCGCGCTCTGCCTCGCGTGGCCTTCGCTCGCGTGGTCGCAGCCGCAGTCGCAGGCGGCCCCCAACCTCGCGACCGGCGCCGCGGTGGAGGAGGACGACACCGGCGACAGCGCGCTCCCCGACCCGGCGGCCTCGCTGGCGGGCGACCGGCGGCCGCTGATGGTGGTGCCGCTGCTGCCGCCGGCGGAGGCGCTCGCCCGGGGGCAAGGGGTGACGGTCACCGCGGGCGAGCTCTACGCGGCCCTGGCGGACGCGCCGCCCTCGCTGCTCCGCCGGTACGCGCAGGACCCGGCCGCGCTGCAGGCCCTCGTCGACCGGATGGTGAGCGACCGGCTGCTGGCGGCCGAGGCGCGCCGGGTGGGGCTCGACCGCGACGCGGTGGTGATCGCCGCGCTCGAGCGGGCGCTCGTGTCGCGCTTACGGGCCACGGTATTCAGCGTGCGCGCCGGGGGCACCGAGGCGGTCACCGACGAGGACGTGCGGCGCTGGTACGACGCGCACCCGGACCGCTTCCACATCCCCGAGCGGCGGCGGGGGAGGGCGATCTTCCTCACGGACCGGGCGGAGGCCGCGAGGGTGCTGCGGCTGGCGCTCCTTCGGCGGGGGCGGCGCTACCGCAACGACTTCCGAGCGCTCGCGGCGCAGCACAACGCGGCGATGGACCTGCGGGCGACGCGAGGCGAGCTGCACGAGGTGGCGCGCTCCCCGTGGCCCTACGCGGTGCCGCTCGACCCGCCGGTGAGGGACGCGCTCTTCTCGGCGGCGCACGAGGGCGACGTGGTGCCGCGGGTGGTCGAGGGGACCTGGCAGGGCGTGCCGGGCTTCTTCGTGCTGCGCTACGTGGCGAGGCGCGGGGCGATCGAGCGCTCGCTGGAGGACTCGCGGGAGTGGGTGCGCCACCGCATCGTGCTCGAGCGCCGCGTGGCCGCCGAGCAGGCGGAGGTTGAACGGCTCGCCGCGGAGGCGCACCTCACCCGGCTGCCGGTCGACCGCGCGGTGCGGCTCGACCCGGGCCCCGGAGTTGACCCTCGCGGGCCGCGGATTGACACCCCGCCGGTCGGAAGGTAAGCGCCTCGCATCGGCGTCCAGTAAAGCGACGCTCCCTTCATCAAAATCTCCAACAGGAAGATCCATGGCACGTACCCAGTTCACCTCCGAGTCCGTCAGCGAAGGTCACCCGGACAAGGTCTGCGACCAGGTCTCCGACGCGATCCTCGACGCGATCCTCACGGAAGACCCGACGGCCCGCGTGGCCTGCGAGACCATGGTCAAGACCGGCTTCGTGGTCATCGCCGGCGAGATCACCACGACGGCGCGGATCGAGTTCCCGGACGTCATCCGCTCGGTGGTGAAGGACATCGGGTACACCAGCTCGGACATGGGCTTCGACGGCTCGACCTGCGCCATCTTCACGGCCGTCGAGCGCCAGAGCCCGGACATCGCCCAGGGCGTCAACGAGGGCGAGGGCGAGCACCACGAGCAGGGCGCCGGCGACCAGGGGATGATGTTCGGCTTCGCGGTCGACGAGACCCCGGAGCTGATGCCCGCGCCGCTCCACTACTCGCACATGCTTACCCGCAAGCTCGCCGAGGCCCGCAAGGCCGGCCTCGTGGACTGGCTCCGCCCGGACGCCAAGAGCCAGGTGACCGTCGACTACGAGAACAACGTCCCGGTGCGCATCAACACCGTGGTGGTCTCCACGCAGCACTCGCCCTCGGTCACGCAGTCGACCATCAAGGAGTTCGTGCGCGAGGAGATCATCAAGAAGCACCTCCCGGCCAACCTGCTCGACGGCGACACGCGCTACTTCATCAACCCCACGGGGCGCTTCGTCATCGGCGGCCCGATGGGCGACTCCGGGCTCACCGGCCGCAAGATCATCGTCGACACCTACGGCGGCATGGGCCGTCACGGCGGCGGTGCGTTCTCCGGCAAGGACCCGACGAAGGTCGACCGCAGCGCGGCCTACTACGCCCGCTACATCGCCAAGAACATCGTGGCCTCGGGCCTCGCCCGCCGCTGCGAGGTGCAGATCGCCTACGCCATCGGCGTGGCCCAGCCGGTGGGCGTCTACGTCCAGACCTTCGGCACCAGCAGCGTCCCCGAGGAGCGCCTCTCCGCGTACGTGCACCAGCACTTCGACATGCGCCCCAAGGCGATCATCGAGCAGCTCAATCTCCTGCGCCCGATCTACCGCCCCACCGCGGCGTACGGTCACTTCGGCCGCACCGAGGAGACCTTCACCTGGGAGCGCACCGACCGCGCGGACGAGCTCCGCAAGGCCCTCGGCTGAGCCGCACCCGGCGCCCCGCCTCCCTCCCTCCCTCGATCCCCTCTTCAGCTTCGCTCCCGCGGTGGCGGACTTCGGTCGCCGCGGGTACGTTCCCCCCACCGTGAGCGCCGACGACGAACCCACTCCCGCCGACGCGTCGCTGCAGCGACCTCGCGCGATCCCGTTCACCGCCGCGGCGACCATGGCCTTCGCCTTCTTCGGCGTGCAGCGCGCCGAGGCCCAGCTCACGCTCAGCCGCGTCGCCCAGCTCCCCCCGCCGCACGACCTGCCGGGCGCCGTGGTCCACGCCACCTGGCGCACCGCTCAGGACCACCGCCGACTCTCCTCCGCCGCCGACGTCAGCACGCTGCTGGTGTCGGTGCTGCTCTTCATCGCCGGCAGCCGCGTGCTCTTCCGCCCTCGCGGCGGCGGCTGGCTGTGGCGTCAGGCGCTCCTCGCCAGCGCCCTCGTCGGCGCGCTCACCGTCGCCGTCGACCACGCCCTGCGCGCCGGTCGCATCGCGGCGCTGCGAGCGGTCCTGGTGCGCACGACGCCGCGCATCGAGCTGCCGACGGGACTCGGCGTCGACGAGGTGGGCCGCATGACCTTCGGCATCAGCATCGCGGCCTCGTGGGTGACCCTCGCCCTGCTCTGCGCCGCGCTCTACTACGCCTCGCGCCCCAGGGTGCGGGCCTACCTCGACGCCTGAGCCTTACCCAGGACGGTAAGCGTCGCGCCCTTCAGGCCGCGCGCGAGCGCTTCGAGCCCGTCACCTTCACCGGGAAGAGGCCGCGCAGGTCGTCCACGCTGGTGGGCGCCGGGATGATCCACTGGGCCACGTTGCCGTGCGTCGTGCAGAGCCACACGCGACCCCGCCAGCGGACCATCGGGCCCTCCTGGGTCTTGCACACCGCGCACACCGTCCGGACCTGTCGGGCTGCCATCGGCGCGACACCACCACGGCCCTCGCAGCCCCTTCAAGGCCTTGACACCCACTTCGCGGAGTATCCTTCCAACCCCGCGAATTCCCGTGCGTCGATTTGCCACTACGGGGCTTGAACACCGCTCTCCGATGTGACGCCGCGGTCGCCTGCGCGCGCCCCTCTCGCCCGGCGCGCACCGACCGATTGACGCGGTCGCGCGCTTCAAACTACGGTCCGCGCCGCCATGCGCCGAGTGATCCGTCCGGGCCTCCTTGCTGCCTTCGCCGCCACCCTCAGCCTCGCGTCGCCCGCCGCCGCGCAGGACGGTCTCAACGGGTCCAACGGCGGGGGCTTCGACCTCCGGTTGTTCCGGCCCGCGGTCGACTCCAAGGGCCTCATCACCCTCAACGGCACCGACATCCTCGGCGCCGGCGGCTTCTCCTTCGGGCTCACGCTCGACGTCGGCACCGCGCTCGGCCGCATCGGCACGGGCAACACCGGCCTCGTCAGCCAGATGATCACCGGCAACTTCTCCGCCAACCTGGGCATCGCCAACCTGCTGGTGGTGGGCGTGCAGCTCCCCATCCATTTCGTGGGCGGCCCGGGCAACACGCCGGACGCGACGGGCATGGGCGTGGGCTCCAACGGCATCTCGCTGAGCGAGTACAACCCCACCGCGGCGAACCTCGATTTCCAGGGCCTCGGCGACATCGTGCTGCACGCCAAGCTCCGCTGGCTGCGCGCCGAGTACTGGCCCGTCGGCCTCGCGGTGGTGCTCCAGGCGGGCATCCCCGTGATGGGCGGGTCGCGCCGCTTCGCCGGTGAGCCCGCGCCGTGGGTGTGGCCCTCCGTCGCCGTCGAGCGACGCTTCGGACGGCGCTTCCGCCTCGCGGCCAACCTCGGGCTGCGCCTCCCCTTCGGCACCGGCTCGACGATCACCCCGGCGGACTCGGTGGGCACGCAGCCCGGCAACGCCATCACCTACGGGCCGTCGCTCACCGCGGGCGTGGGCTTCTCGTTTCGCGCGAGCTCGGTCATCGACTTCATGGTCGAGACCTACGGGGCGCAGTACCTCAACGGCTTCTCCAACGCCGGTCGCACCACGCCCTTCGAGGCCGTCGGCGGGGTGAAGATCTTCGTCGACCGCAACTCGTACCTCACCCTCGGCGCCGGCGGCGGGTACACCAGCGGCCTCGCCGCGGCGGGCTTCCGCGGCTTCGTGGGCTTCGTGTTCGAGCCCACCATCGGCGACACCGACGGCGACGGGTACCGCGACGACGTGGACCGCTGCCCGCTGGAGCCCGAGGACTTCGACAACTTCGAGGACGAGGAGGGCTGCCCCGAGCCGGACAACGACCGCGACGGCATCCTCGACGTGGACGACCAGTGCCCGCTGGTGCCCGAGGACCGCAACGGCCAGCAGGACTCGGACGGCTGCCCCGACGCCGACGTGCAGGATCGTGACGGCGACCAGATCGCCGACAACGTGGACCAGTGCCCGGACGACCCGGAGGACCGCGACGGCTTCCAGGACGAGAACGGCTGCCCCGACCCGGACAACGACTCGGACCAGATCCTGGACACGGACGACCTCTGCCCCAACGAGCCCGAGGACCGCGACGGCTTCGAGGACGACAACGGCTGCCCCGACCCGGACAACGACCACGACGGCATCCTCGACGCCGCGGACCACAGCGCCGCGGGCCTGGACTGCCGCAACGAGCCCGAGGTCTTCAACGGCCTCGAGGACGAGGACGGCTGCCCCGACTCCGGATCGCTCACCCGCGTGGGCAACGTGATCCAGCTCCGCGACCCGATCAGCTTCGAGACCGACAGCGCGCAGATCATCGACAACGAGAGCAACAACCGCATCCTCGGCGAGATGGCCAACCTGCTGAACAACAACGCCGACCTGCAGCAGGTGGAGGTCGAGGGCCACACCGACGAGCGCGCGCCGGACGACCACAACCTCCAGCTCTCGCGCGACCGCGCCAACAGCGTGGTGCAGGCGCTGGTCGGCCGGGGGGTCGCGGCCACCCGCCTCGTGGCCGCCGGCTACGGCGAGCTGTGCCCCGTGGACCCGCGCTCCAACGCGGAGGCGTGGGCCCGCAACCGCCGCGTGCAGTTCATCATCACCCGCACCCGCGTCGACGGGCGCACCACCGCCTCGGTCGGCTGCCCCCGCGGACGCCAGTACATCCCCGCCTCGGTGGGAGCTCCCAGCCGCGGCGATCAATAGTCGTCGCAGGCGTCTGTACAAGACGCGCGCGATGCGATAGTTGAGCGCGCATGAGCTCCCCTCAAAATCCGCGGGCCGTCCGCAAGCTGAAGCACCGTCGTCGCACCAAGGAAGCCCGTCTCCGCCGCCAGGCGGCCGCCGTGGCGACCCCCGCGACCGTGCCTGCGGCCACCTGATTCCTCCCTCTTCAACCCCCCAACCAACCGACACGACCCCCCTCGTCCCTCGCTCCCGGCGCACAGTCGGGATGAGGGGGACGAGAGGGGTCGTGACGTTTGCGCGAACCTGCGCGACGTCAGCGCCCGCAGGGGTGCGCTCGGGGCGTGGGTGCGGTTATCGTCGCGCCGCGAACGGGGACCGAGACCCCCCGTGAAGGTGCTGGAGAACCGAAGATGTCGTCGACGCTGACTCGCCGTGAACTGTTGCAGTGTGTGGGCGCCGCGGGCCTCGTGGCCGCCGGGTGCTCGGATGACCCGGCGCCCGCGGTGGCCGACGCCGCGGTGGGAGACCTCGGCGCGGACACCGGCGCCGGGGCGGACGCGGGCTTCGACGCGGGCAAGCCGATGGTGGACGCGGGCGTGGACGCTGGACGCGACGTGCCTCGCGGGGACGCGGAGACGAGGAGCGGGACGGTGTTCCTGCACGGGGTGGCGAGCGGCGACCCGCTGACGGACGCGGTCATCCTGTGGACGCGCGTGACGCAGCCGGCGGGGATGACCGGCGACGTGATGGTCACCTGGGAGCTCTCGCGCACGCTCGACTTCGCGGCCATCGCGGCGATGGGCACCTTCACCACCGGCGCCGCGCGCGACTACACCGTGAAGGTCGACGCGACGGGCCTCACCGCGGGCACGACCTACTACTACCGCTTCCGCGCGAGCGGGATGACCTCCCCGGTGGGCCGCACCCGCACCGCCCCGAGCGGCGCCGTCGACCGCGCCCGCCTCGCGGTCATCTCCTGCGCGAGCATGGCGCACGGGTACTTCCACGTGTACCGCGCGCTCTCCCGGCGGCTCGACCTGGACGCCGTGGTGCACCTCGGGGATTACATCTACGAGTATGGCAACGGCGAGTACGGCGACGTGCGGGAGTACGACCCGCCGACGGAGATCCGCTCGCTCTCCGACTACCGGCGCCGGCACGCGCACTACAAGCGCGACGCCGACCTGCGCGCGGCGCACCAGCAGCACGCCTTCATCACCGTGTGGGACGACCACGAGTTCGCGGACAACTCCTGGGAGGGCGGCGCCAACAAGCACATGCCCGAGACCGACGGCGACTGGGCGACGCGCAAGGCCGCCGCGGAGCAGGCGTACTTCGAGTGGATGCCCATCCGAGAGCAGAGCGACCGGCGCATCTACCGGCGGCTGCAGTTCGGGTCGCTCATCGACCTGGTGATGCTCGACACGCGCATCTGGGGTCGGCAGATGCAGACCATGGGGATGAACCCGCCCTTCAACGACCCCATGAGGACCATCCTCGGGGCCGCGCAGGAGCAGTGGTTCATGGAGCAGATCATGACCTCGCGCGCGACCTGGAAGCTGGTCGGGCAGCAGGTGATGATGGGGCAGCTGCCGCAGTTCCTGAACACCGACGCGTGGGACGGCTACCCCGCGGCGCGCGCCCGCTTCTTCTCGCTGCTGCGCACCATGCACATCAACGACGTGGTGGTGCTCACCGGCGACATCCACTCGTCCTGGGCGATGGACCTCACCGAGACCCCGACGGACACGGCCACCTACGACCCCATGACCGGGCGCGGATCGCTCGCGGTGGAGTTCGTCTGCCCCGCCATCACCTCCCCGGGCTTCCCCCCCGGCGTGGTGACCAACACCGCGGCGACGCTGCTCATGCGCAACACGCACATGAAGTACTTCGACCTCGTGCGCCGCGGGTACATCATCCTCGACGCGACCCCGACGCGGCTGCAGGGCGCCTTCTACCACTACGAGCACGGCGCGACCTTCGTGCCCGACGCGGCGACCGATGCCTTCTCCGGCGCGTTCTCCACGGTGCCCGGGCGCAACCACCTGGAGCGCGACTCCATGGCCGCCGCCGCGCGCACCGACGCCGCCGCGGCCGCGCCCGCCGAGGTCGCGTGATGCGGGACAATTCCCGCCGGGCCTCGTAGTCTCGCGCTCGCTGTCACCGCCATGTGGATCGCCCATGATTTCCGCTCCGCGCGCCTGAACGCGCCCACCGCCCTCGCCATCGGCAACTTCGACGGCGTGCACCGCGGGCACCGGCACCTGCTCGACCGGGTGCGGGCCGCCGCGCGGGCCTTCGGCGGAGAGTCCGTCGCGCTGACCTTCGACCCGCACCCCACGCGCGTGCTGGCGCCGGACCGCGCGTCGCCCCTGGTGGTGGGCCTCGACCGCAAGCTCGAGCTGCTCCGCGGCACCGGCGTCGACGCGGTGGTGGTGCAGCGCTTCGACCTGTCCTTCGCGTCGCAGTCTCCGACGGAGTTCGCCGAGCAGGTGGTGCTGGGCCTGCGGGCGAGGGACGTCTTCGTGGGCGAGGACTTCCACTTCGGGCGCAACCGCGAGGGCAACGGCGCCACGCTGGTCGCGATCGGCGAGCAGCTGGGGTTTCGCGCGCACGTGGTGGCGCCGCTGGAGGAGGGGGCGGTGCCGGTGAGCTCGTCGCGGGTGCGCCGCGCCCTCGCCGACGGCGACCTGCCCCTGGCGAAGACCCTCCTGGGCCGCGACTACGACCTCGACGGGCTGGTGATCACGGGCCATCGCCGAGGGCGAACGCTGGGCTTCCCGACGGCCAACCTGGCGACGGAGTGCGAGGCCCTGCCGAGGGACGGGGTGTACGCCGTGCGGGTGAGCGCGCTCGGGGCCGGCGGCCCGGTGGACCACCCGGCGGTGATGAACATCGGGTCGCGGCCGACCTTCCGGGCGGGGCGCAGCCTGGAGGCGCACCTGCTCGACGCGGACGTGGACCTCTACGGCCGCACGCTGCGGGTGAGCTTCGCGGCGCGCCTTCGGGACGAGCGGCGCTTCGACGGGGTCGAGGCGCTCCGGGCGCAGATCGTGGCGGACGTGGCGGCGGCGCGCGTCGCGCTGGGCGAGTGAACGGGTGGAGGAGCAACGATGATCAGGGCGAGCGAGGAAGCGGTGACCTTCGAGGACGAGGACGGGGAGGCCAACGTGCTGTCACCGGAGTTCGCGACGGCGACCATGGGCCACGTGCTGCTGGGGCAGGGTCAGCGGGATGCGGCGCGCGAGGTGTTTCGCGCGGTGCTGGCGAAGGACCCGGGCGACGAGGAGGCCGCTCGGGGCCTGCGGCTGCTCGGCGAGCCGGTGAGCCACGGGCGTCCGGCCGCGGCGACGGCGGTGGCGCACGCGGTCGATGCGACGACGGTGTACGCGCGGTGGTCCGTCGGGCCGACGGGCGAGGGCGAGCTGCAGACGCTGGTGATCGTCTCGCTCTGGGTGGAGGGGTCGATGCTCCGCCGCGACGAGCGCGAGGAGTCCACCGCGCCCGGGGCCGGGGAGTCGTTCGTGCGGGGGCTGCGGCCGGGGGCGGCGCACCACCTCGCGGTGGGGGTGCGCTCTCCGAGCGGCTTCGCTCCGCTGGTCACGATGGGCCCGGTTCTCACCCCGGGGGCGTCCCCCAGCCGGAGGGTCGCGACGGAGCTCAGCCCGGTCGGCCGACGCCCGGAGCCGACGCTCTTCGAGGAGGCCCTCGACGCCTGGCAGCGCACGGTGATGCCGAGCTCGTAGTCGCTCCGCCGCCACCCCTCCGCCGCCACCGCCGCCACCCCTGGCGACGACCGTGGAGGCCCTGTTTTTCCAGCGCTTCGAGCGTGGCCCCGGCGCTGCAATCGACGCGGGCATGATGCTCCCTCCCCGATGGTCCGCCGGGCTCCTGGTCGCGCTCCTCGTCGCCCTCGTCGCTCCCATGGCCCGCGCCGATGAGGTCTCCTGGCTGTCCTCGCCGGTGGTCTGGGAGGCCACGCGCCGCGCGGTGCTCCGCGCCGGTCTCGACGACGCCCCGGTGCGCTCCCTCGCCCGGAGGGCGCGGGCGGCGGCGTGGCTCCCGGAGGTGTCGCTGCACGCGGCGAGGGGCCTCGGGGCCAACAGCACCCTGGTCACCAACGTCAACGACCGGCTCGCCATCGCCGAGTCGCTGACCCTCGACGTGCGGCTGCGCTTCGACCTCGACCGGCTGCTCTTCGACGGCCACGAGGTGACGCTCCTGCGGCTGTCGGCCCAGCGCGCCGAGCAGCGGCTCGCCCTGGAGCGGGCGGTGATCGACCTGCTGGCGCGGCGCGAGGCGCTGCGGCTGCGGATGGCTGCGGTCGATCCGGAGGCGCCGGTGGACGTCGACGCCGTCGTGGAGAGGGCGCGCATCGAGGCCTCGCTCGAGCTGCTCACGGGCCTGTCGGGACCGGAGCTGCTGGCGATCGCGGACCCGCGGCGTCGGTAGGAGCGGATCATGGCGGGCTGGGCAGGTTCCCGAACGGCGTGGCATCCGCTGCTGGTGCTGCTGATCGAGCAGCTGCTTCCGCGGGAACGCTGGCAGACGGTGCCGGAGTTCCAGCTGTCGAGAGAGCCGCTGCGCGTGGATGTGGTGCTCCTCCGGCGCGAGGGTGGAGAGGACGACGATGATGAAGCGCCGAGGTTGCGCTCGCTCCTCTCCCACCTGCGCCCGCATACCCTCGTGCACTTCAAGGGTCCGACCAGCTCGCTGGAGCGCGAGGACGCGTTGATGCTCTATGCGTACGCCCTGCAGTACCTCGTGCTCGCTGAGGTCGAGCGGCCCGACATGGTCGCGCTCCGGGTGCTCGCGCCCTCCATCACGCCGCGATTCCGGCGGGCGCTCTCGGTGCTCGGGTGTGAGCTCAGCCCGAGCCGCGCAGGGGTCTCGGAGGGCGAGCTCGGTCCCTTCGCGCTCCGCGTGGTGGAGGCGGAGCCTGCCTCGCGCGAGCCCGGAGAGCGCCTGCTCTACACGCTCAGCCCGGCGCTGCTGCGCGATCCCCGCGGCGTCGGTATGCTAGACGAACTCGAGCTCCAGCTCTTCCAGCGCTTGACCCAGCACGTCGAACAGCTCCGCCCCGACGAGGACGTCATGACCATCAAGGACACCCAGCTCATCAAGCAGTCCTACAGCGAGTCGCTGCGCAAGATGATGGAGCTGATCCCCATGGAGGAGCGTCTCGCGGGTGTCCCGGTCGAGGAGCGTCTCGCGGGTGTCCCGGTCGAGGAGCGTCTCGCGGGTGTCCCGGCCGAGGAGCGCCTCCTCGCCATGCCCGTCGAGGCCTTGCGGGCGCTGTCCGACGCCTACCTCGCGACGCTGACCGAAGGCGTCCGCGCCGAGATCCTCGCCCGCCGCGCGCGCTGACCGCTCGACGCCGCTACGCCACCACCCGGCCGTCGCTGACGAGGCGCACCGTGGCCCGCATCGACCACTCCCCGGCGGCCGTCCGCGAGACCGCGAGGTCCATCCCGAAGCCCGCCTCGCCGCGCAGCGAGTACCGGGCTCCCTCCATCGCCGCGCCCGCCCGCTGCTGAGCCAGCGCCCACGGCGCCAGCGCCAGCGCGCAGCCCGTCCCGTCCCACAGGCCCGCCGGGCCGCCCAGGAAGCGAGCCTCGTGGCCCCCGTGCCCGGTCGCCACCACCAGCGCGCCGACGTGCTTCGCCTTCTCCATCACCCGCTGCCACGCCTCCGGGTTCAGCCGCAGCCGGTCGAGCGTCGCGAGCGAGCTCACCGGGACCATCAGCACGTTCACCCCGCACGACCCCGCCAGCACCGGCCACGCCCCGTCGAGGCACTCCTCCTCGATGCCCAGCGCGGTCGCCACCGAGAGCCGGTCCTCCACCGCCCGGTGCCCCAGCACCGGCGTCGGCAGCGCCGCGGTGAGCTCCTCCCCCTCCGAGCGCACCGCCGTCGCGGTCACGCCCATCTCCACCACCAGCTCCGCGGCGCCGTGCACCCGGCCCGCGCACCACGCCGCCTCCACCGAGAGCGGCAGCTCCCTCGTCGGGGTGAACACCCGCAGACGCCGCTCGCAGTCCTCCCGCCGCGGCGCCATCTCCAGCACCGTCAGCGGCGCTCCGAGCCGCCGGGCCAGGAGCTGCCCGTCCACCCGGTCGAGCGACGGCCCCTCCACGTACGCCACGCGCGCCCCGACCCGCGGCCCGCTGCCCGCCTCGAACACCCGCACCCGCATCGCTCAGGTCACCAGCCGGCCGTAGTGTCGGCCGATCTCGCGCAGGCCCTCTTCGAGCGTCACCCTCGGCGTCCAGTGCAGCGCCTCTCGCGCCTTGCGGATGTCGAAGGAGCCCGTGCGGGACACGTAGTCGATCGCCGCGCGGGAGAAGGGAGGCGTGGTCCCGGTGAGCCGGGCGCCGGCCTCGATGGCGCCCGCGAGCACCTTCGCCGCTCGCTTCGGGAGCGACAGCGCCGGGGGCCTGAGGCCCACCGCGTCGGCGAGGCGTCCGAAGTACTCGCCCATGGTCATGTGGTGGTCGCCGTCGGTCATCACGAAGACCTCGCCCTTCGACGCCGGCGTCGCGAAGACCCGCATGAAGCCGTCGATGAGGTTCTCGACGTGCAGGTGCGCGAAGTGCCCTCGACCCCCGTCGACCAGCAGCAGCTGCCGCTTTCGCAGCAGCTCGATGGGGCGCTCCACCCACGGCACGCTCCCGATGCCGTACACGTCGCCCGGCCGCACCACGGTGACCGGCACGCCCTCCAGCTGTAGCTTCCTCGCCACCAGCTCGCCGCGCGCCTTGGTCACGGTGTAGGCCGGGCCCTCGGTGATGACCTTCGCCCCTTCGGTGGCCATCGCCCCGGCGTCCTGGCCGAACACCGCGATGGAGCTCACGTGGATGCTGTGCTCGAAGCCCGCGTCGCGCAGCGCCTCCAGCACCCACTGCACCCCGGTGACGTTGAGCGCCTCGAACTCCTCGGCGGGGCCCCAGTCGCCGACCTTCGCGGCGAGGTGCACCGCGCGGGTCGCTCCCGAGGACTCCACGGCGCGGCGGAGGGAGGTCCGGTCGCGGAGGTCGCAGCGAGCGAAGGTCACCCCCGCCGGGAGGGCCGACGGCAGCGCGAGGCCCGCCGCGACGACCTCGCAGCCCGCCTCGACCAGGCGGCGGACCAGGTGGGAGCCGATGAACCCTCCAGCGCCCGTGACGAAGTAGCGGCCGGGCGGAGGGGGAGGAGGAGGGATGCTCGCGACCATGACGTGTTGCGGGGGACCTTACCAGCGGCCACCCCAGGACCGTGAACGCTCGCGCGATCGGTGATACAGGGCGCAGTCACAATGGTGACGTACGGACGAGGCTCGCGGTCGATGATGGGGGTGGTCCTGGCGCTGGTGGTCGGCTGCGGGGGCGCTCGCGGTGGCGGTACGGTGGAGACGCCGGACGTGCCCGTGGTGACGGGTGACCGCGGCGCGGCGGCGATGGACGCGGGCGCTCCCCCGGCGGACCTCGGCTCCCCGACGGACATGGGCTCCCCGACGGACCAGGGCGCTCCCCCGGTGGACCTCGGCTCCCCCACCGACCGAGGGGTCGCGCCGCTGGACGTGAGCGGGTGCGTTCCGTCGGGCGCGGAGGCCACCGCGGTCGCGTGCGGCGACGGGGTCGACAACGACTGCGACGGCTTCCGCGACTGCACCGATCCCTCGTGCAGCAGCTTCTGCGGCGGGCCCGTGGACTCCGGCGTGCGCGTCGACAGCGGGTGCGTGCGCAGCGGCGACGAGGGCACCAACGCCCAGTGCTCCGACGGCGTCGACAACGACTGCGATGGCTACACCGACTGCATCGACTTCGGCTGCTCCATGAGCACCTCGGTGACCATCTGTCCCCGCGACGCTGGGCCTCCCGACACGGGCTGCGTGCGCACGGGCACCGAGGACACCACCACCGCGTGCGCCGACCGCATCGACAACGACTGCGATGGCTTCGTCGACTGCAACGACTTCAACTGCCAGCGCCCGTCGGTGCCGTTCTGCCCGTCGGACGCAGGCGTGCGCGTCGACTCGGGGTGCATCGCCAGCCCCGAGAACACCAACGGGAGCTGCGCCGACGGCGTCGACAACGACTGCGACGGCTTCACCGACTGCATCGACCGCAGCTGCACCAACACCTGCGTGGTCACGGTCTGCGCCTCGACGCGAGACGCGGGCTCGTGCGTGTGCCGCGGGGCCGAGGCGACCGTGGGCGCGTGCAGCAACGGCCTCGACGACGACTGCGACGGCTTCGTCGACTGCAGCGACTTCGACTGCTCCATGAACAACCCCGCGGTCACCTTCTGCCGCGACGGCGGCTGAGCGCGGAGGGGGTGAGGGCGCCGTCACGCGGCGGGGGCGCTCTCCAGCATCTCCCGGAGGATGCGGTTCCAGTTGGCGCGAGGGTGGAGCTGCGCGAGCACCGCGAAGAGCCCCACCTGCATGCGCCCCACCATCACGAAGTCCGGCGGGATCGCCATGGTCTTGGATCGCGAGGGGATCCACCCCGCGGTCCTGCCGATGTCCTTCGCCGTGCGCACCCCGCTGCGCACCGCGTCGCGCAGCATCCCGCGGTCGATGGTGACCTCCTCGTCGCGCGCCACCAGCGCCGCCGTCGCGATCATGTTGTCCTGGTGCAGCCGCCGCACCTCGGGGTCCATCTGCTCCATGCCGAAGAGCTCGCTCGATCGCGCGCGCCACTCGTCGTAGCGCCCGGTCACCAGCATCAGCGCGACCTCGCGCCACTGACGGAAGAGCGACTCGGGCAGCACCTTCACGCTCCCGAAATCCAGGAAGGCCACGGTGCCGTCGTCGGTGACCAGGTAGTTGCCCGGGTGCGGGTCGGTGTTGAACACCCCGCGGCCCATCGCCATCCCGAGGGTGAAGCGGAAGATCGCCTCGCCCACGCGGTTGCGCAGCTCCTGCGAGCCGTGCTCGGCCACCTCGCGCAGCGTGCGCCCCGGGACGTAGTCCATGGTCAGCACGTTCTTGCCCGTGTGCGTCTTGTACGGCCGGGGGACCATCATCCCCGGTAGGTCGGCCACCAGCGCGCGGAAGCGCTCCTGGTTCTCCAGCTCCAGGGTGTAGTCGAGCTCCGCGGCGATGTGATGGATCACCTCCTCGAAGCCCCCGCGGGTGTCCGCCCCGGGCGCGAGCATGGCCACCATCGGGCGGAGCGAGTCGAGGTTCTTCAGGTCGCTGCGGAGCGCCTGGGCGATGGAGGGGTACTGCACCTTCACCACCACCTCGAGCTCGCGACCGCTGCCGTCCGGGTCGCGGATCGTCGCCCGGTGCACCTGCCCGATGCTGGCCGCCGCGAGGGGCGTCTCCTCGAAGCTCAGGTAGGCCTCCGCGAGCGGGCGACCGAGGCCGCGCTCGACCTCCGCCTTCAGCTCCTCGAAGCTCACCGTCGGGGCCTGCGACTGCAGCGCCGCCAGGGTCTTCTGGTAGATGTCCGTCGCCTCCGGAGGCAGCAGACCGTCGACGTAGGACACCGTCTGCCCGACCTTCATCGCGAGGCCGCGCAGCTCGCCGAGGGTGCGCAGCGCCCGCTCCGCCGAGGCCTTGAGCAGCGCCGCGTCCATGGGCTGATCGGTCTGACGCAGCAGCCGACCCGCCACGGAGGGGAGCTCGGTCGCGGCCAGCTTCATGAGCGCGTATCCGCGCGCGATGCGTCCCTTGGGGAGTTCGTCAGCCACAGGTGTGTTTCTCCGAAGCAGCGGCAGACTCTAACCGATCGACCCCTGGCGCGCCCGCCGCTGGACCCCGAAGGAACCCCCCGCCGAAGCGCCCGCGAGCCATTGATTCTCCGGGCCTCCGCCGCCAAGGTGCGCGCCGTGTCCGAGACCCGCGCCCGCATCCTCCGCCGCTTCGCCGTCACCACCGTCGCCTACAACCTGGCCGTGATCGTCTGGGGCGCCTTCGTCCGCGCCACCGGCTCCGGTGCCGGCTGCGGCGACCACTGGCCGATGTGCAACGGCGAGGCGCTCCCGCGGCCGCGCTCGCTGGAGATGCTCATCGAGTTCACGCACCGCATCACCTCGGGCGTGTCGCTCCTGGCCGTGCTCGCGCTCCTGCTCATGGCCTTCCGATGGACCACACCGGGCCACCCCCTCCGCCGCGGCGCCGTGCTCTCCGGGCTGCTCATCGTGAGCGAGGCGCTGCTGGGCGCCGGGCTGGTGCTCTTCCGCCTGGTCGCGGGCAACACCTCCATGACCCGCGCCTGGTTCGGCGCGGCGCACCTGGTCAACACCTTCGCCCTGGTGGCGGCGCTCACCCTCAGCGCGTGGTGGTCCTTCGGTCACCGGCGCCTCGCGCTGAAGGAGCGCCCTGGGCTCACCGCGACCTTCGCCGTGGCGCTCGCGGCGACGCTGGCCGTGGCGGTCACCGGGAGCATCGCGGCGCTGGGCGACACGCTCTTCCCGGCGCGCTCCTTCGCCGAGGGATACGCCCAGGACTTCAGCCCGGGAGCGCACCTCCTGCTGCGGCTTCGCATCTGGCACCCGGTGGTCGCGCTCGGGGCCACCGCGGCCGTGCTCACCAGCGCGGTCTCGGGCTGGGCGGTCACGAAGCGGCCCTCGACGAGGCTCCTCGGGCTCGCGGTGCTCGGCGCCGTGCTGACGCAGCTCGGGCTCGGGGTGGCCAACGTGTTCCTGCTGGCGCCGGTGTGGCTGCAGCTGCTGCACCTGCTGGTGGCCGACCTGCTCTGGGTCGCGCTGGTGCTGCTCGGGGCCAGCGCCCTGGAGCGGGAGCCTGACCCCGCCACCGGGTGACCTGACGCCACGGCGCGGAGCTGTGCTATCCCGCCGCCCATGTCGACCCTCCCCATCGCCGTGCTCAACGAGCATCCCGAGTGGCAGAAGCGGCTCTACGCCGAGCTCGCTCGCCGCGACATCGCCTTCGTCGAGCTCCCCCTCCACGACCATTTCTTCGACCCCTCGAAGCGAGAGCGCGCGTTCTCGATGGTCCTCAACCGCGCCTCCCCTTCGGCGTGGAAGCGCGACCACGCCTCGGCGATCTTCTTCGGCCAGGCCGCCCTCGCGTACTACGAGACCACCGGCGCGCGCGTGGTCAACGGCACCGGCGCGTACCTGCTGGAGACCAGCAAGGCCCTGCAGGCGATGCTCCTCGCGCGCCTCGGCATCAGCACCCCGCGCACCCTCGTGGCCAACAACGCGGCCTCCGTCCGCGCGGCCTCCGAGGCGCTCGAATACCCCATCGTGGTGAAGCCCAACATCGGCGGATCGGGCGCTGGCATCGTGCGCTTCGACGACCGCGCCTCGCTCGACGCATGGCTCGACGGAGCGCCCTCCTACGGGGTCGACGGCGTGGTGCTGGTGCAGGAGTTCCACCCGGCGCAGGACGGGCACATCGTGCGGGTGGAGATGCTGGGCCAGCGGCACCTCTACTCGGTGAAGATCTACCCCGACACCACCGACTTCAACCTCTGCCCCGCGGACATCTGCCAGGTCACCCCGGGTCAGCCGCCGCCCCCCCCGGAGGGCTCCACGGACTTCGAGCTCTGCGTGGTGTCCGCGCCCGCCAAGAAGCTCCGCATCGAGCGCCACGACGAGGCGCCCGAGGTGGTCGAGAGCGCCCGGGCCATCATGGCCGCGGCGAAGCTCGACGTGGGCGGGATCGAGTACCTGACCTCCACCCGCGACGGCCGACGGTACTTCTACGACATCAACGCGCTCTCCAACTTCGTGCGCGACGCCGAGGAGATCGTGGGCTTCGACCCCACGAAGGTCTTCGTCGACTGGATCGTCGCCGAGCTCGCCGCCGCCCGCTGAGCCTTCAGCCCACCCAGACGCCGGTGCACTCGGGCACGCGGCTCCAGCCGTGCTCTCGCACCTTCGCGGCCATCGCCTCCCCGAAGAAGAAGCCCATCGCCTCGGCCGCCGCGTCGACGCTCTCGAAGCGGTAGTCGGTGCGCAGCTCATGGCGAACGAGCCCCCACCCGGACTCCAGCCACCGCTGGTAGCCGACGAGCCCCGGCGGGGGCGTGGGCTCGGTGAAGCCCGTCCCAAGGGTCTCGATGACCACCAGCTTCCCTCCCGGCTTCAGTGCGCGGCGCATGGCGGTGAGCGCCCGGCTGATGCGCTCCTGCCAGTCGTCCGGGTGCCATCGGAGGGCGTGACCGAAGACCCATCCGGCGAGGGCGAGGTCGGCCCACGCGTCGCCGAAATCCGAGGCGTAGGCGTCGCCGACGGAGAGGTCCATGGAGGCCTCGGAGAATCCTTCGGAGCGGAGGCGATCGAGGGCCACGGAGAGCATCGGGGCGGCCTGCTCGCAGCCGCGCACGAAGGCGCCCGCGCGAAGGAGCATGCGGGTGACGCGGCCGGTGCCGACGCCGATCTCCAGGGCGCGAGCGCCGCGGAGCGTCGGGGCGATCTCGGCGAGCAGCGAGGGGAGGGCGCCGTCACAGTCCTCGGCGGAGACCATGGCGTCGTAGCGGACGGGGTCGCGGAGGTAGATCTGCGCGTGGTCGACGGAGCTCATCGCGCGAGGCTCGCACGAGAGCCGGGCGAAGGGATCAGCCGCCCGGGGTGAAGGTGAAGGGGAAGCTGAAGTCCACGCTCCCTCCCTGCGGGACCGGGAATACGAGGCCCCGGAGGCGCCCGGTGATGCAGCTCCCGACGCGAGGCGCCGCGGAGAGGCCGGAGGTGGAGGCCGTGGTGATGCGGCCGCTGGTGCCGAGGGTGAAGTTCACGTCGAGGCGACCGGAGAGCGCGGGGTTCTGGCGCAGCTCGCGCTCGTAGCAGGAGCGGATGCCGCCGAGCTGACCGCGGATGAGCCTCGCCACGGTGTCGGCGTTGACGGTCCCTTCGCCGCCGCGCTCGTCGACGTCGCCCATGTCCGCGTCGAAGCGGATCACCCTCGCTCGCACCACCTCCGGCCCGGTGCCGATCTGGTCGCCCGTCGAGCGCACCGCGCTGCTCTCCCCGAGGCTCCTCCCGCCAGGAGGACCGGCCATCGCGATGGCGCCGCGGTGCACGCCGACGTGGTTGCTGGCGGTGGTGATGCCGCCCGCGTGCTGCAGGTCCTCCGCGGTGCCGGTCATCAGCCCGCCCTCCGCGAGGGCGTCCCGGGCGCTGCGGTGGTCGGAGCTGTTGACGCCGGTGAGCGCCGCGAAGTCCGCGCTGTTGTTCATGGCGTTGGTCACCGCGTTGACCGCGCGGTCGGCGGCGGCGTTGGCGGCGGCGGCGCGGCGGGCGTCGTCCGCGGCGCGCGCGGCGGCCCGGTC
>CBIHPK010000007.1:0-95580 GCA_966211675.1 uncultured Myxococcaceae bacterium
CGCTCCCGTCGCTTCGCGACGGTGAGGCGCATCGGGCTGGCGTCGCGGTCGCTCCTCACGATCCACGAAAACCGCGGCCGCCACCGTGGGAAATGAGCCCATAGGACAGGCGAAGAGGAGGGGCGCGACCGGCCACCTCGCGATCACCGCGAGCAGGTGAGCGTCGCCGGATCGCAGCGCAGCCCGCCGTCGCACTCTCCCCTCCCCTCGGCACCTCGACGACAGCGCCCGCCCTCCTGACCGACGCTCGCGGCGGGCACGCAGCCCAGGTCGCAGCGCGTCCCAGGGGGACAGGCGAGGTGGTCGGCGCAGACGCCGCCGGACTTGCTGCTCGCCGCCACGCACACGCCGCCGACGCAGCGATGGCCCTCGTCGCAGGCGGGTCCGGTGTCCCTGCGGCAGAGGCCACCGGCGCGCCCGACCGGTCGGCAGACCGCGGTGCCCGCCGACGTCGCCACGCAGCGGGCGTTCGTGCCGCAGACGACGCCAGGGACGTGTCCCTCGGGCAGCGGCAGACTCGGCGGCGGGCATTGCCCCTCGACGACGCACAGGTGCTCACGGCACACCGTTCCACGAAGGCACTCGTCGTCGCCGAGGCAGGGAGTCGACGGAGCCTCGACGGCGCAGCGTCCCTCGACGACGCTCAGGCCGTTGAGGCATTCGCCGGCTGCGGGCTGCTCGCCGATGCCGTACGCGCGGCGGCAGGTGCCCGACTGACACATCTGACCGGCGGGGCAGTCATCGGCGTAGGGGAGGCAGCGCCCAGGCGCCCGCTCGACGCACCGGCCGTCGACGCAGTCGAGTGAGAGCTCGCACCAGGCGCTGGCGCACGCGCCGCCGCGCGGCTGCATGCGGGTGCACGTCCCGTGGAAGCAGCGCAGTCCGTCGAGGCAGCGGGGCTCGGCCGCATCGACGCAAGAGGTCCCCTCCGACCCCGGCGGGGCGCAGCGACCGCCCGCGCACATCTCCCCCTCACTGCAATGGACGTTCTGCTCGCAGCTCGCCCCGGATGGAACAGCAGGACCGCACAGCCCGCCCATGCGCTGGTTGCAGGCGAGGCTCGCGTCGCAGGGCCCGAGCGGGTCGGAGTCGGCGCGACAAGGGGTTCCCGCTCGGCCGTTCCGAACGCAGACGGACGACAACCCGCTGCCTGCGCTCTGGCAGGAGTACCCGATCCCGCAGCCGCCGTAATGGCACACCGCACCGGGAGCGAGCGCGGGCAGACACCGGGCGGGCTCGGCGTAGCAGATCAGTCCCTCGTCGCAGCGGGGCGCCATGACCCTGCACCCGGCTCCTGAGGAACCCCGCGGGACACACCGCGGCGTACCGGTCGCCATGGCCTCGCAGTCCGAGCCGACGGGACAGTACGAGGTACCGACGGTCGAGACCGGCGAACATGCCTGGTTGAACCGGGACGCCTCAGCGAGCGCTACCGCGACGCGCAGCGCGGGGACAGCGGCGCGCTCAAGACCTCGCTGCCGGTAGTCGAAGGTCCACGCGAGAAGCAGCCACTGCGGCCCTGCTTCGACCGGCAGCTCAAACTCCTCGGCGACGAAGCCGGGATCGCGCTGGAAGTCCGTCAAGCCACAGCCGAGCGAAGGGGCATCCCACGCGCAGCTCGCGACCCGACGGAGCGTGAAGGGGTGCGACCATCCGGGGCTGTGCGGATCAGGCCGATCGCGCTGCACGCGCACCCGCAGAAAGCCCGCCCGCGGCGCCGTCCAGCGCACCATCACCGGCAGGCGCACCTCGCCGCCGCACGTCGCGATGGGAGGAACCAGCCGCTCGTCGGAGGCGCGTGAGAAGTCCACCCACGCGGCCACGCCGTCGGGCGTCGCGATCCCCTCGCGGTCGAGGTCGACGAGAGGCGCGAGCCCGCACGCGGGGGTGACCACATCGGTCGTCGCGTCGCGCGCACCGCCACCATCGGCCGCGGTCGATGTCGCGGTCTGCGCGCATGCAGAGCCCAGCGCGAGCACCGTCGCGACCACCCCCAGGATTCGCAGCTTCATCGATCGCACAATGATTCGGAACGCCGCGCGAACTCAACGTGAGGTCGCGCGACCTCACGGGAGCCCCTCGACTAGAGTACCCAACACGCTCCCGACCACCCGTCCGACCCTCGTCGAGGGTGCCGGAGCCGGTTGCAACCAGGTCCAGGGACCCTCGTCGAGGGTGCGGGAGGCGGTCGCCTGCGTCAGCCTGTCGGGGCGGCGGGGTCGGCCGGCGCGGCGGCCTTCTTCGAGGTCCTGCGGGCCGAGCGCTCGAGGTCGTCGACCATCTCCGCGTACGGCGCCAGCAGGAACCTCGCGAGCTCCGCGCTCTCGGGCTTGCGCCGCGAGACGCGGGTCGAGACCTTCACGAGGTAGTCGCGCAGCGCCGCCTGGAGGGCGAGCTGCTCGGCACGGGTGCTGGTGGTCACCTCGGGCGCGAGCTCCTTCGCCTGCGAGAACCCGTGGCCCGCACCGAACTCGTGGTGGGCCTTGCGGAGCGCCTTCAGGTGGCGCTTGCCGCCGAGGGCCTCGACGGTGGCGATCACGTCGGGCTCGTCGAGCACGGCGACGAGCTTCTGCGCCGCGTCCCACTGCCGGCGGGCGCGGTAGTTGATGAAGCGGATGCCGTCGTCGTCGAAGAGCCTGCGGTAGAGCATCTCGGCCTCGACGCGACCGGGGCGGGTGTCGTCGGTGAGGGTGCGCCCGGCGTCGAGGAGGTTCTCCAGCGAGCGCCAGGAGTCGTCGGCGCGCTCGTTGGACGAGGCCGCCTCGGTGCGGTCGGGGGCTACGGCGGTCGCGGGGCGCTTCGCCTCGGCGGCGCGCAGCGCGTCGCGGGCGGCGAGCAGGTCGTCGTGCGCCTCGCCCACCACCGGGTCGAGCTCCTTCACGTGCGGGACCGCGTCGGATCGCTTCGACGAAAGCACGGCTTTGACCTGCGCTTCGAGCTGATCGACGACGCCGAGCAGGTCACCGATCTGGGTGCCGAGGGGCAGGTCGACGGATGCAATCTGGTTCCATTCCATGGGGTGCGGAGCCTCCTTGGGGATGGAGCGTAGCCGAGCGCGCGAGCGCGGCGGAAGAGGGTCGGCGGGGGTGTCGGGTGCGCCCGATGTCCCCATCCCCTCCCCCCTACTGCGTGCGCTTGATCACGTGGAACCCGAAGGGCGTCTCCACGATGTCGCTGATCTGGCCGACGCCTAGCGCGAAGGCCGCCCGCTCGAAGGCCGGCACCATCGCGCCGTGCCCGAAGGTCCCCAGGCTCCCGGCGCTGGTGGCCGCGCCCGGCTCGTCGCTGAACTCCCTGGCCAGCGCCGCGAAGTCCTGCCCCGCCCTCGCCCGGCGCAGCACGTCCTCGATGCGCGCCCTCGCCTCCTCGCGGGTGCGCGTCACGTTCGGCGGAACCCGCTCGGACCCGCGGTGCATCACCAGCACATGGGACGCCCCGATGGTCGCCGGGCCCGCGTTGGCCGCAGGCGCGGCTGGGGCCGAGGGAGCCGCCGGCAGCGTGCTCGTCGCGGTGCGAGCGCCGGGCTCATCCGGGGCGCGGTTGCAGCCCATCGACAGGTGGACCAGGACGGCGAAGGCGAAGAGAGCGGCGCGGGGTTGCATGGCGTCCGAGCGAGTAGTGCGTCGCCCGAAAGCGCGCAAGTGCTCCTCACCCCTCGCGCTTGACCCCGAGGCCCCGGATCTTCTTGTGCAGGTTGGTGCGCTCCAGGCCCAGGAGCGTGGCGGCGCGGGAGATGTTCCAGTCGACCTCCTTGAGGGTGTCGAGGATGTACGCGCGCTCCGAGTCGTCGCGGTGCTGGCGCAGCGTGGGCCGCTCGCCCGGCGCCCTCGGAGGCCCAGCCTCGTCGTCGTCCTCCTCCTCGGCCCGCGCCGCGATCGAGGGCTCCGGCGCCGCGATGGGAGAGCGCTCCCTCGCCTCGCGGGAGAGCCGTGACTCCTCTGGGAGGTCGTCGAGGGTGATCTCGTCGCCCGACAGGATCACCAGCCGCTCGACGAGGTTCTTGAGCTCCCGCACGTTGCCCGGAAAGCCTCGTCCCCTCAGCGCGTCCAGCACCGCCGGGTCGATGGGCTTCACCTTCATCTGGTTCTGCTTGCAGAACTCCCGGAGGAACTCCCGCACCAGCATCGGGATGTCATCCGGGTGCTCCCTCAGCGCGGGCGACCGGATGGGGACCACGTTCAGTCGGAAGTAGAGGTCCTCCCGGAAGCGCCCCTCGCGGGCCTCTCGCTCCAGGTCGCGGTGCGTCGCCGCCAGCACCCGCACGTCCACGGTGAACACCTGGTCGCTCCCGACGCGGCTGACCTCGCCGGTCTCCAGGATGCGCAGCACCTTGGCCTGCGCCGCCATGGGCATGTCACCGATCTCGTCGAGGAAGAGCGTCCCGCCGTGCGCCGCCTCGAAGTGTCCGCGCTTGCGAGACACCGCGCCGGTGAAGGCCCCCTTCTCGTGGCCGAAGAGCTCGCTCTCCACCAGCTCGCTCGGGATGGCCGCGCAGTTCACCTTCACGAAGGGCCCCTCGTGCCGAGGCGACATCCGGTGGATCGCCCTCGCGATCAGCTCCTTGCCGGTCCCGCTCTCGCCCGTGATGAGCACCCTCCCCCGGGTCGGCGCGACCTTCTCCACCTCCGCGTAGAGCCGACGCATCACCGCGCTCTCGCCCACCAGCTCCTCGCGAGCGCCCGCGGCCGAGCGCAGCGCGATCACCTCCTTGGCCAGCTGCGAGGCCCGAAGCGCGTTGCGCACGCTAACCAGCACCCGGTCGCGGTCGAGCGGCTTCTCGAAGAAGTCCGTCGCCCCGAGCTTGATCGCGTCCACCGCCACCCCGACGGTCGCGTGACCGGAGATCACCAGCACCGGGATGCTCGTCCAGCTGGCCATCTTCCGGATGCGCTCGAGCAGCTCGATGCCCGACATCCCGGGCAGCCGGATGTCGGTGATCACCAGGTCGATGGGCTCGTCGGTGAGCACCTGAAGCGCCTCCTCCGCGCGCTCCACGTCGCGCACCTCCAGGTGGTCGCCCTCCAGCACCATCCTCAGCGTGCGCCGGATGTTCTTCTCGTCGTCGACGACCAGCACCGTCGCGGCCATCAGCGCGACCCCCCGGCGGTCGCCACGAAGCGGCCGTTGAGGTGCAGCGTCATGCGCCCCTGCACCAGCGTCGCCTCGTACTCGCCCTCCGCGTGGGAGCCGTCCCAGCTCGTGAGCGTCACCCAGCCCGCCCCCGGCCGAGGCTCCATGGTCTGACCCGACGCGAAGACGAAGCGCAGCGTCGCCCCGTCGCCCGTGGCCGTGCGCTGACCCACCGGCGCCGCGGGCACCTCCAGCACCACATCGCGCACGCTCCCCCGCGAGCCCCGAGCGTGCAGCGACAGCGTGCCCAGGTGGTCGCTGAAATCGCTCGGACGCACCGGGAGCCGGGAGTCCCCCGAGGCCCCGAGCGCCGCCGCCCCCGCGCCGAGCGCCGTCACCGTCAGCTCCAGGTAGCCCGGGGTCTGCGCCCACGCGGTCGACACCGCGCTCACGCCCGCCAGCACCGCCGCTCTCCACCAGCCGCTTCGCATGGCCCGCGAGGGTAGCACCGGTCAGTCCTCGCAGAACCTGCGGTGCAGGGCGCGCGTCAGGGCGTCGGCGGACTCGCGCGCCACCGCCAGCGTGATGCGCAGCGGAGAGCTCGACACCGCCCTCGGCGCGCATCCCTCGTCGCGAGCGAGGCCAAGCACGTCCCGCAGCACCGAGGCCTCCTCGGTGAGCCCGTCGCCCACCACCGAGACCCACGCGACCGGGTCCGCCGAGCGGGGGTCGACCACCGTGAGCCCCGCCGCGGAGAGGGCTCCAGCGGCCCGCTCCCAGTCCGGAACCCTCGGCAGCGACACCCACGCGGAGAGGCCCGCGGGGGTCCACTCGGTGGAGCGCAGGGGGACGCCCTCGCGCTGCGCGATCGAGAGCAGCTCGTCGAGCTCCGACGCGCCGCGAAGCCACGCCACCTGCGCGTCGCCCACCACCGCGCGCACCCTCCGTGGTGACGGCTCGACCTCCGCCCGCACCACCGTCTCGCGAGCCCCGGCGCCTCCGTGCGCGTCGTCCGTGCGCCTCGCGTGGATCTGGATGCGCTCGCGCTTGGCGAAGGCCACGGCCTCGGCGTTGAGCACCTTCGCCCCGCACTCGGCCATCTCCTGGAGCTCCGCGTATCCCAGCGACGGCAGGTGCCTCGCCTCCGGGACCACCCTCGGGTCGGCGGTGTAGACCCCGTCGACGTCCGAGTAGATCTCGCAGCGGTCGGCGCGAAGGGCCGCGGCCAGGGCGACCGCGGTGGTGTCGCTCCCCCCTCGCCCGAGGGTGGTGATCTCGCGGCGGTACGACATGCCCTGGTAGCCGGCGACGATGACCACGCGGCCGCGGGAGAGCTCGTCCTCGATGCGGTAGGGGCGCACCTCGATGATGCGGGCGTCGAAGTGCCGATCGTTGGTGAGGATCCCGCTCTGCGATCCGGTGAAGGAGATGGCGTCCTCGCCGCGGTGGTGCAGGGCGATCGCGAGCAGCGCCATGGTGGTGCGCTCGCCCACGGAGAGCAGCATGTCGAGCTCGCGGCGAGGCGGCGTGGCGCTCACGTCGCGCGCCATCGCGAGGAGCTGGTCGGTGGTCTTGCCCATCGCGCTCACCACCACCACCACCTGGTGGCCCTCGGCGCGCGCGGCGACCACGCGGTCGGCCACGCGGCCGATGCGGACGAGGTCGGCCACCGAGGAGCCTCCGTACTTCTGGACGATCACGCTCATGAGGGGTGTTCGTTACCGCGGGGCGCGGCCACGCGTAAACTTGCGGGGTGACAGGTCTCGCCGTGCTGGTCCTCGCGCAGCTGCTGGCGGCCTCCCCGGAGGCGGCCGAGCCGCCCGAGCGCGACCTGGCCGAGGCCACGCTGCGACTGGCCGAGGCCAGGGCCAGCTACGCGGAGACCCTGGGCCGGAGCGGGTTTCGCGAGGACGCCCCGGCGATGCGGGCGCTCGCGGAGACGCTGGCGCCGCTGCTCGCGGACACCTGGCGACTCCACCGGGCGCTGCGCAGCCAGGCCGTGGAGCTGATGCAGGCCACCGCGGGCGAAGGGCTACGACCCTTCCTCGACTCGATCCCGGGGATGCGCTTCGCCCTCGCCCGCTCGTGGCTGCGCTGGCACGACGAGCCGGAGCTGCCCTCGGTGCTCTCCGCCTCCGAGCAGCCGGGGCTCCTCCGGGTGCTCGGCCTCTACCGCCCCGAGCGAGCGGTCGCCCCGCTCGTCCCCATGGTGCGCGTCACCGACCGGGTCTTCGGGCGCGACGGGGTCTGCCAGACCGCTCTGCTGCTCCCGACGGTCGAGCGCCGCGCCTTCCTCGACGGGGCCATCAGCGCCCTCGTCTCGCAGGCCCCGAGGGACCACTGGCCCGCGTGCATCCGACTCGCGGTCGAGCACCCCACCGGGAGGCGCTGGCTGCAGTCCGCCGTGATCGACCCGAGCAACGCGCCCGGCACCACGCTGCGAGAGCGCTGGGCTCCCATCGCAGCCGCCCTGCTCACGGCCTCCGGACCGGTCGACCCGAGGGTCCTCTCGCGCCTCGCCGGGTGGTCGGAGTACTTCCACGCCTCGGCCGACGTCCCCTCGCGGCGAGAGCTGGTGACCGCCCTCGAGCAGCAGTCCCCGGCCTGGCCTTCCACCTCCGCGGCGAGGCGGGCGCCGGTGCTGGCCTTCCTGCGCGCGACCGGCACCGAGGCCGTCCGGCTCTGGCCCCTGCGGCGATCGCTCGGCGACCCGACGCTCTTCCGGGACGCCCTCGCCACCCTGTCCTCCCCTTCGGTCAACCCGATCACCCTCGCCGAGGCGGTGCGGGTCGTCGGGCTCACCGCGCCGCTCGATCCGCGCTCCCGCGCCGAGGCCGTCGAGGCGCTCGACCTGCTCCGCTCCCGGCTGCGGCCCTGGGCGATCGTCAGCGTGTCGCCTCGCGAGATCGACCGATGGCGTGCGGCCGTCGAGGACGCCCGTCCCTGCGCCGGCGACGGCTGCGCCCCGACCCTGGAGACCGCGTCGGACCCGATGGCCGCCCGCACCGTGATGCTGGGCGCCCCGCTGGAGAGCGCCGCCGTGGCGAGGGTGGTGGTGCGCCGTGTCGTGGTCGCGGGAGAGAGCTTCTTCACCAGCGACGGCGTCGCCACCTCCCCCTCGGCGCTCGCGGCGGTGGTGCTCACCCGCGCCCCGAGCTGTCCCACTGCCCTCCGAGGTCTCGCCACGGTGCGACCGGCCGTCGTGGGCCGGACGAGGACGAGCTGGCTCGACCCGTGGCGAGAGCGGCTGATCGCGCGATGCACCCTGGAGGCGAGGAGGCCGTGAGGTGCGCGTGCGTCGCCCTCGCGATCTGCCTGGGATGCTCGGGAGCGAGGCCCCGCCCGACGGCTTCGGTCGCGCCCTCGGCGGCCATCGAGCGGAGCCCGCCCGCCCACGCCGGGTGGACCGTCGTCGCGCCCCGCGACCGGCCTCCTCGCATCGACCGCGTGGCGGTGCTCTCCGACGGGTCGTCCGTGATCTTGAGCGGTCGAGGGGTCTACCGCGTGGGCGTCGGCTCGGAGGTGACGCTTGCCTGCGAGATCGACCCGAGCCTGGCGGTGGAAGGGCTCCACGCCTCGGGAGCCGGCTGGTGGGTGCTGGCGGGGGAGGCCTTCGAGCCCGCGGTGTTCCGCGGCGGAGCGGGCGCTCCGAGGTGCATGCGAGAGCCGCTGCCGCCGCTGGTGGCGAGGGACGCCCCGCCGGGCCAGCTGCGCTCGACGCAGGCCGGGAGCGACGCGCTGGTGTGGTCGAGCGCGGGTCCGATGGTCCGGTCGCGCGACGGCGCCCATACCTGGCAGCGTATTCCGCCGCTCCCGGAGGTGGTCGCCATGACCGTGAGCGGGGACACCCTCTACGCCGCGGCCCTGCTGGGAGGAGCGGCCTCCCGCTCGCCCTTCGACCGGCACGGCTACGAGGTGTTCACGCGGTCCGAGGGGGAGACCCGCTGGGTGCTCGCGGCGGCGCCGGGCGATCGCGCGGCTCCGGTCGCCCTCCTCCCGCGAGAAGGGGGCGGCGTCGTCGGGCTCGACGCGCTCGGCGGCTTCGAGCTCACCGCGCGAGGGGAAGGGCGCGTGGGGCCCTCGACGGGACCGCACTTCGCTCGCGACCGCCCGGCCCTGCTGGTGGGCGCTCCGCCCGACTCGGCGATCGGGCGCTCCGAGGGGATGTTGACCGTGCACCGGCTCTCCGGCTGGGGGCCGCTGCCGCCGCTGCCCGACGAGCGCCTCCCGACCGCCTTCGACGCCTCGCCCGACGGCTCGCTCGTGGTCTCCGACTCGCACGAGCTGTGGCGGGTGAGAGCGGGCGCAGAGCCCACCGTGCTGCTGCGCTCGCCGCTCGGAGGCGGACGACCCGCGAGGCTCGCGGCCTCCGCGAGCGTGATCGCGGTGCTGAGCGGGAGCGACCACCTCTCGGTGACGCGCGACGGGGGCGAGGCGTGGACGACGCTGGTGATTCCGCCCGAGGCGGGCGGCGCGAGGAGCCTCTCGGTGCTGCCTGGCGGGATCATCGCGGCGATCACCGCCGATGCGTCGGGCTCCTCACCGGGAGCGGGCGCGACGGGGGCGATCTGGCTGGGCGACCTCGCGCTCCATCGCATCGAGCTCCCGACCGGCGCGCGGGTCTTCGAGAACGGGGCCTCGCTGCGCTCGATCGGCGACCGCTGGATCCTGGTCGCGGGCGACGTCTTCGTCTCCGACGACCAGGGCGCCCACTGGCGTCCGACGCTCGCTCCGCCGCCGGGGCACCGCGACGACTGGGGCGTGGTCTCGCTCGCCGCCTCCGCCGGGCGCACGGCCTACGCGCTCGACAACGCCGGGGCGCTCTGGCGCTCGGACGACGCGGGCGACTCCTTCGTGCTCCTCACGCCGGGGCGAGCGCCGGAGGGGGTCGCGGCGCTGCGATCGCCGCACCCGACCTCCGACTGGCTGCGCTGGGACGGCGGCGACGCGCTGCTCGCGAGCCTCGGTCGGCAGGTGTTTCGCTTCGACCGCGAGGGCCGCGGCGGTCCGCTCGGGTCGCTGCGAGGGGCCGTCTTCGGAGCGGCGGTGGAGGGCGGCGCGGTGATCGCCACCAACGCCGCCCCGTCGAGAGAGCTCGAGTGCGGGCGCGACGGCGAGCCGCTGCTCATGGCCGTCTCGGCCACCGGAACCCTCACGCCCATCCCCGGCGTGTGCGCCCACGTGGCGGTGGCCTGGGCGCTCGACGGCGACGCGCTCTACACCGTCGACGCCGACGGCCTGATCGAGCGGGCCAGCCTGCGCGGGCTCTGGCGAGAGGCCGTCGAGACCCCATCGCCCTGAGCCGCTACCAGCCCGCGCGCTGCACCACCCAGCCCACCGCCGAGCGCACCCGGTCGCCCGCCCAGAGCAGCGAGCGCATCGCCTCCTCGGTGCTCGGCGACACCTCCGTCGTCGAGGCCGCCGACCAGCCCCCCGCCGCCAGCGCCGCGCGCGACTCGTCGGAGAGCGCCACCAGGAAGCGCACCCCCAGCGAGGTCGCGTCGCGCTCCAGGCCGACGAGCTCGAGCAGCGCCGAGGCCTCCGCCGCGGGGCCGGTCGCGAGGTCCAGCAGCACCGCCTCGGCGTCGCCGCGAAGGAGCCTCGACGCGGTCCTCGCGGACACCTCCCTCGCCCCTTCGAGGTCGAGCGCGCCGACGCCCGACACGAGCCAGCGCCTCGGCGCCACCTCCACCACCGCCGCGGAGGCCGCGACGGTGCGCAGCAGCGCCGCGCGGGCGCAGTCCTCACGGCCCCGGGCGTAGCCGTCGAGCAGCAGCGTCCAGAGCCCGTCGAGCACGGTCCCCGCGTCCTCGCCCGCCGCCTCGCGCCAGGCGAGCATCGCGCCGGACACCACCGCCGGGGCGTAGCCCTGATCGCCCATGCGGTAGGCGAAGAGCAGCGCCAGCGAGCGCGCCTCGCTCCAGCGGACGTCCGACGGAGGGAGCCCCGCGCAGCGCAGCGCCGACTCGATGAAGGGCCTCAGCTCGTCGCCGAGGGTGGCCACGCGCTCCGGCTCCTCGCCCGCCAGCGCCGAAGAGCTCGCGAGCGCCGTCCGCACGCGAGCGAGGGTCGCGTCGAGCTCCTCGGGCATGGCTCAGGGCCTCGGGGCGCCGGCCCCGAGGGTCGCCTCGACGAGGACGAACTTGTTGTCCTCGGCCTCGGTGCTGATGGTCTCCGCGTGCCCGCCGCCCTGGCGGATCTGCGAGAGCAGCCCCTGCACCCGCGAGTGCTCGGTGATGAAGAAGGCCCGCTGGTTGGGGTGCTCGCGCACCCACTCGCTGGTGGAGCCGGTGCAGTACTTGAGGCCGCACTCCTCCGCGACCACGTGGTTGCCCGTGTAGAAGTTCTCGCCCTTCCAGTTCATCTGGTGGGCGATGATCGGGTCGAAGGCGAAGCGGGGATCGGGGTTGGGCGAGGGCCGCGCTCGCCGCCGCGCGTAGTAGCGCTCGAAGAGCCCGCGCTGCGACCAGTGCGGCGTGAGCGCGATCATGTAGACGTCGAGCGACCAGCCCGCGAAGAGCACCGCGAGGCAGAGCAGCGCGCCCATCATCGCGCCGCGGATGCGCGCCACGCCCAGCAGAGCGAGCAGGGCGACCGCCACCACCGCGAAGCCCAGCAGCATCGGCGAGAAGTCGAGGAAGCGCAGCGGCCACTGCCGGTCGTAGTTGTAGACGAAGAGGTGGATCAGCCGCTCGCTGCCCGGAGGCGCGCTGCGGCGGGTGGCGAGGTCGCGCCCGACGAGGCCCGTCACGCACGCGGCGGCCACGCCGAGGCCGCCCAGCATCGAGTCCCAGCGCTCGGTCTCGGGTCGGGCCTCTCGCCACCAGGAGAGGGCGAGCGCCGCGACGCCGAAGGCGAGGAGCGTCACGCCGAGCGCGGGGTTGCCCCGGAAGGGGGCGCCGTGGCCATCGAGGCGGCCGCTCCAGGTGCCCACGCAGCGGGCGGCCCCCAGCACGAGGAGCAGCACGCCGAGGGCGCGGGAGAGCCAGAGGTCCCAGCGGGGAGGCGCGTCGTCGGAGGGCTTCGGGAGCATCCGGTCGACGAGCAGGCCGACCATCACCGCCGCGCCGGGCAGCGCTGGGAAGATGTAGTGATGGAACTTGGTGATCATCGCGCTGAAGAGCACGAAGGCCACGGAGAACCAGAGCAGCCCGATGCGGGCGAGGTCTCGCTGCGCCTGCGTCGCGCCGGCGGGCACCACCACCCGGCCGGCCATCATCGCCACCGGCACGAGGCCCGACCAGGGGAACATCGCGTAGCCGAGCTGCCAGAGGAAGTAGCGCACCGAGCCGGTGTCGCCGTGCACGCCGACCATCGTGCGGTTGATGATGTCGTGCACGATGAAGCGCTGGATGAACTCGTTGCCGAGGCGCGCGGTGATGGCCACGTACCAGGGCATCCCCACCAGCAGGAAGAGCAGCACCCCGACGCCGAGGCGGATCTCCTTCAGCTCTCGCCACCGCGTCGAGGCCACGTAGTGGAGCAGCGCGACGGCGCCGGGGATCGCGAGCCCGGCGGGCCCCTTGCCCATGGTGGCGACGGCGCACCACACGTAGAAGAGCGCGAAGTAGAGGCCGCGCTGGGTGCGCTCGTGGCGGAGGTCGCGCAGCGCCCAGACCAGCAGCGCCGACCACACGAGCCCCTGCAGCACCGACGGGAGGAAGGGCACCGCGCTCGCGACGCGCTCCCACACCGGCGAGCCCTGGACGCTGGGCGCTCCGTCGACGCCGGAGTTGCCCGCGGAGCCCGAGTAGAAGGTCTCGAAGGGGAGCTGGATCGGCCCGAGGCGGTTGGCCCGCATCATCCGGGTGCACTGCTCGACGTTGGCGTCCGCCGCGCAGCCCAGAGAGAGCGAGCGGGTGAGCAGGTAGACCACCTGCGGCAGCACCAGGAGCAGCACCGCGCCGACGGTCAGGTGCCAGAGCGAGTAGCGCAGGGTGACCGGCCCGAGGCGCAGCGAGCGCGGCTTCGCGAGGGCTGAGGGGTCGCTCACCACCGCGAGCATGAACATGCTCAGCGCGAGGGTGAGCGAGGCCACGAAGGGCATGTCGGTCATCGCCTGGTGGGCGAGGAAGAACCACTGCGGCATGGTCGCGAGCACGAGCGCGACGCACATCCCGGCGCGGGGCCCCCACGCCCGGGAGACCGCGCGGGACAGGGCCCAGAGCGCGGCGATGGCGAGGGCGCAGATGGGCAGGCGGATGAACCACTCCTGCACGTTGGGCCCGGCGTCGGCGGCGTAGCGCACGCCGAAGGGCACGCCGAAGGACATGCCGAGGGCGCTCATCCAGAAGATGAGCACCGGCTTGGACATGAACCACCCCTCCTGGCCCCACCAGGTGGTGATCCAGTCGTCGCGAGAGAGGATCTCCCGGGCCACCTCGGAGTAGTGCGTCTCCCACGGGTCCCAGAGGCCGAAGGCGCCCGCCATCGGCAGGTAGAGCGCGCCGGACACCAGCACCACGATCGATCCCTCGCGGCGCCACCACGGGCGGGCGTCCACGACCTCGCCCTCCGACTCGTCGCCGCGCAGGTCGAGCGGCGAGTCGCCCAGCAGCCCGAGGATCCCCACGGCCGCCGCGAGGACCAGCGCGAGGCCGATCCACGCCCCGGCGGGGAAGTGCCCGGGCCAGCGCATGAGCCCCGCCAGCAGCACCAGCGGAACGATCGTCAGGGGGAGGTCACGTCCCCTTCGGGGGAGCGTGACGCGGGCAGTGGCGGTCTCCGCTTCGGGTTGGGCCATCGTCGCGACTCACTGCGCCGGGGTCGCGGCGCCGGGGCGACCCGGGCCCGCGGTGCCCTCGACCAGCACGAACTTGTTCTGGTCCCACTCGTCGGTGACCTCGCGGGCGGTGCCGCCGCCGCTCGTCACCTGCGACACGATGTTCGAGCCGTGCGAGCGCTCGGTGACGAAGAAGAGCCGCTGCCCGTGGTGGCGCTCCAGCCACTGGCGCAGGTGGTTCGAGCAGAACGGCAGGTCGCCGCAGTCGAGCATCGCGCAGCGGCCGCCGGTGTAGAAGTTCTCGCCCTTCCAGTTCATCTGGTAGGCGCCGATGGGGTCGTGGTCGTAGCGGGCGTCCTCGCCCTCGCGGCCCTCCATCGATCGCGCGTGGCGCATCGCGTAGTAGCGCTCGAAGAGCGAGCGCTGCGACCAGTGCCGCGAGACGTCCACCATGTAGAAGTCCAGGCCCCAGGCCGCGAACACGAAGGCCACCGCGACCATCGCCCGCGCCGCCATGGGCCGCAGCCGGTGCACCACGAGGCCCGCGCAGGCGAGCACCGCGACCACGCCGAAGCCCACGAGGATCGCGTGGTAGTTGAACGACCGCGACGGCCACATCCGCTCGTACTGGTACGTGAAGAGCTGAAGCAGCCGCTGGTAGCCCGGCGGGCGGGTCGATCCGTCGTACGCGAGGTCGCGCGCCACGAAGGCGAGCACCGCGGCCGCCGCGACCCCCATCGCCCCGAGGCTGATGGCCCGGTAGGCGTTGACGTCCTGGCCGAGAGCGCGAGCGCGCTCCGCCCGCTCGGGCGTGTCGTCGGCGCGGAGCGAGGCGATCAGGCCCTCTCCCCCCGCCTCGTCGCCCTCACCGCGGGCGAACCACCAGGAGACCCCGAGGGCCGCCGCTCCGAGCGCGACGAGCAGGCCGCCGAGCGCGGGCGAGCCCGGGAGGGGGGTGCCCTCGGCCGCGCGGGGGACGATGCCCCGGGCGGATCCCACGAAGGACGCGACGCCCACCACCAGCGCCGTCACTCCGACGCCGAGCGCCGCGATCGAGGCGACGGGGTTCTTCGAGCGCGCGAGCGAGGAGGTGCCCAGGAGGCGGTCGACCAGCAGGCCCACCATCACCGCGGCGCCCGGAACCGCCGGGAAGATGTAGTGATGGAACTTCGTGACCATCGCGCTGAAGAGCACGAAGGAGAGCACGAACCAGAGCACGCCGATGCGAGCCACCGCGCGCTGCGCCGCGGTCGACTCGGGCGGGACGATCTGCCGCCAGCCCACCAGCGCCACGGGCACGAGGCCCGACCACGGGAACATCGCGTAGCCGAGCTGCCAGATGAAGTAGCGCACCGAGCCGGTGTCGCCGTGCACGCCGACGATGGTGCGGTTGATGATGTCGTGCACCACGAAGCGGTCGAAGAACTCGTTGCCGAGCCGGCCGAGGATGGCGACGTACCAGGGCATCGCGACGACGAGGAAGACCAGCAGCCCGGTGAAGGGGCGGGCGCGGCGCAGCAGCGGCCAGTCGCGCGAGGTCACGAGGTAGGCGCCCGCGATGGCGGCGGGGATGACGATCCCGGCGGGGCCCTTGCCCATCGTGCTGACCGCGCACCAGACGTAGAAGAGGACGAAGTAGAGGTCCTTCGCGCGGCGCTCGCGGCGGAGCACGGTGAGCGCGAGGGCGCCGAGGACGATCCAGAGGATGCCCTGCACCACCGAGGGGAAGAAGGGGATGACGTTGAGCAGGCGCTCCCACTTGGGCGAGCCCGGAACGCTGTGCTCCAGCGTGTCGGCGCTGTTGCCCGCGGAGCCGTAGAAGTACGTCTCCACCGGGAACTGCCGGCCGCCGATGCGGTTCATCCGCAGCATCTCCTCGCACTGCGACATGCGGGCGTCCTCCGGGCAGGACATCACCATCGTGCGCGTGAGCAGGTACATGATCTGCGGCACCGCGAGGAGCAGGAAGACCCCGATGGCGGTGTGCCAGAGCGACCAGCGGAAGCTGTGGCCGAAGACGGTGACCCGGAAGGGCTCCGCGAGCTTGTCGCCGGAGGTGATGGCCAGCATCAGCATCGCGACCGCGAGCACCAGTGGACCGACGAAGGGCATGTCGGTCATCGCCTGGTGGGCGAGGAAGAACCAGTGGGGCATCGTCGCGAGGACGAAGGCCACGAGCATCCCGGCGCGGCGGCCGAAGGCGCTGGCGACCGCGCGGTAGAGCGCCCAGAGCGCCAGCATCGCCAGCAGCGAGATGGGCACGCGGATGCACCACTCCTGGAACTGCGGCCCGCCGTCGGGCGCCGTGCGCAGGCCGAAGAGCGAGCCCACGCCCATGCCGAGGGCGCTCATCCAGAAGATGAGCACCGGCTTGGACATGAACCACCCCTCCTGGCCCCACCAGGTGGTGATCCAGTCGTCGCGAGAGAGGATCTCCCGGGCCACCTCGGAGTAGTGCGTCTCCCACGGGTCCCAGAGGCCGTACGCGCCCGCCATCGGCAGGTAGAGCGCGCCGCCGAAGAGCAGCACCCAGAGGCCCTCGCGCTTCCACCAAGGACCGCGCGGGGACTCGTCGGCGCTCGCTCGCTCGTCGCCGCGGAGCCGCAGCGGCGAGTCGCCGAGCAGGCCCAGCAGCCCCACCACGGCCACCACCGCGAGGAGCATCCCGAGGGGGACGCCCACGCGCAGGTGACCCTGCCGGGTCATCAGCAGCGCGAGGCCCGCGAGCCCGACCGCCGTCAACGCCCAGTCGATCGGCTTCGGCCGTCGGGGCGTCGTCGGCGGAGCCACGACCGCGGTCGCTGCAGTCACCGGCGCCTCCTGCTCCGCTGCAGCCTCGGATGGATCCATCTGCCCTTCTTCTTCCGTCTCCGCCGACATGGGGCGCCCGTATTACCAGAATCCCGCCAGCGCGGGGACGTCACGACGCAGTCCGCGACGACAGCCCGACGCAGGTCCGTGCTACGGTGCGCGCCCCGACAATCGCCGCGAGGATGGCGGAACTGGCAGACGCGCCGGACTTAGGATCCGGTGTCTTACGACGTGCGGGTTCAAGTCCCGCTCCTCGCACCGACAGAGATCACCGAGCGTTTCACCGGAATGGGAGAGGTCGCGCCGTGCCCCTGAGCCTCCACTCGGAATACCTCCTCGGCTACCTCGCGGGCGCCCGCTCCATGGACCCGCGCGCCGCCGCCTCGCTCACGCAGGCCAGCTGCGAGGACGCCACGCAGGCCCGGGCGCTGCTACGAGCGCTCGCCCTCGGGATGTCCGACGGCCGACGGAGCCGAGCGCTCCGGGAGGGTCACGAGGTGCGGCTGCACGTCCTCGCGCTGCTCACCCGCGAGTCGAGCCCCGGCCCCATGGGGCGCTCCCGCCGCTCGACGATGCACCCGGCGGCCGACAGCGACGCGCCCAGCGACCCGTCCATCGCCATCGACGACTTCATCCGCCAGGCCTCGGAGCTGAAGTAGCCGCCGGGCGAGCGAGGTCGCAGTCCCAGAGCTCGAGGTCGGCGTGCGAGCGCCTCGGCGCCTCCACCGCCTGCGAGTGCGGCACCCACGGAGCGAAGCGCCAGCCCTCCCGAGAGAGCAGGAGTCCCTCCAGCCACGCGGCCCACCGCTGGCCGCCGCGGCTGCCCACCACCAGCACCCGCTCGACCAGCACCGTGCGCCGCAGGAGGCCCTCCGGGCCGTTGGCCTCGAGCACCCGCACGCCCCGAGCGCACCAGCCGTGGAGCGAGCTGCCCCGCCACCGCCGCCACGCGAACCACCGCCGATCGCCGGGCCCCGGGACCATCCCCACGAAGGTCGTCCTCCCCCGGGCGATCGCGGCCTCGCCGAGCCAGCCGTCCATCTGCGCCTCGCCCAGCCGGAGCGAGCGGTAGCCCTCGCGCCCGCCCTCGGACAGCGCGCTGATCACCGAGCCGAGGCCCTGGTCGAGCTGCGTCGCCACGAAGGCCCCGGTCCTGGCCGCCGGGGGCAGCTCCATCGGACGCATCCCCAGCGAGCGCGGGGCCGACGCGCACCCGAGGGTCAGCGCGAACGACACCGCCAGCCTCGCGTCAGCGCGGAGCGCCCGACGCACCGGCATCCGACTCCCAGCGCAGCCACCACGCCTCCGAGGCGCCTCCGCCCGGCGTCGCCCGTCGGGCCTCCACGCCGATCCTCTCGGCGGCCGCTCCGCAGCGACGCACCGCCGCCGTGCCGAAGCCCTCCTCCACCGCGAGCACGGCCCCGTTGCTGTCGCGCAGGGTGAGCGTGATGGACTCGTCTCCGCCGCTCGCGAGGCCGACGCGCACGCACTGCCCCGCCGAGCGATCGAGGGAGAGCGTCGCGAGACCGCCGGTCGACCAGGACACCGCGCGAGGGGCCTCGGCCAGGCGCAGCCCCGCGTCCGCGAGGCCGATCATCGTGAGCGCCTCCGAGGTCGCCGCGAGCGCCGTCGGGCGGGACCATCCAGGCACGGCGAAGGTCGAGGTGCGCAGCTCGACCGCGCCGGCGCCGCGCTCGGCCGCCACCCGCACAGAGGTATGCATCGCCGAGGTCGAGGCGCAGCGGGCCACCGCGGCGATGGTCCCCCGCTGCAACCCCTCGGTCACCTGGGCGGGGGAGTCCTCCACGGCTTCGAGGCGCACCCGGCCCACCCTCGGAGCGCCGCCCGCGATCGCCATCACGCAGTGCCCCGCGGGCACCTCCACCGGCTGCGATCGCACCTCGCCGGGCTGCAGCGGAATGGGCGCGAGCGCGGGCCCGGCCTGCGGCGCGACGACCTGAGCGGCCACCAGCCGGGCGGTCACCGCGGCGCTCATCTGCGGCACCGACTGCTGGTCGCCGACGCCGCGACGCACCCCGAGCCAGAGCGCCCCTTCGCCCCCGACGCCCGCCGCGTCGGCGCTGAAGGCGTGCAGCACCACCGCCCCCCGGCCCGACCGGCGCTCGACCCGCACCGAGAGAGGACCCTCCGCCCCGGGGCAGAACTGCAACGCCGCGTCCCGGGCGCCCTGCAGGTCGCTCGCGACCTCGTCGAGGTCGCCGTCGAGCACACGCAGCGACAGCGAGGAGCCCTCGTCATCGCCGAAGGCCGCCACCGTGTAGCAGCGGTCGGGGCTCACCTGCAGCGGCAGGAGCACGCTGCCGGCGCCCGACAGGTCGACCAGCCGCGGGTCGCCGTAGCCCTGGAACCCGCGCCTCGCGATGCCGTCGCGGAAGGTCGTCACCCGGCGCTCGAGCGCGGCGTCTCCGCCCGCAGCCCCGGTGGCCGCTCCGGGGTGGCCGCCCATGGCGCGCGACACCGCGTCGAGCCCGGCGCGGTCGCTCTTGAAGAGCAGCACCGCGTAGGCCCCCTGGCCGTCGAAGGCCTCGAGCGCGTGGTAGATCCGCCGAGGCGCGGTGGCGCAGAGCTGCACCGTCGGGTGAGCGTCGACCTCGACGTCCTCCACCACGAGGTCGCCGCTCGGGTCGAAGAGGTGCGCGTCGAGGTCGCGGATGGCCCCGGAGCCCACGGCCACGACGGAGATGCACTCGCCCGCCGCGACGTCGAGCGCGCTGGTGACCTGCCCGTGAGGCGCGAGAAAGCCTCGGGAGAGCACCCGATCGAAGCGCACGCTCCCGGTCGCGACGCTCGCGCGCAGCTCGTCGACGCGGGCCCTCAGGATCTCCTCCCCGCCGACTCCTGGCGTCGCCGCGACACCCACCGGGAGCGTGGTCCCGGTCCCCTGGTGGCGGCATCCGGCCGCCGTCGCCAGCGCCAGCACGATGGTCGCGCGCGCCCTCATCGGGACGCCTCCTGTCGATATCCCCACAGCGCGAATTCTCCTCGTCCAGAAGGCGTGCGCGCGTGCAGGTACGCCCGCGTGGTGCGTGTCGGGCAGGCCCAGATCTGCGCCGGCGATCGAGCGCCGGTGTAGGCCGCGAGCGGCGCCCCGTCGGGTCGGGTGAGCCAGAGGTCGACCACCCCCGGGGTCGCCACCGCCGCGTAGCGGTAGCACTGGCCCCCGTGCAGGATCACCGGCACCCGGTGCTCGGCGCCGATCCACGCCGAGCCCAGCAGCGGGGCCATCGCGACCGCCCAGCCCTCGGCGCGCGCGGAGGCGTCGATGGCCACGGCCGCCGCGCGGAGGCGGTCGGGCAGCGCGCCCGGCGCCAGGAGGCGGTCCGGCGTCGGGGCCTCGGCCAGCGCCAGCGACCACTCGCCGGAGCCCGAGTAGAGCCGCAGCTCGATGGAGTGCGGGCCGCTGTCGCTCGCGCAGAAGCTCACCTCGGGCCGGGCGTCGAGCCCCACGTCCTGGCCGATGATCTCCCCGCTCGGAGCGCGCACCACGATGTCGATGTCCTCGACGCGCTCGCCACCGAAGGCCATGGCCGTGTAGCAGTGCCCGGCGCTGAGCTCCCACGGGTGCTGCTCGCTGCGGCCTCGGGGCATGTTGCCGTTCACCACGCCGCCCTCGCGCCGGTAGCCGCGGGCGCCGAGCGAGGCCAGCGCCGTCTCGATGGCCTGCGCGGGAGGGCGCACCGCCGGGTCGCGACCGAGCGCTCCGCGAGGGGTGCGCACGCCGTTGGAGACGCCCCGCGGACGGTCGCGGAGCACGTCGCCGAGGGGGGGCGCGAGCGGCGGCGGGTCGGCCATCGCGAGCAGGGCGATCTCGCCGGTTCCGACGACCGCGCTGGTCATCACGAAGAGGGTCGTGGGCGCGGTGACGCAGGCCCGCACGAAGGGGTGCGCGTCGTCGCGGGTGTCCTGTCCGAGCTCGGCGCCGTCGCCGTTGAGCACCCGCAGGTCGAGGTTGCCCATCTCCGGCATACCCACCGCGGTAAAGCCGAGGCACTGCGGGCGCTCGACCCGGAGCGTCGAGCCGTGCGCCCCGCCCTGCCGGAGGAACATCACCGGCGCCTCCCCGAAGGGATGCGCCCCCCGCTCGCGAAAGGCCTGTCGCACCCTCGCCACGCGGTCGGCCAGCTCGGGCACCGGCGAGGTCGGGGCCGCGGCCGCGGTGGGCGGAGCGACGCGATCGGCCGACGGGGTCGTGGGCGACGAGGGGCGCGCGGCGGAGCAGCCCGCCAGCAGCGAGAGCGCGAGGGGGACGCAGCGAAGGGGGTCACGCATCGAGCGCGGTGAGCTCCGGGTAGCGGGTGATCATGGCGTCGAGGGACATCCGGTCGACGTCGACGGAGGGGGACCAGATCACCTCCAGGGCGACCACGACGGCGTCGAGCGATCGGAGCGCGGTGAGCGACGCGAGCAGCCCCGCCCGGTCGTCGGCGCGGCAGGGCGGGAGCGAGCCCACGGCCCCGAGCACCACGCTCACCACCAGGTGCCCGGGGACCGAGGGGTCGCCCTCCACCACCGCGGGCGTGCTCACCTCGTTGCGGCGCGTCTCGATGGGGTAGCGGCTGCGGAGCTCGTCGGCCATCGCGTCGAAGAAGGGCGGCGCGTCGTCGAGGGACTTCTCCACGTCGACCAGGAGGACGTGCGAGGCCGCCGAGGCGTCCTGGAGCAGTCGCCCGGCCACCCGGTGGAGCGCGGCGAGCCGGCCGTCGTCGGTGGCGAGGTCGGCCGCGGCGGCCATCGCGTCGAGGTCGCGCTGCAGCGCCGGGCGCGCCGAGGGACCGAAGCCCACCGAGAGTCTGCGCACCGTGAACTGCTGCATGGGATTTCCGGTCCTCTAGGCGGGGCGCTCGAGGCGTTGGAGCTCGACCTCGAGCCCGCCCAGATCGATGCGCTGCCATTGCGTGAGACGCAAGCCCGCGCGCACCCCCGCCTGGCGCACCCGCGGGTCCATCGGCGAGAGCCACACCATCCGGCCCCCCGGCACGAGCGAGCGCGCCGCGTGCGCGACGAAGCGCTCCAGCATCGCTCCCACGTCCTGGCCGAAGCCCACCCGGTGCCCCATCGGGGGGTTGGTCAGGATCAGCGACACCCCCTCCGGCGCCGGGTCGAGCGCGTCGCCCTGCACCAGGCTCACCCTCGCGTAGCCCGTCAGGTTCAGCCTCGCGGCCTCGAGCGCTCCGGCGTCGAGGTCCCGTCCCTCCATGCGCGCGTAGGGCCCGAGCCTCCCTCGCTCCGCGAGCTCCAGCCCGGAGCCCACGAAGGGGTCCCACACCACGTCGTCGGCGGACACGCCCGCCACCCGCGCCAGCGCCGCGGCCACCGTCGGATGCGACGACGCCGCCACCTCCGCCCGCCGGTAGCCGAAGCGCGGGTCGCTCAGCTTCCTCGGGCGCAGCAGCACCTGCACCCGGTCGGGCAGCTCCCGCACCAGCACCTCCCAGGTGCTGTCCTTCGGGTCGTTGACCAGCGCCGGGCAGAGCGCCGCGATGCGCGACACGACCCGCCACGTGAGCGCCCGGCGGTGCCCCCCTTCGGCCCACTCGATGCGATACCGGATGGTCCGCAGCGTGAAGCTCTCCAGGATGCGCAGCGATCCGGGAGAGAGCACCGCGGACACCACGGCCTCGGCGACGTCGCCGTCGGCGGGCTTCATCACCGGCGCGATCACGAAGGCCATCGACTGGAAGATGCGCGAGCGGAAGATCGTCTCGAGCGACCCGGAGAGCATCACCCGCACCCGGCCGGGGCCCATCACCACCGGCCCCCAGGAGGGGTCGAACTCCGCCGCCAGCAGCGACTCCAGGCCGCGCTTGCAGGTGAGCTCCACGTTGGCCGCCGCGCGCGGGACGCCCCTCGGCTCGACCGCCGATCCGGCGCTCCGGTGCATGGTGCGCTCGACCATGAGCGTCGCCTGGTCGATGGCCTTCTGTAGCCTCGGGTCGCCGCTCGCCACGCGCTGCATCAACGAGCGGGTCCTGGCGCCCCCGACGCGGCCCAGCGACTGCGCCACGGACACGCGGTGGTCGACGCGCTCCTCGCGCTCCCAGGCGGCGAGCAGCGCGTCCTCGGCCACGGGCAGCGGCGAGCGACCCAGCAGCAGGATGGCGTTGCGCCGGGTCTTCGGGTCCTCGTCCTCCAGTCGGTCGAGCACCCAGTGCCAGGTCTCCTCGCTCCGCGGCGCCAGCGAGGGCGCCGCGAGCAGACGCCCGACCAGCTTCACCAGCCTCCCCCGCATCGGGGGCCGGGCCTCCGGGAAGCGCTCCAGCGCCCGGTCGAGGGCCTCGTCCGGGTGCGCCAGCACCGCGCGCTGGATGTCGTCCACCGCGTCGTCGTCCTCCGTGTCCAGCAGCCCCACCAGCGCGGCCACGTCTTTACGCCGCGGGGTAAAGCCCTTGTCCTTGACGGCCGCCAGCAGCGCCTTCCCCTGTCGTTGGGCGAGGTCCATCGGTCAGGCGAGCCTCTTGAACTTCACCCGCGTCGGGCGCGCGGCCTCGGCGCCCAGGCGCTTCACCCGGTCGGCCTCGTAGTCGTGGTAGTTGCCCTCGAAGAACACCACGCGGCTGTCTCCCTCGAAGGCCAGCATGTGCGTGGCGATGCGGTCGAGGAACCACCGGTCGTGCGAGATCACCAGCACGCACCCGGCGAAGTCCGTGAGGGCGTCCTCCAGGGCGCGCAGCGTGTCCACGTCGAGGTCGTTGGTGGGCTCGTCGAGGAGCAGCACGTTGCCGCCCTTCTTCAGCAGCTTGGCGAGGTGCACCCGGTTGCGCTCGCCGCCCGACAGGTCGCCCACGCGCTTCTGCTGGTCGCTGCCCTTGAAGCCGAAGCCCGACACGTAGGCCCTCGACGGGATCGAGCGCTTGCCGATGTCGATCGCGTCCCTCCCCTCGGAGATCTCCTGCCAGACGTTGTTGTCGGCGTTGAGCGCGTCGCGCGACTGATCGACGTAGGAGATCACCGTGCTCTCGCCGAAGCGCACCGTCCCCGAGTCGGGCTTCTCCACCCCGGCGAGCATCTTGAAGAGCGTGGTCTTGCCGGTGCCGTTGGGGCCGATGATGCCGACGATGCCGTTGCGCGGCAGGTCGAAGGAGAGCCCGTCCACCAGCACCCGGTCGCCGAAGCCCTTGCGCAGGTCGCGCACCTCGATGACCAGATCGCCCAGCCGCGGCCCCGGCGGGATCTGCAGCTCCGACTGCGTGGTCTTCTCGTTGCCCGCGTCCGAGGCCATGGCCTCGTAGGCCGCGAGCCTCGCCTTGCTCTTGGCCTGGCGAGCGCGCGGGGAGAGCCGCACCCACTCCAGCTCGCGGGCGAGCGTGCGACGGCGGGCGCTCTCCTGCTTCTCCTCGAGCGCGAGCCTCGCCTGCTTCTGCTCCAGCCAGCTGGTGTAGTTGCCCTTGAAGGGGTGCCCCTCGCCGCGGTCCAGCTCCAGGATCCAGCCGGCCACGTTGTCGAGGAAGTACCGGTCGTGCGTGACGGCGATGACCGTTCCCGGGAATGCGTGCAGGTGCTGCTCCAGCCAGTCGACGCTCTCCGCGTCGAGGTGGTTGGTGGGCTCGTCGAGCAGCAGCACGTCGGGCTTCTCCAGCAGCAGCCGGCAGAGCGCCACGCGACGGCGCTCGCCGCCCGAGAGCTTCGTCACGTCGGCGTCGCCCGGCGGCAGCCGGAGCGCGTCCATCGCGACCTCGACCTGGCGATCGAGGCTCCACCCGTCGGTGGCGTCGATGGCCTCCTGGGTGCGGGTGAACTCGTCCATCAGCTTCTCGTAGGCCTTCTCGGGCATCGACTCGCCGAGCTTCATGGAGAGTTCCTCGAAGCGGGCGAGCAGCGCGCGCACCGGCGCCACGCCGAGGTCGACGTTGCCTCGCACGTCGAGCGCCGGGTCGAGCGAAGGCTCCTGCGTGAGGAAGCCGAAGCGCATCCCCTTCGCGCGGAGGACCTCGCCCGTGTACTCCTTGTCCACGCCCGCCATGATGCGGAGCAGCGAGCTCTTGCCCGACCCGTTGGACCCGAGCACGCCGATCTTCGCCCCCGGCAGGAACGCCAGGGTCATGCCCTTGAGCACCTCCTTCTTCGGGGGGTGCACCTTCCGGACATCCAACATCTGAAGCACGTACTCTTGGGCCATCGCTCGCCTTCGCTGGTCCGGTACGGCGGACGTGCTCTCGCGTCCGCCCCGGTGGACGCGGTTTTCTATCATGCCTCCGTCCGCCCACGGGGCCGCGAAATGGGTCATCCTCTGCACTGGAGACCTTAGAAATCTTGCGTCACACGCTGGTCATCTCGGATGTGCATCTCTGCGAGGGCGTCCCAGGCGACGACCTCTGGATGCGCTGGCGGCAGAACCCCTATTTCCCCGACACGGAGTTCTCGGCGGTGGTCGATCACCTCCTCGGCGGGGTGCTCGGCCCGGACGACCGCGTCGACCTGGTCTTCAACGGCGACCTCTTCGACTTCGACGCCGGCCGGGTCATCGACGGCAAGGCCCTCTTCGAGGACCTCCCCCGCACCGAGCCGGTGGCCATCGACCTCCTCGACCGCATCCTCGCCGACCACGAGGGCTACGTCGGCGCCCTCGCCCGCCTGCTGCGGGCGGGCCACCGGGTCATCTTCGTCTCGGGCAACCACGACCCGCAGCTCGGCTTCCCCGGCGTGCGCATCCGACTGCGAGAGCGCCTCGCCACCGCCGCGGGCCACGTCCGCTACGGCGACAACGTGCTCTTCCGCGCGTGGTTCTGGCAGGGGCCCGACGGCATCCACGTCGAGCACGGCAACCAGTACGACACGTACTGCTCCTTCCGGTACCCGATGGCCCCCTTCCTGCCGCCGGAGCGGGGGCGGGACCGGGAGATCCACGCCACCGTCGGCTCCATGGCCTTCCGCCTGCTGGGCGCCCGGCTGGGCTTCCTCAACCCCCACGTCGACGCGTCCTTCCTCATGGACCTCGACGGGTACCTCCGGCACTGGTTCAAGCACTACATGTTCACCGAGCACTCGCTCGCGCTCACGTGGCTGAAGGGCGCCTTCACCATCGCCACGCGCGTCGCCCTCGGCCGGGACAAGGGCTCCCCCGACCGCGCCGACCAGGACGTCCAGGCGGCCTCGCACGAGACCGGCGCCGACGTCGACGACATCGCCCAGCACCGGGCGCTCTTCGCCGCCCCCGCGGAGGAGTCCTTCCACCGGGTGCTGCGGGAGTTCTGGGTCGACCGCATGACCCTCGGCGGGCTCTCCGCCATCGCGGTGCTCACGCCCGCGTTCTTCCGCAACCGCACCGCCGTGGGCATCGCCGTGGGCCTGCCCCTGCTCTTCGCCGCCTACGAGCTCGCGACGCCCAAGATCACCCTCGACGACAACTACCGGCTCATCGCGACGCGCGCCGAGACCATCCAGGAGATCTACCACCTCAAGGCCGTGATCTTCGGCCACACGCACGTCCCCTACGGACGCTGGCGCGACGGGGTCTTCTTCGGCAACTCGGGCACCTGGTCGGCCGCCTACCGCGACCTGGAGTGCAGCGTCCCGGTCGACCCGCGAGGCAAGCCCGTGATCTGGCTCACCGCCGACGACGGTCGCCTCTCCGGCGGCCTTCACCGCTGGAACGGCCAGGCCCTCGTTCCTGATTTCGAGAAGGTCGCGCCGGTGGACCACCAGCGCTTCAGCGAGTCGATGCCGCCTGACCCGGGGGAGCCCGAAGCCGTCCCGGCGTGATGCCGGAACGGCCTCCCTGGCCCGCGGATCAGCCCTGCTTCACGAGGTTGCGGAGCACCGTCTGGAGGATGCCGCCGTTCTTGTAATAGAGGACGTCGACGGGGGTATCGAGGCGCGCGATGGCGGTGAAGACGCGCTCGGTGCCGTCCTCGCGGAGCGCGCGGACCGTGAGCGCCTGGCGCACGCCGATGGTGTCGTCGATGCCCTCGATCGTGTACGACTCGCGGCCCGTGAGCCCGAGCAGCTCGGCGTTCTCGCCCGCGCGGAACACCAGCGGCAGCACGCCCATGCCCACCAGGTTGGCCCGGTGGATGCGCTCGAAGCTCTCCGCGATGACCGCGCGCACGCCCAGCAGCAGGGTGCCCTTGGCGGCCCAGTCGCGCGACGACCCGGTGCCGTACTCCTTGCCCGCGATCACGATCAGCGGGACGCCGTCGGCCTTGTACTTCTCCGCCGCGTCGAAGATCGCGAGGCGCTCGCCGGAGGGCAGGTGCACCGTCACGCCGCCCTCGACGCCGGGGACCAGGAGGTTCTTCAGCCGGATGTTGGCGAAGGTGCCGCGCACCATCACGCGGTCGTTGCCGCGGCGCGAGCCGTAGGAGTTGAAGCCCGCCTTCACGACGCCGAGCGACTGGAGGTAGCGCCCCGCGGGGCTGTCCGCCGCGATGTCGCCCGCGGGGGAGATGTGATCGGTGGTCACCGAGTCGCCGAGCAGCGCGAGCACCCGGGCGCCCGCGACGGGCTTCAGGGGGTCGGGGGTCAGCGTGAGGTCGGAGAAGAAGGGCGGGTGCTGGATGTACGTCGAGGCGTCGTCCCAGGCGTAGAGCTCGCCCGTGGTCGTCGGGATCGACTTCCACTCCGCGGTGCCGTCGTACACGGTCTTGTAGGTGTCCTGGTACATCGCCGGGGTGATGCACTTCTCGACGGCCTTCGCGACGTCCGCGTCGCTCGGCCAGACGTCCTTCAGGTACACGGGCTTGCCGTCGCTGCCGGTGCCGAGCGGCTCGACGGTGAGGTCGCGGTCGACGGTCCCGGCGATGGCGTAGGCGACCACGAGCGGCGGCGAGGCCAGGTAGTTGGCCTTCACCTGCGGGTGCACCCGCCCCTCGAAGTTGCGGTTGCCGGAGATGACCGCCGAGGCGACCACGTTGCTGGCGGCGAGCGGGGCGGAGACCTCGTCGGGCAGCGGGCCGCTGTTGCCGATGCAGGTGGTGCAGCCGTAGCCGACGACGTTGAAGCCGAGCTTCTCCAGCGCCGGGAGCGAGCCCGACTCGCGGAGGTAGTCGGTCACCACGCGAGAGCCCGGCGCGAGCGAGGTCTTCACCGCGGGGGCGACGGAGAGGCCCTTGGCGACGGCGTTCTGCGCGAGCAGGCCCGCGGCGAGCATCACCGAGGGGTTGGAGGTGTTGGTGCAGCTGGTGATGGCCGCGATGACCAGCGCGCCGTGGCCGAGCTCCACGGTCTGGCCGCGCGCCGTCACCGTCATGGTGGACTTCGTCTCCGTCTCGCTCAGGCCGAAGCCGCGGTCCTTCACCGGCGCCGTGAGGGCCTTCTTGAAGGAGGACTTCATGGCCGACAGGGCGACCCGGTCCTGCGGGCGCTTGGGGCCGGCGAGGGTCGGGACGACGGTGCTGATGTCGAGCTCGACGGTGTCGGTGAACACCGGGTCGGTCGAGGCGTCGGTGCGGAAGATCCCCTGCTCCTTGGTGTAGAACTCCACCGTGCGCACCACGTCGAGCGGGCGCCCGGTGCGCCGCAGGAACTCCAGCGTGAGCGCGTCGACCGGGAAGAAGCCCATGGTCGCGCCGTACTCGGGGGCCATGTTGGCGATGGTGGCGCGGTCGGCGACGGCGATGTTGGAGAGCGCGGGCCCGTAGAACTCCACGATCTTGTCGACGACGCCCTTCTTGCGGAGCAGCTCGGTGATCGTGAGCGTGAGGTCCGTGGCGGTGACGCCCGGCCGGAGCGCGCCGGAGAGCTTCACGCCGACGACCTGCGGGGTGAGCATGAAGAGGGGCTGGCCCAGCATCACGGCCTCGGCCTCGATGCCGCCGACGCCCCAGCCGACGACCCCGAGGCCGTTGATCATGGTGGTGTGCGAGTCGGTGCCGACGAGGGTGTCGGGGAAGGCCACGACGCCCGCGGCGTCCTTGCCGGTGCGCACGACGGTGGCGAGGCGCTCGACGTTGACCTGGTGGACGATTCCCATCCCCGGCGGGACGGCGGTGAAGTCCTGGAAGGCGTTCTGCCCCCACTTGAGGAACTGGTAGCGCTCGCGGTTGCGGTGGAACTCCACCTGCAGGTTGAGCGAGACCGCCTCGTTGGAGCCGAAGTGGTCGACCTGCACCGAGTGGTCGATGACGAGGTCCACGGGCACCAGGGGGTTGATCTTCTTCGGGTCGCCGCCGAGGCGGGCGACCGCCGAGCGCATCGCCGCGAGGTCGACCACCACGGGCACGCCCGTGAAGTCCTGGAGGATCACCCGCGCGGGCTTGAAGGGCAGCTCCACCGCCTGCGGCGCGGGGGCGTTCCACTTCGCGAGGCGGCGGACGTCCTCCTCGCTGACCTCGAAGCCGTCGCAGTTGCGCAGCACCGCCTCGAGCAGCACCCGGATGGACACCGGGAGGCTGCTGATGGACGAGGCCACACCGGACTTCTCCAGGTGTTCGAGCCGATGGATCCCGATGGGGCCATCACCGGCGTCAAAGGTTGCGCGCGCACCGAATGGGTTGAACGTCCGTTGGCTCATGTTGGACGGGTGTCTAGCGTCCGCCGCATGGACTCGTCAACGGACCTCCGACCGCGCGCGGGGGGTTCCTCCGGGGCCCTACGCGCCAGCGTCCGCCGGGAGGAAGCGGCTCAGCCCCTGGTGCCTCGGGGTGAGCTTGCCGGCCGCCACCACCACCGCGGTCTGCAGGGCGGTGGGGAGACCGCCCACGCCGCCCTCGTAGCGCGTCCCGTAGAACGCCCGGATGAAGGGCACGAGCGCGCGGCTGAAGTCGAAGCTCGCGTCTCGCGGAAGGGCGCATGGAAGGTTGTCCACCGCCATGATCGCCACGCCCTCGCCCGCCACCCCGACCGTCGCCTGGCGCGTCGCCGGGTCGTACACGAACGCGGGCTCGTCGTTCTGCGTGGCCATGACGGTCCACTCGATGCCGCCGTCGATGTCGCAGGCCACGTCGCCGAGGGCCACCGGGAGCGTGCGGTCCCGGTACATGCGCCGCAGCGTCGAGTCGTCGAGCAGCCGCGGGAAGCGCGCGTCCCAGTAGAGCCCGTTCACCAGCGCGGCGCAGTAGGGCAGGTACATCGCCCCCACGTTGAGGTAGCGCTCGGGGTGCGCGAGGTAGCGGGTGAAGTCGAAGCGCCGGGTGCCCGCGGTGACGAAGATCTCCGCGTCCTTCACGTGGAGCACCCGCAGCGTGCGGTCGTCCGGCGAGTCCGTCGGCAGCGCGATGGCCTCGCTCACCGTGCACGGGATCGCGCCCACGAGCTCGAAGTACTCCAGCGCCCCGTGCGAGACGCGGCCCTCGCCGGTCACCGCCACCACGAAGGGCGCCAGCGCCGCGGGGCCCTCCTTACGCAGCTCGGTAAGCAGCTCCCGCGTGTGAGCCACCATCTCCGCGAGGTCGCGGTACTCCACCGCGTGCCGCAGGCCCACGAGCGCCGACGGGTGGCCGAGCGCGGCGAGCCGGTGCGCGAGGGTCCAGAGCGTCTCGTGCGCGCCGGCGAGGCCCGCGTAGCGACCGAAGGCCACCTGCCGCACGCCCGCGTCGTCGACGATCACCTCGTAGTCGATGAGCGTGGCGCCCTGCTTCATGAAGTGCGCGAGCAGCGGCATGTTGTGCGACTGGCCCTTGATGGTGTGCGAGAAGCACATCACCACCTGACCCGGCTTCACCTGCGAGGGCTTGACCTCCTTCACCCCGACGATGAAGCGGCAGTCCGTGGCGTCGTCGACCAGCGTCGCGCCCGCGGCGGCGAACTCCGCGTCGTCGAGGGCCCGCGTGGGCGAGCGCTCGACCCGCACCGCGATGCCCGACGCGACCAGCCCCCGCACCTCCTCGGGCACCAGCGGAACCCGCCGCTCCCACTTGTTCTTCGTCTCTCTCAGGATCCCGATCGCGTCGCGCAGTTCGCTCATGGCGCGCGCACTCTCCCCACCGCCCGCGCCTCCGGTCAAGACCCCTGCTTCGAGGCCTCGCGGGCCGCGACCGGCGGGTGCTCGTGCCCCTGCGCCTCGTCGTGCTCGTGCTCGTGATCCGTCGCCGCCGCGGCGGGCTTCGCTCCCTGCGGCTTGAGGTTCACCGCGGTGCCCTCGGGGAGCGACCCGAGCGGCATCCCCAGGAGCTCCTCGGCCATCTCCCGCAGGTCGTGCCGGTGCTCATGGGGCATCTCGTCCTCCGGGACCTCCACGTCGATCACCAGCGACACCTTGCCCGTCACCGCGTCCTGCCGGTAACGGAGCGTCACCCGCCGACGGTCCTGCCTCCCCTCCTTCATGCCTTCACCACCACCGTGACCTCGTAGCCGCCGCGCACGTCGCCCCGCTCGTCGATGCTCTCCACCTCGCCGAGCTGCCTCGCCCGCTCCTCCAGCGCCCGCCGGTACACCCGGTTGAGCGCCTCCTGCAGCGCCGCGCGCACCCCGGGCTCCTCCCGCGTGAGCGCCGCCGCGTTCTCCGCCTCGAGCCTCGCGGCGGTCTTCGCCCGCTTGTCCTCGAGCGCCTTCTCCGCCCGCTCCTGCGCGACGGCCTTCGCGCGCGCCTCGTCTGCGGCGTCGCCCTCCGTCACCGCCGAGGTGCCCGTCGCGGTCACCGTCGCGTCCACCGCGTGGCTCACCGTCACCGAGGTCGCCCCCGCGTCGAGCGTCGCGGTCACCGGCCCGAAGCGACGGGTCATCGTCCCGTCGGGCTGCGCCTCCCACCCCTGCGCTGCGAGCACCTCGCGCAGCGTCGCGCCCATCGCGTCGCCCTGGAGCACCGGCAGCATGCGCACCGCGATCACCACCTGGTCCTCGACGTGGACCGCCGCCTCCAGGTCGCGCGTGCGCACCGCCCTCCCGAGCGCCTCCCATTCCAGATCGAGCAGCATCCCGCAGGTCATGTCCGGTGTCCGTGGCGGTACCACGCGACCGATCGGCCCGCACCCCCGATGGTGCTCGCGGCCTCTCTCACGGTAGACAGCACGCACCATGGCCGACGACCCCACCCGCCCCGTCGCACCGCGCTTCCGGTACTTCGACCTCATCGTCGGGGTCTTCGTCACGGCGCTCATCACCAGCAACCTCGTGTCCGCCAAGGTCGCCCAGCTCGGCCCCTACAAGCTCGGCTGCGGGATCTTCGTCTTCCCGATCTCGTACATCTTCGGCGACGTGCTCACCGAGGTGTACGGCTACGCCCGGAGCCGCAGCGTCATCTGGATCGGCTTCGCCTGCGGCGTGCTCACCTCCGTGGTCTTCGTGGTGGCCGACCTCATGCCCCCGGCGCCGGACTGGCCCCACCAGGCCGCGTTCCACACCATCCTGGGGCAGCTCCCGAGGGTCGTGGCCGCGAGCCTCGTGGCCTACGTGGTGGGCGAATTCTTCAACAGCTTCGTGCTGGCGCGCATGAAGGTCCTGACCGGCGGACGGCACCTCTGGATGCGCACCATCGGATCGACCCTGGTGGGCCAAGGGGTCGACAGCGCGGTCTTCTACCCGCTCGCGTTCTTCGGCATCTGGAGCACCTCGACGGTGGTCGACGTCGCCTGGCACAACTACCTGATCAAGTGCGCGGTGGAGACGCTCTTCACCCCGCTCACCTACGTCGTGGTGAACTACCTGAAGCGCGCCGAGCGCGAGGACGTGTTCGACACCGACACGGACTTCAATCCGTTGAAGGTGCTGTAGCGAAGGGGCGATCGGGGAGAGAGAAGATGCGGACGGGGGAAGGGACTCCCGCCCGCGACGAGGGGGGAGCGGGATAAGGGTCAGTGCGGAGCGCCGCCGGCGCCCTGCTGCTGGAGCTGGCGACGGAGCTGCTCCATCACCTCCGGGGGGATCTGCGGAGACCCGCCGCCGGGGCCGCCCATGGGCATCCCCATCGGGGCCGCCGCGGGGGCCGCGGGCGCCGAGGCATCCGCCGCCGTGCCGCCGTCCGTCGGGAGCGGCGCCTGGAAGGCCGTCACCGCGGGGTTGACCGACTCGGCCATGGCGCGCGTCACGACGTACACCGTGTCGGTGCCCTCGCGCTGCGCGAAGGACTCGCTGTCGCCGCTGGTGTTGCCGAGGCGCACGGTGACGGTCTGCGCCGCCGCGTCGCCGCCGCCGAGGTTGAGGGTGACCCGCGGGCTGTCCGCGGCCACGCCGGTGGTCGCCCCTTCGGGGGCGAAGTCCGTCGCTCGGAGGTTGGCCACCGAGTCGACCAGCGAGCCCACGCGCGCGGTGTCGAGGCGCTCGATGGTGGTGCCCGGCGCCGCCGTCCAGGTCTCGCCGTTGCGCGTGAAGCGGAACGTGCCGTTGCGGTTGACCCACTCCACCGACTGCACGCTGTCGCGGCTCGCGTGGGTGATCTCCCGGTTGCGCCAGTCGCGCGCCTCGCGCTGCACCATGGAGGTGATCGACTGGTCGACCTCGAAGGTCTCCGGCCGGCTGGGGACGCGCACCGCGGTGCCCGAACCCACCGAGGCGCCCACGAACATGTCCACCACGGTGCTCGCGCCGCTCTTCAGCGTCACCCGCGTCGCGTGCGCGTCGTCGACCTCGAAGGTCGCGTGGCTCCCGGCGCTGCGGCCGCGGACCATCGTGACCTTCATGTTGGCGAAGCGGTCGACGAGGTCTTCCACCGCGCGCGCCTCGGTGGGCCCGCGCCCCGGCGAGGTCATCACCCAGGCCCCGCCCCGCTTCTCGAGCTCGATGGTGCGCTGACCCTCCGGACCAGAGGCCCGGTGGATCGTCACATGGTCGATGCGCGCCGCGTCCACCCGCGACCACGGGTTGCTCGCCGTCGCCGCGCTGGTCGAGTCCGGCGACTGCGGGCGGTAGACGTACGCGGTCGCCGCGCCCAACACCGCCAGCACTGCCAGACCGATCCCGATGCCCTTGGAGTTCATTGGCTCTTTCGTTCCTGCGTAGTGATGTCTAGAGGGTGATCTCGGCGCGCTTGCGGGCGCGCAGAGTCATCAGCACCACGCCCAGCACGCCCACGAGCAGCGGGAGGCCGATGATGCTGCCCCACTTGAAGAGCTGCTTCTTGGTGTCCGTCACCGCCTGGAGGCTCGGCTCCGAGACGTCCTTCGCGCGCACCGCGAGGAGGTCCGGGTCCTGGCTCAGCCAGTCGAAGACGTTGAGCAGCATCTGCACGTTGGTGGGCATCCCGTTCTGCAGCGGCGCGATCGCGCGCAGCTGGTCGATGTGGAACACCTTGCCCGAGCCCACCACCAGCAGCCGCGCCGGGTGCTCGCGCGTGGCGTGCGCCGGGGGGTGGTCCGTGTCGTTGGCCGCGAAGGCGCTGCGGAGCTGGCCCTCGAGGGCGGCGGCGACCACGTAGGAGGCCCGCGCGTTGCCGAAGATCTGCTGACGGCGCTGGAGCAGTTCGAGCGCGTCGAGCTCGAAGTTCTCGCGCTGCAGCACCGAGCGCTCGCTGGTGCGGCCGACCTCGGTGAACACGGTGCCGTTCTCCCGAGCGCGACCGTTGTTGATCGTGAGCGACGAGACGAAGGGGAAGATCACGCCCGGCAGGCGGAAGACCGCCGGGTGCGCCGTATCGATGCCCGGTCCGCCCGCGTCACGCCGCGCCGCGAGGGCGGGGTAGGTGAACATCGGGATGCGCGCCCGGCCCTGCTCGATCTCCTGGATCGAGTCGCTGGCCTGGAAGTCGAGCACCACGTCGGGGTTGATGGTGACGCCGTAGCCCTCGAGCAGCGCGTTGAGGTTGCTCTCGTTGCGCGCCGCCGTGGGCCGGGTGTCCGAGCCGGTGATGGTGGTGCCGCCCGCGAACACTGCGACGGAGCCGCCGCGCATCAGGTACGAGTTGATGCGCCGGAGCTCGCGCTCCTCGATGCGGCGCGACGGGCCCATGATGACCAGGCCCTTGATGTCGGAGGGGATGTCCTCCTCGCCGCCGTGCAGGTCGACCGTGCGCGTCGTGTAGCCGAGGTGCGCCTCCTGGAGGATGCGCGAGAGGTACGGCAGGGCGGTCTCGGGGGAGCCCTCCTCGTGGCCCGAGAGGAAGCCGATCGCCCGCTCCGGGTCGATCATCTTCTTCACGATGGAGGTGATCTGGTACTCCATGCCCTCGACGCCGGGGTTCACGAAGGGGATCTGCTCCGTCGAGCGCAGGTACGAGAAGGTGATGCAGCGGAAGACCTCGGCGAGGTTCGCCTGGTCCGACGCGGTGTTCACCGTCTGCAGCACGCGCTTGGTGCAGCTCGCGCCCTCCGCCTGGCGCTTGCGCTCGTCGTTGTCCGTGCGCACCCAGCGGACCTCCAGGCGGCCGCGGCTGGCGGCGACGTACTCGTCGAGCTGCTCGCGCAGCAGGCGCTCGTCGTCGTTGGCCGGCGCCGGCTGATCCGGGGTCCAGTAGATGGTGATGGTGAGGTTGTCCGTGAGGCGGCCGAGCGTGCGGCGCGTGCCCTGGGACAGCGAGTAGAGGCCGCGCTTGGTGAGGTCGAGGCGCGCGTGGAGCACCTTCACCGCGAGCACGTTGAGGAGCACCACCGCGACGAGGGCGATGGCGACGAAGGCACCGGTCTCGGCGCGGGCTTGACTACGACGTTCCATGGTCAGCTCCACCGCCGGCTCTCGAGGGAGCGCGCGGTCGCCAGAAGGCAGATGAAGATCACGCTGCAGAAGTAGATGATGTTGCGGGCGTCGATGACCCCGCGGGCGATGCTCGCGAAGTGATAGTCGGGGCAGAGGTACTCGATCACCGACGCGGCGCCGCCGAAGAAGATCAGCGCCTTGTTCATCAGGAAGAACACCGCGCCGACGATGAAGCTCACGAAGAACGCGGTGATCTGGTCCTTGGTGAAGGAGCTCACCATGACGCCGAAGGAGATGTACGCCGCGCCGCCGAGGAGCAGGCCGAGGTAGCCGCCGGCGACGGGGCCCCAGTCGAGCTCGCCCATGCGCGAGATGAGCACCGGGTAGCTGAAGGTGCCGATGATGCAGACCGCGAGCAGCCCGAGCGCGCCGAAGAACTTCCCGAGGATGACCTCCCAGTCGCGCACCGGCTGAGTGATGAGCATCTCGAGGGTGCCCGTGCGGGACTCCTCGGCGAAGGTGCGCATCGCGATGGCCGGACAGATCAGCGGCAGCAGCCAGGAGATGCTGTTGAACATCGGCTGCAGCGTGGCCTTCCCCAGCGTCAGGAACGCGAAGGGGATGAAGAACAGGAAGCCCACCAGGAGCAGGAACATCCCGATCACGATGTAGCCGAGGGGCGACGAGAAGTACGAGACGAACTCCCGCCGCGCGATCGCCAGGGTGTTGTTGAGCGGCGTCCCGATGGAGCCGCGAGCCAGTGCGCCCGCGGGCTTCGTCGCCGTCGTTTCCGTATCAGACATCGCTGGATGACTCCTTCGTCGCCGCGCTGGTATCCGAAGCCTTCGAGCCCGCGTTGCGCCGCGGAGCCCCCTCGCCCACCGTCAACTGACGGAAGACCTCTTCGAGCTGCACCGCCTCGCGGCGAAGCTCCAGCAGGTCCCACTTGTTCTCCACGGCCATGCGGAAGAAGTCCCGGCGCTGGTCGCCGGAGCCCTTCACGCTCACCTCGAGCGTCGTCGCCCGGTCGTCGCCCGGCAGCTCGCGCACCACGGCGCCCGCCGCCACCCGCTTGACCGCCTCGATCACCGGGCCCGACTTGCGCACCGACTCGTCCTTGCCGGCGTCGATGGCGAGCACGTACTTCACGCTCCCGCTCTTGGCCGCGAGCTCGTCCGGCGCGCCGTCCGCCACGATCTTGCCGCGGTTGACGATGAGCACCCGCGCGCAGGCCTCCTTGACCTCCGCGAGGTCGTGCGTGGAGAGCATGATCGTGCGCGTCTTGCCGATCTCCTTGATGTACGAGATGACCTCCGCGCTCTCGTTGGGGTCGAGGTCCGCGGTGGGCTCGTCGAGGATGAGGATGGGCGGGTCGTGGATGAGCGCCTGCGCCAGGCCCACGCGCTGCCGGTAGCCGTAGGAGAGCTCGTTGATGGTCTTGGCGAGCACGTCCTTGAGCCCGCAGATCTCGACCACCTCCTTGATCTTGGCGCGGCGCTGGTCCTTCGCGATCGCGCGCAGGTCGGCGGCGAACTCCAGGTACTCGACCACGCCCATCTCGGGGTAGAGCGACGCGCGCTGCGGGAGGTACCCGAGCACCGAGCGCACCGAGAGCGGGTCGTCGAACACGTCGAACCCGCCCACCTTCGCCGTCCCCTCGGAGGGCGAGATGAAGCAGGTCAGGATCTTCATCGTCGTGGACTTCCCCGCCCCGTTGGGCCCGAGGAACCCCACCACCTCGCCCCGGCGGATCTCGAAGCTGAGCCGATCGACCGCGCGCTGGGCGCCGTAGACCTTCGACAGCTCCCGGGTCTCGATCATCACGTCACTGGTCGCCATTCGATATATGCCTTCGGTGAAGCCAACATTTCGCCGTCGCCCCGGCGGGCGCGCATCCTAGTCAGCGAGTCTCGCAAGTCAACGAGGGAGAGAACCGGCTGCGCGCGCGTGAAACCCCCTTCGTTTCACGGATATTCCCGCGCCTCCATCCCGCCTCGGGCGTTAGCCTCCTCGCATGTTCCGCTACGAACGCCCGGTGCGCTTCGCCGAGGTCGACGCCGCCCGCATCGTCTTCTTCGCCCGCTACCTCGACTTCTGCCACGACGCCCTGGAGGCCCTCTTCGCCGCGCTCCCCGGCGGCTACCCCCACCTCACCATGGTCCGCGGCATCGGCATCCCCTCGGTGCGCGTCGAGGCCGACTACCACGCGCCCATGCGCTATGGCGACGTCGCCCTCATCGACATCTCCGTCGAGCGCCTCGGCGCCCGCTCGGTCACCTTCGTCCACGCCCTCACCCGCGCGGCCGACGGCGTCCGCTGCGCCACCATCCGCCAGGTCGTCGTGCTCAGCCGCCTCGACGTCCTCGGCTCCATCGAGATCCCCGACGACGTCCGCGCGCTGCTCACCCCGCACCTGATCTTACCCTGACCGGTAATCCTCCTGTCCTCCCGCTGCTTCCTCGCCGCGGGGGCGCCGTGCGGCTACACTCGCCCGCGAGTCCCGCGATGAACGTCTCCCGCCGCCACCTGCTCGCCCTCGGCCTCGGCGCGATCGCGGCGCGATCACGGCGAGCCCTCGCGCAGACCCCGCCGGTCCCCGCCTCCAGCGGCGCCATCCCGCCCAACCCCTTCGCCGAGGGCGCCGCCGACCTCGTCGTCGCCCCCGTCGTGGCTCCCGTCGTGGCACCTGTCGCCGCTCCCGTCGTGGAGGCCTCCTCGGTGCCGCCCAACCCCTATGACGCGGGCGTCCGTCGCTACGGAGACCTCATCGAGGAGGACATCGTCCGAGCGCTGACCGAGGCCCCGATCCAGTCGGCGCGCAACGTCGGCAACACCTCCGTCAACCTTCGCTGCGACCTCGACGGGTCCATCGACGGGGCCTTCAAGCCCGCCGAGACCCGGCACGTCGACCACTGGCGCGCGGAGATCGGCGCCTTCCGCGTGGCCCAGATCCTCGGCATCGACCGGGTGCCCCCGGCGGTGTTCCGCCGGGTGTCGCGGGAGGAGCTCGCGGGCGTCGACGCCTCGCGCCTGCTCTTCCGCGGGGGATGGGCCCGTGGGGCGATGATCTACTGGGTGCCGGTGCTGCACCGCGCGGGAATCTTCTCCGGCGAGGCCCTCACCGAGTGGACCAACCAGCTGGTGGTGGGCGTGGACGTCCCCGCCGACGCCCGCCGCCGCGCCGAGGAGATCTCCACCCTGATCTCCTACGACTTCATCATCGGCAACTGGGACCGCTGGCACGGCACCAACACCCTCGTCGACGCGCACGGCGGCCTCGTCTACCGCGACAACAACGGCGGCTTCCTCGAGCCCCTGCCCCGGTGGAAGATGGAGATCATCTTCTCGTTCCTTCAGCGGGTGCAGCGCTTCTCCCGGCGCTTCGTCGACCAGGTGCGCGCGATGACCCTCGCCTCGCTGCGACGCGCGATCGCGAACGACGCCGACGGCACCGAGGCCCTGCTCAACGACGCCCAGCTCCGCGCCATGATGCGCCGACGATCGACCTTCCTGGAGTACGTCGACGCCCTCGTGGGCATCCACGGCGCCTCGGAGGTCTACTTCTTCGAGTGACCGCTCAGGCCACGAGCTGGCGCAGCTCGGCCCGGTGCTTCTCGGCGTAGACCGAGAGCACGTCGAGCGCGTCGCGCATCTCGCTCGCGTCCATGTGCTCGACCGGAAACTCCACCGAGAGCACCACGTCGCCGTCCTCGTCGAGGGAGAAGCGCGCGAGCAGCATCTCGCCGTTGAGCCGCAGCAGCCTCGCGTAGAGCTTCTCGGCCTTGTCCGGGTCCGCGGGCAGCCGCACGATCGGCAGCACCATCAGTCGGCAGAACGCCCCCTCGGCCTGGATCACGAGCGGAAACGAGCCCCGGCGAGAGCGGAAGCTCGATCGCCAGGTGCGCTCGGAGAGCGCGATCACGGGCCACCCCAGGGTCTTGAGGTGGGCCTCGATCTTCTCCGCGGCCACGGCGTCGGTCATCGAGTCACCCTTCGCATGAGCGACGACGACTATCACCGCGGAGCGGCGCGCGCACAAGAAGCATTCCCTCCCTCACAGGTCGCCGTGGCGGCGCCCCTCCCCCCGCCGCATCATCCGCCGCGAGGAAGCCACGCACCCCGATATGCCGAACGAACCGCCCCCGCCGCCGAGGTACCGCGTCCTGATCGTCGACGACGACCGCTCCATCCGCCGGTCGCTGGAGAAGTTCCTCGGGGACCTCGGCTACGCCGTGACCACCGCCGCCGACGGCCAGGAGGGCCTCGACGCGCTCGACGCCGCGAGCCCCGACGTGGTGCTCCTCGACCTCGGGCTCCCGATCGTCGATGGCCTGGAGTTCCTGGAGCGGGTGCAGGGCCGCGAGGGGATGCCCCCGGTGCTGGTGGTCACCGCCCGCGACGACATGCGCAGCACCGTCACCGCGATGCAGCGCGGCGCCTGGGACTACCTGGTCAAGCCCATCGACATCGAGCGCCTCAAGATCGCCGTGCTCCGCGCGGTGGAGTCCCGCGACCTCTCGCGCCGCCTCGACGGCCTCGTCGAGACCCTCGCCGCGGACTTCCAGATCGACAACATCGTCGGCCGCTCGGCCGGGATGCGCGAGGTCTTCAAGACCATCGGCCGCGTCTCCACCTCGCGGGCCACCGTGCTCATCACCGGCGAGAGCGGCACCGGGAAGGAGCTCGTCGCCCGCGCCATCCACTTCTCGGGCGACAGCCGGGACCAGCCCTTCGTGGCCGTCAACTGCACCGCCTTCGCCCGCGAGCTGCTGGAGAGCGAGCTCTTCGGCCACGCGAAGGGCGCCTTCACCGGGGCCACCAGCGACAAGCTCGGCCGCTTCCAGATCGCCGGCGCGGGCACGCTCTTCCTCGACGAGATCGGCGAGCTGCCGCTCGACCTGCAGGTGAAGCTGCTGCGCGTGGTGCAGGAGCGCACCTTCGAGCGAGTGGGCGACGCCCGTCCGATCCCGCTGCGGGCGCGCATCATCACGGCCACGCACCGGGACCTCCCGCAGATGGTGCGCGAGGGCCTCTTTCGCGAGGACCTCTACTACCGCCTGCGCGTCGTCGAGCTGCACCTGCCGCCGCTGCGGGAGCGCCGCGAGGACATCCCCGTCCTCATCGACCACCTGCTCTCCAAGGTCACCCGCGAGCTGCACAAGAAGATCCGCTACGTCTCGCGCGAGGCCCTCGACCTGCTGGTGCGCTACCCCTGGCCGGGCAACGTGCGCGAGCTGGAGAACGCCCTCACCCGCGCGGTGGTGGTGACCGACGGCGAGGTGCTCGACGTGCCCGCGCTCCCGATCCGCCTCGACGAGGGCGCCGAGGAGGGCGCGGACGAAGAGCAGCCCGGCGCGACGATCGATGCACCCGAAGGCCCCGACGGTCCGTCCAACGGGGCGGTGGACCTCGCGAGCTTCATGACCCTGCGGGAGATCGAGCACCGGCACATCGCCGCGGTGCTCGCCGCCACCGGCTGGAACAAGCGCCGCAGCTGCTCCGTGCTCGGCATCACCCGCCCCACCCTCGACCGCAAGATTCGCGAGTACGGCCTGGAGCGACCGGCGCTCGGGCCCACTCGCCTCGGCGTGACCGGAGGCTGAACCCCCGATGGTCCGCTGGCTCACCCCCGCCGCGATCTTCTCCTTCGCGATCATCGCGATCCTGCTGCGACGGATTCGCCGCGACGCGGGCGGCCGGGTGGACACCCGCTACTTCCAGCAGGTGGGGTGGACCTTCGCGGCGGGCGTGCTCTGCCTGACCCTCGCCCACCTCGGCGGCGTCCGCGTGGGCCACCCCCTGGTGGTGGTCCCGAGCGCGCTCGCGACCTACGGCTCGGCCTACCTCCTCACGCTCTTCGCCTATAGCTTCCCCCGCGACCGGACCGCGCCCCTCTCGCTGCGCCTCCCGCTGCTGGTGGTCACCGGGCTCTTCATCGCCTCGACCGTGCGCATGAGCCTCGTCAGCGGCCGCGAGCCCGCCTGGACGCTGCTTTACATGCTCCCGTATTTCACCCTCACGGTGGTCTACGTGACCCGCAACTGGCGCCTCGCCACGAGCCCCGGCGAGCGCGGCCCGAGCGCTCCGGTCTCCGTGGTGCAGGCCGCCATCCTCGCCCCGTGGGTGCTGAGCCTGCTCGTCTACGGGACGCTGCACCTCGTCGGCAACGCGCTCCTCCCCCCTTGGACCGACCTCGCCCAGTGCATGGCCATGGCCGTCTTCGTGGTCGGCGGCGTCGGCGTGGCGATCCTCCGGTACCACCTCTTCGAGGTGCGCGTGCTGCTCGCCGAGGCGCTGGTCGCCACCGCCGCGGCCGCCCTCTTCGCCGCCTACCTGGGCTTCGTGGCCCCCGCGCTGCACCCGATCCTCGCCGCCGGGTCGACCTCCGCCCTCGCCACCGTCGTCGTGGCGGGCCTGCCGACCCTGCTGCTCCAGGGCACCCTCGACGCGCTCGACCGCGTCATGGGCCGCACCGGCTCCATGATCGCCTCGGGGCCCTCCTCGCGCGGCGTGCTCGAGCGCGTGCTCTCCGTGACCTCCACGATGATCGACCCCGACGCGGTGCTCGCGATGGCGCTCGGGGCGCTGCACGAGGTGACCGACGGCGAGGTGCGCTTCCTGCGGCACGGGCGCACGCCGCCCGGCGAGCGCGAGGAGATGTCCCACGCGCTGGTGGAGATGATCGAGCAGCACCCGCGGCGCTTCCACTCGCTGGACCACGCCCCCGAGCTGCCCCCGGCGTTGTTGGCCTGGATGCAGCGCGAGGAGGTGCATCTGGTGGTGCCGGTGCGCCGCGAGCGAGCCCTGCACGGGGTGCTGCTGGTGCGCGCCGACGGGCTCAGCCGCGACGCCACGCTGCTCTGCGCCTCGCTGGCCGAGCACGTGGCGCTGAAGTTCGAGAACTTCTCGCTCTACGCCCGCGCCGCCCTCGCGACGAGCGAGCTCGCGGACTACCGGGTCTTCCTCGAGAACGTCGTGGACAGCCTGCCGGTGGGCGTCGCCGTGGTCGACCCCGAGCTGCGAGTGAAGGCCTGGAACCGCGTGCTGGAGCGCACCACGGGCATCGCCGCGACGGCCGCCATCGGGAGCCACTACTTCGACGACCTGCACCCGGAGTTCAAGACCCCGGAGGCGACGGCCACCATCGAGGCGCTCACGCTCGACCCGACGCGGGTGATGCACCACGCGGCGATGTCCGTGGCGACCCCCTCGGGCGAGCGCTTCCAGGACGTCACCGTCGCCCCCTTCCGCGACCGCCTCGGGCAGCCGACCGGCGTCGTGGTGATCACCCAGGACGTCACCGAGCAGGTGCGCCTCGGCCGCGAGGTGGAGGAGTCCCGGCGCCTCGCCGCCCTCGGCTCCTTCGCGGCGGCCATCGCGCACGACATCCGGACGCCGCTCACCTCCATCGCGATGAACGTCCAGATCCTCCGGGCGCGCTCCAGCCTCTCGGAGAGCGACCGCGAGTACCTCGACATCGCCAGCGAGGAGATCACCCGGCTCGGCGCCTCCGTGGCGGAGATCCTCGACTTCGCCCGCCCCCTCCAGCTCCGTCGCCGCCCGGTCGCGCCGCGGGAGCTCCTGGACGACGTGGCGCGCACCCTCGCCCCGGTGCTCGCCGATCGGGGCGTCACCCTCGACGTGACTCTCGCGGGCAGCGACCCCGCGCCGCCGCCGCTCGCGGACGAGCGAGCCCTGAGGCAGCTGCTCATCAACCTCATCGACAACGCCGCCAACGCCTCCGCCCCGGGCAGCACGGTGACCGTCGAGGCCGACCTCGACGCGTCGCGGCTCGTCCTTCGGGTCGTCGATCACGGCCGCGGCATCGCGCCGGAGCACCTCGACCGGATCTTCGAGCCCTTCTTCACCACCCGCCCCGACGGCACCGGGCTCGGCCTCGCCATCGCGCAGAAGATCGTCCGAGGCCACGCCGGCGAGATCACCGTGCGCAGCGAGCCCGAGCGAGGGGCGACCTTCGAGGTCACGCTCCCCGGCGCGGGCCTAGTCGCGGGCGAAGATCGTCGCGATCCCCTGGCCCACGCCGATGCAGAGCGACGCGGCGCCGAGCCGAAGCCCCTGCCGGCGCATGCGGTGGAGCAGCGTGGTGGCGATGCGCGCCCCGGATGATCCGATGGGGTGACCGAGCGCGATGGCCCCGCCGTCGGGGTTCACCTTCGCGGGGTCGAGGCCGAGCGAGTCGATGCAGGCGAGCGCCTGCGCCGCGAAGGCCTCGTTGAGCTCGATGGTGTCGAGCGCGTCGGCGCCGAGGCCCGCGCGAGCGAGCGCCCGGGTCATGGCCGGGATCGGGCCGAGCCCCATGAGCCCCGGCTCGACGCCCGCGACGGCGTTGGAGACCACCCGGCCGAGGGGAGTGAGCCCGTGCCGCTGCACGAACTCCTCGGAGGCCACCAGCACCGCCGAGGCGCCGTCGTTGATGGGCGACGAGTTGCCCGCGGTGACGCTCCCCCCCTTGCGGAAGACCGGGGCGAGCCTGGCGAGCTGCTCGATGGAGGCGTCCGAGCGCACCGACTCGTCGGCCGCGACGATCACCGCGGGGCCCTTGCGCTGGGCGATCTCCACGGGGACGAGCTCGTCCGCGAAGGCCCCCTCGGCGACGGCGCGCGCGGCGCGCTGGTGGCTGGCGAGGGCGAAGCGGTCCTGCGCCTCGCGGGAGATGGAGCGCAGCGCGGCGACGTTCTCCGCGGTGTCGCCCATGGACTCGAGCGGGAAGCGCTCGGCCATCTTCGGGTTGGTGAAGCGCCACCCGAGCGAGGTGTCGAACATCGCGGGCACCGCGCGGTCGAAGGCCTCGGCGGCCTTGGCCATCACGAAGGGCGCTCGGGTCATGCTCTCGACGCCGCCCGCGATCATCACCGAGCGCTCGCCCGTCGCGATGGCGCGGTACGCGTACTGGATCGCCTCGAGCCCGGAGCCGCACAGCCGGTTGACCGTGACGCCGGTGACCTCGTAGGGCAGCCCCGCGAGCAGCAGCGCCATGCGCGCGACGTTGCGGTTGTCCTCTCCGGCCTGGTTGGTCGCGCCGAAGACCACCTCGTCGACCCCCTCCCTCGCGGCGGGGACGCGGTCGAGCAGCGCGGTGATGGTGCGGGCGGCTAGGTCGTCCGGGCGCACGGAGGAGAGGCCGCCGCGGTAGCGCCCGACGGGCGTGCGGACGGCGTCGACGATGTAGACCCGCGGGGCAGTCGGAGCGCTCATGAGGCGCGGGAAGCTATCACCGCGACGCTCAGACGAGGAGGTACCTCAGCACGACCAGCAGCGCGGCCGTGAGCAGCAGGTTGAGCGCCAGCACGAGCGCGATCATCCAGGGGGTGAGCTTCACCTCGCGCGAGTGCCACGGCAGCGGCGCCGCCGCGGGCACGTCGCGGACGCGCGTGTCGGGGCGGGCGATGGGCGAGACCGGCGGGCGGTCGAAGGTCGCCGCGCGCTCGTTGCGCAGGGGGGTCGGCGACCGGCGCTGCATCGCGCTGGGAAAGCCCGCCGGCTGGGTGAGCGAGCGCACCGGCGCGGGGAAGCGCGAACGGGCCGGAGCGCCGGCGGCCATCGGCATCGGCGCCGGGCGCGTCGAGGGCGGAGCGATCGGGGCGGGATGGTCGGCGAAGTCCCCCTCGAACTGCGCCCGCGGCGGCTCGGAGAGAACCCTCGGGATCAGCGAAGCGACGGCGGGGCTGGTGAACTCCTCGGAGAGGAGCTCGAGCACCTCGGGGTCGTCGATGTCCACGGCCGCGGAGCTGATCTCGACGTCCGCGGGCTCCGACGCGTCGGACTTCGAGCCGGTCCCGTCGGGGACGGCCGCCGACGCCGCGAGCTCGACGCCCGTGGGCGACAGTCGCGCGGTGCGATCGGCGTCCAGGTTGAGCCAGGAGTTGGCGTCCTCCTCGGTGCGACGATAGGCGCCGGAGGCGTCGGAGCGAAAAGCTAGGCTCGAGTGCCCCTGCGACGAGCCGAGGCGGGGCGAGGCGCCGTTCGATGCGAGCAGCGGGGAGATGGGGCGCGAGGACGACTGCCTCGCCGTGTCGGGGGGCGGCCTCGTGGAGACCCTGGCGGTGCTGGACATCGCCGCGGCCTGCATCGTCGTCGGGCGCCCCATCGCCCCGGCGACCGGCGGGACCGTGACCGTGCGCGGAACCCCCTCGCGCAGCGTGCGCCTCGACGTGAGCAGCGTGCCCGGCACCTGCTCGATCGCCTCGGCCAGCTCCATGGCGAAGGCGCTCGCGCTCACGGGCCGGCGCGACGGATCGATCGACCACGCCCGGTGGAAGAGCTCATCGAGGGGCTCCAGACCCTCCTGCGGAGCGAGCGCGATGTACGGCAGCTGGCGTCGCTGCACGGCGTTGAGCACCGCGGCGGCCCCGTTGCCGGCAAAGGCCGGGCGCCCGGTGAGGGCCTCGAAGGCGAGCGTCGCGAGCGAGAAGATGTCCGCCGCGGGCGTGAGCTCGTAGGAGCCCTCGAGCTCCTCGGGCGAGAGGTAGTTCGGCTTGGAGGCGGGGTGCTGCGGCCGGTCCGCGTGGCCGACCGCGAGGAGCTTCACCGGCTGAGAATCCGGCGGGATCAGCACGGTCTCGGGCATCAGCACGCGGTGCAGCACCGGGGGGCTGCGGCCGTGGAGGTAGTCGAGCGCCGCGGCGACCTCGTCGATGATGCGTCGGAGCTCGGCGACGGGGATGACCTCGCCGCCGGCGAGGCGGCTGCGCAGCGTGCGGCCGTCGGTCCACTCGGTGATCATCACCGGCAGCTGGTTGGCCGTGTATCCGAGCGCGTGCACCTCGACGAGGTTGGGGTGCTTCAGCGCGCGGCCGAGCACCGCGGTGCGCTCGAACCACTCGCGGAGTTCTTCGACGTGGAGGGGGTGCAGGACGAGCGCCCGGGCCTTCTGTCCCCGTCCCTCCGCGGGGAAGGCCTCGTAGACGAGCCCGATGCGATCAGCGTGGCTCAGCGCCCCGAGGATGAACCCACCGGGAAGCTGCGAACCTGGTGATGCCATCCGACTCATGGGCGCAGCGACGCTACTTCAAGCGCTCACCGGACGCACGATCGCGGCAGTCTTTGGGAGCCGCTCTACTCCTCGCCGGCGGACGCGCAGCAGCGGAAGCCGATGGAGTAGTCGTGGTAGGCGGTGTTGTGTCCGGGGGTGCGGTACCAGCAGCCCTCGCCGTTGATGGTCGTGTCCATGTAGTAGCCGCCGCGGAAGGTGCCCGTGGAGTCCGCGGTCCACTCGTGGAGGTTGCCCACCATGTCGAAGACGCCGTGCTCGTTGGTGCAGCCCGCGTGGGCGCCGGTGAGGGAGACGGTGCCGGGGAGCTGGTTGATCTGCGGGTCGTTCATCAGCGCCATGCCCCAGAGGTAGGGGGTGGTCGCGCGGAAGAGCCGGACGACGGGGTGCCAGCGGTGGTTCTCGTTGCAGCGACCGTCTTCACGCTGGTTGCTGTACCCGTGGGTGCGGCCGTTGGGCCCCCGACAGGAGCGGAACCACTCGCGCTCCGAGCACAGCCGCTTGCCCGACCGGGCGCACGCCCTCGCGGCCTGCACCTGGGAGATGTACCCCTGCGGAACGACCCCTCTTCGGGTGACCGCCCGGACGTCGGCGCGCCCGGGGTTCATGTACGGCGAGTGCGGGACCTCACGGCCGTCGGGCCGGATCTCCATCAGCGACGCCTCGTAGCGGTCGACACAGAACCCGCTGCCCGACACGAAGGCCATCCCATCCGGGCAGGGCGCGTTGGAGCTCGCGACGGACGCCCCGAACACCAGCGCGCCGAGGAGCGCGAACATGGAGAGGGTCAACACGCTCTTGGGCAGGCCGGACGTTCGCTGCATCAGTTCCTCCGCGGGGGTTCTCGGTGCGGTGGTGTGTCCGCCGGCACCTTTGAATCGCGTTCGAAATCCGTGTGCGAGACCGTCGCTGGCCTCACGAACCGGCCGCATTCCTAGAGTGGGAACACGAACGGCCAAGTTCAAGAGAGAGCCGACTTGTAAACGCGACCGGCGCTTCGAACAACCCCCCCGGGTCAACTTTGCGGTGTCGATGTCGGTCGGTGGACGCCACCGTGGGGCCGCGCAGACCCTCCACCCGAGACGAGCCTTGACCCCTGCGCCTACGGTGAGAGTCTCCGCCGCCGCGAGGCAGAAGACCTATGACTGAAGCACGATCTCTCGACGCCCGACTGCATCACCCGCTGCCCGAGCTCCCCGACGCCGCGGTGACGCTCTCGGAAATTTCATCGCTGCGCGCGGCCGGGGTCGCTGCGGGCATCAAAGCCAGCGGTCGCCCGGACGTCGCGCTGCTCGTCGCCGACGCGCCCGTCGCGTGCGCGGGCATCTTCACGCAGAACCTCTTCCCCGCGGCGCCCGTCGTCGTGAGCCGAGAGCACCTGCGCGCGAGCGGCGGGATGATCCGCGCGGTGGTGGTGAACAGCGGCAACGCCAACGCGTGCACCGGCGAGCAGGGCCTCGCGGACGCCCGAGAGATGTGCGACCGCGTCGCCGCCGCCGTGGGCTGCCGCCCCGAGGAGGTGCTCGTGTGCAGCACCGGGGTGATCGGCCACGCGCTCCCGATGGAGCGGGTGCGCGCGGGCATCGACCAGTGCGTCGCCGCGCTCTCCTCCGATCGAGAGGCGGGCCGGCGCTTCCTCCAGGCCATCATGACCACCGACGCGTTTCCGAAGGAGCACGGGCTCGCCCTCGCCGGCGCTCGCATCGCGGGGGTGTGCAAGGGCGCGGGGATGATCCACCCCGACATGGCCACGATGCTGGCCTTCGTCGCGACGGACGCCCGCGCCACGCCCGAAGAGCTGCGGTCGGCCATCGGAGACATCGCCTCTCGCAGCTTCAACGCCGTGCACGTCGACACGCATCCGAGCACCAACGACACCTTCCTGCTCCTCGCGACGGGGCGCGGTGAGGCGGGCTTCGCGGGCGTGACGCGCGAGGTCACGGACGTCGCCGGCCACCTGGCGTGGCTCATCGCGCGCGACGGCGAAGGGGCCACCAAGGTCACGACCATCCAGGTCACCGGCGCGCGCGACCACGCCGCCGCGAGGGACGTCGCGGACACCGTGGCGCACAGCGCCCTCGTGCGCACGGCCCTCTTCGGCAACGACCCCAACTGGGGTCGCTTCGTCTCGCAGGTGGGCAACTCGAAGGCGGTGCGCAGCGTCGCCGGGCTGCGGTGCGCCCTTCAGGGGGTGACGGTCTTCGAGCACGACGCCCCGACGGCCTTCGACCGCGCGGCCCTCTCGGCCGCGATGCGCGCGGAGAACCTCGTGCTGGAGATCGCCCTCGCGGAGGGCGACGGCGCGGCGATGCTGATGACCAGCGACCTCGGGTACCGCTACGTCGAGGTCAACGCCGAGTACACGACGTGACCGGCGCTCACCACTTGTAGAAGCCCTCGCCGGTCTTCTTCCCGAGCTTGCCCGCGCGCACCATCTGCCGCAGCAGCGGGGGAGCGCGAAACTGCTCCCCCAGCTCGCGGTGCAGGTGGTCGAGGATCGCCAGCCGCACGTCGAGCCCGACCAGGTCCGTGAGCCGGAGCGGGCCCATCGGGTGCCGGTAGCCCAGCTCCATGGCGCGGTCGATGTCCTCGGCGCTGGCCACACCCTGCTCCAGCATCCGGATGGCCTCGGCGCCGAGCGCCACGCCCAGCCGGCTGGTCGCGAAGCCCGGCATGTCGCGCACCACGATGGGCGTCTTGGCGAGCTTCGCCGCGAAGGCCAGCGCGCGGTCGATGCTGGCCTCGGCGGTGCGCACTCCGCGCACGATCTCGAGCAGCTCCATCACCGGAACCGGGTTGAAGAAGTGCAGCCCCACGAGCCTCGACGGGTCGCGCAGCGAAGCCCCGAGCTCGGTGATGGAGAGCGACGAGGTGTTGGACCCGAGCAGCGCCGTCGACGGCGCGAGCGCGTCGACCCGCTGGAGCAGCTCGCGCTTGAGCTCGATGCGCTCGGGCACCGCCTCGATGACCACGTCCGCCGCCTCGACCGCCGCGCCCAGGTCGCCGCCCCACTCGATGCGGCCGAGCGCCTCGTCGCGCTGCGCCGCGGAGAGCTTCGCCTTGGCGACCATCCGGTCGAGCGAGTCCCGAACGCCCTTGAGCCCCTTCTCCCGCGCCCCCTCCGAGGGGTCGCTCACGTGGACGCTCAACCCGACGGCGGCGCACACCTGCGCGATGCCGTGACCCATGGTGCCCGCGCCGAGCACCGCAACCTTCGTCGTCTCGCTCATCGCGGGCGTTGATATCACATCGCCCGGGAGGCCCGCCGCACCCGCCGCGCCGCCTCCTGGGTCGCCGCTCCGCCGAACGCCAGCACCGCTCGCGCCGCCTCCGCGGAGCCGGCGCGATCGCCCTCGCGGAGCCTCCAGGCCGAGAGCGCGAGCCCTGCGTTGGCCTCGATCACGTCGAGCTCCCCCGTCGCCCGCCGACGGTCGTCGGGAGCCACCGTCGCGAGCTCGGAGAGCAGTGCGCCCAGCTCCACCCCGGGCCGGTCGGCGCCCCAGCGCGGCGGCAGCGCGAGCCATGTGACCGCGAGCGTCCAGCGCAGCCGGAGCCGCTCGATGAGGTCGGACGCCTGCGCGGCGTCGATCGTCCGCAGGGCCCCGAGGCGAGGCACCAGCGCGAGGGCTCCGTCGCCCGAGCGAGCGATGGCCATCGCCTCGACGCACCAGCCCAGCGCCGCCGCCAGGGCCGCGCCGGGCGCGCCGGGCTGCACCCGCGACAGCGCCGTCTGCGCGTCGCCCCAGCGCCTCGAACGCATCGCCGCCACGGCGCGAGCTACCGAGCTCCAGCCTCCCTCCTCCGGCAGCCACGACGGCGGCGCGGAGAGCATCACCCCCAGCCGGGCGCGCTCCTCGTGCGCTTCGAGGTCCCCGCCCGATGGCGCCTGGTCGAGCACCGACGCGCGCAGCACGCCGCCCTCCAACCGCCTCGGATCGATCGGCAGCCACGCTGCCAGACGAGCGCTCGCCGTGGCCTCCAGCGCCTCCCGGGCCACGGTCACCCTCGCGAGTTCCTCGCGCTCGACCCAGCGCGCGGCCAGCTCGTCGAGCCACGCGGTCGGGTCGAGCGCAGCCCCCGCCACGAGCGCGTCCGGATCGACCCGCGAGAGCCCCGCGTCGATCATTGCCACCACCGCGTCGAGGGGCACCGGAACGGGCACGCGAGGGCGCTCCGTCGAGGAGCCCGACCGGTCGCCGAGCACCCATCGGGTGAGCGTCGAGCAGTCCTCGGGACCGGCGTGCGCGAGCGGCCCGGAGAGCCAGCGCTGGGCCTGCGCGAGCGAGCCTCCCGCGTCGCGGATCGCCCTCACCCGCGCCACCGCGGCCTGGTGCTCCGGACCGTACCAGGAGAGCGTCGCGGCGCTCTTCTCGGGCGCCGGGACCAGGCCGAGCTCGACGTAGTGGTGCACCTGGTCGCGCGTCACCCCGAGCGCTCGCTCGAGCTCGCCGATCTTCAGGTGTCGACGGCCGGGCCGACCGGTCGCCATGGATCAGGGCGCTCGCAGCACGCGCACGGCGCCGGGCAGCACCGACATGCGGGCGGGCAGCGTCCCCGGGGTCTCGCCGTCGATGTCCAGCGGAACATCCCCGTCGGTGCTCTCGATCTCGATCACCTTCCCACGGGAGGAGATCACCTTGGGCTCGCCGAGGTGCGTGCCCTTGTAGATCTTGGGGAAGTTCTGCAGCACGTCGGCGAGGCCCAGGTCGCCGAGGCCGACCACCTCGAAGAGGCCGTCCGACTGGTCGGCGTCGGGAGCCATGATCATGCCGCCGCCGAAAGAGCGGCCGTTGCAGACCGCGAAGGTCATCGCCTTGCCCTCGTGCACCAGCTCCCCGTCGACGCGCACCCGCATCGGGCGGTGGTGCCATCCGGCGATCGCCCGGCCGGTCGCGACCATGTAGCTGGCCTTGCCGGTGAGCCATCGGGGACCCGCGGCCACCAGCTCATCGACCCGCCCGGAGATGCCGCAGCTCGCGATGTTGGTGAAGAGCATCCGCGCGCGCTTGCCGTCGCGGTCGAGGTACTCGAGCAGGCCCAGGTCGAAGGGCCGCGGGGTCGCGGCGGCCAGCCAGCGAGCCAGCTCCTTCGAGCCGGAGGGCACGGCCAGAGCGCGCGCCCCGAGGTCGCTCCCGGTGCCGGCCGGGACCACCGCGAAGACCGTCTCCCCCGTCGGCATCACCGAGCCGTCGTCGCGCAGCAGCGCGTTCATGGCGTCGTGGAAGGTTCCGTCTCCGCCCATCACCGCGACCGTCGGTGCGCCCCGATCGACCAGCGAGCGCATGGTCTCGACGAGCTGACCCTTGCTCCCCGTGCGGTGCACCGAGACCTCGAAGCCCTCGGCCTGGAGCGCTCTCGAATACTCCCCGAGCACCCTCCCCGCGCGACCGCCGCCCGCCGCCGGGTTCACCACCAGTTCCAACGATCGTCCCGTCGCCACGCCGCGCGTCTCCTCTCAGCCCGCGTCGTCCGCCACGCCCAGCGACCGCGCGATCCAGTCGGCCAGATCGTCGGCGCGAACCCCGGCCTTGCGCAACTGAGATCGGCTCGACGTGCAGCTCGTGACCACCGCGATGTCGGCCCCGACCTCGCGCACCTCGGCGGCGAGGTCCGCCGCGATCGCCCTCGAGGTCGCCGGTCGAGTGATGGGGAGCAGCCCCCCCGCGCCGCTGCAGCTCGACTGCTCGCGCGACGAGGGCAGCTCCACGGTGGGGCGCCCGAGGATCCGCTGCATCACCTCGCGGGGCGCGTCGTACACGCCGAGCCCTCGGCCCAGCCGGCAGCTGTCGTGCACCGCGACGGCCCCTTCGACCGCCACCGGCCGGAGGCGATCGAGCCTGCGGGCGGCCGTCTCCGCGAGGTGCTCGACCCGGGTCCAACGCTCCGGAGCGAGGCCGAAGCGGGGGTAGAGCACCCGCAGCGTGAAGGCGCAGCCCGCGTCCGCGACGACCAGCTCGGAGGCGTCGGCGCCGACCGCGGCCACGAAGCGCTCGGCCTGCTGGAAGAAGCCCTCGCGATCGCCCGCGTCCCAGAGCGGAGCGCCGCAGCACTCGCCCCCGACGGCGTGGCAGCCGCCGGAGAGCGCGCCCACCGAGCGCAGCGTCCGCCGCGCGCCGGACGGGTCTTCGCTCACCGCACGACACCCCGGGACCACCGCCACGCCAGTGCCCGACCCCACGAGGCCAGCGGCGGTGGCGGCGGCCTGGAGCTTCGCGCGGCGAGGCTCCCAGCTCGCGACCAGACGGGCCACGGGCTCCGGGGCGATACGGTTGGCGAGCGCGTCGGCGCGTCCGTCGTAGAGCGTGTCGACCACGGGGTTGTCGAGCAGGCAGAGGGTGCGGCAGCGACCGCATCCGGTGCAGGCCCAGGCCATCGCGGCGCGGGAGGATTCTGCCGCGGGTTCGATGTCGCGAAGGAGCTCGTCCATCGCCCGCATCTTCCCCCACGGGGTGACGGTCTCGCGGCCCTCGACGGTCGAGACGGGACACGCCGGGCGGCAGAGTTTCGGGCAGTAGGTGCACCGATTGGTGGCCTCGGCGCGACCCTCCAGCAACGGGAGCCGTCTGTTCATGGACTGCGTGGGTAGCACGTCCGCTGCGCCGGTTGGGCGTCGGCCTCGCGGCGCTTCTCTGGGTGAAGCAACGTGACCTTCCCTCGCGGTGTGGGGTAAGCTGAACGTCAATCTCACGTTTGGGGTACTGGCAGGGTGTCGGCCGCGACCACAGCAGAACAATCACGCATCGGTTCGACGGTCGCGGGGCGCTACAAGCTCGTTCGCGTGCTCGGCCGTGGCGGCATGGGCATGGTCTACGAGGCCGAGCTCGTGGGATCGCTGCGGCACGTCGCCATCAAGGTGATGCACCCGGAGAGTCAGGCCGACGGCGACAACGTCCGGCGCTTCGTCAACGAGGCGCTGGCGGCGGCCCGGGTGCGCCACCCCAACGTGGTCGAGGTGCTGGACGCGGGAGAAGACCCGGACGACGGCTCGCTCTTCATCGTCCTCGAGCTGCTCACGGGCATCGACCTCGCGACCTACCTGCTGCGCTACGACAAGCTCCTGCCGGGCGAGACGCTGACCGTGGTCTGCCAGGTGCTCCAGGCCCTGATCGTCGCCCACCGCGAGAACATCGTGCACCGGGACATCAAGCCCGAGAACGTGTTCCTGGCGCGTCGGCCGAGCGGCGAGACGCACGTGAAGATCGTGGACTTCGGCATCTCGAAGATCCTCGACCCGGAGAAGGAGATCTCGCTCTCCATCACCCGCGCCAACACCACCGTCGGCACGCCCCACTACATGTCCCCCGAGCAGGCGCGCGGCGAGCAGATCGACCCTCGCGCCGACATCTGGGCGCTCGGCGTCGTGATGTACGAGTGCCTCACCGGCGAGCTCCCCTTCGACGGAGAGAACTACAACCAGCAGATCCTCGCGGTGGTCACCGAGGAGCACAAGCGGGCGACGGAGCTCGGCATCGAGGCCGGGCTGTCCGCCCTCATCGACCGCTGCCTCGAGAAGGACCGCACCTCCCGCTTCGCCAGCGCCGCCGACATGCTCCAGGAAATCGGCGCCTACCTCGCGGAGCACCCCGAGGTCGCGGTGCGCCCGTCGCTGCTGCGCATCCCCGGTCCTGAGGAGTTTCCCACCGCGCGGCCCGATGACCCGACCACGCAGCACGAGATCGCCCCGGGCATCGACCGCATGCGGGACACGGTCGAGGACCTCACCGAGGACGCGCAGCCCGCGGCGGCCGATGACTTCGCCGGGCCGCTCTCCATCCGCCCGGTGTTCCCGGGCATGGTTCGCATCGACGACGAGAACGCCGCCGACAGCGCGCCGACCCGGGTGCACGCCGTCAAGGTGAGCGCCGTCGTCGAGGGCGGAGCCGCCCCGGTCCCGCTCTCTCAGCGCCCCGGCTACCAGCGCTTCGAGTCCTCGCGCCCGGGGGTCTTCCGCGCTCCGTCGCTGCCGCCGCTGCCGCCCCCGCCGCGCCTTCCGCTGATCGAGACCACCCCGGGCGGTACGCTCCTGCCGCCCTCGCCCGTCACCGCCGCGGTCGAGCTCACGCCCCAGGGCGCCGTGCTCCCCGTCGAAGACGTCGCGCGCCCCTCCCTCCCCGCGTATCCCCGATCACGGCGCTGGCTCTTCCTGTCCGCGGCCTTCCTCTCGGGCCTGCTCGTGGCGCTGGGCGTGGTCACGCTGAGCCGCCTCCGAGACCGCCCCCGCCCGGTCGCGCCGCTCAACATCCGTCTGCGCCTGCTCGGCATGCGCGACGACGCCCGCCCGGTCATCGGCGGCGTCCGGTACTTCTCCAACGAGGCCTACGTCCCGCGCGCCTCGCGCCCGCTCCGCATCCGGGTCGAGGCCGACGGCTTCGAGTCCATCGAGGTCACCGTCGTCCCCGACCGCGACCGCGACCTCGTCCTCCCTCCCATGCAGCGCGTGCCCGTCGCGCCCGCAGCCCCGGTCGTCGTCGCCCCCCGCCCGCAGCCCGCTCCCGCGGCGCACGTGACTCCCGCCGTGGCGCCCCCTTCGGTCGAAGCCCCAGCGCGCCCTCGCGTCGCGGCCGCCCCGGCGCTCCCCACCTCGGTCGGCCCGGGCCTCGCGCAGGCGACCGCGGCCCCGACCCTCCCCGAGCTCGCCGTGGGCTCGACGCCCCGCTGTCGCGTGCTCGTCGACGGACACCCGGTGGGCCAGACCCCGCTCTTCCACCTCCGCCTCCCTGCGGGCACGCACCAGATCACCTGCGAGCGCCCCGGCGAGACCGTCGCCCGCTCCGTCGAGATCACCCCCGGCGCCCCGAGCGCGAGGGTCTTCTTCGACGAGCACTGAGGGGCCCTGCGCGAGCTCCGCGCGGCTGGCAATCCGACCTGAGCTCGGGCACCCTCCGGCCGCCCGCGCCGACCCATCGACGCGCCGCCTGGAGGAGTCCCGATGACCCATCACAACCCGTGCTCCGAATCCGCCTACGAGTCCGTCGCGTTCACCGTCGAGGCCCTCGCCGCTCGCGCGGACGACGCCGAGCTCACGAGGCTCGCGGACCGCGTGCGGGGCGTGCTCGCCGACTGGGAGAACCTCGAGGCCGCTCGCCGCGTGCTGCGCCGCGCCGCGCTCCAGTCGAGCGCCCACGTGCACGTGGCGGACGCGACGCTCGACTCGGCCCTCGCGACCTTCGCGCGCGATCTCGTCGCCCTCACCGGCAAGGACAGCAACCTCTACCAGCGCTTCTTCCCGGAGTCGCACGAGGAGATCATCGCCATGGGCCTGGAGTCGGAGCTGCCGGTGGTGACGCTGGTCCTCGCCCAGCTCGGCGCCTCGCAGGACATCCCCGCGCAGCTCACGGCGCACACCGACGTGCTGCGCGCCGGGCTGCGACTGGGCAACGCCGCGCTCGCCAACCGCGCCGACGCGCTGGCCGAGCTCGGACGCCACGCCGCGCGCGAGGAGTCCTGGGGCGAGACCTCGCTCGCGAGCCTGGTGAGCGTGCGCCGCGCGCTGGAGAAGCTGGCCGCGGCCCGGGGGCTGCCGCTGTCGTGGATCTCCGCGTTCTTCCGCTGACGAGGAAGGGGCCGAGCGGGGCGTAGCCATGGCCGAGCGAGCGATCACCCTGCGGAGCGCGCGGATGCTCTCCCCGAAGGTCCGCGAGCTGACCTTCGACCCCGGCGAGGGCTTCCGCTTTGCCGCCGGTCAGTGGGTCTCGCTGAAGTTCCCCGAGGCCTCGTCCGAGCTGCCCCTCGCGCGCTCCTACTCCATCGCCTCGGCGCCCCGCGCGGACGGCACCTTCGACATCGCGGTCACCCGCGTGCAGCACGGCCCCGCGAGCACGCGGCTCCACGAGATGTCCGTCGGCGAGGTGCTCCAGTCCGCCGAGCCGATGGGCTTCTTCACCCTGCCTGCGAAGCTCGAGCGACCGCTCCTCCTGGTCGGGACGGGCACCGGCGTCGCCCCCTTGAGGGCGATGATCCAGTCGCTCGAAGGGGTGGCCGGGGCGCCTCCGATCACGCTGCTCTTCGGGGTGCGCCATCGGGAGGACCTCCTCTACGCCGACGAGTTCGAGGCCCTCGCCGAGCGCGACCCGCGCTTCCGCTTCGAGCCCACGCTCTCCCGCCCGGACCCCTCGTGGATCGGCCGGGTCGGGTACGTCCAGCACCACCTGCCGGAGCTGCTCGCTTCGATGCCCGAGGCCAGCGCGTTCGTCTGCGGCCTCAACGCGATGGTGCGCGACGCTCGCAAGGTGCTGCGAGAGACGCTCGGCGTCCCTCGCGACCGGGTTCACTCCGAGCGCTTCGACTGAGCCGTGCGCCGCGCCGTCCCGACCGTGCTGCTGCTCGCCCTGCTCCCGGCGTGTCCCCGGCGGCGTGAGACCCCGACCCCCGCGCCCGAGGCGGGCGTCTCGTCTCGTCCCATCGCCCTCGACGAGCCGCGCGACGCCGCCGCGGACGCCCCCGTCGATGCGCAGCCCGACCGACCCACGGTGGTCCTGCGCGGACCCTGGCAGCGCCTCCCGCTCGCCCGCTGGACCGACCCCGCCCGGCTCGGTCGCTGGGACGATCCCCCGGACTTCGACGGCGACGGCCTGCCCGACGAGGTGTTCGCGATGGATGCCCGGCTGGTGACCTGCGAACCGGCCCACCGCGACGTCCCCTGCCCCGCGATCGGCGAGGAGGACGGCGGCGGCGACGCGGACGACGGCCCGGCGCGCGTGGCGCTCATCGCCCGCTTCAGCGCCGACCTGGACACCGCCGCCACCACCGGGCGCCTCTTCGGACTGCAGCGCGTGTGGCGCTCTCGCAGCGCGCCGACCTCCCGCATCGACGCCGTGCGCTTCGGAGACTTCGGTCGCGGCGTGAGCGTTCGCACCACCCTGCTCGTCGACCACGGAGCGGGCCTGCGAGACACCGTCGACCGCGTCGACCTCTACCTCGGAGCCGGCCTCGACCGCCCCGCCGGAACCCTCGTCCACCACTGCCTCCGCACCCTCGACGGAACCTTCCAGCGCGCAGGGGCCATCGCCGCTCCCCTGCCCTCCGAGACCCCGACCCTCTGGCGCTTCGCCTCGGCGCACCCCTTCTCCGGGTGCGAGACCGACGCGGTCACCCTCGACGCTTCACTCGGCCAGACGCTCTCTCGCGGGGTTCAGCTCCTCGACCTCCGCGCCTCGCCCATCGAGACCCACCGCGACGTCCGCCTCGCCATCGCCGACGGCCGGGCCCGCGTGGTGGAGCGCGAGCCGCGCGGCGGCGATGGCGGCTTCGAGGGCGACCCCCTGGCGCTGGGGGCGGTGCGGGTGATGGCCGTGGCGCGACGCTGCGACGTCGACCTCGTGCGCTACCAGCACCAGGACAAGTCCTGCCTCCTCCGGGTCGAGCGGCCCCGGTCCGACGCGCGGTGCGATCCCTCGCTCGCTCCGGCCGCGAGCTTCGACGACGCCCGCGCCGTCGCGCTCGTGCCCGGCGCCGACGCCTCCATGCCCGCGCTGGTGCTGCACCGCGCCGGAGCGCTGGTGTCCGTGCAGCTCCCTCCGCGATGCGGCGTCGGCCACCGCGCGGTCGAGACCCAGCCCTACCGGGGCGCGATCCCCGCCGGGACGCCGGTGTCCACCGACGGCGCCCTGGTGCTCTTCGCCGACGGCCGCGACCTCTGGCTGGCGCGCTCGGGCGACCCGCGACCCGCCCTGGTCAACGTCCCCGGCGCCGGGCTCCCCAGGGGGACCGTTCGCGCCGTGGCCTTCCTCGACCATCGTCAGGTCGCGGTGGCCATGGCGCGCTCTCTCTACGAGTTCACCCTCGACGTACCGGAGCCCATGCTCGACGTCCCGGCGACGCTGCGCGTGGACGCCTCGGAGCTCTACAGGGCCGTTCGCGCACCGCGCTGAGCGGCGTCGTCCGGCGATCGCGGAGAGCGCCCGTCGACGGCCCTCACCCTCAGCGCGCCTGATCGCGGGTGCGCACGCTCGCGTGGCGCTCGGTCGCGTAGGTCTGCGGATCACCCGAGGCGCGGTCCTCGCCGACGCTCGCGGTGCGCACCACGGCCGGGTCGCAGCCGCGGGCGACGAGCACCGCGCGGATGGCCTCGGCGCGGTCGTGACCGAGCTGGTGGTTCTCCGGCGCCGTGCCTCGCGGGTCGGCGCTGCCGACGATGGAGACGTCCCGAACGGCGCCGCGCTGGATGCACTCCGCGAGGCCCCCGAGCACCGCGCGAGAGGTCTCGGAGAGGGCCGCCGAGCCGGTCTCGAAGAAGACCTCCCAGTCGTTGCACTGCGAGCCGGTGGCGATGCGCTCGGGCGGCGGAGCGGGCTGGTGCGCGTGGGCATGAGAGGCGTTGGCGGCGACCGGGTCGGGGCCGGGCGCCGTCGCACAGCCGAACGAGAGGGCGCCAGCAGAGACGAGAACGAGCGAGAGCATCTTGATCATCAGGGGGTCATCTCCTTGGGAAGCAGATCCCGCCCTTGAGCAGTGGACGTGCCACGCGCTGCATCGCCGCGTTTCCCTCTCTCACGGCGATGGAGTCCGCCGCAGCGCGCCACAGGTGGGCGACCCTGTCGGCGGTGATTGATGCTCCTCGCCACAGGCGGGTGTGGCAGTCCGGGCCTACGACGCGGGGCGTGGCGCTGGCACTGCGCGTGCGAAGAGCAGTCGCGATGAAGTCGTTGCTACAGCGCTGCCTCGGGGTGTGGCTGATCGCCGCGAGCCTCGGGTGCGTGCTGACCCCCGGGGCCGCGCGCGACCTCGCCAATACCACTCCCCCGCTGGCGATCAACTCCACGCTTCGCGCGCTCAACGAGGAGGAGAACCAGCGGCTCCTGGTGCGGCTCCTCGCGAGCCCGGAGATGCGCGAGGCGGCGCGGGCGCTGGCCGGAGAGATCGCCGACGGGACGCTGAGCGCGATGACCGAGCCCGAGCGCGTGGAGCGCATCGAGCAGATCTCCGCGCGCTACGTGGCGACGCTCACGCGAACGGTCACCCGGAGCATGGCGGAGGGGCTGCGAAGGGACCTCGCCCCGGCCCTCGCGGAGGTGACGCGGACGATGGTCTCGAGCGCGATGCGCGAGGCGCTGCGCGAGGGCTACCAGCGCGACCTGGAGCGCGTCGCGAGCGGCGTCAGCCGGGCGAGCGCCGAGGCCGCGAGCCGAGGCATGGCCGACGGGATCACCCGCGACCTCGTGCCCTCGATGCGAGAGGCGCTGCTCAACGAGCAGACCGCGGTCGCCATGAGGACGGCCATGCGCTCGCTCGCGAGGGAGGCGGTGCTGGGGAGCAACGAGGCCATGACGCAGATCCAGCGGCAGCAGGATCGGGGCGCGCAGCCGTCGTTCTTGAGCCGACTGTCGAGCATCTCCGAGGACGGGGTGCGGATCATGCGGCTCGTGAGCGTGATCGCGATCGTGCTGGTGCTGCTGCTGGGCGTCTGGGTGATCCGGCTCGTGCAGCGGGGGAGGCGCGTCGCGGCCGAGAGCGAGCGCAACGCGGCGTCGGCGGTGATGTTCGCGCAGGCCATCCGCGCGGCGGAGGGGAAGCCCTGGTCCAAGGAGCTCACCGAGCTGCTTCAGGAGCGGCTGAAGAGCGACGCCGTCTCGGGGTTCATCGATGACGTGCTCAAGCCCCGCCCCCCGACCGGCAGGCGCCGCTCGGCCTGAGCCTACGCATCCGTAGGGCCCGCGGCCCTGGCGACGAGCTCGCGGTGCTTCTGCGGCGAGCGCAGCGCCTGGTAGCGCAGCACCTTGTCGCGGATCAGCGGACGCACCCGGAAGGCCTCCGCCGCCGGGTCACGGATGGAGGGCTCGCGCTCGAACCAGTCCTGCACCTGGGCCACGAGCTCCTCGGGGAAGAGGCGCGCGAGGGTGTCCTCGTTGACCACGTCGAGGTAGCAGACGCGCACGAACCAGCCCTGCTCCGTGGGGCTCATCCACCGCGTCGTGCGGTCGTGGAACTTCTTCAGGAACAGCGCCGAGTCGGCCCCCTCGCGCCCCGACTCGTCGAGCACCAGGCTGAGCAGATAGGGGAAGCCCTGCGTCGCCTCGAAGAGGGCCTCGCGGCGCTCCGTCGCCACCTCCGCGCGCTCCAGCATGGCGAGCGCGGTCGCGCGGTCGAAGGGCGCGAGGCGCACCTGCGCGGCGACGTAGCGCTGGCAGTGCTGCGCCCACGAGGGGCTCATCGCGTCGAGGTCGTCGCGCCCGGCGATCACCAGCACCGTCTTGAAGGGCGCCCGCGCCAGCCTCGGAATCAGCGCCCCCACCAGGAACTCCTCCAGAGTCGGGGCCAGCGCCTCGAAGTCGTCGACGACCATGAGCAGGTCGTTGGTGCGCGGACCGATCGGGTCGTGCGTGATGCGGTGCCAGTCGTCCTTGCGGTAGCCGCGCAGGGCCGCGGAGAGGTCCGTGAGCATCGCGTCGGCGGTGACCCCGTAGAGGTCGCCGCGCACCCGGTTCTGGAAGGTCACGCCCAGGAGGTCGCGCAGAGGCCCGGGCAGCCGCGTCGATTGCCGCAGCGGGGCGAGGGTCTCGAGCAGGTCCCACGCCGCGTCGAGCGTCGCGCTCACGCTGGTCTCCGAGAGCCCGATGGCCCGCACGTCGAGGTAGCCGCGGGTCTTGGGCACCGTCTCGTTGAGCCGGTGGCCCGCCCGCAGCAGCGCCACGGCGACCTTCTTCACGTCGTCCCTCGCGCTCCCGAGCTCCTCGGCCACCTCGTCGAGGAGGGCGCGGTGCGCGGCCGCCACCCGGCGCACCTGGGGGAAGTAGTCGGCCTCGGGGCGCGCCGGAGCCTCCAGGCTGCGAGGCATGAGCTGGTCGAGCAGCGCGAAGAAGTCGCCCACCGAAGCGCGGTTGGAGCCGTCGACCCGCAGCCTCAGGTAGCCCAGCGCCTCCGGGTCGGCCGCGGCCATCGCGTCGTCGATGAAGAAGGACTTGCCCACGCCCCCAGGGCCGCTCACCCCGACGATGGACACCTGCGTCGGCGGGCGAGCGATCACCGCCGTGAGCTCTGTGACCTCGGAGCGATGAATGGCGTCCATGACGGTCATCGTGCCACGGCGCGCACGCCCTCCCGCCGAACCCTTCGCGAAGCCGTGGGATTCAGCGCGGCGGGGGACGCGTGGGGAGCCCCCCGTTGGGGCGCACGGGAACCGACGTGAGCGGCGCTCGCCCGGTCGGGTCGCGAGGCGGGCTCCGTCCGTCCCAGCCGCCCGCGTAGAACCACCGAGCCCCGGGCGCCCTCAGGTCGCGAGGGACCGCGTCCCCCACGGCCCAGGCACCCGCCACCCAGGCGTAGGGGAGCGTCGCGTCGGTGAGCCCCTGGCCCTCGACGGTGAGCGGGCCGCAGCGCACGCCCGGACGGCCGGCGCACCATGCCGGCATCTCGCCCGGCCCCATCAGCAGCCAGAGCGCGCTCGCCTCGCCCTCGCCTGCCTCCGCGAAGCCTCGCGGGCCGAGGTGCGCGAGCGAGCTCGCCGTTGCCCCGTCGGTCCAGCGCCCGGCCTCGGTCGGCGCTCGCTCGCGCATCACGCGCACGAACACCTGCTCGTCGCCCAGCGGGAACCACCCCGTCGCGTCGAAGGGGACGACCGAGCGGTACTCCGCGATGCCCTCCGCCACGACGCGCTCGCCCACCGTGCCGACCACCGCGAGCACCCCGGCGGGCGCGCCCCGTGGGAACAGCACCGGCAGCGTCGGCGTCGCTGCGCCCATGAGGTAGGGCGTCGCGTTCGACTCGGCCGTCGCGAAGTACGAGTACACCGTGACCGTGACCCCTCGGCCCCCGCCCGGCAGCGGCGTCGGGCGCGTCGAGAGGAGCTGCACCAGCCCGTCGCTCCCGAGCGAGTAGGGCGGCGCCGCGAGCGTCCAGCCTACGTTCGCGCGGCAGGTGAGCAGCGCCAGCGCCGGGGAGTCCACCTGCCGGTCGCGCTCGATCGCCGCGCCCACGGGCGCCAACAGCGCCACCAGCGCGCCGCCCGGGAGCACGTCGGTCGGCGTCACCGCGAGCACCTCGAAGCCCTCGGCCCTCGTCGCGGGGAAGAGCGGCGAGAGGTCCATCACCCGCTCCCTCGGGCGGCGGTATCCGCCCACCCGCGAGTCCGCGAGCACATGGTCGGGCTCGAGGCCGGAGAGCGCGACATGGATGGGTCCCTGCGCACAGGGGTCGAGGGCGGGGCCCGCGTCGACGACCGCCACCACCGGGACGCCAGCGTCGGTCGGGGCCTCGGCCACGGGGGGAGCCGTGCGAGGCTCCGGCTCGGGCCGAGGCGTCGAGGCGCAGCCCACGGCGAGCGAGAACAGAAGCGCGCAGCGAGCGAGTGGGGCGCTCACCACGACCCCGTGTTGGGCATCGAGGACCAGGGCTCCGCCGGAGCGAGCGCTCCACCGCGCTGGAGAAGCTCCACGGAGTGCCCGTCGGGGGACTTCACGAAGGCCATGTGCCCGTCGCGAGGCGGCCGGTGGATCGTGACGCCCGCGTCGCGCAGCCGGGCGCAGGTGGCGTAGAGGTCGTCGACCTCGAAGGCGAGGTGCCCGAAGAATCGCCCCGTGGCGTAGGGCTCGGACTCATCCCAGTTGTGCGTGAGCTCGATCTCCGCCGCGTCCCCCTCGGCGCCGGTCCCGAGGAAGACCAGCGTGAAGCGCCCCTGCGGAGAGTCGCGGCGACGGAGCTCGCGGAGCCCGAGGCATCGCACGAAGAAGTCCAGGGCGCGGTCGAGGTCTCGCACGCGCAGCATCGTGTGGAGGAATCGCATGGCGCTCCTTCGATATCACGGTGCCGCGAGCGCGAGGCGCCTCCGGATCGCTCCGTCGCCCGGGGGCCGGTCGCCGCCGCGCCTGGCACGCGCAAGCGCCCTATCGAGTCGTGCAGGCCCCTCGCTGCACCGCGTCCTCGAGCGCCGCCTGCCACGCCACGAGGTCGTCCGGCAGCGGGGCCTCGATCGAGAGCGGCGCTCCGGTCGAGGAGGTCAGCGCGATGTGGGCGGCGTGCAGCGAGAGGCGGCCGAGCACCACCGCGTCGTCGTCTTTACCCAGGTCGGTATTCGTGACCTTCGCGGCGCGCCCGTAGACCGGGTCGACCACCAGCGGCGCGTCGACCGATCGGAGGTGCACCCTGATCTGGTGCTGCCGGCCGGTCTCCGGCGACAGCTCGACGGCGCAGAGGGTCCCGCACTTCAGGCCCTCCCAGCGGCGCAGCACCCGGTAGCGGGTGCGCGACGGGAGGGCGCCCTCCTCGTTGGGCGCGGCGGGGCGCATCTTGCCCTTGCGTGCGGAGTGCAGCGGCGTGTCGATGACTCCCTCGTCGGCCGGCATCGCGCCACGCGTCCAGGCCAGGTAGCGCTTCTGCACCTGGCGGCCCTCGAAGAGCCCGTTGAGCCGGCGGTGCTCGCCCGCGGTGCGAGCGAAGAGCAGCACGCCGCTCGTGTCCCGGTCGAGGCGGTGCACCACCCAGAGCTTCTCTCCGCGAGAGGCCTCCAGCGCGGCCTGGAGGCAGAGGCCCGTCTCCTCGCCTCGCGCCGGGATCACCACCACGCCCGGGGGCTTCGACACGGCGATCATCGAGGCATCTTCGTAGAGCAGGGGGGCGTTCACCGGCGGCACCGTACACCGCCGACACCTTGCGCCGACCACTGAACATCTGTACGGTATCGGTCCTATGGACTCGAAGGCAGGCGCTTCCATGGACCCGTCGTCGCTGGCGGTGCGCGAGCATCAGCCGCTGGAGTTCACCGAGGCCCAGCGGCGCCTCATTCGCGACGCCTACGCCAACGGGGCGAGCGACGAGGAGTTCGCGGTGCTGATGGAGATCGCCCGCGCGCGGAGGCTCAACCCGCTGCTCCGGCAGATCCATTTCGTGAGCCGCTGGGACAACGACAAGCACCGCGCGGTGTGGGCCGCGCAGGTGGCCATCGACGGTCTGCGCGCCATCGCCGAGCGCACGGGCCTCTACGCGGGGCAGGACGAGCCGGAGTTCGTCGAGAACCCCGACGGCACGCTCAAGCTCTGCCGCGTCCGGGTGTGGCGCCGCGACTGGCCCCGCCCCGCGGTGGGGGTCGCTTACTGGAACGAGTATTGTCAGCTCGCCCGCGATCGGGCCACGGGCAAGTCCCGGCCGACCGCGATGTGGGCCCGGATGCCCCACGTGATGCTGGCCAAGTGCGCCGAGTCGCTGGCGCTGCGGAAGGCCTTCCCCGAAGACATGTCCGGGCTCTACACCTCCGAGGAGATGGGCAACGCGCCCGGGCCGTCGCCGCTCCCGGCTCCCGCGCCGACCCCCCAACCGACGGTGGTCCAACGAGTCGAGACCCGCGTGGAGGAGCGCGTCGCGGTCCCGGGCAACACCCCCGCACTCGGCCCGCTGCGAGTGGTCCCCTCAGCCCCCAGCGACCCCTGGCGCGACTACCTCGGCTGACGCCTCCAGCGCCAGCACCCGCAGCCCCTCGCCCACCCGCACGCTCGCCGCGATCGCCCGGCTGAGCCGCTCCTTCGACCACCGCACCGCCGTGGCCAGGCGCTCGTCGTCAGGGAGACCCTCGTGCAACGCCAGACGCCCGGTGATCAACGCCGAGAGCGTGCAGCCGCCGCCGTGGAAATCCCCCTCCATCGCCACCCTCGGCGCCCCGATGAGCTGCACCCCCGAGCGGGTGGCCAGCACGTCGATGGCGGTGGGTCCCGTGAGGTGCCCGCCCTTCACCAGCGCCGCGCGAGCGCCCAGCGCCACCAGCGCCCTCGCCGCGTCGCGAGCGTCCTCCACCGTCGTCACGCGCGCTCCGAGCAGCGCCTCGGCCTCGTCGACGTTGGGCGTCACCAACGTCGAGCGCGCCACGAGCGCCCGCATCGCCGCGAGCGCCCGATCGTCGAGCAGCCGAGCGCCCCCGTCGGTGCGCGTCGCCACGATCACCGGGTCGACCACCAGCGGCGCGGCGGGGTGCGCCTCCGACAGCTCCGCCGCCAGCGCGACGTTCTCCGTCGAGCCGAGGGCGCCGGTCTTCCAGGCGCGGATGTGTTGATGGAGGAAGATCCGCTCGGCCTGCGCGCGCACGAGCGACGGGTCGATGGGATGGACCGACGCGAGGCCCGCGGTGGACTGCACCGTGAGCACCGCGGCGACGGCGCAACCCCAGGCGCCCGCTGCGTGGAAGGCCTTCACGTCCGCCAGGAAGCCAGCGCCTCCGGAGGGGTCGAGGCCCGCCACGCTGAGCGCGCAGGGTCGCGCCGCGTCGGGCACGGCTCAGGCCTCGGCGAACTGCTCGGGCTCGTGCTCGACCTCTTCGGCGGTGTCGGGCTCGTCGGCGGCCGCGGGCGCGTGGCCGGAGCTGTCGTCGAACTCGATGCGCCAGGCGCCAGACGGAGAGAGGCCGACGTTGAGCTTGCGGGGCAGCGGCCCCTGGGACATGTGCTCGAGCAGCACGCGGGAGACCGCGGGGATGAGCGAGCCGCGGAGGATGTGCTCGACGTTGCGGGCGCCGGTCTCGGCCTCCGTGCAGCGGCGGGTGATCTCCTCGAGGAGCTCGGGGTCGAACTTCGTCTCGATCCGGTGGCTGGTGAAGAGCCGCTTGGCGAGGCCGCTCAGGCGCATCTCCGTGATCTCCCGGAGGATCGACCGGGAGATCGGCGCGTACGGGATCACCGACATGCGGGCGAGCAGCGCGGGCTTGAAGTGCTTGCTCAGGATCGGGCGGATCTCGTTGACGACGTCCTCGACCGACGGCGGCTCCTCGCGCTCGTAGATCTTCATGATGGCGTCGGTGGCGAGGTTGCTCGTCAGGATGATGATGGTGTTGCGGAAGTTGATGTGGCGCCCCTCGCTGTCCGAGAGCGAGCCCTTGTCGAACACCTGATAGAAGAGGTTCATCACCTCGAGGTCGGCCTTCTCGCACTCGTCGAGGAGCACCACGGAGTAGGGGCGCTGGCGCACCGCCTCGGTGAGCACGCCGCCCTCGCCGTAGCCGACGTAGCCAGGCGGCGAGCCGATGAGCCGGGAGACCGAGTGCTTCTCCTGGAACTCGCTCATGTTGATCACGGTCATGAAGCGCTCGCCGCCGTACATGGCCTCCGCGAGCGCGATCGCCGTCTCGGTCTTGCCGACGCCCGACGGACCCACGAAGAGCAGCACGCCCACCGGCTGGTTGGGGTTGTTGATCCCCGCCTGCGAGATGCGGATGGTCTCGGCCACGACGCTCATGGCGTGGTCCTGGCCGCGCACTCGCCCGCGGAGCTTGTCCTCCAGCGAGAGCAGCGTGGCGATGTCGTCCTTCTGCATCTTGCCGACGGGGATGCCCGTCCAGTTGCCGACGATCTTGGCCACGATGTCCACGTCGACGTCCGAGTGCACCAGCGCCGGCTTGCTCTTCACGCTCTCGTGCGCGGCCACCGCCGCGTCGAGCTTCGCCCTCGCCTCGGTGGTGTCCTCGCCGGGCTTGGCCGACAGCACCGCCTGCCGCGCCTCGCGCACGGCGCGTACCGCGTCGCGCTCCTTGATCCAGCGGTCGTGCGTGTCGACCCGCTTCGCCTCGGTGACCGCGATGCGCTTCACCAGCGCCTCGTAGGTCTCCTCGTCGATGACGAAGCCCGACGCCCGATCGCGCTCCAGCGCCTCGCGCTCGCGGTTCTGCGAGGCGAGGGCCACCTCCAGGTCGACCAGCTCCTCGGGCTTGGCGTCGAGGTTGATCTTCACGCGCGCGGTCGCCGTGTCGAGCAGGTCGACGGCCTTGTCCGGGAGCTGCCGGCCGGAGATGTACCGGTGCGAGAGCTTCACCGCCGCGACGATGGCCTCGTCGCGGATGGCGATGTTGTGCGCCTTCTCGAAGACCGGGCGGAGCCCGCGGATCATCTGCACCGCGTTCTCCTCCGAGGGCTCGTCGACGGCGACGGGCTGGAAGCGACGGGCGAGCGCCGCGTCCTTCTCGAAGTACTTCTTGTACTCGGACCACGTGGTGGCCGCGATGGTGCGCAGCTCGCCGCGGGCCAGCGCGGGCTTGAGCAGGTTGGCCGCGTCGCTGCCGCCCTGGGCGCCGCCCGCTCCGATGATGGTGTGCGCCTCGTCGATGAAGAGGATGATCGGCTTGGCCGAGGACTTCACCTCGTTGATGACGTTCTTCAGGCGGTTCTCGAACTCGCCCTTCACCCCGGCGCCGGCCTGGAGCGCGCCGATGTCGAGCGAGAGCAGCTCGACGTTCTTGAGGTTCTCCGGGACGAGGCCCTGGATGATCTCGATCGCGAGGCCCTCGACCAGCGCGGTCTTGCCGGTGCCGGCCTCGCCCACGATGATCGGGTTGTTCTTCCGTCGCCGCGAGAGGATGTCCACCAGCTGGCGGATCTCCGTGTGCCGGCCGAACACCGGGTCGATCTTCCCGTCGCGCGCCGTCTGCGGGAGGTTCTCGCCGAAGCGCGCGCGGTTCTCGGAGGTGCCCGGTGCCGCCCCTCCGGCCCACGCCGGGGCCCCCCCGCCGGGGCTCGCGGAGGCGCCCCCCGGACCGGCGACGCCGACCTCCGCGGACTCCTTGGAGCCCGCGACGATGTCCGAGAGTTCCTTGCGGAGCTGGTCTCGCGGAATGGCCTCCAGCTCGGGGAGCGTCTCCGCGCTGTACCGCCCCGGGTTGGCGATGAACTGCAGCAGCAGCGCGCCGGTGCGGAGCCGCGTGGCGTCGGTCTCCAGCGACGAGACCGTCCAGGCGTCCTCCATCCACTGGAAGAGCGAGGCCGAGAAGGTGGGCTTGCCGCCGTTGCCCACGCGCAGCCCGCTGATGGCCTTCTCCAGTCGGCCTACGAGGCGCACCCGGTCCTGATCGAACTGATGGAGGATGCCGGCGGCGTCGCCGTCCGCCGGGGAGACCAGCTCCAGCAGCATGTGCTCGACGGTGATCTCGTAAGCGCGCGCGCTGGCGGCGCGGGACACGCTGGCCTCGAGCGCCCTGGTGGCGGTGGGGGTCAGTCTGCGAACAAGCGTCTTGGGCTCAACGAGCAGTGCCATGGACCTGGCCCTCCAGGGCCTTCGGTGCGGAGTCATCGTTCGCCGGGGTCGCACCATGCTCCCCGGAGACTTCATTGCCGACAGGGACGGGGACGATCACGCGGGTCTCGCGGTCGGCCCCAACGGTCACCCACGAGTCGAGGCCGAGCCGGGAGCCCTCGCCCAGCGTCGCCGAGAGGCGCAGCGACGGCGTCTCTCCAGGCGCGAGGATGAGCTCGAGGTCGAACTCCAGCGGGTCTCGCACATAGAAGGTCACCAGCTCCTTGATCTGCGCGAGGCCGTCGCCCCCCGGCAGGAAGCGCTGGAAGGCCTTCCTCTTCAGCGGCCCGAGCACCAGCCGGAACTTCCCGCCGCGGTCGAACACCCGGCGCCCGATCGTGGCGTCGACGCCGAGGGTGGTGTTGGCGATGCCGAGGCGCAGGAGCTGCCGCTCCTCGATGGTCACCCAGCGCCCGACGAACTGCTCGACGGAGACCGGCGCGCCGATGAGCACCTCCTCCATCACGTCGGACACCGCGGCGACGAGGCCCTGCGCGGTGCGGGCGCGCGTCGCGAGCAGCGGCGCGAGCCGCAGCAGGCGGGCCAGCGAGAGGTTCACCGGCGGCGGGGCGTCGTCGAAGGTGTCGATGCCGGCGAGCGCGAGCGAGCGACGCGACCAGGGGTCGTTGGAGGTGCTGAGGTAGTCCGCGGAGAAGGAGTAGCGGGCGTGCGCGCGGTAGAAGAGCGAGATGATGCGGTGGTGGAAGACGTCGAGGAACTCCCGCTGCGCGGGGCGGTCGTGGTCCTCGTGGAGCACCTCCTCGGCCATGTACGTCGGGAGCGGGGAGACCGTCCCGGTGAGGCCGAGGAAGGTGGTGGTGATCTCGTAGACGGGCTCGTCGGGGCCGTCGCCGGTCTCGCCCGCGCGCCGCGGCCTGGACAGGATGCGGGAGACGTCGCTGGTCGCGAAGGTGAGCGACGGGTCGTGGCGGAAGCGGATGGACTCCTCGTTGACGGGACCATAGTCCCCGATGCGCGGCCCGCGGGTGGCGCGCTCGAGGAGCTCGACGGCACGATAGAACCCCACCCGGCGCGGCTGGCCGAGCAGGAGTCCGACCAGGCCCATCACAGGATCGGCTGCTGGCCGCTCTTTGCCTTCCACGAATACTCCGCTTGCGAGGGGTGCGTCTTCACGCTCAGCTCGCTGAAGGTGTTGATGCCCGCGTGCGCCGCGAGCACCTCATCGATCACGGACGCGAACAGGTACAGGTCGCCGTCCCCGGAGAAGCTGTTCTCGTCGAGCTCGAGGGTCGTGCCCACGCCTCGCACGGGGACGCCCTTCACCAGACGCTCGACCGGGCGGGTGCGCACCTCGCGGATCCCTTCGATGCGCAGCCGGTTGGCTCGCGCGGCCTGCCGATCGACCGCCGCGAGGAAGTTGTAGAGGTCGAGGATCGCCCGCAGCGACTGCCGGTCGGCGAGCGCGCGGTAGTTGAGCGCGAGGTGCGAGATGAGCCGCCAGTGGAGCGCCTGGCCGAAGGGCGGGCGCACCGGGACGGTGACCGGGGTGACGTTCTTGAATCGGGCGAAGGGCGGAGAGCCCGGCGCGGCCATGCAGATGTCGCCGACCTTGAGCTGCGAGGGCAGTCCGCGGTTGGTGCACATCAGCTCGATGGAGAGCGTCTCCTCGATGGCCCCGGCGGGCACGTCGCGCGGGGTCTGCACCGAGAGCCACGAGTCGATGCCGTCGTCGAGCGGCGAGTTGCTGCGCCGCACCCGGTAGTACGAGGGGACGTCGTCCGGCGTGGAGGCGTGGACGAAGTCGAAGAAGGGCTTGTACTCGCGGCGGTCGCTGCGGCCCGCCTGGAGCCCGCTGACCTTCTCGATGGAGTAGATCTCCATGTGCCGCGGGTCGACCTCGCTCGCGCGCAGCAGGTACTCGTGCTGCGTCGGGTCGAGCTTCAACGGATCGGCGTCGACCGCGAAGAGGTTGATCACCGGGGCGCAGTGGAGCTTCATCAGGTCGCGCGAGAGGCGCGTCGGCAGCGCCGGGGGGCGCTCGAACTGGAAGACGATCTCGAAGCGGTCTTCGGCCCGCGAGACCGCCGCGTCGAGGCCTCGCACGTCGATGAAATTGAACTTCGCCGGGAGCGTGAAGTACTCCTGCAGCAGGCGAAACCCGCCGGGCGCGAACTTCGGCCAAGGGAGCATGGCGCAGCGCTCCTCGAAGCCCGCGGCGCGCACCGACCCCTTGCCGATCTCGATGCCCTTGGCGCCGGACGAGAGCCCGCGCACGGACACGGACTTCAGGTGCTGCATCATCCAGAGCATCACCATGGTGCAGACCTGCGCCTCACCGTGGAGGTAGAGCCGGATGCCGTCGGGGTGGAAGACCGCCGCCCTCCCCGCCTCGTGCGTCTGGAACTGCACCCGGATGGTCGGCATCGACGGCTGCGCCGTGTCGTGGACGACGTCGGTGATCTGCAGCGGCAGCAGGTCGACGTCCGCGGTGGTGCGGAAGCGACACATCGTCCCCTCGACCGGGTTGGCCGCGAGCTCGGTGTTGCGCGCGACGCGCTGCCGGGTGCGCAGCGCCCCCGCCACGGGGGTGAACTCCACGATGGAGCAGGCAGGCAGCGTGCGGAGGTAGTGCGGGAGCAGCAGGTCCGTGAGGGTGTGGATGACCTCCGGGACGTCGTCGTCGAGGCGCTCGCGGATGCGCGCCGTGAGGAAGGCGAAGCCCTCCATCAGTCGCTCGACATCGGGGTCGCCGCCGCGCTCGGACAACATCCCCGCCACGGCCGGGTAGGCCTTGCCGAACTCCTTGCCGAGCTCGCGGAGGTAGGTCAGCTCGCTCTGGTAGTACTTGCTGAACAAGCTTCGTCTGCTCCCGTAGCGGCGGACTGTAACAGTCCTCCAGCGAAGACGTCATCCCTTCGTCAGCGGGCAGCGAAGGGCCGGGAGCTCCCTCCCCGGGGCCCGGCATGCTAAGTCCACCGGCCCTCGTGAAACGCGCCAACCACCCCACCGTTCTGTCGTTGCTGCTGCTCGCCGGGTGCAGCTCCTCGTCGTCTGCGCAGGACCGCCCGCCGTCCCCCGGTCGCCCGGTCGCCGCGCCCGTGGCCGAGCCCGTCGCCGCGCACCCGCCACCCGCTGCCGCGCCTGCGGCCCCGTCGCCGTCGGGGATTCCTCGCGACCTCAACGTCGTGATGATCTCCATCGACAGCCTCCGGGCCGACATGCCGTGGGCGGGCTATCCGCGGCCGATCGCTCCCTTCCTCACGGCCCTGGAGGCCCAATCGGTCTCGTACACCCGCGCGTACTCGGCCTCGTCGTACACCTCGCAGAGCGTCGGAGGCTTCCTCGGCGGCCGGCTCCCGAGCGAGCTCCGCCGCGACGGCTACTTCTTCGGAACCTACCCCAGCCGGGTGATCTTCTTCCCCGAGCGCCTGCAGGCCGCGGGCATCCGCACCATCGCCGCGCAGTCCCACGGATACTTCCGCGCGGGCCACGCGGGCTTCGAGCAGGGCTTCGACACCTGGCGCATGGTCCCCGGCACGCACTGGAACGCCACCACCGACGTGGACATCACCGGCGAGCAGCACGCCGACCTCGCGATCCGACTTCTCTCCGAGCCGGCCAACACCTCGGGGCGCTTCTTCGCGTGGTTCCATTTCATGGACCCGCACGACCAGTACCAGTCGCACCCCGGCATCAACTACGGCCGCCGGATGCGCGACCGCTACGACGGCGAGGTCACCTTCGCCGACCGCCAGGTCGAGCGCCTCGTGACCTTCATCCGCTCGCAGCCCTACGGCGCCCGCACCGCGATCGTCATCACCGCCGACCACGGCGAGAGCTTCGGCGAGCACGGCCACTACCGCCACGCCTTCCAGGTCTGGCAGCAACTGGTGCGCGTGCCGTGGTTCTTCTCCATCCCCGGCGTCGCGCCCCGGCGCATCGCCGCCAGCCGCAGCCACGTCGACCTCGCGCCCACCATCCTCGAGCTCTTCGGCCTCCCCCCGGAGCCCGAGTTCACCGGCCACTCGCTCGTCCCGGAGTTTCGCGGCGCCGAGCCCGAGGAGCGCGACGTCTGGGTCGACCTCGCCCGCACCGGCAACAATGACCGCCGCCGCGCGCTCATCCACGGCCCCTACAAGCTCACCGCCTACGGCGACGACTCGCGCTTCGAGCTCTACGACGTCGAGGCCGACCCGGGCGAGCTCACCAACCTCGCCCGCACCCGCCCCGACGTCTACGCCGCCATGGTGCAGCGCTACCGCGAGGCGCAGCCCCGCATCCGCAACGAGCACGTCTACGGCTGCCGCACGCTCACCGGCGCCCCGCCCGGCCGCGGCTGGTAGCCTTTTACTAGCGCTGGTATTCGCCGGGCCGGTAGCGCCCGAGGTTGTCGCGCATCCACGCCGCGAAGCGCGCGACGCCGGCCTCCAGCGACACCTCCGCCCGCCAGCCCAGCAGCGCCGCCGCCCGCGAGGGGTCGCCCAGAAGGCGCTCGACCTCGCTCGCCGCGGGGCGCAGCCGCTCCTCGGCGCTCACGATCTCCACGGTCGTCCCGAGCACCCGCATGCAGAGCGCCGCGAGCTCGCCCACGGAGATCTCCCTCCCGGTCGCGAGCTGCACCGTCTGCCCGAGCGCCTCGTCCCGCTCCGCCGCCAGCATGAACCCGCGCACCGTGTCCGCCACGTTCACGAGGTCGCGCGTCGGCGTGAGCTTGCCCAGGTGAAGCGACCGACCGGCGAGCACCTGCGTGAGGATCGTCGGCAGCACCGCCCTCGTCGACTGCCGCGGCCCGTAGGTGTTGAAGGGCCGCACGGTCACCGCGCGCAGGCCGAAGGAGCGCACGAAGCTCTCGACGCACTGGTCCGCGGCGATCTTGCTCGCAGCGTAGGGCGACTGCCCGACCAGCGGGTGCGCCTCGGTGATGGGGACGAACTGCGCGGTGCCATACACCTCGCTCGTGGAGGTGTGGATCATCCGCGCGCCGCCCGCGTCGAGGCAGGCCTGCGCCACGTGGAGCGTCGAGAGCAGGTTGTTGCTGAAGACCTGCGAGGCGCACTGGTACGAGTAGGGGATCGCGATCAGCGAGGCGAGGTGGAAGGCCACGTCGCAGCCCCGCACGAGGCCGCGGGTGAAGAAGGGGTCCGTGAGGTCGCCGGCGACGACCTCGACCTGCGAGAGCACCTCGGCCGGGAGCTGCTCCAGCGCGCCGCGGTCGCCGCGGGCGTTGTAGCGGACCAGCGCGCGGACCGCGTCTCCGCGACGCACGAGGGCCTCCACGAGGTGGCTGCCGATGAAACCTCCAGCCCCGGTCACGAGTGCTCGTCGCTGCATGGAGCGCACCGATATCACCGGTGCATGGAGAGCGGCCAGCGCGCGTTGCCAAGTAAGAAGTGCGGCGTTAGCGTGCGGATATGCGGGACAGAACCTATCTGGCGGTACTCGCGGTGGTGTCGTCTGGCTGTCACGGCGTGATCGGGGAAGCCCTGCCCGAGGGCACCGACCCCACGAAGGATCCTGGCGACGACCCGGTCGACGGCGGAGTCGAAGGGGCCGACGCGGGCGGGGTGATGAGCTCGCGCGACGTGCTGACGAGCCCCACCGACCGGGGCGCTCCAGCCACCGACCGGGGCGCTCCCGCGACCGACCGGGGCGCTCCAGCCGTCGACGTACCTCCGACCGGCGGCGACCTCTGTGCCCCCTTCCGCGGCAGCGCGGCGCCGCTGAGCCTCACCACCACCGGGCCTCGCGAGCTGCGGGCCTTCCCCGGGGCCGAGGGCTTCGGCGCGGCCGCGACCGGCGGGCGCGGCGGCCGGGTGATCTACGTGACCAACCTCAACGCCTCGGGCCCCGGCTCGCTGCTCGATGCGGTGCAGCAGACCGGCCGGCGGTACGTGCTCTTCAAGGTGAGCGGGGTGATCCAGGGGGAGATCCACGTGCGCGCGGGCGACCTGACCATCGCGGGGCAGACCTCCCCCGGCGGCGTGACCGTGCGCGGCTTCCACACCACCGAGCAGCCCTACTGCGAGCACAGCTGCGGGCCCAACATCCGCAACGTCGACAACCTCATCGTGCGCTTCCTCCGCTCGCGCCCCGCGGGCATGTCCGACGACGGCATGCGGCTGCGCTACGTGCGCAACGCCATCATCGACCACGTCTCCATCGGCAACGCCAACGACGAGGCGATGGAGATCTCCTACTCCAACACCATCACCGTCCAGAACGTGCTGCTCGCGGAGACCGTGGGCGAGCACTACATCTACGGCGGGATGCTGCTCAACTACTCCAACCCCGCGGCGGGCTACGCGCTCGACCGGCTCACGATCCATCACAACATCTGGAACCGCATCGGCGGCCGCATGCCGGAGTTCTCGCGCGAGAGCTCGGCGGCGGCCAACAGCACCATGCAGGCCGAGCTCGCCAACAACTTCTGGTGGGACCCGCGGACCTACGTCGACTTCAACAACACCATCACGTCGGGCGTCGAGAGCAGTCCTCCGATCCACTACGCGATGAACATCGTGGGCAACTACGCGTGGGCGCGGCCCGGCTACGGCTTCGGGCTCTTCTCGCTGCGCGACCGGCAGAACCAGTCGCCCGCGTACTTCAACGACAACGCGATGAGCCTCTACTCCAACCGCCGCGACTGGCAGCTCAACTACTGCTGCAACGACCTGCCGAGCACGGCCCCGCCGAGCACGCCGCCGTCGTGGACTCGCTCGACGCGCTTCGACTACCCCGCGGTCACCTACACGCCGTCGAGCGGGCTGCGCGCTTACATGGGCGCCAACGCCGGCTGCTTCCCCCGCGACCCCATGGACATCCGGCTGATGAACGCCGTGCGCGACGGTGCGCCGCTGAGCGCGTCCATCGACCGCAACCCCGCCAACGACGCGCTGCAGGTGGTCGCCAACCCGCCCGCCCCGCCGAGCGACCGCGACTCCGATGGGATGTCCGACGAGTTCGAGTGCCGCAACGGCCTCGACCCGATGCGGCAGGACCACAACGAGACGACGCTCTCCTCCCGGCTCGTCGGCGTCGAGGGCTACACCAACCTGGAGGTCTACCTCCACGAGCTGGCGCTGGTCCGCGTGCGCGACGCCCAGCGCTGAGCGTCAGCCCGGCGTGACCGTCGGGCAGCCGAAGACGATGCGCACCTGGGCGCTGTCGTCGGCGAGCACCCGCGTGCACGCCGGGCCGTGCAGCACCACCGAGCGCATGCCGGGCGAGTAGTCCCAGCCGTTGTTGTGGTCGACGTCGCGAGGGACGATCGTCGCGGCGCCGCCCACGGTGACGTTGACGTTGACCCGCGACGGGTCGACCCGCGAGGGGTCGGCGTCGACGGCGAACTCGCAGCTCACCGCGCGCCCGCGGATCTCGTCGAGCGCGCGAGTGAGGTCGGCCTCGAAGGTGCCGGTCTGGAGCCGGTAGTGGCAGCTCATGGAGCCCTGGCAGTCGGGCGTGCGTCCGGTGTTGCCCGTGAACGCGAGGTCGGAGAGGAAGGTGTCCGAGGCGTCCGGCGTCCCGGCCACGAAATAGCGGATCGGCGGCGTGCCGCGGGCGCCGCGAGCGACGGAGACGCGCACCGCGTCGGACGCGACCCGCTCCTGGGCCGTGACACAGGCGAGGAAGCCGGGGATGTCCAGGGGGTTCGGGATGCAGGGCGGCGCGCCTGTGCACTCCTCCGTCGGGGCGCCGTCGGTGATCAGGATGACGTTGCGCGAACCATCCATCGTGAAGCCATCGAAGTAGCTGCGCGAGCCTTCCATGGCGCAGTTCATCGGGGTGCCGCCGTTCGGACTGGCGCCGGCGAGCACGGACTCCAGGCGCGTCCGGTTGACGCTCAGCGCCTCGATCGGCACGGTCGGCGTCGCGTAGGTCGCGGCGCTCCCCGACGCGCCCGACGGCGCCGGGAACATCGTCAACCCGACGCGGATGCTCCCGTCGAGGCGCCCGAGCAGCGTCCGCAAGCCGGACTGCGCCGCGACCCACTTCCCGCTCTGCTGCATCGAGCCGGAGCGGTCGAGCACGATGAGCAGGTTGACCGGCAGCCGGCGCGCGTCCGCCGTCGTGGTCGAGCACGACGCGTCCTCGCTGATCACCACCACCCCCCGGTCGGGCACCGGGATCGCGTCCCTCGCGGACGCCTCGAAGCTCGGCACCGCGTCCGCCGCCAGCGTCGTCGAGGCATCCAGCCGGCTGTTGGTGCCGTTGGTGAACGTAGGCGCCTCCGACGGCGAGCACGCGACCAGGGCCAGCGCTCCCACCGTCATCCATCGTGTGTGGCTCATCACGGGCGCGACTGTATCAACCCCGGGAGCAACCTGTCAGGTCGTCGCACCCCCGCCGCCCTGACCGCCGCCATCCCCCTTGCGGAGCATTCGCCTCGCCACCAGCGCCAGCACGAGCACGGCCGCCCCGCCCAGGAGCAGCACCGGCCCGAAGAGTTCTTCCTGCGCGCTGGGCGGCGGGGCCTCCTCGGCGGTGGCGTCCTCGACCCGGCTGCGCCCGCGGGTGCTCGCCCTCGATCCGCCTCGCGCCCCCGACGGACCGTCGACGCCCTGCTCGAGGCCGCTCACCTCCTGCCGCGCCTCGATCGCCCGCGAGGCCGTCTGCGAGCCCATGCTCCGCCACGCCGCGATGGCCACGAGCCCGACCACCAGCAGCACGATCACGTACTCGACCGTCGAGAGCCCGCGCTCATCCGAACGCAGCGATCGCCTCATCCCTCGCATCGACGCCGACGCTACCACGCGCTCAGTCCCCGCCGCGGTCGACGAACGGCCCCGCGTCGCGAAAGGGGCTCACCATCACCTCGCAGCGGTTGGCCGCGGTGCAGACCTCGCCCAGCCGGCACGACGGGAAGCAGACCTCCCGCCGCCCCGCGTCCACCCCGGAGTCGTAGTCCTCCACCGGGGGAGCCGAGCAGCCGAGGCCGCCGAGAGCGGCCGCCACCATCATCCAGCGCAGTGAATACGTCACCAGGTAAGCTCCGGCCGCCAGCCTAGCGCGGGAGCGCCCCGTTGACGAACCCACGCCGCAGCGTGCATCCAACGTCGCCGTGCCGTCACCCCGCGCCTCGCTCCTTGCCGTCGCGCTGCTCACCGCAGCGTCCTGCCGCCGACCGGGCGGCCCCGCCCTCGCCCCGCGCTACCTCCTCGGCCTCTCGCCGGGGCCGTCGTTCACGGTGCTCGGCGCGACCCTCTACGCCGACCGCGACCTGCAGTACCGGGACGCCAGCTGCCTCGGCGTGTCGCTCGCCGGCGGCCGCGAGCCGCCCATGCTCGACGGCGGGAGGGTCGAGCTTTGGGTGGTGGGCGGCGATCCCATCGGCCGCGTCGACCGCTCGCCGGACGGCCGCTACCACGCCGCGGTGCGCACGGCGCTCGAGCCCGGCACCCGCGTCGCGGGCAACCTCGTGGGCAGCAACGCCGTCCCGGCGCACCGCTTCCAGAGCCCGGCGCATGTGCCCCTGACGATCCAGCGGATCAAGCCCGACGCGGGCTTCGCGCTGCGGGCGGGCGAAGGGCTGCCGGTGACCTGGCGCGGCGGCGACAGCTCGCACGTCGCGCTGGTGGTCACGGTCTCGCGCGGCCCCGCGGACACCGCTCAGACCGGCTGGCTGCTGACCTGCGTGGTGCCCCGGGGCCGGGGGCGCTTCGCGATCCCGGCGAGCGCGTTTCCGAGGGCGCACATCCCCGCGGACGCGGACACGGTGACGGTCACCGTGGCGGCGGACGATCGGGTGGTGGAGGAGGAGTACGCGCTCGACGTGACGCCCGTCGGGTCGGCCGACGATCAGGCCGTGGGCACCTACGCGCGCTGAGGAAACCGCCTCAGCGGACCGCGACGGAGCCGGAGACCTCGACGGAGACCTGCATCGAGACGTTGATGCTGCCCACCGCGCTCGCCAGCCCGGAGGCCGCGATGCCCGCGCAGGCGGTCACCTGAGCGCCCACCGCGCCGATGGCGCCGGGGAGGTCCTGTGCGGAGCGCACCACGGCGGCGCCGGAGCTGGCCGCGCGCTCGATGCGCGTGTGCAGCAGCAGCATCTGCGAGAAGCCGCCGCGGAGGGCGGCCTGCACCCGGCCGAGCTTCTCCTGGAGGTTGGTCCCGACGGTGCCGGTGATGTTGAGCTCGGCGCGGCCCGGGGCGCAGCTGGCCTGGGCGCTCACGCGCGCGTCGCAGGCGGCGCGGCAGTCGGCGTTGACCCGCGGCGGGGTCACCCGGCCGGTGCACCGCGGCTCGCTGAACGCGACGGAGCAGCCCCCGCGGCACTCGCCGCCGCAGCTGCCCGTGGCGCGCGTCACGCAGCGGCCCTGGCAGGCGCCGCCGCAGGCCCCGCCGGAGGTCGAGGTGCCCGCGCAGGTGCCCTCGCAGACGCCCTCGCACGCGCCGCTCACGTCCACCGCGCAGTGGCCCGTGCACTGGGCCGAGCAGCCGCCGCGGAGCTCGCCGCCCTCGCAGGTGACCTGCGCGGAGCCCGGGGTGTACGACGCGTCGCACTCGCCCGCGCAGCGCCCGTAGGCGTCGACGCTGACCTCGCAGCGCGGCAGCACGGTCACCACCTCGACCCGGACGCCCGCCGCGCCGCGGATGTCCGCGAGGTCGGCGCGGAGCTGGTTGGACACGCGGGTGCACGCCGCGCGGAGGGCCTCGGGGCTGTCGCCCGCGCCGAGCTCGCTGTCGGGGATCGCCAGCTCGTGGCCGATCTGCCGACACGCGTTGAGCAGGCCCGACTGGAGCTCGACCGAGGCGGTCGCGAAGGAGTTGGCCGCGGCGATGAAGGCCTCCACCTTCTGCGCGCCGGCGGTGCCGCCGAGGTCGCCGCTGCACGTCGCGCCCATCGCGCCACCGACGCCCCTGAAGGTTCCACAGCTCGTGAGCAGCACCATCAACCCGAGGCCCATCTTCTGATTACGCATCGTCGGCCATTCTCCTCGCGCGGCGCCTCACAGGGTCGGGCGGCGCTTCGAGCGTCATCGAACACCAGCGCCACCTCGCGACGCAAGCTGATCCGAGGGGTCGGCGCCCCAACTTCCGGACCGCCGCCGAGAGGCGCGGATGCTAGGGTCAACGCGACGACGACAGCGGAGCGGATCCGCCGCGGCGTCCACGAGGAGCATGACCTGATGAGCGACGAGAAGAAGGCGATCGAGCGGAGGACCTTCCTGTGTGTGGTCGGCGCGGCCGGTGTCGCGGCGACGGCGACGGCTGGCTGCGGAGACTCCGGTCCGTCGACCGCGCCCTTCAGCGCGGGGCGGGTCGCCGACCACCCGATGGGCGTCTGGAAGCTCTACTCCGCGCAGGCCGTGATCGTCGGGCGCGACGCGGGAGGCTTCTACGCGATGAGCGCGACCTGCACGCACGAGAGCAACTTGATCGAGTTTCGCGAGCCCAGCGCGTGCACGGCCCCCACGGGCTGCACGTCCATCAGCATGACCGGCCTCACCCGCTGCCCGGTGCACTTCTCCCGCTTCGACGCCAACGGCGGCGTGATCGCGAGCCCCGCCACCGCGCCCCTGCCCCATTTCCAGGTCACCGTGGCGAGCGGCGAGATCACCGTGAGCCCGGCCATCACCGTCGCCGCCAGCGTCCGCTCGATGAGCGCCTGACCGCCAGAGACCCTCTCAGGGACAGCGCGGCAGCGTCGCCGTGCGCCCGTCCCACAGCGCCCCGCTCCGCACGAACACGTCCCGCCCCGCTCCCGTGATGTACGGCTGCAGCGACTCGTCGCCCCTCGCGTAGCGCTCCAGGAAGGCCACCGAGAGGAAGCGCAGCGCCCGCGCCCGCGAGTCGAGCGGCGTCGCGCCCCGGGCGCACACGCTGCACTGGAACCCGCAGGCCGTGTCGACGAAGTCGTTGTGGCCGAAGTTGATGAGTGGATAGAGCCCGATGCGAGCGCCGTCCGGCGCGGCGGCCGCGAAGCGGAGGTAGTTGCTCGCCTCCGGGGCGCAGGCCTGGCCGAGCTGGAGGCACCGCGACTGGGTCGCCCCGAAGAGCGCGAGCGGACGGGTGAGCCGGCCCATGCGCTCGGGCGCGATCGACGGCGTCGCGTCGCTCACGATGCCGATCGGAGAGGGGTTGTCGTCGACCGGATCGAGCGCCACCGCGGCGATGAACGCGGGCTCATCGAGCACCGCCATGATGGCGCCCTTCGCCCCGAGCGAGTGCCCCATCACGACCGTGCGGTTGGCGTCGATGACGCTGCTCGCCGGAAAGCCGGGAACGCCCAGAGCGAGCGCGGTGCGGGCCGCGATCATGGCGCGGGGGATGTTGCGGTGGTCGACCGAGAGCAGCGTGCCGGGGTAGTCGATGGAGACCACCACGTAGCCCCACGACGCGATGTGCGAGAGCAGGCCGTCGTAGTTGCCCACCGCGAGCTGGAAGCCGTGGGCGAAGATCACCAGCGGGAGGCGGGCGTCGCTCGACGTGGGGTAGAGCGCCCTCGCCTGCGCTCCGGTGCCGGGGATGTCGCCCATCCAGGTTCCGACCACGTAGGGACCGCGCAGCGAGAGGTCTCGACCGCCGGCGTCGAAGGCGGGCTCTGGCGCGTCGACCGCGGGCCCACCCGCGTCGACGGAGACCTCCACGTCGTCCGTCGGCGACTCGCCCGCGTCGACGGTCGGCTCCTCGACCGGACCGGTGTCCTCCTCCACCGTGACGCCCCGATCGTCCGCGACGGCGGGCAGGTCGACGGACGCGCCCGAGTCCCCGCCGCCCCCGTCCGCCGCGGGACGGTAGGAGATCACGTTGCCGCAGCCCGAGAGCGCCGCGATGAGGCCGACGGACACGATCCCGATGGTTCGCATGGGAGCTTTGAGTACCGCGAAACGGCCCCCGGCTCACGAGCCGCGAAGATTCGCGAGGTGGCTCGTGTCGTTGAGCGCCGCCACCCGCAGCACGCCGAACTCCCGCCACTCCAGGCGATGGACCCCGCAGTTCTCCGACGCGAGGATGAGCCCCTCGCCGCTCGCCCCGAGCAGGTGCCGCAGCGCGTGGTGGATCGCGACCCCGTGGCTCACCACCACCACGGTTCCGGTCGCGTGGCGAGCGAGGATGTCGTCGATGGCGGCGCTCATCCTCGCGGCGCACTGCTGGTGCGACTCGCCCCCCGGAGGCGTGAAGACCGGGTCCCTCGACAGCAGCGCCCGCCAGGCCTCGGGCTGCTCGGCCTCCAGCACGTCGAAGCGCACGCCCACGAAGCTCCCCATATCGCGCTCGCGCAGCCGGTGATCGGACACCACCGGGAGCCCCGCGCGGGTCGCGAGCGGAGTCGCGGTCGCGACCGCCCTCGGCAGGTCGCTCGCGTACACCACCGTCGGCGCGGGCGCCGCCAGCGCATCGGCCAGGGCCTCCGCCTGCTGCACGCCCCTCGGGGTCAGCGGCGACGCGCTGTGCCCGGTGAACATCCGCGCGGCGTTGCCCTCCGACTCCCCGTGGCGCACCAGCAGCAGCGTTCGCGTCAACACCCTCTACGTCCTCCTCTCCACGACCGTCACCGGGCTCGACCCAGCGCCGCGGGCGGCGAGGCCGTGCGGCCGTCCTCGGGCCACGAGTGCCTCGGGTACTTCCGGCAGAGCTCCCGGCGGATGGCGGGGTAGTGCTTGACCCAGAAGCCCTCCAGGTCGGTCGTGACCTGCACCGCGCGGTGGTTGGGCGCGAGCAGGTTGAGCACCAGCGGGACCTTGCCCCCACCCACCGACGGGCCCTTCGCGCAGCCGAAGAAGTCCTGCAGCCGCGACTCGATCCACGGCGCCTTGCCCGGCTCGTACATCACCCGGACCATCTTCCCCCCGCCGAGCGCCACCCGCTCCGGGGCGAGCTCGTCGAGCGTCCGCCGCTGCGAGCCGTTGAGCCCCTCGCGCAGCGCGTCCAGCAGGCCCGCGCGGCGCACCTCCGCCATCGTGCGCGCCCCGGCGCAGCACTGCCGCAGCCCGAGCTCCAGCAGCGCGTCGGCGTCCGTCGGCAGCCCCAGCGCCGGCGCCCGCTCGGCCACGAAGGCCACCCGAGCGAGCCACCGGTCGACCGCGTCGGCGTCCTCCACGAAGGACCGCAGCCCCTTGCGCCGCGCCTCCTCCAGCAGCCGCTCGGTCACCAGCCGATCGACCTCCGGCGACGGCGCCGCCCGGCTCTCGTCGAGCACGAGGCCCCGGTAGCGCAGCACCCGCACCGGATCGACCCGCTCGTCCGCGGCGACCCAACGCGCCTCGACCGCGTCGATGACCCCGTCGGGGAAGAGCTCGAGCAGCCACTCGGGCTCGATCACGCAGGCGGTCCGCACCTGCACCCCGCGGCCGCGGTGGTCGGTGCGCTCCTCGGCGTCGATGGCCAGCACGAAGGCCCCGCCGCGCGCCTCGCTCGTCGCCGCCAGCGTCGCAGAGCCACCCGAGGCCAGCGCGAGCTCGTCCCCTCGCAGCCTCCGAGCGACGCGGTCGGGGTAGCCCGCCAGGAGCGCGAGGCCCAGCGTGTCCTCCCAGTCGTTGCCCGGCGCCACCAGCGGAGCGCTCGACAGCGAGCGGTCGCGACGCACGGCGGACAGGAGCTGCTTGCGCGCCCGGTCCGCCGCCGAGGCCGCCATCGGGTCGACGCCCATCGCTCGCAGCACGCCCGGGTTGAAGCGCTCCTCGACCGCGCGGTCGAGGGCCTCCAGCGCGGCGAGCACGTCCGAGCGGCCGTTGCTCGGGCTCCAGTCGACGTCGCGCCCGCCACCGAGGCCGCCGCCTCGACGCGACACCAGCAGCTCGCGCTCGCCCAGCACCGCCGCCGCGCCCGCGGCCACCTCCAGCAGCCCACGGCGGGCGCCCTCGACGACGACCCTCGCGAGCCTCGGGTGCGTCGGCATCGCCAGCATCGACCGGCCCGTCGCCGTGAGCGCGCCGCCCTCGTCCAGCGCGCCGAGGTCCCGCAGCAGCCGCTCCGCCGCGTCCACCGAGGCCGCTCCGGGCGCCTCGAACCAGGGGAACACCCGCAGGTCGCGCTCTCCCGCGGCGTGCAGCGCGAGGGCCGTGTCCGCGAGGTCCATGCGCTGCACCTCCGGCGCGTCGTGCTCGGGCCGCGCGTCGTGGTCGTGCTTCGTGTAGAGCCTCACGCACCGCCCCGGCCGCGTTCGACCCGCTCGGCCCGCTCGCTGCGTGGCCGAGGCGCGCGACACCTTCGCGACCTTCAGCGTCGGCACCCCCGACCAGGGCGCGTGCGACGCCACCCTCGCCAGGCCCGAGTCGACCACCGCCACCACCCCGTCGATGGTCACGCTCGTCTCCGCGACGTTGGTCGAAAGGATCACCTTGCGCCGCGAGGCGGGCGACACCGCGCGGTCCTGCTCGGCGGCGGGCAGGTCGCCGTGCAGCGGCAGCACCAGCAGGTCGGCCTCCGTCGCCAGCGACGCGCACGCCGACATCGCGCGCCGTATCTCCGCCGCCCCGGGCAGGAACACCAGCACGTCGCCGTCGAGGCCCTCCTTCACCAGCGAGCGCACGGCGCCCGCGACCTGCTGTTCGAGCGGCCGCTCGTCGGTGCGGGCCTGGTACTCGACCGCCACCTCGAAGCGCCTCCCCTCGCTGGTCACCCTCGTGGCCGGCGTCGCCCCATCGCCCAGGAAGGCCGCCACCCGCGCGCCGTCGAGCGTCGCGGACATCACCACCAGCTTGAGGTCGGGCCGGGCGCCTCGCTGAAGCCGCCGCACCATCGCCAGAGCGAGGTCTCCCTGGAGGTGCCGCTCGTGGAACTCGTCGAGCACCACCACGCCGACGGACGAGAGCGTCGGGTCGCTCACCAGCCGCCGGGTGAGCACCCCCTCGGTGACGAAGCGCACCCGGGTCTTCGCGCTCGACACCTCCTCGAAGCGCACCTGGAAGCCGATGGTCTGCCCCAGCGCCTCGCCCCGCTCCTCGGCCACCCTCTTGGCGGCCATGCGGGTCGCGAGGCGCCTCGGCTCCAGCACCACCACCTCCCGGTCGCCCGCGAGGCCCGAGTCGAGCAGCGCCGGGGGGACGCGCGTGGTCTTGCCCGCGCCGGGCGGAGCCTCGAGCACGACCGATCCGCTCGCGCGAAGGGCGGCCAGGAGGCTCGGGAGCACGTCGTCGATCGGGAGCGCGATCACCGCGGCGACCTATACCTCCCAGGCGGGAACACGTCCCGGGCGGAACGTCTCTCGTGCCGAAATCGTGACGGCGCGACGGGGCTGAGTAGGTTGCGCCCCAGGAGGTCGCATTTGGACATCAAGAAGATCATCGCAAAGCTGCCCGCTGGCTACGCCGAGGACGCGGCGGGGATGAACGGGGACCAGCTCCGCGCGGAGATCATCCGCGCAGAGACGTCGCTGCGCTGGGTGCAGCAGGAGATGAAGGCCGACGAGAAGCTCACCGGCGCCCGGGAGCTGATGAAGGACCTCTCGGCCGCCTACAACGAGGCCAAGAAGGCCCAGCGCGCCAAGATCGACTACTCGCTCCACGTGCTCGAAGAGCGCGGTGAGCTCGGCGTCGGCGCGCACGCCATGGACTCCGACGAGGACGCCGTCACCGGCCCTCGCCCCGCCCGCGTCGACGCCTCCAAGGCGAAGAAGTCCCGCGCCGCCTGAGCGCCGCTCACCCCCCGGACGAGAGCAGCGTACGGATCCGCGCGAGCGCCCCTGGGAGCGCGCGGACCCGATACGCCGCGCCCGTCTCGTCCCAGCTCTCCTCCAGCACCCGGCACTCCCGGTGGATCTCTCCGCCGACGGCGCCCAGCGAGAAGGGCACCCGCAGCGTCGCCTCGTCCATCCCCTGCTCCAGCGTCTCCAGGATGCGCTCGCGCAGCGCGAGCACCGAGCCCCGGTCGAGCGCCGAGACCAGCACCGCGTCGGGGTACTCCAGGGCGAGGGCGTCGAGCGCGGCGCGGTCGAGCCGGTCGCGCTTGTTGAGCACCAGCATCGACGGGACCGAGCCCGCCTCGATCTCCGAGAGCACCTCGCGGGTCACGGCGTACTGGGTGCGCCACGCGGGGTCGCTCGCGTCGACCACGTGCAGCAGCAGCGTCGCCTCGCGCGCCTCGTCGAGGGTCGAGCGAAAGCTCGCGACGAGGTCGTGCGGCAGCTTCTTGATGAACCCGACGGTGTCCGAGACCAGCACCTTCGGCCGGCTCTCGGGGGAGAGCGAGCGCACGGTGGTGTCGAGCGTCGCGAAGAGCTTGTCGGCCACGTAGACCTCGCTGCCGGTGAGCGCCCTCATCAGCGAGCTCTTGCCCGCGTTGGTGTAGCCCACGAGCGCCACCCGCAGCTGCTCCTGCCGCCGCGCCCGCCGCACGTCGCCCTCGCGCGCGAGGCTCCCGAGCTCTCGCCGCAGCTCCGCGATGCGGTCGCGGATCTTGCGCCGGTCGAGCTCCACCGCGCTCTCGCCGGACCCTTTGCCGCCGATGCCTCCGCGCTGTCGGTCTCCGCCCGCGCCGGTCTCCCGGAGCCGCGGCGCCAGGTAGTTGAGCCGCGCGATCTCCACCTGGAGCTTCGCCTCGCGGCTCTTGGCGTGCCGGTGGAAGATCTCGACGATCACCGCGGTGCGGTCGAGCACCTGCGCGCCCGTCGCCCGCTCCAGGTTGCGCAGCTGCGACGGCCCGAGCTCATGGTCGACCACCACGAGCCCGGCCTTCTCCGCGGGGATCATCACGTCCGCCGCGTCGTCGTCCTCCGCCTCGGGGGCCTCGGGCTCCGTCGCGGTCGCCTCCGCTTCGTCCTCGTCCGGCACGTCGAGCTCCGCGGCGGACGGTCGCTCGTCGATCTTGCGGACCTTCTTCGTGGCCCCGGAGGGGACCACGCCGGTGCCGTCGGTGAAGCGCGCGAGGAGCCGGAGCTTCCCCTCGCCCAGCACCGCCGCGGCGGCGAGGTGCGAGCGCCGTTGGGTGATGGTGCCGACCACGCGGTGGCCCAACGTCTCGACGAGGCGGCCGAGCTCCTCGATGGACGATCGGTGCTCGGCGTCGTCCACGCCGGGGAGCTGGATGGCGACGAGGACGGCGGTCGAAGGCTCGTGCTGGATGACTTGTTCCATGAGGGGGCGCGGACCGTAGCACCTTGCAGGGGCTACCGCGGTCCGGTAGAGCCCGTCGAAGCCCATGAAACCCCCGATCACCGAAGCGACGGACGAGAGCCAGAGCGTGGCGCGCATCCGCGACCTCATCACCCCGATGGACATCCGCACCCGCGTGGTGGTCCTTCAGCACCCGCAGGAGCGAGACCGCGCGCTGGGCACCGTGCCCATCCTCCAGGCGATGCTCCCGCAGGTCGAGGTCATCGTCGGGCTCTCGTGGCCCTCCCTCGCCCGCCTGCTCGACGACGCCGACGCCGACGCCCTCCGCTGGGCGGTGCTCTACCCCGGCTCGCTCCCCCGGCAGCTGCAGCGCAACGAGCTGACCGCGCCGGTGCTCCGGCTCGACCGCAACGGCAACGCCCTCGGGCCGACGCCCTACCTCGAAGGCCTGCTGGTGCTCGACGGGTCGTGGTCCCAGGCCAAGACCCTCTGGTGGCGCAACCCGTGGCTCCTCAAGGTCCAGCGGCTCGTGCTGCACCCGAAGGAGCCGTCGATCTACGGCAAGCTCCGGAAGGAGCCCCGTCGGGAGGCGGTCTCGACGCTGGAGTCGGTCGCCGACGCGCTGGTGTTCAACGGCGAGCCCAGGGAGGTGCGCGACTCGCTACGGAAGGTGTTCCGCACGATGGTGCAGCGCGCCCGCGACGAGATGAAGCAGACCCCCCTGGTCCCGGAGTCCGAGGACGACGCCTCGGATGACGAAGCGCCCCCGGAAACTGGCGGGGCGTGAACACCGGCGGGACCAAAACGTATATGGTCCCGCCCGCAATTTGGTGGGCCGCGACGTCGTGGGGAGTGTGTCTCCGGGCGCGGCCTGCCGCTCAGGAGGTCTCTGCCCATATGAACTCGGTCATCCATCGCTCGTTCGTCGGACTGTGCGCGCTCTCGGCCCTCTCCATCGGCAGCGGCTGCGCGCGCACAGCCACCTTTGCGGTCACCCGGCCGGCCATGCTCAACGCCGCGGCCGTCGGCAACACCATGTCCGTCGGAGGCATCGCGGCCCCCACGGGCATGCCGCAGGACCTCCAGGCGGCGGGCGAGATCGTCGCCGACCTCACCGGGCGCATCAGCCGCTCGCTCAACCCCTCGATCCGTCTCCTCGCCTCGGGCGGCGGCGTCAACATCACCGGCGCCGTGCTCGGCAACCAGTACGCCGAGAACCTCGAGCAGAACGCCGGCACCTGCACCCGCTCGGTGCCCGTCTACGTGAACGGCCAGACGCAGTACCGCTCGGAGAGCTACGCCTGCACCAACCTCCGTCGCGTCGGCACCGCGTCCGCGCGGCTGCAGTTCCAGGTGACCCACGGCACCAGCGGCGAGAGCCTCTTCGACCGCACCTACGAGGACACCGCCACCACCGCCACCACCGGCGTGATCTCGCCCTACGAGCGCCGCGACCCGCCCCCCATCGACGGCGGCTCGATGCTCCACAACCTCCGCGCCAACCTCGTCGACCACTTCGCCCGGGTGATCCTCCCGTGGCAGGAGTCGGTCACCGTGGAGTTCGAGGACTGCAACGGCGACGCTCGCTGCCGCCAGGGCTACGACCTCGTGCAGGCGGGCAACCTCGCGGGCGCCGAGCCGCTGTTCACCCAGGTCATCGGGCCGTACCAGAACGCCACCATGCCGGTCCCGCCCAACGAGGCGGAGAAGGTCGGCGAGGCGTTCTACAACCGCGGGCTGACCCGCTCGTACCTGGGCCAGTACGCGCGCGCCGTGGCCGACCTCACGCGCGCCATCCAGATCCGCCCCGACGAGAGCGACTGGCAGCAGGAGCTTCAGTCCGCCCAGCAGATGGCCCACGACCAGGAGGCCCTCCGTCAGCAGGGCGCCGTCGCCAACGAGACGCAGAACGTCCAGAACGCGGGGACTCCGTGACAGCCCGACGCGTCGCGCGCTGGTCCATCGGGGCCGCGCTCTGCGTCGCCGGGGCGAGCGCGCTCTGGTCGTGCCAGTCGATGGGCGGCTCGCAGCGCGTCGACCCGAACGCCCTCGCGCAGCAGAACAGCGCGTTCTTCCAGGAGCAGCTGCGGCTCGCCCGCGAGGCCCTCGCCCGTCAGGAGTGGGAGGCCGCCCGGCAGAACCTCGAGGGCGTGGTCGAGTCGCTCCCGGCGACGGACCCGAGTGGCGCCGAGGCCCGCGCGGGCCTGGCGCAGATCGCCTTCGAGCTCGGCGACTACCCCCGCGCGGCGCAGGTCGCCGCGGAGGTGCCGCCCACCTCCCCCTTCGCCGTGTCGGCGCTCGAGAGCCGCGGCCTCGCGCAGCTCTTCTCGTGCGACTTCGACGGCGCCACGCAGACCTTCTACCAGCTCGCGCAGCTCGACGCGCCGCGAGGCCACATGTGGCTCGGCGTCACCTTCGCGTGGACCGGCGCGGACGCCAACGCCGAGCGAGAGCTCACCACCGTCGTCAACGAGTCGGGCCACAGCGAGCACGCCCCCAACGCGCGCTTCTACCTCTCGCAGCTCGCCCTCTGGGGACGCCGCGCGGGGCCCGCGCAGCGCTACCTGGGGCAGCTCCAGTCCTCCTCGCCGGACTACCTCACCACGCTCGACCAGCGCGCGCAGAACTGGCTCGGCCGCCACGCGCACCTGATGCGGGCGTACTTCTCCTTCGACACGCTGGCGCGCCTGCACCGCATGTCGTCCAGCAACCAGGCGGTCGCCGATGACCAGCACGCCGGCGAGGCCCTGGCGCTGCTCCAGCAGAACCCGGGCGCGTGCGGCGAGCAGGTGACCCGCCTCGCCCAGGCCCGCGGCGCGAGCGCCGCCGACCGCGACGCCTTCGCGGCGGCCAACCGGGACAACGACGGCGACGGGGTGCTCGACGCCCGCGACCGCTGCCCCAACGAGGCCGAGACCCGCAACGGCATCGCCGACGAGGACGGCTGCCCCGAGGACACCGCGGCCATCGAGGTCGTGGGCAACCAGATCCGCATCCGTAACGGCTTCGCGATCAACTTCGATATCGGCCGCGACAGCGTGGTCGAGACGTCGCGCCCGGTCATCGAGGCCATCGTGACCCTGCTGCGAAACCCGGCCTACAACTGGATCCGCCGCATCCGCCTCGACGGGCACACCGACGATGTCGGCGAGCCTGCCGCCAACCTCGACCTCTCCCAGCGGCGCGTCCGCCGGGTGGGGGCGATGCTCGTCGCCAACGGCGTGGCGCCCGACCGCCTGACCTTCGGGTTCTACGGCGAGTCGCGGCCCGTCGACATGGGCAGCACCGAGGAGGCCCGCGCGCGCAACCGCCGCGTGGAGATGTTCATCATCGACCCGGCCACCTTCGGCGGCGTGCGCGCGACCAACTGACCGCGGCCTCGCTCCCTCCGCATCCCCTCCAGCGAAGCCTCACCAGAACCCCCGCGGAACCGGCGGGGCTCTGTGTCATCATCGGCGCCCCCAACGACAGTGGAGGCTACGCGATGATCGGCGCTCGGGTGATGGGTCTCTGGTCCAACGGCAACTGGTATCCCGGGGTCGTGTCGCAGCAGCGCGATCGTCGCGGCGAGCCACAGTACTTCGTGCAGTTCGACGACGGCGACACGGCCTGGCTCTCCAGCGACCAGCTCCAGGTGCAGTCGGCGCCGGCCTCCGGGTCGGGCGGAGCGCCTCCCCCCCTCGGCGCCCGCGTCATGGCCGACTGGACCGAGGACAGCTGGTACCCGGGCTACGTCTGCGAGGCGAACCCCAACGAGACGCTCTTCTTCGTGCAGTTCGACGACGGCGACACCAAGTGGCTCGCGCCCCTGAAGATCCGCCCCAACCACGACCGCCCGAGCGCCGCGCCCACCCCTCAGCTCGCCCCTGGATCGGTGGTGCAGGGCGAGTGGTCCGACGGGTCGTGGTACCCGGGCGTGGTCGCGAGGGCGAACCCCAACGCCACGATGTTCTTCATCCAGTTCGATGACGGCGACCAGAAGTGGCTGCCTTCCCACCAGCTCCGCTTCACCCCGTCGGCCCACGCGCCGCAGCCCGCGAGCGCGCCCGCCCCCTCTCCGGCCGCGCGGGCCCCGATCGCGCAGCCCGCGCCGGTGACCCCTTCGGCCGCCCCCGGCTTCGCCTCGCACGCGCCGACGCCCGCCGCGGCCCCGCGGGTGGAGCCCGAGCACCGTTGTGCCTATTGCAATACCCGCATTACCCGCAATGACGTGAGCCGTTGTCCGGAGTGCGGCGCCAAGCTCTGATCGCCCGCGGTCAGCGCCGGCCGTTCTTCGGACCACCCATGATCTGGGAGAGCGCCGCGAGCCCGGCGGTCAGCGAGGAGAGCGTCTCCTCGAGGTCCGCGGACTTCGCGCGCGGCTTCGTGGAGGCCTTGCGCCGGGGCTGCGCCGGGGGCGGAGGCGGGGGCTTCTTCGACGACGGGCGCGCGGGCGCGGCCGGGGCTGCGGGCACCGGCGACGGGCGTACGCTCGAACCTCGCTCGGACTTCGGCAGGGCCCGGCTGCGCTCGACGCCGTGCGCGGTCGACGGCTTCGGCTTCGGAGAGGCGCCCTCTGGATAGACGCGCACCCCCGCCGGACAGGGGGCCGCGGTCTCGGTCCACCAGGAGATGTCCGGAGAGGCGATGTACTCGGGCTCTTCGGGCATCAACGAGAGGTCATCGTGGCTGATGCCCCAGGCGAGCGCGGAGTAGCGCTCCTCCGGGGTGAGCTCGCCGTGGCCCTCCGCGCGCAGCGCCCGGTGCGAGAAGCGCCGATGCCGTGACGCGCTCCGCGAGCGCCACGGGTGCTCGCTGTGGACATAGTTGCGACCCAGCAGCCAGTGGCCCAGCAGGGCGCGCATCCACTCGGAGGGCAGCACGAAGCGACGGAGCGTGGGCGCGCTCGCCGAGGGGGCCGTCTGCGCCACCACCAGCAGGTCGAGCAGCTCGAAGATCAGCTCCTCGTAGTGCTGCGTCAGCGAGAGAAGGGCGCGCGCGGCGGCGTCCCGGTGGGGGCACACCTGCTGCGTGGGCGAAGGGCTCCAGACCGTGAGCGGCCCCTTCGGGGGCTCGGCGGCCATGCACAGGCTGCAGACCTGGGCGCCTACGCTGGGGGCCCTCTGCGCGCTGCCGTAGCGGCTGAGCCAGGTGGCGCGCAGGTCGTCGACGACCGCGAGCGAGTCGGGGTCGAGCTCCGCGGGGCGCTCCCCGGTGATCCACTCCGGGTGCTCGAAGAAGCCATGGGTGGCGATGAGCCCGCGGAGCCCTTCGGAGTACTCGCGGTCCTCGATCTGCGCCGCCCATTGTCGGTAATGCCATCGGCGGAGGTCGAACTCCGCGGGCTCCGCGCCGCCGGGCGGCGTGTGGATCAGCGCGCTCAGCGTGGGCCCGTGCCGGCGGACCTCGACGCGCTCGCCGTCGGCGAGGTCGAGGGCATACAGGTCGCGCACCGGCGTCATGTAGACAGGGCCCCGGGCGCCCTCCGTCTCTTCAGGGATCAACTCTCCGCTCCGTCTTCACTGGACTCTTCCAGCTTGAGGAAGTCTCGCAGCTCGCGGTCGCTCATCTCCGTCACCCAGGTCTCCCCGGCGTCGGACAGCACCTCCGCGGCGAGCGAGCGCTTCTCTTCCAACATCCGCTGGATGCGCTCCTCCAGGGTGCCGGTGGTGACGAACTTGTAGACGTTCACCGGGCGGGTCTGGCCGATGCGGTGCGCCCGGTCCGTCGCCTGGTCCTCGACCGCGGGGTTCCACCATCGATCATAGTGGATGACCGCCGTGGCCCGAACCAGGTTGAGCCCCGTGCCGCCAGCCTTCAATGAAAGGATCAGCACCGGCTCGCCGTCCTCGGATCGAAACGCGTCGAGCATGTTCTCCCGGTCTCGCGGCGAGAGCCCTCCATGGAAGAAGGGCACCTCGCGGTCGAAGCGTTGTTCGATGGCGGCCTGCAATAGCTCTCCCATCTCCCGATACTGGGTGAAGACCAGCGTAGGCTGTCCCTGGTCGATGAGCTCTTCCAACAACTCCATGCAGCGATCGAGCTTGCTCGACCGGCCCAGCAGCCGCTCCGGGTCCTCTTCGACGTAGTTCTCCGGGTGATTGCAGATCTGCTTCAGCCCGGTGAGCGCCGCGAGGATCGACGCCCGGCGCCCCATCCCGGTGCCCCCCTTCACCTTCTCGAAGGTCACCTCGGTGAGCGCTCGGTAGAGCGCCGCCTGCTCGCGGGTGAGCCCGCACTCGACGATCTGCTCGGTGCGCGGCGGCAGGTCGCCCGCCACCTCCGGGTCACGCTTGCTACGGCGCAGCATGAAGGGCCCCACGCGCCGACGGAGCCGCGCCATGGCCGTCTCCTCGCCCCGCCGCAGGGGCTCCAGGAAGGCCCGAGAGAAGCGGGTCGGGCCGCCCAGCAATCCCGGCATCACCAGGTCGTAGATCGACCAGAGATCGCGCAGGTGGTTCTCCACGGGCGTGCCGGTGAGCGCCAGTCGCCGCGAGGCGCGAAGTCCCTTGAGCACCTGCGTCTGCTGCGCGAGCGGGTTCTTCACGTGCTGCGCTTCATCCACGATGAGGATGTTGAAGCGGTGCTCTTCGAACAACGCCCGATCGCGACGGAGCAGCGCGTAGCTGGTCACCATCACGTCCGCAGTGCGCACGACCTCCCCGAAGCGCCGAGGGTCCGTCTCCCGCGAGCTCTCCTGGTGCATATAGACCTTGAGCTTCGGGGCGAAGCGCTTCGCCTCCTTCACCCAGTTGTGCACGACCGAGGTGGGGCACACCACGAGGTCGGGGTGCTTCGGCCGCCGAGGGGCGCCCGGGCGGCGGTGATGCCACAAGAGCGCCAGCACCTGCACGGTCTTGCCAAGGCCCATGTCATCGGCGAGGCAGGCACCGAGTCCGAAGGAGGTGATCTGGTCCATCCAGCTCAATCCGCGGAGCTGGTAGGGGCGAAGGGTTCCCTGAAAGCCCGGCGGCGTCTCCGTGAGGCGGGAGGCGCTGCCCGAGGCGAGCTTCTCCAGGAAGATCTCCCACTGCGCCGCGAACACCGACTCCAGTCGAGCCGCGTCGCGCGCCGCGGTCCACTCGTCTTCGAGCTGGTTGACGTCCTGCCAGCCGAGCGAGCCGCCCTTCATCAGCCGGTCGAGCACCTTGCGCCGCGCCAGCGCGAGCTCGAGCACCGCCTCCAGGTCGCTGCGCGGAACCGCCCTGCGCCCGATGCGCAGGATGGCCCCCTCGGTCGAGGCGAGCAGCAGCCGCGCCTGCTCGGGGGAGAGCTCGTCCTCGCCGAGCACCACCGTGAGCTCCGGGACGAAGCGCAGCATCGCGAGGCCCCCTTCGCCCAGCTGCTGCTCCAGCTCGCCGTCGTTGACCGGGCTCCACTTCACCCGCAGCCGCGCGCTCTGCGTGTTGCCAATCGATACGCTGAAGAGGACCGGCTCGCGCCCGCGGCTCGGCGCCTCCATCCCGAGGGCGCGATAGACCTTCTCCGTAGGGCGGCCGTGCATGGGGGCGAGGCCCGCCACGATGGACATCTCCGCCTCGGTCAACGGACTACGGCCGTCGCGCAGCAGCTCCGGTCGCGCGCCGAGGAAGGGCCGCTGATCGAGCAGCCCCTCCCAGTCACGATAGGCCACGCTCGCCGGGAAGCGCCGCACGGTGTCGTCGGAGGCCTCGACCACCGGGTCCCGGAGCATGTCCGATTTGAGGAGTCCGAAGAGCGGCACCGCGGGGCCCTCTCCGATCAACGCCATCTCCATCTGCCACGGGTGCTCCGAGCGGCCCTGATCCGACGGGGCGATCACGCCGTGCAGGTGCGACTGCGAGGGCAGGACCGCGGGCTTCCAGACGTCGTGATTGGGGTGCAGGCAGCTGCCGAAGGAGGCGTGCAGCGAGGCGAGCACCTCTGCCTTCAAGGGAGTGGCCTTGGCGGTCGGGGCGTTGTCCGATGAGTCTCCCGACACGCTGGAGAGCGCCTCGACGGCGAAGCGAGCGAAGGGCCCGGTGTCGTTCTGCGGCACCAGCGGCTGCGTGCGGAACTCGTGCGCCCGGACGCACCACGCGTGCACCGCGCCCAGCGAAGGGCAGCCCACCAGCGCCCGACGGAAGCTCATCAGGGTGTGGAGCGAGACCGGCGGAATCCAGCGCGCGGGCGCGTGGTCGGGGAGCCCGGGCAGCCGCGTGGGCAGCAGGTTTCCATGGGAGAACGCGGAGTGCAGCAGGTCGAGGGCGTCGAGGGCCACGAAGCAGCCGGGGCTCGAAAGCGCCGCGCCGTAGCGCCGCGTCCAGGCGCGCAGGAAGGGCCGGAGGTGCGTGAGCGCCTGGCTGGCCGGAACGGCCCAGCCGACGATGTGATAGGGCCCCTCGCCGAGGGTGCGCTTGGGAAACTCCGCGCGGCTGGTGTCGAGCTCGCGCAGATGGCCAGGGAGCGGCACCGGGTGGTGGTTGCCCAGCCGGGGGAAGAGCGCTGCGAGGAAGACCTCACGGAAGCTCCCCGGCACGAAGGCGGGACGGCGGCGCACGCAGCCCGGGTGCGAGGGGACCACGAAGTTGTCCGATGGCTGCCAGCGCGACAGCGACGTCGGGTCTTCGTAGCGCTCAAACGAGATGGAGAACGCGAGGGACTGACCCTGAGCGGTCAGGTGGACATGGAGGGCGAGTGGAGTGTCCAATGAATATCGCGGTGTTGATTAATATATTGAGGAGGAGGAGGGATTCGAACCCCCGGCAGGTTTCCCTACGGCGGTTTTCAAAACCGCTGCCATAGACCACTCGGCCACTCCTCCTGTTGGAGCGTAGAGCGACGGGGAGGTCGCTCGATGCAGAGCGCTCCCTTCTGTCCGATCGGAGCGGTGCTGTCAACCGTCGAGCGGCCCGCGGGGCGCGGCTCCGGCGCACCCCCCCGGCGCCCGCTGGTGGACATCGCCTCTGCCTTCATCAATGGTCGGTGCGAGGGCCGCAAACCCCCTTCGCGCTCACCCCGGAACCCGACATGGCGCCTCTCCCCTCCCCCTCGAAGCTCGCCCTGGCGCTCCTCCTCGCCGCAGCCACCGCCGCCGCCCAGCCGGGGCCCGGCGAGGAGCAGCGGCGCTCGCTCATCGCCGACGCCGAGGCCGCCCGGGACGCCGGGCTCCACGAGCAGGCCGTGACCCTCGCCACGCAGGCCGGCCAGATCCGCTGGACCCCGTCGCTGCGCATGCTGGTCGCGCAGGAGCACCTCGCGCTGCAGCACGGGGTCGACGCCCTGGAGCACGCGACCCTCTGCCTCGTCGGGGCCGAGGCCGACCCGCGAGTGAACTTCCGCGCCCGGATCATCGCCGAGTGCCGCGCCATCATCGACCTCATCGAGCCGCAGGTGGGCCGGCTGCGGCTCTACCTCCCGCCCTCGCCGCCGCCGGGGCTGCGGCTGCGCGTCAACGGCCGGGTGCTCCCGCGCTCGGCCTGGGCAGCGGCCTTCCGGGTGATGTCCGGGACGGCGATCATCGAGGCCGACGGCGAAGGCGTGGCGGCCTTTCGCACCACCGTCCCGGTCTTCGCGGGGACCGAGAGCGAGCTCCGTCTTCGCTTCACCGATCCGCCACCGCCGCCACCGCCACCGCC
>CBIHPK010000008.1:0-94460 GCA_966211675.1 uncultured Myxococcaceae bacterium
GGGGGGGGCCCCCCCCCCGGGGGGGGGCGCCCCCCCCCGTTCCCCCCCCCGGGGCGTCCCCGGTCGGGTGGGCGGCCCCCCCCGCCGCCGCCCTCGGCTCAGACCCGCGAGCAGAACTACGAGCAGCTCGGCGAGGCGATCGGCAACCTCGTGGTCGCGGCGTCAGGAGGCACGCCACGGTCGATGGGCCGGCGCACCCACACGGAGTTCCGCGAGGAGGAGTACACGGTGCCGGTCGAGCAGCCCTACCGTTGCCAGACCGTCGTCCGCCACGTAGACGCGACCTTCCGCCTGCACGTCCAGGTGATGGCCCGCACCCATCCCGTCCGCGTCGTCTACCAGCGCGACTTCTCCGAGCACGACGAGGTGCGCACCACCGGCCGACGCGGCTCCGACGACGGCGATCAGGAACCCGAGCCCGTGGACGGCGAGGCCCTGCTCCGATCGCTCCAGGAGCGCACGCTGGAGGCTTTCGCCCGGGAGAACCTCCCGCAGTCGGCGTCGGAGACCCTGCGGTTCGAGGCGTGCGGCGACGCCCGCTGCGGGGCCGCCGTCGGGCTGGTGCGCGCGCAGAACTTCGACGAGGCGATCCGCTCGCTCACCGAGCTCGTCGAGCAGGACGCCCAGCCGCGCCACCACCGCGCCGTCGCCTACATGGCCGCGGCCCTCTACGACCTCGGGCTGGCGCGCGCGTACTCCGGCCAGTTCGCGACGGGCATCGACGCCATCAGTCGGGCCATCGCGATGTCCCCGGGCCACGACGAGTGGGAGTCGCGCCTGGCGCGCATCCGCGAAATGGAGAGTGCGGTTGGCGTCGTGATCCCGCCGACGCCGGCGCCGCGAGCGAGCCACCCCGTCGTGGGTCGGCGCCCCCCGCGATGAGTTCGAGCAGCGCGGCGCTAGGTGACGCGTCGCTGGCATGGGGCGACGCCACTGCGAATTACCGGGGCTAGGCGACCCCACCTCTGCGCGCCGGAAGGGTCAGCCTGCCAGGCGCCTTCGGTCTTCGGCCCATGGCCTGCCGCAGGGTGAGTTCGCCGACGAACGCCTTGGGGCACCCAGGCGCGTAGGCCACGTCGCAAGAGTATCGGCGCTGTACAAGAGCGCCCCGACGGTGCCTACGATGTCTCGTCTGGGTGGGAATCGTGGCCCCGCGAGACGGGGCCTCAATCTAGAGGGACGACGATGGGCAACATCAGGGGATGGCTGGCACTGACGCTCACGGCAACCTCGGCCGGAGCGTGTTCTCCCACCGGGACGTATCCTGGCGGGGGCTCGCTCGGCGACGACGTTCCGGCGGTCGCGCAGGTGGATGCGTTCCGACAGGACGTGCCGGGAGAAGAAGCTCCCGTTGCCCCGCCGGAGGACGTCGAGCCCGTCACCTGCGCCGCCCCCACCGTCGCGTGTGACGGCGCGTGTGCCGACCTGAGCACGGACGAAGACCACTGCGGTGGATGCGACCAGCGCTGCGTGATGGGGGCAACCTGTACTGGCGGCGTTTGCCGTATGAACGATCCGTCCCCGCCCACATGCACGCCGCTGGAGAGCCCCTGCGCGAGCGCGATGCGCTGCTGCGCGATGGCGTCCTGCCGGCCGTACCGCAACGGCGGGGCCGCGGTCTGCTGCCGCGAAGCCAACGAGGCGTGCAGCGCGCCCAACGACTGCTGTGGTCAGATGGATTGCCAGAGAGGTCGCTGCGTTTGTCAGGCCGCGGGAGCTGCCTGCGCGTCGGACGGCGACTGCTGTGGCCCGGGGCGATGCGTCGCCGGCACCTGCACCGCGCCCGACGTCCCCGTCAGTCGCATCGCGCACGTCGTCGTGATCGTGCAGGAGAACCACACCTTCGACTCGTACTTCGGCCTGTACTGCCGCGCGGCACCGCAGTCGAACCCGGCGTGCAACGCTGGGCCCGCGTGCTGCGCAGGGGCTCCGGCGTACGAGCCGCGCGGGTACAACCCGGTGCTGCTCGACGATGCGCTCAACCTCAATGCCGACCCGAACCACAGCCGGTCATGCGAGCTCCAGCAGATCAACGGCGGGCGCATGGACAACTTCGTGAGTGGGTCGACCATCTCTGGTTCGACGTGTTCGAGCGCCTGCTCTCGGGCGAACAACTATGGGGTCGCGACCAGCGCCACCATGGCGACGTATTGGCGCTGGGCCGACACCTACGCGCTGGCCGATCGGTACTTCCAGCCCACCGTCGGGAGCACGTCCGCCAACGACATGTACCTCGCCGTCGCCCAGTACCAGTTCGGGGACAACGACGCGATCCCCGCCAGGGCCGCGGGCGCGGGCTGCGCCGACCCCCTCGGCGTCTGCCTGGACGGCGTGCCCACGAGTTACAGCGGCCGCACGACGATCGCCGATCTGCTGCTCGCGAACGGCAACTCGTTCGCCGTCTATGCCGGCGGCTACGCGAGCGCCATCGCAGCAGGTGCGTTGTGCCCCGTCTTCCCCGATGACTGCGATTGGAACCGGATCGTGGAGCCGGTCCTGGCGCGCAGTTGCCTCTACGACCCGTCGGACATCCCCTTCCAGTACTATGCCCAGCTCCGCGACGACCCGCGCATCATGCGCGACTACACGCGGTTCGCCTCGGACATCGCAGCCGGCCAGCTCCCCGACGTGTCCTTCTTGAAGGCTCGGACGACCCGCAATGAGCACCCGAAGTTCTCGACGATCACCCGCGGGGTCACCTTCACCACCCAGGTCGTGAACACCATCATGGCGTCTCCCTACGCGGACAACACGCTCATCCTGCTGACGTGGGACGAGGGTGGCGGCTTCTTCGACCACGTCCCGCCCCCTGCGCCCGTCGCCACGACCTATGACGCGATGCCCGACGGCTCGCCTGTTCCCTACGGGACGCGGGTGCCTCTCCTCGCCATCGGACGGTTCGCACGCCGGGGATTCGTCTCCCACGTCCAGATGGAGCACTCGTCGATCGTCCGCTTCCTCGAATGGAATTTCCTCGGCGCCGCACGGATGGGTGGCCTTGGACATCGCGATGTCGTGGTCCACTCGCTGGGCTCGCTGCTCGACCCCGCGCAGGTAGGGGTGCCCGTGCCGGAGTGATGCCTCCGGCGTCGAGGCTGGGCGCATCAGGCGCGGCACGTGGCGCTCGTTGAAGACGGTCGGGCGGCGGCGAGGAGAGCGGTGGACGGAGGCCGAGAGCGCCTACGGGCCCGGCCAGAGCGTCTTCGCGATCTTGAAGAGCTTGAGCGTGCGGTCGCGGATGTCCTGCTCGGTCCAGGTGCTACGTCCTCCGCCGAAATCGCGGTTCAGGACGAGCGTTCCGTGTCGGTCGAGTTCGGGGAGCTTCACGTTGGCCGCGTGATTGCTCAGCGAGCTGTTGAACGCCGGCGTGACGAGGGTGAGGTTGCCGAAGTCATGCAGCAGGGCCGAGCGCGCGTCGCTCTCGGTCTGCGCGGCGGCCGCGCCCGGCAGAGGCCAGTGCGTGGCCCACTTCTGCGGCATGACGTGCTCGACCGAGAGCGCTCCCTGAACGGTCACCTGGACGTTCTTGACGTTGTGCATCGCCTCTTCGAGCGCTCGAAGGAACATCGTCACGCGGCCGGGGCCGAGCTCCTCGTACGCGTCGATCTCGCACCAGTCCTTCTCGAAGGCGGCATCGTCGGGCCATTCGGACACCTCGGTCTTGCCGGCCGCCAGGAGGGCGTGGAAGTCCTGCGCGCTCGGCGTGGCCTGCGCGCGCACGCTGCTGAGAAGCTGGAGGAAGAACTTGTTGTACCCCGAGGTCGAGCGCCGCCCGATCATGCGGCGGACGAGGAAGGACTCCAGATCACGAAGGATCTCGTGGCGATCCTTGTCGGCCAGCTTCGGCGTGTCGAGCACCCAGAGCACCAGGGGATACACGGTGCTCTGGTCCATCGCGCGCACCCGCGCAGCGAAGCGACCGACAGGCGTAGAAACGTCGGCCCGGATGATCCGCTCGAAGTGAGCGGCGTTGCGGGTCAGGGTTGCCAGCTCGTCCTCGACCGTCGAGAACGCAGTGGCGCCGGGCTTCACCCAGTTCTTGTACTCGTCGAAGAGGTCAGGAATCCGCACGACCCGCGCCGTCTGCGCAGAGAGGTAGTGTTGCAGGAAGAGGTCGAGCCGAGCGCGCGTGAGGCGGCCCTGACGCTCCTCCTGATCCCACCAGCGGCCGAGCGCAGGGTTCTGCGGATCGAGGTCACCCTCGAATCGCTTCCAGTAGGTGTGGTGCAGGCGGTCGGCCTCTGCCGGCGACCCCGCCCGTTGGAAGATGTAGTTGCGAAGCAGGTCTGCCGCGAGAAGCGGAACGCCGCGCGCGTTGAGCGTCTCGAAGATCACCTGCGGGCTCTCGTGCTCCGTCAGGTCGATCTGGACGAGCTCCAGCCGATTCTTGAGGGCGGCGAGGATGTCGAGCACCCGGTCCTCGGCCGTCACGCCGGCGGTGACCTTCGACGACCAGGCTTTGATCGCGTCGTAGAAGTAGATCCACGCGGCGACCATCGAGGGGCGCCGGAGCTTCCGCCGACGATTCGTCGGATCGCGATCGGGGAACTCCGTCGCCAGTGCCTCGCGACCCATCGTGCCCATCGCTTTGAGGTACTGGTCTTGATCCTTGCGCGTGGGCCAGACCTTCCACCGCTCGACGTCTGTATCGACCAGGGGGTGCGGGTTCTGGATGTACGAGCCCGCGATGTTGACCCCGTGCTGGACCTTGAGGTCGGTGGCGACGGTGCGAAGGGCTCCGAGGAAGAGTTGCAGCGTCGTGAGCCGCTGCTGCCCGTCGATCACCTGGAAGGCCGCGATGTGATGTCCCGACGGCGCGACGCCTTGCAGCACGATGGCGCCCAGGAAGTGCGCAGGTCGCGCGTTGGCGTTGGGATCCCGGACGATCTCCGCCATGTCCCGGACGTCGTCCCAGAGGTCCTCCCACTGCGACTCGCCCCACACGTACGGACGCTGGAACAGCGGGATGACGTACCTCCGCTCCATGGAGAAGAGCTGGTGAACCTTCGCCGTGCTTGTCTGCATGATTCCCCTACCTCGCACCCCTCGTGCGACGAGCCTCACTTACCATCGGCCGCGGATGGCGCCTACCGCTTCTCGCCGCGCGGCTTTGCCTTTCGGATGCCGGTTGATCCTTGAATGGCCGCCTGATCCTCGAATCAAAAGCGTGCCTATCCGCCCCGCGCGTCGCGCCGGAGCCGGACGCTCTCGACCTCGAAGCCGAGCTCCTCGAAGGTTCGGCGGGCGACCTCGTTGAACCCCCACGTCTGCGCCTTGAGCTCCGCGACGCCGGTCGCCTCCGCCTCCCGAGCAAGGGCGGCGACGAGGGCGCGGGCGACGCCTCGCCGTCGCGCGGTCGGGTCGACGGCGATCTGGTCGACCTCGCACCAGCGACGGACCACGGTGAACGAGCTCGCATCCCGCGTGTGGAACAGGGCCAGCACGTAGCCCACCGGCCGCCCCTCGATCTCCGCGAGCCAGACCCGTGCCTCCGGGTCCACGAGGCGCGCCTCAAACCACGCCGAAACCTCGTCGAGGTGGGTCGGCCCGAAAGTGTCGGGCCGCCGTTCAACGTGGAGTCGCTGGACGATGCCGTTCAATCGCGCGAGCTGCTCACCGTCCCCCGCCTCCCCGCGCCTGATGACGACTTCCATGGTCCTCCGCGGAATGTACCAGGGAACCACTGCGGCCATCCCGCCTACGGTTCCGGCGTACCGGGTGAGGTGCCCGGTCTCGACACCCGCCGATCCGTGGATCGGCGACTAGACGCATCTGGAAGGCAAAGTCTCGCCGCGCACGTCGAACCTCTCCGCAAGCGCGCATCACCGCCGGAAGCACCGACCTACCCGAGCAGCGCCGCGACCCGCGCCTCGATCTCTTGTCCCACCTCGCTCGCCTCCAGGGCGTCGCGCACCGACCGCCGCGCCGTCGCGAAGTGAACCTCCTCGGAGAGCGACAGCGCCGCGACCTCCTCCTCGGCGCGCGCGCCCAATGCTGCCAGCGCCCGGTGTTCTTCGACGGTCGCATCGTAGAGCGGGATCGGCAGCTTCCAGACGTACTTGTCGATGTGCCGCTCATCTTTCCCATACGACATCATCGGCCGCACCAACTGGGTCGTCACCGCCGCGTTGAGGATCGCGCAGAGGTAGAGCGCCTCCTCTGGGGTCGTCGCGGTCGCCCAGTAGAGCGTGTGGTCGATGACCGCGCGGAGGTCGTCGACCCTCGCCGCGGCCAAGTGCATGCCCGACTTCGCATAGACGATCCGCGTGGGTTGGATGGGAAACTGGTTGCTCAACCCCTTCTGGAAGTCGAGACGCTCTCGCAAGGTGAGCCGCTCAGACGATCGGTGTTTGTCCCAGAGCGCCTCGGTCTTCGCGACCCACTTCGACAGCCCTTCGTAGCCCTGGAGCCGCTCGGTCTGCCCGTCGAGCATACCCTTGCCGTCGCGAGGGATGACCGCGAGCACCGGCTCCCGCAGACGGTACGGCAGCACCGTCTCGCCCAGGTGGACCGGGCGGATGAACACCGATTCCACTACCCCGTCGAGCGTCGCGAGTTCCTTCCACGGCTTCTTCTCATTGGCGCTCCGCACCGATCGCACAGCGACCCGGCCCTGCCCGAGCCCAAGCGCCTTCGCCTGCTTGCGCTCGACCATGAAGAGCACCCGCGGAACGATCGTGGCGCCCTGCCGGAAGTGGCTGTGGTAGCGCGAACCTTCGACGGTCTCGACGACCTCCTCCGACGCGCCCGCTCGCTGGAGCAGCGACGCCACCTCGGGCCACGCGGCGTTCGTGCGCGGCAGCCGTCCCGTCCAGATCTCGGCGTTGGGCAACGCGGTGGCGCTCGCGCCCTTCGGACCCCGGCAACCGAACACGACGCTCGCGGCGATGGGGAAGAAGTGCGGCCGGATCCGTCGCAGGTCCCACGGCGTCTCGAAGACGAACCGCAGGTTGCCCACGCCCTTCGCGTCGAAGGCCCCGGAGCGGAACCCCTCGTACTGCCCGCGGTCGAGTACCGCGCTCGGCAGTACGAAGCCGAAGCGTCCACCGTCGCGCAGGTAGCGATCGACGCAGCGGACGACGAAGAGGGTGGAGAGGTCCTGCTGCGTGGCCACCTTGGCGCCGTGCCACAGGTGCCGGGCCTCGCTCATCGCGCGGAAGTCGGCCTGCATCGCCGGGGGCATGAAGCGGTAGGCCAGCCACGGGGGGTTGCCCACGAGGACATCCGCGCGGTTCTCGTCGCGGGCGAGCCACTCCGGGCGCGCGAGGTTGCGGAGGTAGTAGCCCCAGACGTGGTCGCGGCCCTCGTCGTGGAGCCGACACATCAGGTGGAAGCTCGCCGTCACTGTGGTGTCCGCCGACTCAGGGATGCCGAGCGTGCGCAGGGCGCCCTTGATCGCCGGATAGGGCAGGCCCGGCTTGCGGTTACCGGCGAGCGTCGCGAGCCGATCGATGAGGGCGTCGAAGCGCTGCGCGTCTTCCAGCAGCTCGGCGGGGAAGCGGAACGTCGGCGGCACAAGCTCGCGCTTGTCGTCAGCGGCGATCGTGAGCTCCTTCGCGTTGAGCAGCGAGGCGCTTTCCTTGCGCCATTGCATCGAGTCGCCGAGGAAGACCTGCACCCGCACGGCCCCGCGCTGCGAGCTCTGGAGCCGCTCGCGCCCGATGGCGAGCAGGCACGTCACGCGCGCGAAGGTCACCGCGACGGGGTGCAGGTCGATGCCGACGACGTGCGACGTGACGCCCTCCAGCATCGCGCGGAGCTTCGTCCCCTTCGCCTTCGCCGCGTCGAGGTACCGGCGAATCGCATGGAACAGGAACGTCCCCGATCCGCACGACGGATCGAGCACACGCTGGCGCAGCGGGTCATCGACGACGCGCTCGACGACCTGCTGCGCGAGCCAGTCAGGGGTGTAGTACTCGCCCAGCCGCTTGCGGGTCTCGGCGCCGATGACGGACTCGTAGAGCACCTTGAGGACGTCGTGCTCGACCTCGCTCCAGTCGAAGCGGCTGATGCGCCGGGCGAGCGCGCGGACGTACGCGTCACCGCTCGGGACATCGACAACCCAGTCGAAGAAGTCGCGCTCGACGACGCCGTGCACCTGGGCCTCCTCGAACGACTCGCCGCCCAGGAGCAGCTCCGGCGCGACGCTCTCCAGGTCGAGGCCGAGCACGGCGTGGGCGATGATCTCGGCGCTGTTCACGAGCAGCGTGTGCTCGATGAAGAGGTCGTCGCTGTCGGTGAACTGCGTCCCGAGCGCGGTCTCCAGCAGTCGCGCCCAGAGCAGCCGCTTGGTGCGCACCTCGGGCGCCTCGGCGTTGGAGGCGTAGAGCGCTGCGACGGTGGCACGATCGAGTGCGTACCCCGAGCTGCCGGAGCCGAGCCCCCGACGGATGGCCTCGGGCGTCGGCTTCACGTCGCGCGTGGTGGCGAGGACGCCTTCGAGCCAGACGCACAACGCCTGCGAGTCGGGCTTCTTCGGGTTGAGGTCGAGCTTCGCGACCTCGGCGAGGGCGCCGTCGCGGAGGTGGTAACAGATCCACTCGACGCCATCGGTGAGCACGCCGACGTAGCGCCGCCCGAACTTCTCCTGCCGCGAGGCGACGTAGCCCTGGAGCTGCGTCACGGCGTCGACGCGAACGTTGCCGACGCGGAGGTCCTTCTTGAGCTCGATGACCGTCGAGCCGACCTCGACATCGATGCGCCGCCGCGCGCCCGCGGGCGACTCCAGCAGCACGTTGTGGAGGGCGTCGTCGTCGAGGTTGAGCGGCGCGGTGACGAGGAGCTGACGGACCTGGGCCTGCAAGTCGGCCTCGGTCCGCGGTGCGTCGCGGTTGACGAGCCCGGCGATCAGCGTTTCGAGATCAGGCAGCATCGAGAAACCCCTCCGCGACGGGCGTAGAAAGCGTCGTCGGTGCCGGTGAGTTACTCCATCTCCCCGCGGGGGTGTCCAGCAATCGCCGTCTCCCGCGTGACCTCTACGATCGCGTCGCGATCGGGCGCAGGTGGGTGGCTATGCGGGCGCGGACGGCGTGCGACGCAGGGAGTACACGAACGAGCCCCGGCGCCCATCGCGCGTGAGGTCGCCGGACTCTTGCAGCGAGCGCACGATCTCGTGGATCTCGTTCTTCCGGTGCCGCAGCTTCGCGCTCGCTGCGGCCTCGGCCATCTCCGCGGTGAGCAGCCCCCGAGGGTTCGCGACGAGGAGCGCGATCAAGAAGGTCCGCAGGCCACTTCCCTTGGGCATCGCGGGGAGCACGACCGTGCGCGACGAGAAGTGAGAGTGAAGGCCCACGTCGCCGGACGGCGGGTCGTCGCTGCGCGCGGGTCTCGCCGTCGCGACTTCGAGCGCTGGGTTCGCTACCCGCGGTAGCTGGCCGCGCCGCCGGAGCACGGCATCGAGCGCGGCCGCGACCGCGGGATCTCGCAGCGTCGCGGGGTCGAGCAGCAGCGATGCGGCTACCGCCGGCGCGATGGATGCGACAGGCGCGTCGTCTGGCTGCACGCGAGGCTTGCCCGACGCCCCACGAATAGGAGCGACGAGAGCAGCGACATCCACAGCGAAAGCCTCCGCCAGGCGCGTGAGGGTCGCCGCGGTGACGTTGGTGCCGCCCGACTCGACGAGGCGATAGAGGCGCTCGGACATGGCGCCCGCCCGCGAGCACACCTCCTCCTGGGACCAGCCCTGCGTTTCGCGCAGGTGCCGCACGTTCGCGGCGACCCGTTCCAAAGTCTGGCCGTACCCGGGCGAGCGGTAGCGGGCAACGCGCTTCTTCCGGGGCGATCGCACAGCCCTGGGTCGTCGGCAGAGCTATGCAAAACTAGGCAACACTTGACCTCGCTCAGTCGATCTGCTCAAACCCGGGGTGAACATGGGGCGAGCGATGCGTCGGTGGGCGGGATGTTTGGTGGCCGTGGTGACGAGCGCGTGCGGTGCAGAGGTGCCGACGGGCACCACCACGGCCAGGAACTACTACGTGACCTTGGACTTCGCGGTGGTCGGTTCGGCGGGCCGCTCAGTCCAGGCGTGCCTCGGTGACTTCTGCACGCGCGCCCAGACCTCTGACTCACGCGGTCGCGTCACCTGGGAGGAGACTCGCACGATGAGCCGGGCCGAACTCGACGCGAGCCCGATCCGCCGCGTTCTGGTGTCCGGTCGTGACCTCTGTAAGCCCGCTCGCTTGGAGTTCACGTCACGGGCGTTCACCGAGCAGGTTCTAGACACCTTCTGCGATGGAGTGATCGTGCGCATCGAACTCGCGCTCGTGAACCTCCCGTAGCCGCCCGCGCGGCGCATCCGCCCCAGAGAGCGGTGACGCAGCACGGTTGCCGTTCATCTCCGAGCTCGCACCCTCACGGCGCGAACTCCCCCGCGCACGAGGACGTTGCGGTGGTCACGGAACTCGATGCGGTACCGGCCGGGGCGCCACTCCGCAGCGATGAAATCAACCCACCGGCGCATGTCGAGGCGGTCCACGGCGCGCTCTAAGATGCAACGACGCTGGCCCCCCAGCTTTCCGCTGTCGGGGAGGTACTCGAAGATGAGGAGCAACTGCGGGCGGTTCTCGTTCGGCATGGTCTGACTCCGTCGCGTGAAAGCTGAGTGTCAAACCGTACGGCGTCGTGAAACCACTGTCACGACATCGAACAGGGATAGGGACAAGGTTAGGGATAGGGTTAGGGCGGCGGACTTTCACGAACCAGCGACAGGCTCAAATCACCGACAAAAGCAGACAAAACCGAGGAGACGACACCCGCACGCGCTCCAGTTGACACGTCCTCACGCCGAAGACATGGTTGCCGCGGGAGTAAGCGAATGACGAACAAGCCAGAAGCGAAGTGGCTACCCATGTCACTACGAATGCCACCCGACCTCGTGAAGGCGCTCGACGAGGAGCGGGTGGTCGTCAGGTCGGAGAGGCCCGGCGAGACCATCTCACGGGCCGACGTACTGCGGGCGCTTGCCTACGAGGCGTTGCGGGCGCGGAAGGACGGCCGGAGCGATGAGCAGGGGGACGAGTGACCCACTTTGGCGCTGGGAACGACGCCGCCGGGAGCGGGCCAGAACCTGAGTGACCCATGGGGCTTTGGGTCGTGCCGCGGCCGATGGCGCCCAGGACGAGGGGAACAACCTCGGCGCTCCCAGACTTTGGACCTTGCAGTTCTAGCGTCCGATAATGAAGGCTATCGGACACCAGGTACCCATGACCCTCCCTGACCCCCACTCCACACTCGCCTCCCGCCCTGAGGCGTCCCTCGACCAGCCCACCCTGCTCGAAGCGGCCCGGGGGTACGTCGAGGCGGCCAAGTCGCCCAACACCCGCCGTGCCTATCGGACCCAGTGGAGGACCTTCGCCGCCTGGTGCACGCAGTACGGGCGGGAGTGCCTGCCGGCCGACCCGGCCACGCTCGCTCTCTTCCTCACGGCGCGCGCGCAGGCGGGCCTCAAGGTCGCTTCACTGGGTCTAGCCCTCTCGGCCATCCGTGCCGCCCATCACGACGCAGCGCTCGCCGACCCCGCCGCCAACCCCGAGGTCCGCACGATCTGGGAAGGGATTCGCCGGACCCACGGGGCAGCGCAGCTGTGCGCGGCCCCGCTCACTGGCGATGCGATCCGGTCCATCGCCGCCTCCCTCCCCACGGGTCACCGTGGGCTACGAGACCGCGCCCTCATCCTCGTGGGCTTCGGAGGGGCGTTCAGGCGCTCTGAGCTCGTCGCGCTCGACGTCGGTGACCTGACCTTCGATCCTGCGCGCGGCATGGTGATCCGGGTGCGGCGCTCGAAGACCGACCAGACCGGCGAGGGCACCGACGTGGCCATCCCATTCGGCTCGCAGCCCCTGGTGTGCCCTGTGCGCGCGGTCGGGGCGTGGTGCGACGCGGCGGATGTTCGGGAGGGCGCGCTCTTCCGGTCAGTCGACCGGCACGGTCGTGTTGGAGGGCGCCTCGACGGTCGCGACGTTGCCCGCACGCTCAAGGAGCTGGCAGCCCGCGCCGGCATCGCGTCGGTGATGGTGTCGGGGCACTCGCTGCGTGCAGGGCTCGCGACGACCGCGGCCCTGGCGGGTAGGAGCGACCGCGCGATCATGGCGCAGGGGCGCTGGAAATCGCGCACGATGGTGGACCGCTATGTCCGTACCGCCGACGCTTGGCGGGACAACGCGGCAGTTGGGCTTTTGTAGGAGGCTGCGTGAAGTCCGTGATTGTGCGCTACTCGCTGCGCTCAACTAGGAACCAGCAGCCGAACGCGCAGTACGCGATCGGTATCGCCGACGCAGCGTTTTGTCTGCTTGAGGAAGTTGAACGTGTGGTCGCACTGCTCGACAGCGTCGCGGTCGACACCGTTGCTCTCTGGCAGAATGCTGACGCGGTCGCGCAATACATCCTTCTCTGCACGGAGCGTCAGGCTGAGGAAGGGTGTCCGTCGGCGCGCAGTAGGCGAATCTCCGGGCCCCTTGCTCGGCCCACGACTTGGAGTTCGTGGCCGTAGAAAGCGTCCGGCGGCATTGGCGAGAAGACGCTAGAGCGGCCGGGGCTCCAGCGCGCGCTGACGATGCTTCGGGAGCACCATGCCGACGGGGTACTGGTGCCGAAGCTCGATCGGCTGACCCGGCGGGTGGTGGACCTCGGCCTCCTGATCGAGACGTACTTCGCGGAGGGCCGCTGGGCGCTGGCGTCCGCCGCCGATCAGATCGACACACGCACATCGCCGCCCCGCACGGGGACGCGCCGAGGCGAATACTCCGAAGGCCGCCAACTAGAGGCCCTTGTAGGCGCCACGGTCTCCAAAGCGTCCGACCACCGAGGACTGCTCAGTCACCTGTCTTAACACTCTTCCGGCGCTGCCGTACGCGGAGGCTTGGTAGAACCGACGCCCGAACTGGTGGGATCGGATAGACTTTCTGACGGGCGGTTCAGGACTTCTTCGGGCGTTCTGGCCGCCCGGCCGAAATCACTTTGCGTACATCCTCGATGGGTACTCCAAGGTATTGAGCGACTTCACGTTCCTTGCCCTGCCGCGCCTTCAAAAGTGCTTGCACCTTCCGCCATCGAGCCTCGGCGGTTGCTTTGTGAAATTCCTGCGCTCGTCTTCCTCGCTTCGCGGCCTGTACTTTCGCAGCGACGATGGCCTCCGTGTCGATGCCGAGAGCGGTGAGCGATCGCATAGCAAGGTCCCTCGCGTACTCTGTGGGTGTGGGAATCAGGCTGAGCGGCGGGTCACTCGCGCCCTGCTCCAAGCATGAAGTTAGGGCGGCATGAATGAGGTGCCAGTAGGAAGACTCTCCACGGGGACCCAGGGCGACCATTCCCCGAAACAAGGCAATATGAAGGAACGCTGCCCCCGCCGCACCCTGCGGGGACGCGAGCGCCGCCTTGCCTTTTAACACGCGCTCCTCGATGGCTCGCACGTTCACGTCCAGCGCAAGAGAGTGGCTTCCTCGCCCGTACGAGATCTGTAACGGCAGACGCACTCCAGGCAGTGGCAAACCGCCAGCGGCCATCGTGTTCGTCAGCGAGACGATAATGTCGAAAAGCCGTGCGGCACGCGGATCCCCGAAGTGCCGACCAGCGTCCGCTATTTGGACCGCTCGCAAGAGCGCAGCGACGCCGATAGCCTCTTCGGGCTCCGGCTTCGGCGTGTCCCTGATAGCGATGAATGCGCAACGGGCAAACTCTCGCGCGGTGTGCGCGATCCGGGCTCCGAGCCGCTCAAAGCGCTTCCAATCTTTGCCTTGGACCGCGTCGTGCTGCTCCAAGCAGAGATTGCGAAGAACCGTATGGGCGTCCACGCGGGTGACGTGCCAGATCGCAGGGTAGGTCTCAAGGAAGATCGGTCGTGACAGCTCTTCGATGGCATCGTTGCCACACGCCGCCGAACTCACGACGAACACTGCAAGCTTGTGAATCTCTAGCAAGAGCTCGGTGCCGACCCAGCGGGCGGGAAGATCAAGGACTCCCTTCGAGCCTGTAATCGTCGCGATGTGATCCCAGGCGGCACGGAGGTCCCCGATGAGGAAAGCACCGTGCGTTTGCGCGTGAAACCACGTCTCCAACTTAGTATCCGGCGGATCGAGATGCGGAGTACCTGCCTTGCTCGGGAATCGGCCGAAAGGGGCCTGCAAGTCGATCTTCAACGCGCACATCTCCGCTCGGCTTGGGGACGACCCGGGCGTTCCGTGGGCATGGCGGCCGCCGAAGCCCCGGAAACGCCCGAGAGTCTATCCTAGACCGACGTCAGGGGACAGAGAGGTCGAGGCGCCGCCGCTGACCGGTCGGCCGACGACGCCTTCGACCTGGATGATCCCAAACTAACGTCGGAGTTTCCGACGCCGCGAGGTGATGCGCACCCGGTCGATCTGGACGGGGGATAGTTCGGGCGGCTGGGCTGGGAGGCGAGCGTACGCTGACGAACGAGACCAAAAAGGCACGGCGGCGGGGCCGCTTGAACCGGACCAACGGTGAAGCCTGAGCCGCAAGCGCGAGGTGGTGGAGCGCCTCGTCAAGGGCAAGCCGCTCGACGTGCCCTCGCGGATGGTGGGTGTAGACAGCCATTGGGATCCACTGCTTTTTGACCGCGCCGGGCGGCTGGGGACGGCCCTCGCGTCGGCCGCTTCCTTCCCGTGACTTCGACTGGGACGTCCCGGGAGGGCGGGGACGGCGGGTCTCGCCACCCGTCGTCCCCTTGTGTCAGTGCGGACGCCGACGACGCGGGTATCCAGCCCGGCGCCGTGGGTGGCAGACGCTCGCGTGCAGGAGCTGACGCGCGAGGCGCTGGAGGGCTCACCGTCCCACGGAGAAGGCCCCGCACGGTCTGCGCGCCGCTGCGTGGCGCGCGGCACCCCGGTGAGACAGACCGCCGAGTGCTTTGTTGAGTCGGTGACGGGGCGGCGCGGTGGACTCAGAGACGCTGTATTCGTCGGGATCTGGAGGGTCCCAGGGACACGGGACCCGTGTCCCATTGTCGCCTGGCTCGTTGCACGCTCGCGATAGGGGGCGCCATACCGAACTCCGTGAAGCAGAACGTTACACCTCACGACCTCCGGCGCCTGGCCGTCGCGACGGAGTTGGATCCGCGCGCGGTGGTGCGCTGTCTCAACGGTGAGCCGGTGCGGCGTTCGACTCGCACCCTCGTTCACCGCGCGGCGCAGGAACTTGGGATCGACATCGAGGCGCCGAAAACCGGTCCGGCGTGAAATGACGAACAGCCCACGGGGTAGCGCCCGGGGCTGTTCAGGGAGACGATGATGAAGACGATCATGCTTTGCGGCCCTCGTGGTCGCAAGGTGGGGGACGCGTGTTGCCCCGCGAAGAGACGATCCTCTCGACATGCGGCGGACGCCCTTCGGTCACTGGTGTCCCCAGCGGGAGCCACCGACGACTACGGCAGCGCAGCTCGCTGGCTCATCGCTGCCTCAGCGATGGGGTGCAGCTGATGGGCGCCCTCAAGCACCACATCTTCCGCGGTGACCATGGGTACTCGTCGCGGCTCGACCCAGACGCCGGCCTCGTGGGCCTCGCTGTTGGGCGCGAGAAGATGCGCGAGCTAGCGGCCGTGCCGGAGGGGATCGCGGCGGCCACGGACACGGTCAACTGGATGGACGCCGGGAGGCCGCCCCGATGACGGTCCCCTTCGTCCCACTCACCGCCGCCGAGCGCATCGACGCTCGCGACGCCTGGGAGGTGTCCCAGATGGGGCGGCCGATCCCGTCGCAGTTCCGCCCGGCGGCGATGAAGGTCGCGCAGCACTGCCTCGCGCGCGCCTATGATCACGACGACGAGGCGGGCGCGCGGCCGCTGTTCGTGCATCCCGACGGCGGGCGCGAGGGCGCGCCGGACGTCTGCGGCCACAATGAGACGTGGGCGGTGCGCGAACTCGCCGAGTGGATCAGAAGGACCACGCGAACGCCCCGCGCGAAGGGCACGGGCTGGATGTATTCCCCCGGTCACTCCACCGAGGGCGACGGTCCGGGGCCGCTGCCGCCACTCCAGCGCACCGACGCGCGGTGCCGCACGCTCGGATGGTTGCTCTTCGACGCTGACGGTGTGGGGGAGTGGACGGCGGCCACCAACGCGCTCGGGAACATGGGCGGTGCGTTCGTGCGCTCGCGCTCAAGCGGGCACTGCACGCTCCCCGCGTGCGACCTCCCCGCGCACCGGGGCGGTGCGGTGAAGTGGCACCTGGCAATCCCGCTGCGCGCGCCCTGGACGCCCCCGGCCAACGTCAACGCCGCGCGGGCAGTGTGGAAGGGCGAACTCTACGCGGCCGCTCGCTTCGTGCTGCACGTGGTTGGCGAACTCTCGGGCAAGGGTTTCGACAAGCCGCTCGACCAGTTGCTCGCGCGCATGTACGTCGGGGCGCCCTGCGACCTCGCGCACGGGCGCGTCCCCCGCGAGGTAGTGAACCGCGACGGCCTCGGCTTCGACGTCGCGGCTTGCTGGGCGGGCCTCGAAGAACTCGGCGTGGTCGACCCGGCCGAGGCGCGGGCCGAGCGCGAGCGCCGGTCGGCGCCCGGCAGCACCGCATGGACCTCCGAGGGCGACCCGCCGATGGTCGCGGCGTTCCACGCGGCCGGCCTCTACGTGCGGCCGCTCTCCAACGGCAATCACGCCGTCACCTGCCCGTGGGAGGCGACGCACACCACTGGGCGCACCCGCGACACGAGCACGGTGCTGTTCCCCAACGGCATCTTCCATTGCTCGCATAGCCACCCCGAGGGCAAGGGCGCCGGGGGGATGCGCGAGGTCCTGGCGATCCTCCCCGAGGATGCCCGGGACGCCCATGAGCGCGCTCGGCCTCGGCTCGCGGTGCTCCTGGCGCCAGCGGTGCGGCCCGTCTCCGCGGTCAGCGATGTCCGCGACGCGGCCTACCGCTCTGTCCTCGGAGCGCTCGGGCTCTCCAACGCCCACCGCGGCGAGCTGCGCGCGCGCGGACTCGACGACGGGACGATAGAGACGAACGCCTACCGCACGTTGCCCCCGGGTGAGCGCGCGGCGCTCGGCGCGACGGTCGCCAGCGCGGTCGGAGACGAGGCCGCCGCGGGCGTGCCGGGCCTCGGGCGCACCGGCGATGGACGGTGGACGCTCGTCGGCTGGCCGGGGCTGCTGATCCCCGTGCGCGGCCTCGACGGGCGCATCGCCGCGCTTGAGGTTCGGCGCGCGGATGGGACCACCGTCGCCATCAGTAGCCGCAGGGTCGGAGGTGCGGCGGCGATGAGGGCCGTGCACGTGCCGCTCGCCGCACGCGCGCTGCGCGGCCGCCAGCTCGTGGTGACGGTCGGTGCGCTCGCGGCGGACGCGGCCACGGTGCTCTGCGGGCGGCCGGTGCTCGGGCTACCCGAAGCGGAGGCCTGGCGCCTGGCGGTCGATGCCGTCGAGGCATGGGGCGGGACGGATGTGGCGGTGGCTCTGGGGGCCGCGACGCCGACGGTGGCTCGCTGCGCCCGGATGTTGGTGGACGCCATGCGGAGGTCGGGCGCCCGCACGGCGGTCTGGCGGTGGGACAGCGCGCGATGTGGACTCGACAGTCACCTCGCGGCGAAGCGGCGGGGCGAGGTGATCTCGTGATCGGAATGGCTGACCTGACGACCGTGGCCCCCGCGGAACCCACGGCGGCCGACCTCGGCATCGACGAGGCGTTCGACGGCGAGGCCTCGCACGCGGCGCGGGAGGCCCACCGCGACGCCTCGCGCGTCGGCGCGTCCGATCCTCTCGCCGGGTTGCCAGAGCGGATCAAGGCGGAAGGTCGCCCCGAGCTCGCGCGCGACCCAGTGGTGGTCAACGCGCTCGTGGAGCTTGAGGAGATCGACGCCCCCGAGTTCACCCGGGTGTGCCGGGAGTTGCGCACGGCCGGCGTGCGCGCGAAGGACCTCGACACGGACCTCCGCCGACGGCGCGCGGAGCGGAAGGCCGAGTCTAAGGCCGCCGACGAGCTGCGACGAGCGGCTGAGGCCGCCGCGAGGCGCGCGGCACGGATGCGCGTCGCGGCAGCCGCGCGGGCCGAGGGCGAGGCCCGCAGCGAGCCCGTGCCCTCCGACCCCAGCTCCGCGTGGGCCGAGGGCGAGTGGACCGACCTCGGGAACACCGAGCGGATGGTACGCGGGCACGGCGCCGACTTCCGCTACTGCGCTCGGCAGAACTCGTTCTATTGCTGGGACGGCACGCGCTGGCGCCGGGAGGGTGACGAAGGCGCCGTCATGCGCTTCGCCAAGGCCACCGTGGGGCGCTTCATGGAGGAGGCGACCGACGACCACGCGCGCAAGTGGGCCACGAAGTCCCAGGCGGTAAAGCTCCTCTCGGCGATGGTGCACCTCGCCAAGAGCAACCAGGCCGTCCAGATCGAGCCCGACAACTTTGACGCTGACCCGTGGCTGCTCAACTGCCTCAACGGCACGCTCGACCTCCGCACGCGCGAGTTGCGTCCGCACCGCCGCGAAGACCTCATCACCAAGTGCGTGAGCGCCTCCTACGACCCGAGCGCCGAGGCCCCGCGGTTCCGGCGCTTCCTGGAAGAGGTGCTGCCGAACCCCGCCGTGCGCGCGTACGTCCTGCGGCACCTCGGCTACTCGCTCACGGGCGTGATCCGGGAGCACGCGATCGTCTTTCACCACGGCGGAGGACGGAACGGGAAGGGCACCCTCATCGCGGTGATCCTGCACCTCCTGGCCGACTACGCGACGGCGGTGCCGACCGCGATGCTCATGGCGAAGAAGCACGACGCCCACCCGGCCGACCGGATGATGCTCATGGGCGCGCGCCTGGCGGTGGCGTCCGAACCCGAGGAAGGGCGCGCGCTCGACACGGCCGTGGTGAAGCTCCTCACCGGCGGCGACACCATCGTGGCGCGCGGCATGAACGAGAATTTCATCAAGTTCCGGCCCACCCACAAGCTTTGCGTGCTCTGCAACCCGAAGCCCGTGATCGAAGAGCAGACGCGCGCGATTTGGGACCGCATCCATCTCACGCCGTGGGGTGTCACCTTCGAGGGCCATCAGCAGGACACCACGCTCGACGAGAAGCTCCGGGCTGAGGCCGACGGCATCCTGCGCATCCTCGTCGAGGCCTGCGCAGAGTGGCAGCGCGACGGGCTCTCGCCCCCCGACGAGGTGCGCGCCGCCACGCAGGAGCTCAGGAAGGAGAACGACGAGGTCGGGGAGTTCTTCGACGAGCGGTGCCTCGTGTCCTCGGGGCGTGAGGTCAAGGCGGCCGCGACCGCGCTCTACAAGGGATACGCCGCGTGGTGCGAGGCCGGTGGCCGGCGCTCGATGTCGCCTCACGCGTTCGGGCGCCAGCTCATGGCGGACCCGAAGCGGGGCGTCACCAAGTCGAAGTACGCCGGCATCTCCATGTACTGGGGCGTCCGGCTGTTGACCGAGGTGGAGCGGCGGGAGCGGACCGAGCAGGCGGAGTCCAACGCGCACCCCGACGCTCACGCGGCCGAGGGGGGTACCCCCCCGAGCGATGGGGAGCTTCTGGGAGAGGCCAGAAGCGCCCCCGAGGGCGCGGCGTCTATGTCTGGGGAGGATGGGGAGGATGGGGAGGGGGGTTCCGACGTGGACCCGTGGAGCAGCCCGGAGGTGCCGTGGTGATGCGACCGGTAGACCGATGCCATGGGGAGCTTCCCGGGGAGACCTCTGGCGCCCCACCCCTGGACGGAGTCGCCTTGTTTCTGAGCGCTTTCGCCTCCGCGAAGGTGCGCAGGGGCGCATGGGGAGCTTTGGCCGAACCCCTCAGTCCGTATACGCATGACGTTGCGCGCCCCCTGTGCGCGGCAGTGTCCCCTATGGGGCGCGCGGTACTCACGTATGCGCGTGCGGGGGGCGGCGGAAATCCTCCCCATCCTCCCTATGGAGGGGGGGACCCCCACCGACGACGATCCAGGGCGCTCCACATCGCTCCGGCGGGACGCACCGCGGCGGGCGGCGGCTGGAGGTCGACGTGAGCCGACCCGCCGCCACGCGCGTGCTGCCGCTCCCGCTCTACGTGTCGGCCAGCGACGTCCAGCAGCAGCTCGGCGTCGGACGCGCGACCGCGTACGAGTTGCTCCGCGCGGCGTCCGGCCGCACCACAAACGATCCCGCGTCCGGCCGCTCCCTTCGGGTGCGCCTCGACGCCTGGCAGTCCTTCCTGGAGACGAGGTACCCCGCATGTCCGACGTTCGACTCTTCCGCCGCCGCCGCAACAACCGCCCCTGCGGCCCCTGGATCGCGTGGGGCTACGACAACGCCGGCCAGCGCTGGAGCGAGTCCACGAAGCAGATCGACCGCAAGGCCGCGGAAGACGTCGCCCGTGGCCTTGAACGTGATCACGCTTCCCCCGGTGCCGCAGCCGCGCGGGCGGCGACGCTCGCCGACGCCGTGACGCTCCTGCTCGCCAACCGGCGCGGACTAGCCAAGGCCGGCAAGCGCTCGGAGGCCACGGTGCAGTTCTACGAGTTCAAGACCGGCCACTGGCGCCGGCTGCTCGGCGATAGCTTCCTGCTCTCGCAGCTCTCGGCGGCGCCCATCGACAAGGCGATCGAGGCCCGGCGCGAGGAGGGCGCCACCGAGCACACCATCGCGAAGGAGCTCGTCGCGCTGCGCTGCGCGCTCAAGCTCGCGGTGCGCGCGGGCATCTGGCAGGGCAACCCGGCCGCCGTGCTGCCGGTGCTCTTCGCGACGGAGTACACGCCCCGCACCCGCACGCTTTCCCGGGCCGACCTCCAGAAGCTCTTCACCGAGCTCGAAGCCAACCCCGCCGCGATGGTGGCGTTCATGGTCGCGACGGGCGCCCGGTGGAGCGAGGCCGAGTCGGTGCTCGCCGCCGAGGTGCACAAGGTCGGGCTGGTTCACCTGCGCGGCACGAAGACCAGCGCGGCGGACCGCGTCGTGCCGGTGCTGCACCCCGAGGCGCTAGAACTCTTGCAGTACGCGATCAAGCACGCGGCGCCGGGCGAGGGGGGGCGGATGTTCGCCCTGTGGAAGTCGCCCAACAACGCGCTGCGCCGGGCGTGCGAGCGAGCGAAGATCGACCACACGAGCTTCAACGACCTGCGCCGCACCTTCGCCACCTGGTTGAGGGAAGAGGGCGTTTCGGCGGAGCTGATCGCGCCGGCCATGGGCCACACCACCACGGCGATGGTGCAGAAGGTCTACGGGCGCCTGACCCCGGCGGCGCTGCGAAACCTGCTGGCCACCGCGCTCGGCATCGCGTCCGAGAGTGCAGCAGCGAGTGCAGCAGATGTGCAGCAGACGGACGCAGATCGGGCGGACGCACCGGACGAATCGGACGTCGCTGAAATGCAAAAGGCCCGGAAAACCGGGCCTTCTGCGGTGGGACATCTCGGACTTGAACCGAGAGCCAATGGATTAAGAGTCCACTGCTCTACCAATTGAGCTAATGTCCCGAAGCGGAGGAGGCGTGTATCTCAGAGCGAAACCGCTGTCAACAAACTTGTCGTCTATCTGCTCTTCGGCGCGCCCGAGAGGGGTCGAACCTCTAACCCTCGGATCCGAAGTCCGATGCTCTATCCATTGAGCTACGGGCGCAAATCGACACTAGAAGCGGGGTGACCGACGGGGATTGAACCCGCGACCATCGGAGCCACAATCCGATGCTCTACCAGCTGAGCTACGGCCACCGAACCTAAGGGGGAAGCCTTCTACCCCAGGTCGATCGCGATGTCATCTACCTGTTTGCAAAAAAAACCGAGGCCGGTACGCCGGGCCGGAGAGAGCGTGATAGGGTCACGCTCACCTTCCGCGCTGGCGGACGGGGTGTAGCACAGCCTGGTAGTGCACTAGCTTTGGGAGCTAGATGTCGTGGGTTCGAATCCCTCCACCCCGACCCCCTCTTCGTCCGTGCCCGTAGCTCAATCGGATAGAGCAGCGGCCTTCTAAGCCGCCGGTTGCGCGTTCGAGTCGCGCCGGGCACGCCGTAAAACCCCTGATTCTCCCGCCGAATCCGATCCGACCCCCGCCGCCCTGTACCGTACCAGACCGCCCGTTTCCGGACCGTTAGCGTACAAGTACGGTACAGGTCACCCGCCGCGGCGCAGGGGGATCACCGCCGCGAGATCGGGGCGCGCCAGCATCGCCGCGAAGCCCAGGTCGAGCGCGGGGCGTGCGGCGTCCGAGCGGTAGCGCCCCAGGTAGCGCTGCGTCGTCGTCAGGTCCGCGTGCCCCAGCAGGCGCTGCACATCGCGGATGGACACGCCGGGGGTGCGGCTCATCTCCGTGGCGAACGTCCTGCGGCAGTCGTGCATCCCGGGCGGATCCCCCGGGAGCCCTGCGCGGGTCCACGCCGCGGCGAGTCGCTCGATCACCCAGTGGTCCCCGAGCACCAGGCGCTTCCCGTTGATCCCGCGGGCCACGTCGCGCCACGCGATCATCTCCCGCGCGAGCCCAGCGACCGACGCCGGTACGGGGACGTCCCTCTCCTCGCGGTCCTTCGGTCGCCACCCGTCGTAGGCCTGGACGCGCACCACGTCCTCGCCCACGTCCACCGCGCGCAGGTGCCGCAGCTCGTCGAAGCGCAGGCCCGTCTGCACCGCCAGCGCCACGAAGATCGCGAGGCCGCGGGCGTTGGCGCGCACCCGCGCCGCGATCTTCGGGCCCACGCGGTCGGGCGTTGATTCGATGGCGCGCACCACCTGCGACCACTCCGCAGGGGAGGGGATGAGCGGGTCCCGGTTGCGCGCGATCTCCTTCAAGTTCTTCCACGTCGCGAGCGCGCCGAGCTCGCACAGAGGAGGGGAGCGCTTCGCGGCCCACCGGGCCATCGCCCGAGCGATCTGGACGGTGCGGTTGATCGCCGCGTCCGTGAGGGCTCCGCGCTTGGGGTTCTTCTTGGCGTGTGTGGCCGGGCGCGAGGCGGCGTAGGTGGCGAGGGTGGCGGCGGTGATCTGGTCGATGCGGTCGACGCCGATGGTGGTGACGAAGGCCCCGAGGCGGTAGCTGACGTTGGCGGCGTGGCGCGCGCTCCAGCGGTGCGCGTTCTCGGTGACGTAGAGCTTGGCGAGGGCGGCTAGGTCCGTTTCACGAGCTGCAAGAGCTGCTTTGTGATCGAGGGCTCCGGCGGCGAATCGCTGCGCCGCGAGGCGGTAGGCTTCTTCTTTCGAGGTGCCGTCGACGGGGACGCCGAGCGAGCGCCGGCCGACGCCGGGGACCTGGACCCACCACTGGTTGCCGCGCGGGAAGGGGTGGAGGACACCGCGCTTGCGGCGAGCCACCGGAGCAGCTCGCTTCTGAGAATTCGCCACTGGCCACCGACCTTCACCGCGGGCACGGCGCCCTCGGCGGCGAGACGGTACATCACGTCCGGCGAGACGCGGCAGAGCGCCGCGGCCTCGGGGATGGTGAGCACCTCCGCGGTGAGGTCGAGGGCCAGGTCAGCCACGGCCGCCTCCTACCGCGAGCCCCACCACGCCGAGGTCGCGCAGGAGCCGAGCGGTCTCCTTCCATTGGACGTCGTTCCCGAGGACCTCGAGGCCTCGGTAGAAGACCGTGCCGTACCGTTCGTGCTCGGCCGCCGTGACGTACACGCCCGGCACCGACCAGTACTGCGTGGCCGTCAGGTCGATGCGCCACCCGCCGAGCGCGCACCACACATGGCCTTCGCCCCATGGCTTGCGAGGGCGCTTGACCACGCCGCCGACCACGTCGAGCTCGAAGCCAGCGGCCCGGGCGCGCGCCTGGAGGTAGAGCGAGGCGGGGATGCAGCGCTTCGCCAGCGACGGATCCCCCGTGCAGGCGACGAGGGCGGTGCGGGCCTCTGCTGCGACGCGGCGAAGGGCCTCGGGGATGCGCTCACCCACGGGACACCTCCATCCGAATGGCCGAGCGGATCGCGCGCTCGTACGCCTCGCCCTGGGCGACGAGGGCCCGCTGCTCGTCGGTGAGCACGGCGCCAGCGCGCGCGACCGACGCGAGGCAGCGGACGGAGCCGACGTGCGCGCGCAGCGACCCGGTGGGGATGCGGGCGACGCGGCAGACGGGGCAACGCGAGGCGCGGCCGTCGACGGCCTTCCACGGTTCAGACACGGGGCGCCTCCGCGATCACGAGCAGGGGGGCGGTCGGGCGCTGGTCGTTCGCCGCGGGCTCGGACGGCATGTACCCCCGGCACGAGCCCTGGCGGTCGCAGACCACCGCGGACCGTATCTCGAAGGTGCGGCCGCCCTGCACCCCGAAGTCGAGCAGTTGCGCCGTGGTGCCGCAGGCGTGTCCGAGCGCGCAGCTCCGCGCGAAGGGCAGCGAGCGGCGGGCGAGGTCCCGGAGGTAGCGCCAGTGCCCGGCGGCGGCACGTCGCGCCTCGAGCTCGGTGCGCGGCTGGCCCGCGCGGCGACCCGAGAGCACGCGCTCGTAGCCGCGCCACATGCTGTCGATCCACGAGGCCCGGCCCTCGGGCGTGCCGTACTTCCCCAGCCAGGGGTCGACCGGCGCGCCGAGGTGCACGCATCGGGTCGCGACGTCGACGCGCAGGGTGGCGAGCTGCGCGGCAGCGCGGCAGTCATCGCAGCGGAGCGGTTCGCTCGTGACGAACACGCGCAGGGTGCCCGGGCAGTCGGGTGTGGTGCAGCTGTGCCGGCTCACGGGTCACCGGCCTTCCCGTCGGCGAACCCGGCCACGTCGTAGAGCGCGAGGAGCTTCACCCGCTCCCCGGAGGACATCTCCTCGCCCGCCTCGATGCTCCGGAGCCGCGCGCTCGGCCACTCCAGCAGCTTCGCGGCCTGGCCGACGCTGAGGCCCGCGGCCTCGCGCGCCTGCCTCGGCGTCCCGCGCCCCTCGCCGATCGCCAGCACCTGGGCGACGCGCTGGAGGTCCGAGGCGTTGCCGCCGTCGAGGCCTTCGTACGTGCGCCGCTCGGCGGGGTCCATCTCGCCCGCGAGGTAGCGCTTGAAGGTCAGGACCTCCGCGCGGTCGGCGGCCGTCGGCGCGCCACCGCAGGCGATGGAGCCGTGCACGGCCCTGCAACGACGGCTACCCATGGCGGACCTCCACTCCCGCGTCGGCCCAGGTGAGCTCCCACGCGATCACGTCCAGGTACTGCGCGAGGCTCTGCCCGAAGTGCTCCTCGCCCTGCGCCCGCGCGACCTCGGCGAAGTCGAGGAACATGCTCTGGAGCTTCGGGTACGCGGAGGCGAGCGTCGCCGGAAGGGTCGCGTCCTCCGTCGCGATCACGCCAATGGCCGCGCGGAGTACGTGCACGGCCTGCCCGCGGCTCCCGCACATCCGGAAGGTCCGCCCGCTCGGCGCCGTCAGGATGGGCTTGTCCCTCGAGACCAGCCAGGCCTCGGGCATCTGGAAGCTACCCACGGGGGACCTCCTCCGTCGGCCGCGGGCACACGCTGCCCGTGCGGTCGACCGCGACCCAGCGCACCGGGTTGTCGCCGGCCGCCTCGACCCCGGCCGCGAGCTCGGTGTGCGACCCGCGGAGGGGCGCGACGACGAACTCGCCGTCCTGGTCGTCGTACGACACGAGCCACCACCCGCGGGCGGCCGCGTGGGCGCGGGCCTCGGCGGGAGTCGGCGTCGCGTAGGTGCCGCGGAGGGCGGCGAGCGCAGCGTCGCGCTGCGCCTCGGCCTCGGTGATCATCTCGCCCGGCGTCTTGCCGTCGACCCACTGCACCGTCAGCGCGAAGCGACGGCCGAGCCAGCTGCCGCGGTACTCCGCGGAGTTCGGAGCTTCGTTCGCGTGCCCCAGCAGGCCCGACACGAGGAGGCTCACGGCGTCCTCGGGCGTGTGCTTGCCCGCGAGCAACCGGCTCTGCGCGCCGAGGGTGTGAAGCGCGTTGGTGAGCGCGCCGGTGAGCACGCGCGCCGCCTCGACGCACTGCTCGGGCGTCGCCGTGGGCTGGAGCTCGAGCGCGTCGGCGACGGCCGCGTGCAGCGCACGGGCGTCGAGGAGGTCGGCGCCGAGGTCGGGCGCGGCCGCGATCAGCGCGGCCTCCGCGTCGCCGTCCGTGAACACGCCGTGCCGCGCATCCATCACGACCTGGTTGCCGCCGAACCCGACGCGCTCGTGCGTCCACGGGCCCGGCGGCGCAGCCGCGAGCAGCTCCCGCACGCGCTCCGTCGCGACGCGCTCAGCCGACATGGCCCACCTCCACGACGCGGCACATCGCCGACAGGTGCTCGGTGTCGGGGTACACCGACTTGGCGAACTCCCAGCCCTCGCCCTCGGTGGCGAACGGGGCGGGGTTGTCCGCCCGGTCGATGCGCCTCCAGTGGTTGAAGTGATTGACCTCGACGACCCACCCGCTGACCGTCGCCGGCTCCTCCTCGGGCTCGGGCCCGCAGTCATCGCAGCGGGCATGCGAGCCGAAGTCGACGCCGTTCTCGGAGAGGTCCGCCTCGATGGTGCAGTCCATCGCACACGGCATCTTCCGGTAGCAGCTCGGGCACGCGTGGTAGTGCAGGCCGCGCGGGTCGCGCGCGACGTCGCCGCCCACGAGCTCGGTGAACCGCTCGAGGAACCGGCGCTCCGCCTCGCGCCAGCCCCACGGCACGATCACCTCGGCGAGCGGGGCGACCCGCGCGCCCTGGCCGTCGCCCCACGGGGCCGGCGGGATGGTGAGCAGGTCGCGCGCCTCAGTCATCAGCAGCACGTGGTCGACGCGCTTCACGGCGGGCCACTCGAACGCGCCGTGCGGCAGCCGGAGCCACGACTCGATCACCGTGGCCATGCGCTCCTCGGCCGCGCGGTAGCCCCACATGCTCGGGTCGCGCTTGATCGGCCGCGGGAGGTCGACGAGGTACGTCTCGGGCGAGTCGTGCATCAGCGCGGCGAGGCGCAGCTTCCGGCGCTGGTCGTCGGTGCGGCACGCCGAAACGTCCACCTCGTACGACGCGCGCACCGAGTGCTCGGCGACGCTGTAGGGCTCGCGGGCGTGGCCCGCGAAGCGGTTCTGGCACGCCAGGGCGTGCGCGATGTCCTCGGCGCGCAGGTCCTCGATGCGCGGGTCCAGCGGCCAGACCTGCACCCCGGAAAAGCTCTGCATCCAGTTGCCGCGGCGCTCAGCCGACATGGGATCCCTCCACCTTGTTGAACTCCAATCGCCAGACCCATGGGTTGCTCGCCCAGGGCGCGCGCTTCCCGTTGTTTCGATCCCAGAACAGCGTGAAGGCCTGCCGCGGCGTGAAGGCGGGGCGGTTCTCTCGCGTCACGCCGGGCCCGAGGTGCTCCGGGCCGACCATGGCCATGCCCTCGCGCCGCGCGTCTTCCTCCGTGATCGCGTGCAGGCGCTCGACCCGCACGCTCGCGACCTCGAGGCAGAGCCGCGCGGCCCACCGCGGCATCTGGGTCGAGGGGCGCCAGGTCAGCTTGTCCCAGCCCCACGAAGCGAGGTCGGAGGCGGGGATCGCGCGGGGGCGGTCAGGGTCGGACTCGTAGGAGTTCGCCGACAGGTCCGCGCGGTACCCGATGACCCGCGGCGGATCCTGGTCGTGCCCGTAGTACATGGTGTCGGCCGCGCACCACGTCTCCCGCACCCACAACCGGTCGCCAGTCACGCCGTAGGGGCCGAGCGGCGCCAGTGCCTCGCTGAAGTCGGGCTGGTTGCAGCACACGTCGCCGAGGTGGTGGCCGCGGTAGAACCACCGTCGGCCGCTGCCCTCGTAGAGCGTCTTGCCGCGCCACTCGTAGATCTGCTCGAACGCGGGCTGCGACTTCATCGGCTGCCGCACGACCGTCTGTGCGCCCGCGAGGATCGCGCGCACCGCGGCCGGGTGGAGCTGGATGGGGCGCTCAACCATGGCTCGCCTCCGTCCATCCCTCGGGCCCGAGCACGCTCGGGCACTCGTGCGTCTCGACCACGAGCCCCGCCCCGCGGGCGAGCCCGGCCGTGTGCCCGGTACCGCGCGTGTCGGCCCACGGCGCGGCGAGCGCGAGGACGTGCACGCGAGCGCCATCCGCGGCGCGACCCCTCACGTAGTCGACCATCGCCGCGTTGCGCACGAGCGGCCAGCGCTTGCCCTCGGGGGCGGCGAACGGGGGGCGCTGCTGCTGGGTCCAGCGCCAGCCCTCGCCGCTGTCCTCCACCTTGCCCCAGAGGTTGAACACCAGCGTCGGCACCCGCAGGTGAATCGCGAGGCGCCGCGCCCACTCGTCGGGCCCCCTCGCGTCGCCGGTGACGAGCTCGGCGCCGAGGTCGAGCCGCGAGAGCGCGGTGAGGATCCGTTGTGTCGCCCACCACTCGGCGGCGGGGGTGTTGGCGAGCGCGCGAGAGCCCGTCACGAGGAGGAGGTTCACGAGCCGCCTCCCGCGATGACCGCGTCGAACCACCCGAATGGGAGGTGCACCACGCGCTCGCCGTCCCGGTCGTGCAGGAACACCCGGACGTGTCCGGCGGGGATACCATCGAGCCGGCCGAGCGCCGCGCGGCAGGTCTCGCAGGGGCAGGCGCGCAGTCGGGCGAGGGAGGCGCCGAGGTCGAGCGTAGCGGCGACGGCCTCGCCCGCGGGCGCGGACTTCACCTTCGGTACCCTCCGCGCGACGTGCTCCACGCGCCCGGCCTCGACCACCATGTTGGTCATCGCAACGCCGCGGGCGCGCTCGCGCGCCACCACGCCGCGGACCAGGTGCGCCACGTCGGAGAGACTCAGCATGGCCCCTCCCCGTCGATGTCCCGGTCGCCGAAGAGGTCGTGCATCGCCTGGCGGAACGCGAGTTCGCGCCCCGACGCCGGCAGCCGCGTCGCGCGCACCACCGGGTGGCGGCGCGTGGCGTGGGCGACCACGTCCTCGGTCCCCTCGTCGCGTGCGGCCTCGAGGTCGTCGGCGAGCGGGCTGGAGTGGTGGCGGCTCATCGAGCGAACTCCAGCCGCCAGTAGCGCAGCGCCACCGGCGGCTCCGCGATCGCCGTCTGCTTCACCGGCTTGGGCTTCCGGGTGCCCTTCACCTTCTCGGGCTTCACCCACCCGAAGGGGTGCCTGTTGGGCTTGAACCCCACCTTGCGGAGGAGCTTCTCGACCGCGTGCTTCGCCGGGACCGCGATCTCGACACATCCCTTGTGGAAGGCCGGGAGCATGTTCGACGGGAGCTGCGGCGTGAGGGTCACCAACGCGCGCTCGACGTCCGGCTTCACCGCCGGCCGGTGACCGCGGTGCACGAGCGTGCGCTCCGGGACCTCCGCCAGTAGCGACAGCTGGGTGGCGACGACCAGCGCGCCAGGATGGGAAGCCTTCGCGGCCTTCACGCGCTCACCGCCTTGCGGTCCATCACCACGGTGACGGTGCGGACTGCGGTGCCGCTGGCCTTGAACGACCCATCGGGGTTCTCGGTGATGGTCCCGCCGGACTCGCGCACGAGCTCGCGGAACGCCACCGTCCTGCGGTCCTCGCGGAAGGCAACCCCGGCGCTCATCACTGCGACGAGGCGGCCGCCGGGCGCGAGCAGCCGGAAGGCGCAGGTGACGTGCTCGACGTCCTGACCGCGGGCGAAGGGCGGGTTCATCACCACGCGGTCGAAGCGCTGGTCGGTGTCCCAGCGGAGGAAATCGCCGAAGACGTTCTCGGCGAGCAGGTCACCGTAGCGCGACGCGAGCGTGCGGTGCCGGACGACGTCGAGCTCGACCGCGGTGACCTTGTAGTAGGGGAGCTTCAGCGCCGCCCCGACGATGGCGCCCTCGCCGGCCGAGGGCTCGAGCAGCGTGAGGTTGTCCATCGCCCCGTCCTCGTCGGCGAGGGTGAGCAGCTGGTGCACGAGCTCCATCGGCGTCGGGAACCACCCGAGTACGTCGCGGGCGTGGGCGACCTCGCCGGTGAGGATCACGCCGTCCAGGGCGTCGCGCGGGTCGTCGGCGAAGACGTGCCCCTTCAACTTCTTCGACCAGGTGCCGCCGAGGGCCTCCAACACCTTGTTGGTGCGCTCGTAGAGCTTCCGATCGAGCGTCCCCTCGGTGATCTTCGCGAGGGTGCCGTCCACCTCCATCGTCGAGAGCACCGCCAGCACGTCGTCGGCGACGCGCTCGACGCGGGGGGCGGGGGCGGTTGGGGCGGCGGGGGCCTTCTTCGCCTTCGCAGGTTCGACGACCGTCCAGGCCGCGTCGGGCTTCTCCGCGAGCGCGCGCGCTTCAGTCGAGTCGACGTTGTCGAGTCGCAGGACAGAGACGCCAGCCTTCGCCGCAACCGCCATCGCGGCCTCGATGCGGGCATCTCCGGGACGTGCGGGACCGACGATCGTGAACGGTCGGTAGTCGCCTCCGGAGGCGCTCCCGATGCCGCCCTTCTCGGAGCTCATCGAGCGGTCGCTTCCGACGCCCTTCTTCCCGTTGCGATCCCAGTAGTCGTCGTCGCGGAACACCAGCACGCTGCCGCGCACCGAGTTGAAGCGGGGGGCGTCGTCGGTCTCCTCGACCGTGGCCGGATCGGGCTCCTTCTTCGGCTTCTTCGCCTTCGCCGCCTCGGGCTTGGGCTCGGCGAGCAGCATGCCGTTCACCCGCACCGGCACCTTGTGCTGGCGGCAGTAGTCGAGCACCGGGGAGAGGACGTCGCTCCCGCGCGCGACCCGCGCCACGCGGTCGTCGCCGTCCGCGTCCCACCGCTTGTGCAGCGCAGCCTTGGCGGTGTCGCGCAGGCCCGAGCGGTGCTGCAGCCAGTCGCCGCGCTTCACCCGGAGCTCGGTGGTGTTGGTGTCGGCCTCCGGCGCTGCCTCGACGGGCACGGCCGCCTTCTTCGCGGGCTTCGACGGCGAGGGCTTCGCGACCGCCTTGCTCACCGTCCAGTAGCCGTCGGCCCCGGGCTCGATGCACCCGCCCTGGCCCTCGGGCCTGAACAGCAGCCCGGCGCTCGCCACCTCCACGGTGTCGCCCCAGGCCACGCGGTGCTTGCCGTCGATGAGCAGCACCGTGCCCGACGGCCCGTCCTCACGGACGAACCCCGCCACGGTCGCCTCCTTGCCGTCGCCGCGCTCCGCGAAGCACCGCACGACGTCGCCGAGCCGCACCACGTGCGAGGCCCCCGTCGGTGCGCGCCGCTCGACCGGGACGGCGATCTCCGCGAGCCGGTCGAGCACCTTCGCCGCGAGGCTCTGCGGGAGCACCGTGCGGAGCGCGATGTTCTCCTTCGCCCTGGGGTCGACCGGCGTCCAGAAGCACGCGGTGGCCGGGTCGAGCACCTCGACGTCGGACTCGGGTACCCACTCGGGCGGCCCGACGAGCTCGACGAGGGCATCGACCGGCGCGGCGGCCGGGGCCTCGCCCTTCATCAGCGCGAGCAGCTCCGCCTCGAAGGGCGCCAGGTCGTCGTCAGAGTCGACGTAGGCGATGCGGTCGAAGGCGATCGACGCGGCGATGGCCCGCACGACGAGGTCCTCCGGGAGGGCCGCGACCAATGCCTCGTCGGTGATGTCCTCCGCCGGCGCGTCAGTGAGGTTCTGCGGGTCCCGGCTCAGCACGGCGAGCACTCGCTGGAAGGTCTGGCTGCCCGCCTCGACGAGGTACCCGAGCAGCGCGGTGCGCAGCATCGGCACGAGGCCCGCACGGGTCTCCGAAAGCGCGACGAGGCGCTCGACCTTGGCGCGCACCTCGGCTGCCTTGGCCTCCTGCTGCTTCTTCCACTTCTGGTCGTCGAAGCCGCCGTCGTCGCTGTCCTCGCCGTCGCCCTCCTCGGCGTCGCCACGTGCCGCTCGCTTCTCGGGCTCCGTCGCCTGGGTCGGCTTCGCGTAGAGCTCGATGGCGCGCCCGCTCGGAGCCTTCACCACCGCAACGGGCTTGGCGCCCTCGACCGGCGGCGTCGCGACGTAGGGCGCGTTCCAGGCGAGGTTATCGCCGTACTGGAACACCCCGGTCGGGTCAGCGATCACGGTCAGCTTGCGCTTCGTGGCGTCGCGCTCGACCCGCAGCCAGGTGGCGTCGGCCTTCGTGTTCCAGCAGGCCGCGTCGAGGCAGAGCGCGTCGCTGGAGGCGCCGGAGAAGAGGTCCGCCTGGGCGTCGGAGCGATGGAAGCACTTCGCGCACGGGCCGTGGCCGGGGAGCGTCTTGTCCTCGGTGTCGAACGGCGCAGCAGCAACGGCGTGCGACTCGTAGCCGATGTCCCGGGCGAACTCCCGCGCGCTCGGGATCGGGCGGTCGTGGTGGTAGCGGGCGAGCACCCGCTGCTGGGTCGAGGGGGCGAGCGCCGCGAGCTGCTGCGCGTGGGTGATCGGGAGTCGGCCGGACTGCAGCCACGCGCGGGCCTCGTCGACGAGCCCCAGGAGCGCGAGGCGCCGCTGCACCCACCGGACAGAGTGCCCGAGGCGGTCCGCCAGGTACTCCGGGGTGCGCTTGTCCTCTTGAATGATCGCGTCGAGAGCGATCGCCTCCTCGAGGGGGTGCACGTCCTCGCGGCCCGCGTTCTCCACGAGCTGCATCTCGCGCACGAGGTCGTCGGGGATCTCCCGCACCTCGCAGCGCAGGGTAGGGAGGCCCGCGATCCCTGCCGCGCGCCAGCGGCGCTCGCCAGCGACGATCTCGAAGAGGTCGCCCACCGGCCGCACCAGCAGCGGGTGGATCTGCCCCACCGGGGAGGCCAGCGAGGTAGCCAGATCGCGCAGGGAGACCTCGTCGAAGGTCGTTCGGGGCTGGCGGCGCGGAACGATGAGGCTGATCGGGATGTCGCGGGTGTCGAGCTTCGGGTCTGCGTTGATGCCGTCCATGGTCAGGGCTCTCCGTCGGTCAGAAGGGAAGGTCGTCGTCGAAGTCGGCTGCGGGGAGCGGCGGTAGCGGAGGGGGCGTCGGCGGAGCGGGCGCGCGCGGGCGCTTGCCGTCGAGCACCTCGCGGCAGAGGGCGTGGACGTCGGGGGCGAAGTCGTTGCGGAGCATCCAGGCGACGAACCCGCGGGCGTCGACGAGGCGCTTGCCGCTCTCCTTGCCGAACGCGAGGACCGCGTCGCCCGCCTCGTTCCAGCGAACCTTGCCGCAGTCGGTCGCCCAGTCGGGTTGGCGCCCACCGCTCGCCAGGTCGAGCCCGGCGAGGTCGCCCGGGAGGTCCGGGTACTCGGCGAGCTGCGCGAGCAGCACGTCGAGCGTGGCGTCCGCGTCGGCCACGGCCGAGTGCGCGCCCTCGTGCTCGCGCCGCAGGTAGCGGCGCACCGCGGACCCGAGCGTGTGCCGCTCGCGCTCGCGGAAGATCACCAGCGCGTCCACCACGCCGGCGCCCTCGCAGGGCCACGGCACGCCGGCGCGGACGAACTCGGCGCGCAGGACGGGCAGATCGAACGCGCGCAGATTGTACCCGAGGAGGTCGACGCCGCGCAGGTGCCGGGCGACCTCCTCGGCCACGTCGACGAAGCCCGGGGCCGCGAGCACCATCGCGTCGGTGATGTGGTGCACCTCGGTCGCCTCGGCCGGGATCGGGCGCCCCGGGTTGAGCAGCCAGCGGTGCGGGGTGCGCGAGCCATTCGGGGCGAGCACCACCAGGCCGAGCTCGATGACGCGGTCCTCGGTGATGCTCTTGCCCGTCGTCTCGACGTCGAGGCAGACCAGGGGGCGGGCGAGGAGGAGGGGGAGCATCAGGCCGCCTCCTCCCCGGTCGTCGCAGGGGCCGAGCCCTTCGCCTTGCGCGTCTTGAGCTGCACGAAGGAGCTCGACTTCACGACCTTCGCGGCCTCGAGCCTCGCCTGCAGCGCCTCCAGCGCCTTCTTCAGGCCGCGGCCCGGCGCGACCTGGCGCACGAGCTCGCCGACCGACTCGAAGCTGACCGACCGCTCGACGATCGCGTCGGCCTGCGCGCCGAACTGCTCGCGCAGGATCGCCAGCATCCCGTCGAGGTCGACGATCTTGCGGCGGGGCACGAGCACAGGCACCAGGCGCTCGCCGCCCGGGAGCGGCAGTCCGGAGAGCTCGGCCCTCGCCCGCACGCTGGCCTTGGCGCGCTTCAGCATCTCCTCGGCGGCCTGGAGCATCGGGTACGCGCGCCCCGCATCCTCGTCGGAGAGCAGTGCGAGGCGGTCGGGCGTCAGCGGGTCTGCGAGGAACGCCCTCACCGCGGCGGTCTGTGCAGGACAGAGGGGGAGGGCGGCGCAGTAGCGGCAGTGGGTGCCGGTCGAGAAGTCCGGGAGCCCTCCCCCGGCGAGCTGCGCGCGGGCGGCGCCGACCGCGGCAAAGAGCGCCCGGATGCGCGACGCGTGGGCCTCGATGGCGAAGGCACCCAGGGTCGCGCGGTCCCAGCGCAGGTCCCCGTTGTGGCCGATGTAGCCTATCGCCACGTCGACCTCGTCGAGGGCGTGCACCCGGGCGACACAGACGGCGCCGAACCCGAGCTGGAGGTTGCGCGCGGCCGGCGCGACCTCGTCGAAGCCCTTGAAGTCGATGACCGTCCAGCGCTCGCGGCCGTCCCCCGGCGGCAGCACGAGGTCGAGCGTGCCGCTGACCTCCGTCGGGGTGACCTCGTAGGCCCGCTCGATCCACTGGCCGAGCTCGCGCGCCGTGTCGGCCGCAACGTCGTAGGCGAACGCGATCTCGTAGCGGCCGCCCGTGGGGATCTCGTCGGTGTCGATCCCCAACACCTGCGCGCGCCACGGGGCATCGCTCGGAACCTCGGCGACGGCGGCCTCGCGCCCGACCTCCCCCGCGCGCTGCAGGAAGCGGTGCCGCGCGGTACCCGCCACCTGGTCATCGGTGGACTCGGTCCACACGGCGGGCAGGGCCGCGGCGGCGGGGCAGCGCTCGACGAGCTCGAGGCGGCTGGCGGTGATGTTGCTCACGCGGCCTCGCTCGCGGGACGCTCGAGGGCGTCGACGCAGCCGTTGTAGAGGGCGGACAGGTGCGTCGCCTCGGCGGCCGTGAGCTGCTGCGCCGCGGCGGCCGTCTGGAGACGTGCACCGATCGCGTCGAGGGTCGGGATGTCGGTCGCGGCGCGCAGCTCGCGCTCGAAGCCCGCGGCGATCGACGGCGGCGACAGGGCCTTGCGTCGCTGGCTCACGCACGCCGAGAGGACGTTGCCCACGGCCGGAGGGAGCTTCGCCACGGACGGACCGCGCAGGCGCGTAAGGGCCGTGAGGTCCTCGTCGCTCTTCGCCGCGGCGATCTCGGCGAGGACGTCGCTGGCGAGCGACCACGCCGAGGGCTCGCGCGACAGCCCTTCGGCCTTCGCGACGCGGGCGGCGAAGTCGGACTCGCCCAGCTCCTGGGCGCGTGCCTCGGCGACCGGGCGCGCGGTCTCGCGCTGCGCCGCCGGGAGGGAGAGCACGAGGGCAACCAGCTCGGTGGAGCTCGCGGCCACGGCGGCGCGCTCGCGGAAGCGGGCGAGGGGATCGGGAGCGGCGAGCTGCGGGCGGCTGTGGTCCGCGGGCTCGTCGCGACGGATCTCCTCGGCCTCGTCGGGGTCGTACACGCCCGCCACGAGGTCGGGGTAGACGGCGCGGGCGAGGGCGGCGCCGCAGCGGGCGCGGAGCATCGCCCCGGGGTGGGCCTTCCACGTCGAGGAGCCGGTGAGGCCGGCGGCCTTCGCCTGCTCGAAGGTCCACGTGAGCTCCACCGGCGCGGGGTGGCCCTTGCGATGGGTGACGAAGGTGGCGCGCTCGGCCGTCGACTCGGCGAGGCGAAAGTATTCGCAGACGTCGCGCACCCGAGTGCACATCGCGATCTGCGCGTCGGCGTTGAGGCTCACCTTGCCCTTCACTAGCGAGATCAGGCGGATCGACTGCATGGGCTCGAAGCCCATCTCGGCGCCCGCCAGCATGATCGCGAAGGCCGCGTCGGCGTTCTTCACGTCGGGCGGGCACACCCCGCTGCGGAAGATCTTCTCGGCCACCCTCTCGAGGGCGTCGAACTGCTGGGCGTCGAACTTGAGGGTCATCGTCCTATCCTTCCGTTTACGTGTCCGTGTAATCGGCCTGGGGTCCTGGGGATCCGTCGAGCCAAGAGCGGTGGGGGGACCGCGCGCTCGGTGGATCCCCGGGGCCTCAGCCCGGGCCCCGCGCGAGCCGGGCCGCGAGGGCCTCGACGCGCTGGGCGGTGATGCGGCGCTCCACCTCGCCCCGGGCCTCGCGGGGGAGCGCCTCGATGCGGGCGTCGAGCACGCCCTGCGCGGCGACGATCGCGTCCGGCGTCCAGGCCGCGCTCACGGCGCAGCCGCGGCAGTCGGCGACGCCGGGCACGTCCAGGCGGCCGCAGGCGCAGCGCTCGGAGGCAGGCGGGTACACCGTCGGGGCTTCGAGCAGCCGGCCGCCCCGCTGCGCCGATTCGAGCGCGTGCTGGTGGGCGTCGAGGAGACGGCGCACGTCGGCGCGCGGGAAGGTGGCGACGGGGCCGCGCGTGCTGCTGTGGAGCGCGAGCAGCCGACCGGCCGCGGCCTCGTCGTTGGCGAGCACCCCGGCGATGTCGTCGTCGGAGGGCGCGGGCGGCGGCACCGTGGCCACCTCATTGACCTCGTCGAGGTCGCAGAGGCTGCACTGGTTGCGGCCCGCGCGGTCGCAGGAGCATCGGGGGGCGCTCATGAGTGCACCTCGCTCTCGTCGCCCAGGGGCGCGCGCACGGCCTCGGGGAGCGCGGCCACCGCCGCGTCGTGCAGGGCCTGCACGCGCGCGGCGAGCGCCTCGATGCGCGGGGAGCGCACCTTGGCGGCCAATCGCGCGAGGGCCCGGGCGACCTTGGCGCAACCCTCCTCGTTCGCGCGGTGCGTCGGGCCGAGCACGCCGTCGGCCGCGCTGCGCGTGCCGCCCGCCGCGGCCACGGCGCGGAGGATCTCCGGGTAGAGCTCGCCGAGGTCGCCCGACGCGCTCGCCCAGGTGAGGAAGTAGTCGAAGGCCAGGTCGCGTGACCGGGGCGCGAGGTCCAGGGCCCGGACGCGGTGCCCGTCGTCGGTCGTCTCGACGCGGTACCCGCGGGCGTCGCGCGAGAGCGTGACGACACGGCCGTCGGGGCGTCGGTGGCTGCGGAGGATCACGCGGCACCGGCCTTCCGACGGGCGACGCCCCGCACCGTGCAGGCCCAGCCCTTCGCCGTGAGGGCCGCGCCGATCTCGGCCGCGCGCTGGCCCGTGACGAAGGCGCTGTCGCCGTGGGCGTGGCGGACGTCTGCGGCGGTGAGCCCGGCGTCCTCGAGCGCGAGGAACACCACCACGTCGGTGGTGCGCAGCGTCGTCCAGCGGTGCGCGTGGTCGTTGGTGACCACGACGGCGGGGGCGAAGGCCTCGCCCGCGGCGCCGCACTTCGAGCACGCGCCGCCGGCCGCGGCGTGCCAGACGGTGTTGCAGTGGCGCAGGTGCGTCGCGCCGTCGGGCGCCGGCAGCGTGGCGCACCGCGCGCGGGCCTGCACAGCCTCGTACTCCGAGCGGGCGCCGCGGTACCGCGGGCAGTCGCGCGCTTCGGACGGGTGGCGGTGCTCGCACTGGCACCAGGGGACGAAGGCGTCGCCCTCGAGCCGGCCGAGGCCGAAGCCACAGGGGTGGCCGTCTAGGGCATAGGCGACGCAGACCGCCAGCGGGTCGGCGACCTCGCCCACGGTCTCCCAGGTGAGGGAGCCGTAGCCGAACGAGAGGGTGCCGATCACGCCGCACCTCGCTTCGCCGGCAGCAGCGAGTCCATCAGCCGCTTCGCCTCGGGGTCCATCGGCGGGGGCACCCAGCGCACCGCGGCGGTGCCGTCCGCGGGGAGCACCGCGGGCCAGCGCATGCGGCCGCCTCCGGCGAGCCGTGGGGCGTGCGGGAACGAGTCCCGCAGCGAGCCGTTGGCGTCGTAGAGCGCGACGCCCGCGCCGACGTACGGGTAGGCGCCGATGGACCCGCCGCGCACCATCGCGTCGCGGCGGGCCTGGAGGTCGTCGCGGTCGCCGGTCGCGACCAGGCGCAGCGCGCCGTCGACCAGCTGCATGAGCGTCCAGCCGTGCCGGGAGGAGCGCTTCACGCGTCACCTCGCGTGCGGCTCGCCCGGGCGGCCTCGGCGCGGGCCCACAGCTCGTCAGCGCGGGCCTCGATGGCGTCGGCGGTGCGGGGGTCGCCCGCGAGGCGGCGCTGCCACGCCTGCGACTCCATCAGGAGCGAGGCCTGCGCGAGGAGCGGGTAGGCGACGTCGGCGCGGGTCACGACACCGCTCCGACCGCAGCCGCCACGCGGTCCACCTCGGCGCGCGGGATCCCGGCCTCGCGGCCGAGGCGGCGCACCGTGCGCAGCAGCACCCGGCGGCCCGGGAGGGCGGCCATCACCAGCAGGTTGGCCCACTCCGCGCGCTCCTCGGTGCGGTAGGTCTCGGCGAGGCCGATCACGCCTGCACCGTCCGGGTGCTCTGGTTGAAGCTGCACAGGTTGCAGCGGCTCTCGCCGTCGCAGTTCTGGAGCGCGCGCCGTGCGCAGTCGCGGCAGCCGTTGCGGCCCCAGGCGACGTTGCTGGCTGCCAGCGCGGCGAAGTCACCCGCCGCCCAGGCGCGCACCTGATCGGCGTACATCCGGCCGAGCTCCGCGTCGTGGCGCAGGGCGCCGTGCGGGTCGAGCAGGTCGGCGACGATCGACGGGGCCAGCGCGACGAGGCCCGCGCGGATCACCGCGGCGATGGTGTTCAGGCGCTGCTCGATCTCCAGGTCGCGGGCGAGCTCGGCGGCGGGGTGAAGCGGGGCGGTCGACATCGGGGCCTCAGGCCGCGGCGGGGAAGTGATCCGCCGTCGGTGAGACAATCTATTGCCTCGATTCTGTTTCGAGTCAACCCGTTGTCACGGATGCGCGCTCTTTTTCTCCCGACCCCCGTCCGGCCCAGGTTTCAGGCCGCGGTGCGGATCGCTCGCGCCAGCATCGCGCGGAGCTTCAGGGCGTAGGCCGGGACGTGGCGGGCGAGGTCGATGAACTTCATCGCGCTCCGGGGCACGGCCAGCATCAGCGTGAGCCCCCAGACGTCGGCGTGCGTGTACTCGCGCCCCTCGCGGGCCTCGCGCCACCGGCGCAGGAGCGCGTGCGCGAGCTCGTGCAACACGCGCAGGTTCCAGCGCAGCACATCGGCGCTCGGCCGGACGTGCAGGATGTGTGGGGAGAGCCCGGTGATGCCGCAGCGGTCGCCGTGGTACGGGTCCGCCGCGTACCCCAGGGTCGCGGCGAGCAGGACCGGGGACAGGAACGGGAACTCCAGCGCGCCCCTGGCGTGTACGGCCTCGGCCATGTCCTCGAGGTCGCGGAGCTTGAACATCCACTCGCCCTGGAGCTCGGAGAGCACCTGCTTGTGCGCGCTCGGGTCGGGGTGGCGGCGGCGCGGGCGATGGGTGCAGAGCGGCCGGCGGGGTGCCTGGTTGTTCGCTGCGTTGATCCCGAACAGCGGGAGCGGGAGCGATGCATCGCCGCGCGGGCGCCGGGGTTGTCGACGGAAGGCCACTTCCTACAGCGTCGTCGCGGCCGAGGTGGCGCGTCAACGAGTCACGAAAGTGACGTGACGGGGTATGTCCTAGAGCTCGAACTTCACGTGATGCTCGGATATCTCAGCTATCAAGCGAGAGTCGCTCAACGAGAGCCGACGCTCGTACTCCGCCTCGACGAGCGGGAGCGCTCGCTCGACGTGACCCGGCTTCGGCACGGCTACCGTCACGCTCAAACGCCCGGCCCGCCGGATCCTTGGTGAATCAGGCGGGTGCATCCGGGAGACGTCGCGCACGAAGTCCTTGTGGTTCTGCGTCACGATGACAGCGCCCAGGTGATCGGCCGTGGCGAGAATCTCCGCGTCCTTCGCGCCCGGGCAGACATGCGCGATGAACAGCACGCGGTGTCCGCGCTCACAGAAAACGTCGTGGATCGCTCGCGAGAGGTTCTCGTCCACCATCACCGTCATACGGCGCGGAGTCGGAGGCGGAACCTCAGGCGGCGCGGTCCTTCGCGTACGCGAGCGCGGCGCGGACGTCACGAGGCGTGACCCCCGGGAACTGCTCGACGATCTCGCGCACCGTCGCGCCTGCCTCGCGGTGGGCGACGATCGTCGAGACCAGCAGCCGTGTTCCCTTGATCACCGGGCGCCCGCTCTGGATGCTGGTGCGCTTCTCGATCTGGCCAATGTCCTTGGGATCGCGGCGCGTGAGCGCCACGACCTTCGCCCTGGTGTCGTCGGCCACGAGCGCCATCTCGAACGACATCACGGCCTGGCCGAACGGTGACGCTGAGATTGGCACCCCCGTCTCCGGATCCTCGAAGATCAGACGCTTGCGCTCCCCTGGAGCGCCAGCGACCCAGAAGCGCAGCGTCGCCCAGTTCTTCCCGGCCCGGTCGATCCAGACCTTGAGGCGCTTGAGCTGCTGTCGTGGGATGCGGTGCTCGTTGCGGAGTTGCGCCAGTACCCGCAGCTCGACGAGCTGCCGGAAGGAGTACAGCCGCGGCGAGCCTGGGATGCGGGGCCAGCTCCCGAGCGGGTCCGCGCGAAAGAAACCCTCCGCATCCCAGCGCGCGAGCTGGTCCTCCGTGAGTCCCGTGACTCGAGCCGCACGCTCGGCGGAGAAGGCTGCGTTCTGCAAGAGTTCTTCGTCCACGGTGTCCATTGTAACGCGTCGCGCCCCCTAACACTGTCGCAGGAATCACGTCACCCCCGCCCACCCTTCTTCCCGCTCGTCTCGTCGATCCCCTCGGTCGCGCGCTTGCCGAGCTCCTGCTCTGCCGCGGCAACGGTCTTCACCTTCTTGGCGCTGGGCTTCTTCCCCGCCTTCATCTCGGCGAGCTGCCGCTGGAACTCCAGGCGCTCGCGCTCCATCTCGGCGTTCATCGCCTTGAGCCGCTCCTCCTGGTCCGCGAAGGCCTTGCGGACGCGGGCGGGGTCCGCGAACTCGCGAGCGAGCCGCGCGAGCTTGATCGCGTCGCCCGGGGCCGCGGGCCCGTGGATCACGTAGGCCGCGGCCTTGCGCGCCGAGAGCCAGTGGACCTCCTCCATCTCGGGGTTCGCTCGCCGGTCGATGGCCTCGACGTCGAGGTAGCCGGGGATGTTCTCGGCGATGGGCTCGGAGGAGTCGGTGACGGCGGGCGCGTCGGTGTCGAGGGAGTCGGGGGAGCCGGCCCCGGTGGCCAGCCACGCGGCCGACACGCGGGCCTTGGCGGCGATGGCCTGAACGGTCTCCAGCTGCGGGTTCTTCGTTGTGCCGCGGGCGATCTGACCGACGTGCGAAGGGCCTAGTCCCGAGGCCTGGGACAGTGCCTTGGCGTCCCAGGCGCTCCCATCGTCGCGAGTTCGGTTCGCGAGGATCCACTGCATCCGAGACGCGAGCGTCGAGGCCATACGCGGGAGGGTATCCGACGAAACAGCGTCCTGTCGCGAAACGTCGAGACAACCTATTGACTTGATACGGGGGCGGTGACAACCTGTTGCCTCCATGGACACTTCATCTCTCCGCGAGCGGGTAGAACACCTGCTGCATCAGGTCCCGGACCTCGACGCGAAGGAGCTCAGCCTCCTGGCGGGTCTGTCGCCGAGCCACGTCGGGCAGATCAGGCGAGGGCAGGTGGTCTCCGTTCAGGGAGAGACTGCCGATAGGCTCGCGCGGGTCACCGGAGCGTCGCGGGCCTGGCTCGCCTTCGGCGAGGGCGACGCCCCCAGCGACGAGTCGATCCGTACCGCCGTCGCCGCGGCTCGCGCCGCGCGTGACGCCACCGACCCCCTCGACATCACGCAGCCGTTCCGCCCCTCCCATCCGCCCACCTCCACGGGCAAGGCGGCCTGAGCGATGGAGCTCACCATCAACCTCCGAGGGCTGCCCCCTCGCTACGCCCTGCGCGCGGCGAAGCTCGTCGCCGACACCGTCGACCGCCTGGCTGCGTTGCCGGTCGGGGAGCGCGCGAAGAACGAGGCCATGGCGAAGGTGCCGACCATCGTCCGCCGCCAGCGGCAGCGCGCTGGGGTGCGGTAGATGCGCCCCCTCCTCGCGTTCTCCCTGACCCTCGCCGCAGGTCTCGTCTGCGCCGCCGTGCTCGTCTGGTGCGTCGCCGTCGCGGGCGGCGCGCTGGTGAACGTCGGCCCCTCCATGGGGGCCGCGTAGATGCGCGCGCTGCTGTTGCTCGCGCTCGCCGCGCTGCTCACGGCCAATCTGTTCTGGCCCGACCACCCCGTCGTCGTGGTGCTCGACGTGCTCGCGGTGGTGGTGCTGGTCGTCGTCGCGGCGGTGCTCGCCAACCGGGAGGGCGCGTAGATGGAGGCCATCCTCACGCGCTCCGAGTCGCCCCAGCCCGAGCGCGGCGCATCCGTGATCCCCGAGGCCACCGACCTCCGCGCCCGCCTCGAGCGCATCGCCCTGCGCGCCCTCGCGCTCTGCGACGAGCTGCCCGCCGACCTCGACCCGACGCAGCGCCTGTACGTCGCGCGCGGCCTCGATGCGCTCTCCGACGCGCTCGCCCAGACGGCGGCAGCCGCGGGCCTCGCACGCACCGGCCGCCGCTCGCTGCTGGCGCTGCTGGTCAGCGCGCGCACCTATGCGGGCGACCGGCTGCTCGCCCTGCGCGGGTGGACGCGCGGGGTCGGCGACACCTGGCTCGACGCCTCGGGGGGCAGCGCTCCGTACAGCCGCGCCCGCGCCCTCACGATCATCGTGCGGGAGGTGCCGGACCTCCTCGCCCGCGAGCAGCGCGGCCAGGGTCACGAGCAGACGGGCAAGCGAGGCGGCGACACGGGCGAGGGTCATGTCCCCACGCTCGCTCTCTCCGGTCCGGCGAAGAAGTCCCCAGAATGAAGTCCAAGGGGACTCCACGCGTGAGCAGTGCTCTTCGCGCGGCCTGGGAGGCCGCGCGCGCCCTCCCGACGCTGCGCAAGCCGTTCCGCGAGGAGATGCGCCGCCGCGCCGCGGTCGCCCTCGATGGACTCGGCGAGAGCCAGCAGCAGCTCGGCGAGCTCGGCGCGTGCGACCCAAAGCGTGCCGCGCGCTGGCGCGACGACTCCACCAAGGGCATCGCGGCGCCCTGGTGGTTCCTCGCGGTGCTGCCGCCCACGAAGTTCCGCGCGGCGCTCGCGCACCTCGAGGAGTGGCACCGCGAGCTCTACGGCGACGAGGCGACGAGGCCTTCCCGCGAGGACCTGTGGTTCCTGGCGAGTGAGTCGATGAGCCAGCTCACGGCCTCGTCGAGCCGCGCCCTGAAGGGCGATCAGAAGATCTGCGACGAGGAGGTGCCGGACGTCCTGCCCGACGCGCTCACCTCCTACCGGCGCCTGCGCGCGTTCATCGTCGCCTGCGGCCACAACCCCGACGCGGAGGGGACGTGAGCCAGCGCCGAAACTGCGTGGTCGCGACGACCGTGGTGCCGATGAGCGTCCTCCATCTCGACGCGCCGCCAACCGTCTCGTACGAGCGGCGTGCGGAGGTCGAGGCACGCCTTCGTGCGGGCGGCTTCGAGGTGTTCACCTTCACCCTCGACGACCTCTCGGGCTTCGTCCGTGGCGACGGGTGGCAGGGGTGGTTGCGCGCTCGTGGGTACTGCCCGGAGAGCGCCGAGGCGGTGTTCTTCGACTACGAGCCGGGCTGGGGCGACCGGCCGGCGATGCTGCTGGGCGCACTCCGGCCCGCGCCGCGGAGGCTGCGATGAGCTACCAGCTCTGGCACCTGGTCAGTGGCGCCCCCGCGCTGCTCGGTACCCGCGACGACAAGGCGGCCATCGAGAAGCTCCGCCGCATGGAGGCGGGCGGCGAGCCGACGGCGATCGGGAAGGACGGCGTCGTGCTCGGGTCGATGCACACGACCCCGAAGCAGCTCGACGCGTTCCGCGCGGTGGTGAAGGCCGCGCACATCGCGGCGGGCGGGGCGCCCCCGGCGCCGCTGCCGGCACCCACCGATGCGCCCAGCGGTCGCAGCACCGGGATGGTCTTCGGGCGGGGGAAGCCGCTCGCGGCGAGCCACGACGACGAGAGCGACGAGGAGGAGGGCGACGACGTCGTGGCCGTCGCGCCCGCGCCGAAGGTCGGTCGCCCCACGACGCGCCCGCCGCTCGCCCGGCGGCGCGTCACGTCCGTCGCGGGCGGCACCCTCACGGCGACGCCGGTCGCCGCGGAGTCGCGCTGCCCGATCGGCGAGTGCCCGAACCCGCCCCTCGCCGCGTCCGCGCGGTGCGACCCCGCGTACCGCCCGCTCTGCGCGTCCCATCGCGCGCTCGCGCACCGGGCGGCGCGCACGCTCCGCCTGAGTTCCGTCGATGCGGTCGCCCACGTCGCCTCGCGCGCCGGGCAGTCGCCGGTGCAGCCCGCGGGGTCGCGCAGCGTGCCGAGGCCTGCGCCCGTCGTGGCCGCGCCGCGCGTCGACGCGTCGGCCGAGCTCCAGCAGGCCCGGGAGCGAGCGACCGCCGCGGAGCGCTCCCTCGAGCAGTGCCGCGACGATGCCAACGTGGCCGGTGTTGCTGCTCTGCGCGAGGCCGAGGCCGCCGCGGCGAAGATCGCCGGGCTGCAGCGGCTGCTCGGCCAGGTCACCGGCGATCGCGATGCGCTACGGGACCGCATCGAGAGCGCAGAGCGCGCCGCGGCCGACGCCGCGAGGATCGCCCGCGACGCGATGGAGCACGGGCTCAACGAGTGCGACTGGACCCGCCTGCGCGCCGAGCTCGCAGAGGAGGAGCGCGACGAGGCCCGGGTAGAGAAGCTCGAAGCGCTCGGTGCCGAGGCATACGCCTGGGACCTGCTCGACCTCGCGATGACCACCGGCCTCGGCGCGGTCACCGAAGCGCGCGCCGAGACCGACGCCATGTGCAGGCAGGCGGGCGAGCTCTCGCGGCAGCTCGGGGCGGTGCGCGACGAGCTCGCGGCCCTGCGCGCAGTGGCGCCGGTCGCCAACGTCCCGGCGTCGGTGCTGCTCGACGAGCTGATGCTGGAGCGCATCGCGCAGCGCGCGGCACGCCGGGCCGTGGTCCTCCAGGGCGACGCGGCGAAGCTCGCGCGGCTCGCCCAGGAGCACGGCGGGGCCGATGCCCTGGTGCGCCTCGTCGAGGGCGCGATGGCCCTCCGGAAGGCGGTGGGCTGATGGGCGACCACATCCCTTCGCCCTACGGGCCGCGTGAGTTCGACTGCACGGGTGAGCCGAAACACTGGCCTTGCGGCACCGGGTTCGAAGCGCAGGTCGCGCCCGTGGTCTACGAGAGCGCCCCCGAAGCCGCCGCGCGCCTCGGGGCGCACGAGCAGTTGCTGCGCAACGCCGCCCGAAACCGCGGGATGCTCACCGGAGCGACGCGCGGTCGTCCGGCGAGCGGCCGGATCGCTACCATGCTGCCCTCGACGCAGTGGGACCTGGCCTGGGCGGGCTACCTCGCCGATCGGCGGGTCTCCGGTCCGCGGAGGCGCGCGGCGTGATGCTCTCGGCCGCCCAGCCGTTCCTGCTCGTCGCTGAGGCGCCTCCGCCGACGCCGGCGGGTCGGCTCGCGCCCCGCGACTACCAGAGCAACGGCATCGACGACGCGCGCCGCATCCTCGCCGAGGGCGTGCGCGCGCTCCTGCTGGTGATGGCCACGGGCGGCGGGAAGACCGTCGTCGCGGCGCTCATCGCCCTCGGCGCCCTCGCCAAGGGCAAGCGCGTGCTCTTCGTGGGCCCGCGCCGCGAGATCATCGCGCAGGCCTTCTGGAAGCTCGTCGAGGCCGGCGTACCCGAACTCGACCTCGGCGTGATCATGGCCGACGGGGTCATCCCCCACCCGGCCACGCAGCAGCCCTACAGCGCGCGCCGCCCGATGGCGCCCTGCCAGGTGGCCAGCCTCCAGACGCTCAACAACCGGCGCCTGCCTCCCGCGGACGTGGTGTTCATCGACGAGGCCCACCACGCCACGAGCGAGACGTGGGCGAAGGTCATCCGCCACTACCTCGACGCCGGCGCGAAGGTCGTCGGCCTCACCGCCACGCCGTGCCGCGCGGACGGGCGGGGCCTGCGGATCTTCGAGCGCCTGCACGTCATCGCGACCTTCCGCGAGCTCGCGGCGCGCGGCTTCCTCGTCGTCCCGCGGGTGTTCATCTCCAAGAAGCAGGCGGACCTCGCCGGCGTGAAGGTCTCGGAGAGCGGGGACTACAACCAGGCGCAGCTCGCCGAGCGGATGGACAAGCGCGAGCTCGTCGGCGACGTCGTCGAGCACTACCAGCGGCTCGGCGCGGGCCGCCGCGGGGTGATCTTCGCCGCGTCCGTCGAGCACTCGCGGCACCTCGCCGCCGCGTTCGAGGAGGCCGGTGTCCCCGCGGGTCATATCGACGGCACCACGAAGACCGAGGAGCGCGACGCTGTGCTGGCGCGCCTGCGGCGCGGCGACATCCTCGTCGTCTGCAACTACGGGTGCCTCACCGAGGGCTGGGACGAGCCCTCCATCAGCTACGTCGCGCTCGTCCGCCCGACCGAGTCGCTCGCGCTCGCGCTGCAGATGATGGGGCGGGGGCTGCGCCCGCACGCGTCCAAGCCGGACGTGATCGTTGTCGACCACGCGAGCATCGTCGTCCGAGACGGCGTCCGACACCACGGCTTCCCCCAGGACGACCGCGAGTGGGACCTCGAGGGCGCGGCGAAGCGTCCCGCCTCGGTGAGCTGCCGCACCTGCCCGAAGTGTTACGCGACCTTCCCCGCGGGCACGTCCGTCTGCACGGAATGCGGGTTCGTGTTCCCGTCGGCCGAGCGTGAGGACCTGAGCCAGGTCGACGACGAGATGGTCGAGACCGACGACGCCGCGGTGCCCCGCCCTCCCTCGGTGTCCGAGCGCATGACGGCCTACGCCGCGATGCTCGCCGACGCGTGGGCGCGCGGGCGGAAGGTCGGCTGGGCGCGACACACCTACCACGAGAAGTTCGGCATGTGGCCTCGGGGCGCGCGCGCCAAGGAGCTCGAGCGCCAGTACCTCCGGCCCGCCACCGAGCCTGCGCCCGAGGTCGAGGCGCCCCCGCCCGCGCAGGCGATGCTCGCCGCGGTGGAGGCGGTCCCGGCGCCCGCCCTTGCCCCGCCGGTGCGCGCCCGTCGCATCGACCTCGCCTCGTTGCTCGCCCAGCGGCCGCCCGTCGCCGCGCGACCGGCGGAGGAGGTCGAAGCGTGGAGCATCTAGCTCTCGACACCAACCCCTCCACCGCGGCCCGCCTGGAGGCCGAGGGCGTGCGCATCACCGTGGTCTCCACGGGGCTCGCCGCCGCGCGCGTGGACCTCGTCGCCCCGAAGACGCTGCGGCCCTTCGTGCAGGCGGCCCTCGCGTGGCGCGTCGCCGCGATGCGCGCGCAGCTCGCCACCCGTGGGGGCCTCGGCGCCGTCGCGGACACGCCGGTCGCCGTCCCCGGGCTCAAGCTCCCGCTGGCGCCCGAGGTGCGATGGAGCGGCTGGACGGAGTCCTACGGCCGCACCTTCTGGCAGGAGCGCACGGCGCAACGCCCCGCGGGCGGGTGGTGCGGCTCCTGCGGCGAGCCCCACGCGACGCAGGGCGAGACCGGCGACTGCTCGCTCTGCAACGCCGCACGCGTCGCGGCCCTGCGCGCGGAGGGTCTGATCGGCGCGTCCGAGCCGCTCCCTCCAGCGCCGGCGTACCCGTCGGCCGAGGAGTTCCGGCGCGCGACCTACGCGTGCCCCGGCCTGCGCGCCGCGACGCCCGTGCCCGCGCGGGTGCCGTGGGTCTGCGAGGTGTGCGGCTTCACGAACGTGGGTCGCCGGCGCGACGTGGAGGGCTGCGGCCCATGCACCAACCGAGAGGACACGACGCTCGACATGAGCCGCCTCGGGGAGGTGCGCCGTGCCCTGTAGGCGGATCGACCTGGGCGAGGGGACCTTCGCCATCGCCTGCGGCCGCGGCGCGCGCCCGAAGCCCTGCATCGTCTGCGGGCGCGACGGGGCGCGGCTCTGCGACGGGGTGTTGCCGACGCCCACCGGTGAGACGCGGATCTGCAGCGTCGCGCTCTGCCCGGAGCACGCTGTGCGCCTCGGCTCGGGCTCGGACTACTGCCCGAGCTGCGCGGCCGCGCGGGGCCTCGGCGGAGGGCCGCGATGATCGGCACCCACCTCGGCGAGTCCTGCTACCGCATCACGCACCGCGCGACGGGCGTGGTCGCGGCGGTGTGGTGGCGCCCTGCGCGAGGGTCGCGTGGCGTGCCCCCGGCGGACGTCATCGCCCGGGCGAAGCGCCTCCTGCGCCACCGGCTGCGGGTGCACTTCGCCGCGCTCGGTCCCGCGCCGCTCGTGCGCACGGTCGACCTGATCGAGAACCCCGAGGCATCGCGCGCGCTGCTCGACGGCGAGCTCCCGACGGGCGGTGCCCGGTGAGCGCTCCGAAGAACACCGTCCTCGAGCAGGACTTCCAGCAGCGCATCCGCCCGGCGCTGGTGAAGGCCCACGTGCCGGTGCGCGTGTGGCGCCAGCCCGCCGGGCGCATCCCCGTCCTGCGAGGCGGGGTCGTGGAGTGCGCACCGGGCGGCGCCGCCGATCTCACCGGCGTCCCCACCACCGGGAGCGGGGTGCGTCTCGAGGTGGAGCTGAAGGGCCCCGAGACGCCTGTAGGCCCCGGCCAGGACGACTGGCGCGACAACGTGGTGCGCTGGGGCTGCGCGTACGACCGCATCCGGTACACCCGCGCGCTCGACATGGAGGGCAACGTCGCCGCGGCCGTCGCGCGCATCGCCACGCTCGTCGAGCTCGCCGGCTGCCTGCACCCGGACGACGCGACGACGGTCCACCCGTCCGGCGGCGTGTGGTGCACGCGCTGCGGGTGGCGCAACGGCGGGCGGCCGAGGGAGGTCGTGCGTGGCTGAGCCGCCGTACCACCTCCATGTGCGCGCCTTCCCCGACCGCGGCCCAGCGCGCGCCGTCGGCGTGGTGCTCACCCGCGACGGCGCCGAGGGGGCCCGCGCGCGCTCGTGCGCGGTGCAGGCCCCCAGCACCCACCGCGGCACGCTCCAGGGCCTCGACCAGGCGCTCGCGTGGCTCGCCCGACGCGGGCGACCGGCGCCAGTGGTGGTGCACACCAACCTCACCTCGGTGCGCGCGGTGCTACTCGGCACGGGCGAGGCCGCCGACGCCCCCGAGCTCGTCGAGGATCTCCGCCGACGCCTCGCCGAGCGACCGGGCTCCTCGGTCGAGTGGACCGGCGACCGCGAGGGCAACCCGCACATGGTCCGCGCCTACTGGCTCGCCGAGGGGAGGGCGCGTGGCTGACCCGCTCGACACCCTCGGCTTCGTCATTCCGCACAGCCGGCTCCGCGGCACGCACGGCCCGGGCTGCGTGCAGGACTACTGCACGGCCGACCTGACGAAGCACCGTCTTGCGTGCCCCGGCCCCCACACCGCCGACTGGCGTTGCGCGCCGGGCGCCCCCGACAACGTCCACGGCGCCGAGCCCGTGCTCGTGCGCACCCCGCTTCGGGAGATCTTCGACACCCACTACCGGACCGAGGCGCACTTCGCGAGCTACGCGCTCCTGCGCGACGGGCAGACCCTCCCGCGGCAGCCGCGCATCCTGAAGGGCGCGCTCCCGTGGATCCGCAGCGAGGGCTTCGAGGTCGTCTCGACGATGCTCTTCGCGGACTGGGACAACCCCGGCCACGCCCCCTGGACACCGGAGACGCTCTCTGCGTTCCACGAGACGTGGGCGCGCGCCGCAGGCCCGCTCGCAACGTGCGGCGTCTACCTCTCACCCAAGGGGGCGCGCATCGTCCAGCCACTCTCGACGTGGCTGGTCGTCGAGGACGCCGAAGCGAGCCTGCGGACCTGGCTCGACCAGCTCGTCGCCGCCGGCGCCGACCCGAGCATCGCGGCGGTGCACGACTGGACGCGCCTCATGCGCGCTCCGCACCACCGGCGCCAGAAGAACGGGCAGCGCGTTGTCTCCGCGTGGCGGGACCTCTCACGGATGGTCGCCGTCGAGGCCCCTCCGCCGTCGGCCGCGAGGCGCGCCGCACGTCGTCGCCCCGCCAGCCAGCCCCAGCCCGGCGGCGGCGCGGTAATCCCGCTCTTCGCCGAGGACTGCCCCGCCGACTGGCACGCCGCAACCGACGCGATCGGCGCCGCCATCCGGGACCACGTGCGCGCGGACTGGCGTCGCTGCTACATGGTCCTCGCCGGGGCGCTCTGCGCGCGGGGGTGCCCGCTCGACGCCGTCCCCTCCGTCGTCGCCCGCGCCCACGTCGTCGACCAGAGCTACCCCGAGTGGGAGGCCTACCTGACGGACCGCGTCGGCCTCGCCCGCTGGGTCGCCGTCCGCTACGCGAGCGGCGAGGCCGTGTTCGGCTACCACGCGCTCGCCAAGGAGTTCCCCAACGTCGCCGAGGCCCTCGACCGGACCACCACGTCGGGGGTCGAGGCGAGCGTCCTCGCGCAGCTCCGTGCCCCCGGGCTCCCGTTCGCCCCCCTCGCCGACGCCGCGGCGACGATGGAGCGCGAGGTGCGGGGCGCCTACGGCGTTGTGGCGATCGCCGCGCCCCCGGGCTTCGGGAAGACGCACACGGTGGTCACGCTCGCTGGCGAGAAGCCTCCCGTGGGCAAGCCTGCCTCGCCCGGCGCCCGCGTGGCCATGAGCGCCCCGACGCACCGCCTCTCCGTCCAGACCGCCGCGAAGCTCCCGGGCCGCTCGCTCCGCGTGTTCTCCCCGGTCTCACACAAGGGCCCCGACGGCGCCGACACATGCATCTACGCCGCGGCCGCGCGCGCCCTCGCCGAGGGCGGCCAGTCCGTCGAGCGTGAGTTCTGCGAGGGCCGCGACCGCGAGCCCTGTCCGGAGCGGTCGCGCTGCCCGGCATACGGCGGGTCCGAGGGCGCCGAGGACGCCTCCCTCGTCGTGGGGGTGCACGGCCTCGTCCGGGAGCTCCGCGGGTACGCCGGGACCGCGGGCACCCTCGTCGTGGACGAACCGGGCGAGACGGTGTTCACCGAGCGAGTCACCCTCGACCAGCTGCGCACGGCGGCGCGGTACCTCGACCAGTTCGTCGAGCGCTACGCCGCGGCGATGGCCCCGCTGCTCGCCGCGTTTACCCTCTGGGTGCAGGCCGCCCCCGTCGACGGGAACCTGGTCTACGTGCACGACGCGGTGCGGATCCACGCGGCCGCCGTCGCCCCCGAGCTCCTCGACGCGGCGGAGATCGACCCCGCGACGCCTCCGGAGGACCTCGGCGAGGCGGTGCTCCTCGCCGCCGCCGGCGCCATCAGCCCGAAGGCCCGCACCACCGCGCCGCCGATCCGCTGGTCGGCGCTCGCCGTAGCCCGTGTGAACGTCGCCCGCGCCACCGAGCTCGGGCAGGCCTCGCGGGTCCTCTCTCTCCTCTGGCGCGCCGTGACCCACGCCGTGCCCTACGCCGCGGCCGTGGAGGGCGAGGAGGAGGAGCGCTCGGCGACGGTCGTCGGGCTCAACGACGACCTGGTGCTGGCGTTGAAGCACGAGGGCCCCGTGGTGGTGCTCGACGCCAACGCCGCGCTCCACGTGCCGGCGATGGCCCGGGTGCTCGGGCACGCGCCGAAGCTGGTGAGCCTCCGGGTGCCGGACGGCGCCCCGATCGCGCGGACCATCCTGGCGACGCAGGCCACGCACAAGTCGTGGCTCCCGCGCGGCGTGCCCGACTGGTCGACGATCCTCCCCAGCCTCCGGGCGATGGTGGCGTGGCTCCTCGAAGACCGGACCACGCGGTCCGTGGGGCTCATCGCCCCGATGGTCCTCGAGGCGGCGCTCGCGCACGCGATCGACCCCGACGCGCCCGGGCCCCGCGCGCAGTGGGTGGCGAAAGGACTCTCGCTCCGCGCGCTCGCGCAGGCCCGCGCGCAGCTGGCCCCCGTGCTCGCCCCCTACGACGGTCGATGGATCACCGGGCACTACCAGGCCCTCGAGGGCCTCGACCACATGATCGACTGCGAGGCGAGCGTGACCCTCATGGACCCGCGGCCCAACCTCGGGATGGAGCTGCTGCGGGCGCAGTACCTGGGGCTCGACCCGGCGGGACGCATCGACCAGCTCGCGAAGGCCGAGCTCGAGCAGGCCCACGGGCGACTGCGCGTCATCCGGCGCGAGCGGCCGGGGCGGCAGTTCCACGCCGGCGGCCTGGTCCCGGGCGGCTGGGAGGGGCACCCCGTCGAGGTCCGGACGCTGCCCGTGGGGCGCCCCCGGACCGTGGCGGCGATGGGCGCGGCAGAGTTCCGGGCGGCCCGCGCGGCGTCGGGCATGGGGCTCCGCGAGCTCGCCCGCGCCGTGAAGGTCAGCGCCAGCACCCTCGGCCGCTACGAGTCCGGCGAGCGTGCTGTGCCCGAGGCGATCGCCGCCGCTCTGCGCGCACTCGCTCCAGGTGTTCCCGAAACCCCCCTTAAGAAGGATCCTATACAGGGGGTTTCGGGAACACCTGACGGCGACGACGGGGGCGAGTCCGGTACAGGGGGTTTCGGGAACACCCGGGGACCCGTAAGGCTTGTCCCGGTACAGGGGGTTTCGGGAACACCTGACGGCGACGACCCCGACGGCGGGGGGTCAGCGCGCCCACGCCGCGCCCGGCGGATCGACCTCGGGGCGCTCCTCGAGGAGGGGTCGCGGCGGCCGGGACCCGTGGCCTGCGTCGCGCCGACGGCGGGTACATCCGGGCGAGGGGGGTCATGAACGCGCTTCTCTCGTTCGACGGTCAATCGCGACCTTACGCGCGCGCGGGCGAGGACGGGGCGGGGCAGTTCGGACGCGGGATCGCGAGGGAGCGGCGGATGATGAACCACGAGCAGAAGGCCGGTCGGCTGGAGACCTGGCGCGCGGTCGTCGTCGCGCCCGGGTTCGGGCGCCTCCGGGCGACGATGACCCTCGACGCGATCGAGTTCTTCGACCCGCGCGTCGGCTGGGTCTGGCGCGCGAGCCACCGCACGACATGCTGGTGCGGCGGCACCCCCCACGATGCGGTGGCGACGAGCGCCCCGGCGGCCGTCCTCGTCGCGCTCGCCTCGTTCGGCCGCGTGCACGACAAGGTGGTCGAGGAGGTCCGCGGCCCCGGCGAGCGCACCACGGCCGATCGGGTCGCGTCGGCCGAGCGCGAGGTGCAGCGGCGGTGCGTACTCATCTGTGAGTCGGTCGCCCTCGCGCAGCCCGACGCGCAGGACCGCCGCGACCTCGCCAGCGACGCCGCCGAAGCGATCCGCGGCATGGTGTTCTCGGACGCCGGGACGGACGAACTCGAGGAGCAACTCGCAGCAGCCCTGTCGGAGATCAGGGTCGCGCGGCGCCAGCTCGAGATCGAGCACGCCTCGCACGTCGCAACTGCCGCCGCGCGCGACGCGGCCGAGGCCGAGTGCGATCGGTTGCGGGCGCTGCTCGCGCGCCCCTTCCGCGTCACCCCGCCGACGCCCGCCGAGGTCGAAGCGCAGCACGCCCTCGGCCGTGGCTGGCGCGTCGAGGACCTCCGCGGGAGCGTGCAGCACCTTCGCGGGACAGCGCTCAACGAACGCTTCCTCTCGGGCCGGGTGCCCTTGCGGTGGAGCGCCGAGGACGCCGAGCGCCGCCCCTGCGCGTGGCCGCCCAGCGAGGTGCTCGCTCGCCCGCTCCTCTCCCCCACCGACGAAGGAGACCCCCGTTGATGAGTCCCGACGACGCCAGCGCGCGCGACGCCGATCGCGAGAGCCTCGACATGTGCTGCCTGTCGACCCGGCGCCTGGTGTTGGAGCGACGCACGGCGCTCACCTGCCACTGCGGCGAGACCTACCTCTTCGACCGCGCCTCGGCCCTCCCGCCGGAGCCGAAGCGGTGGCAGCGGCCCTCGGCCCCCGGCGCGCGCCTCTCCTCGCCCGACCCGCTCGCACACCGCGTGACCCTTCCCGCGCCGCCCCCGGCGCCCCTCTCCATCGAGGACGCGGGCGCCGCGATCGCCAACCTGCTCGCCTGGCTGCCGGACCTCTCGCCGCGCTCGGGGCCGCTCGTGCGCGACGGGATCCGCGTCGCGACCTCGGCGACCGCGCTCGACGGCCGCCCCGACCGGCTGGATGAGCAGAGCCGCCGGGTGAACGCCGCGGTGCGCGCCTGGCGTCGGCTGCGGGCGATGGTCGCGGGCGGGGACGGCCTGCACGCGGCGGTGCTCTGGGCGGCGCACGCGGGCGTGGTGGAGCTGCACGACGCCGAAGGGCGACGCCTCGGGGGGCCCGCCCAGCGCGCTCGCGTGGTCGAGGCCGTGGCGCTCGGGTGCGCAGGGAAGGTGCTGCGCGGCGAGTGGAAGGAGGTCGCCCGGGAGCGGCCAACGGCGGTCGCGTACACCTCGGAGTTGTACCCCGCGGCGGACTCCCCTGCGCCCGAGGCGCCGGACCCCGCGCTCGACCCGGCCGCGGAGGCCGCCCGCCGCGCCCTCCGGCCCCACGCGGTGGCCGTCGGCGTGCGGGAGCGCCCGCGCCGCATCCTGCACATCGAGCAGCAGGGCGCGCAGGGGCCCGACACCGAGGCCCAGGCCGTCGCCTGGGGCGCCGAGCGCATGGCCGACCTCTGGGCCCCGGGGCGCCCGCCCGACGCGCTCGCGCGCGGCTTCGCGCTGGGGTTCGCGTCGGCCGAGGAGCGCGCGCGGTGGGAGTTATTGAAAGTCCCCTCGGTGCGCGACGCGGAGGTGGCCGCGCGGGGCGAGCGGCTCCTGCGCGCGGCCGAAGAGGCCTGGGGGGCAGGGCGGCCGTGAAGCGCACGGCGAAGCCCGAGAAGCGACGGGCCCTCTACGAGCGCGACGGCTGGCGCTGCGCGTACTGCGGGTGGTGGGGCGGCGAGGTGCCCGAGCGGCTGACGCTCGACCACCTGCACCCGCGCGCCGATGGCGGTAGCAACCGCTCGCACAACCTCGTGACCGCGTGCGGCGACTGCAACGAGCAGCGCGGCCGCCGCCCTCTCGCCGCGTGGCTCGCGCTCCTGCCGAGCGACACCGTCGCCCGCGCGCTCGACGTGATCGCGACGGCGCTGCGGGGCGCCACCTCCCGCACGGCGCACCTGCTGCGCCAGGACGTGGCCGCGGAGCGGCGGGCGCGAGCCGACCGCGAGAGGGGGAGCCTGCCGTCGTGATCGCGCTCTACCAGTTCATCGAGCTGTCCCGCGCGGGCCTCTTCGCCATGGTGCGACGGCATGGCGACGTCGCGCGCCTGCACTCGGCGCTCCGGCGGCGTGCGGACGATCCCGGCACCATGTTGCCCATGGGCACCATGGACCTGCACCCCTGGTGGCGTTGGACGGGCCGCCAGGGTCCGACGATGCTCGACCTGCTGCGCTCGACCGGGATCGACCCCAACGCCTGGGACGAGGTCTTCCAATCGCCCGTGAGCGGGCAGGCGCTGGGCGTGCCGGCGCCCGGCGACCTCGACGACGAGGGTCGATGCCGCTGCGGCTGCGGGTACGGTCGGTTGGATCTCAACCGCGGGCAATCCCTCGAGGGGTGGACGTTGTTCGAGAGCGAGAGGAGCGAGGGCTGATGGAAGATCGGACGTACGTCTACGACGCGCCGTGCGCGCGGGTGAAGTGTCGGTGCGGCCTGGAGCACCCGCTCACGGAGCCGGGGCGCGAGGCAGCGCAGGAGATCACCGACGCCGAGCGCGCCGACGGCTGGACCGCCCTCTACCTCGCGACCGTCCGTGCGCCCTTCGCGACGACGGTCGTCCGGGTGCTCGCCCGGCGGGCCGAGGAGGAGATCTACGGGAGGGCATGGATGGTCCGCGTCGAGAGCCCTGATGTGCGGCCGCCCCTCCCGCTGGCCGCCCGAGGCGAGTGGGAGGCCGCCCTGTGGTCGGTGCTCGCCGAGTGCGCGCGGTGGCAGTGGCGGCTCGTGTCGCTCGTGCGCGCCCCGGCCCCGTCGCGGTGGGTCCCGTGGCCGACGTCGACGGGCTACTGGTGGGCCCGCGAGCGTCCAGGCGCCCCTCTGTGCGTCGTTGAGGCGCGGGTCGAAGCGGAGTCGTCGTGGATCTACTTCACCGGCATCGAGTGCCCGCTCTACGCCAGCGAACCTCGCGAGGCGTGGGAGTTCTGCCCGGCGGAGCCGCCGCGATGAGGGAGTACGCCGCCGGCACGGTCGTCCTGGTCATCGGTAGTCGCAGCCTCGGGTCCGCCTCCGAAGCGGAGTACGCGCGCCTCCTCGAAGAGTCGCGAGCGAGGCTGGCGCGGGAGCATGACGAGCTCCTCCGGCTCTACGCCTCGGCCAACGGCTTCGACGCGTCGCCCGAGCTGCCCGAGCCCGAGTGGTGGCCCTCGCCGCAGCCGACGAGGCCGCCGCTGCACCGAGCGCGTCGTGGTGCTCGCCCGCGTCGGCCTCAGGCCCCGCGGCTGGTGTCCTGGCTGGTCGAAGGGCGGGGACGGTGAGGACGCTGCGCAAGGCCGTGCGAGCGTGGCGCGAAGGGAGCGGGCGATGAAGTCGTTTTTCGATCTGCCGCCGGGGTTCACCGACGAAGACCTCGTGGCGCAGGAGTTCAGGCAAGACCAAGGCGGCACGGTTCATCGGGTCACCGTGCGGACCGAGCGCGGGAGCGAGACGTGGCGCAGGGCGAACGGAGGCCCCTGGGCGCCCGACCTCGCCGCAACGGCGGTCGGTGGCGTGCGCGCGAGGCCGAGCCGCGCGCGGAGCGAGGGACCATGACCGACGACGAACGCGCCCGGATCGAGCGCGTGCCCTGGCCGCTGGTGCACGCCGCGGCCGAGAACCCGAGGATGCAGTCCGCATTGCATCGGTACGTCTTCGGGGGCCGCCCACTGCCCGAGGTGCTGCGCGCCGCGCGCCGGGACCTCGCCGCGCACGTGGCCGAGATGTGCGAGCTCGCGGGCGTGTCGGCCCCCGACGTGCCGCCGTGGCCCGAGGGCCCGGCCGCCGAGGTGACGCCGCACCAGGTCGACGCGCTGCTGGGCGTCCTGCGGCTCCACAGTGAGGCGGCACGCGCGGCGCAGCGTCGCCTCGCGTCGGCGCCGTTGCGGGCCTTCCGCGTGGTGCTGCCGGCCGACGCCGCGGAGCGGGCGGTCGCGGCCCTCAACTCGGCCGAGTTCACCGCGGCCCTGCGCGACGCGGTCATCGAGTGGGTGGAAGGCGACCCGGCGCCCGCACCGCCGCGGGTGATCCGCACGGGGCGGCTGCGGTGATTCTCTGCGAAGGCCTCGACCTGTCGCTCTGCCCGGAGAGCTCATTCGGCGCCGGCCGCGACCAGCGCGCGTGCAATGGCTTCTACGAGGTCGACCGCGTCGTGGCGCAGCGCGATGTGGGCTACGACCGGGACCGGCGGGAGCCGCAGTGGATGAAGAACATCGCGTACCGGGTGATCGCCGCGTACGCGATGCACCTGGCCGACGAGCGCGAGGCCAGCACCCCGCGGTGCAGGGCAGGGCGTCGGTCGATGAGCGCGCGGTTCTACGGTTCGTGCTTGGGCGCGTGACCCTTGGCTACCCAGTTCGCGTCGTTGAGGGCGCGCAACGTCTCGCAGAGCACTTTCATGGGGTCGCCCAGCATGCCCCCCACGACGTTGGTCTTCATTCGATCCAGAATCGCCTTCTCGAGTTCAGCCCGTGCGTTCGCGAGGTCTTGCTGTGTGGGTGATGCCATCGTCGTTCTCCTGGCTCGACCCTACGCCTCCTGCGGTTCCGTGGAACGTCTTCCACCTCGCTTGACCACCCGATCTGTTCACGCTACCGTCGGTGCAGTTGGGAGGGGCAAGGTGCGTCCGCAAGGGCACACGCCTCTCCGAGCGTGGGTCACCGAGCGAACGTTTGGGGTGCGAAAGCGCCACGAATCGTCGCGCGATTCGCGCTCACTGGCCTCCCGCACCCACCCCCGAGGGCGTCGACGCTCCCGTTGGCGCTGCTCACCCCGCGCCGCAGGGGCCTCTGCGGCACCCCCACCCCATGAGCGCACCGCCCACCCGCAGCTGGACGCCCCAGCAGCTCGCCGACGCCCTTCGCGGGCGCCCCGGCGCGATGTCGCGCGTGACCCTCTGGCGCGCCTGCCGCGCCGGGGACATCCCGCACGAGCGAACGCCCGGCGGGCACGTCCGCATCGACCCGACCTACGTCGAGCGCGTGTGGCCGGGGCTCGCGACCGACGCCAGCTGAACGAGGACACCGACACCATGGCGAAGACCGACACCACCCCGAAGTCCGTGGCCGGCACGACGGCGAACGCCGACCCGCACGACGACGTCCTCCGCTCGCTCGAGGAGAGCAACGCCTCGCTCGCCCAGCGCGTCGCGGAACTCCAGGCCGAGCTTGCGGCGCGCGACGCCGCCGTCGACGTGGAGCGCGCGCAGGTGAAGCGCGACCTCGAGGGCGCGCAGTACCGCGTGCGCGAGGTCGAGGCGAAGCTCGTGGCCGTCGAGGCCCAGCGCGACGCGTTCCAGGCAGAGCGCGACGAGGCAACGGCGCGCGCGGAGAGGATCCTCGAAAAGAACGTCACGCTCAACGAGGAGGTCAACGACCACCGGGCCGCGAGCGCTCGGTACCACGCTGAGCGCGAGGCCGCGGCGCGCGGGCACCACGTCTCCCCCGACGACGAGCTGCGCCGCACCCGTCGCGCGCTGGAGATCTCCGCGCTGGTGTCGCTGCATGTCGAGAAGGTCGCCCTCGGCCTCACGGACGAGCGCGCGGTCTCCGCCGCCCTGCGCCTCGGCGACGAGCTCGCGGCCGAGGTCGAGGCCTCGCCCGCCCCGCTCGGCTGAGCCTCCCCACCCTGACCCATGGCCCGCGCGCTCAGCTACACCCCGGCGATCCACCGCCGCATCGTCGACGCCATCCGCCGGGGTGCCGCCTTGCGCGACGCGGTGGGCTACGCGGGCGCCGAGTGGTCGACGTTCTGCCGGTGGCTCAAGGCGGGTCGGCTCGCGATCGAAGCGCCCGCGCACAAGGACGCCGACGCACGCTTCGAGGCACTCGCACGCGACGTCGACCAGGCCGTGCACGCGAGCACCGTCGCGCTCCTGGGGCTCGTGCGAAAGCAGGCCGAGGACGCGCCGGGCAAGCCCAAGACGAAGACGCGACCCGCGACGCCGCCGCGGCAGGGCGACTGGCGCGCGGCGCAGTTCCTCCTCGAGTTCCGCGCCGAGGCACCCGAGCGCCGCGCCCGCCTCCGCAAGCTGAGGGCCGAGGCCGCGGTCGCCGAGAAGCGCGCCGACGGGACGCTGCCGCCCGAGAAGCGAGAGCACACGGGCGCCAATGGCGGTCCCATTCAAGTCAACCCCCTGCACGGACGTATTGCCGCCATCGTTGCTCGCGCAACTGGCGGCGCTGACCCCGGCGCAGCTCGCGAGCCTGAGCCCGGAGGAACGGGCTGAGATCTCCCTCGCGCTCGACGCCCACGAGCGCGCCCTCGCCTCGGGCCGCACGCCCTCGCCCGAAGCCCTCGCCGACCCGTGCATCTTCGCCGAGGAGGTGTTCGGCCTGCGCATCTGGCGCAAGCAGGGTGAGCTGCTCGACGCGGTCCGCGACCACGACCGCGTCACCTGCAGCTCGGGCCACAAGACCGGCAAGAGCACGTCGTTCGGCGTGCTCGGCTGGTGGTGGACCGCCGACCCCGAACGCCGACCGGGCGCGCGCTGCGCGATGTCCTCGGCGAGCGCGCGCCAGGTCAAGAAGATCCTCTGGCGCGAGGTCCGCGCGCTCTGGCGGCGCGCCCGCGACCGTGGCTACGACCTGGGCCCGGAGCCCGCGCTCGACCCGGAGACGGGCGTGCAGTGGGACGACGGGCGGGAGCTCTTCGGCTTCACGGCGCGCGACCCGGAGAAGGCGGCCGGCACCTCCGGCGCGCACCTGCTGTTCCTGCTCGACGAGGCCTCGGGCATCCTCGACGACATCTTCGAGGCCATCGAGGGCAACCGCGCGGGCGGCGCCAAGGTGGTGCTCGCCTCGAACCCCACGCAGCAGAGCGGGGAGTTCTACGAGAGCCATCACGGCAAGCGGCGCTTCTACCACCCGATCGAGATCAGCTCCGAGGAGGCCGCCGCCGTCGAGCCGCCGATCCCCGGGCTCGCGACCAAGGCCTGGATCGAGGAGAAGAAGGAGGAGTGGGGCGTCGGCTCCCCCCTCTACGACGTCCGCATCGCGGGCCGCTTCGCCGCGCAGGCCACCGACGCGGTCATCGGCCTCGGGCTCGTGCTCGACGCGCTCCGGCGCACGAGCGCCGAGGACTGGGGCGACGACGAGGACACCGAGCGGCTCCACGTGGGCCTGGACGTCGCGCGCTTCGGCGACGACGAGACGATCGCCACGCCCCGGCGCGGCCGGCGCATCTACCCGCAGATCGTCCTGCCCCAGGGCGACGGGCCCGACACCGCGGCCTTCCTCATGGTGGCCCTCGCCGACGCGGGGCACCTCCGCCCCGGCGAGCTCCCGAAGGTCATCGTCGACGCCAACGGCCTCGGCGCGTCGGTCTTCGACGCCCTCGCGCGGCGGAGCGACTGCGAGGCCGTCGGGGTCAACACCGCCACCGTCGCCGGGGACTCCGAGAACTACTTCAACCTCCGCTCGGAGCTGCACTTCGCCTTCAAGCGGTGGCTCCGCGAGGGCGGCTGCCTCCCCGACGACGCGCGCCTGCAGAGCGAGCTCGTCGCCCCGAAGTACCGCACCGACGGCCGCAACCGCGCCCAGGTCGAGTCCAAGGACGAGATCAGGAAGCGCCTGCGCCGCAGCCCCGATCGCGCCGATTCCGCGATGCTTTCGATCTACTCGGGCGGGGGCGAGGTCTCTGACGAGGAGCTCACGATCTACCGCGTGAAGCGCCGCCGCTAACCCGATGCGCCTGAACCCCCTCCACCTCCTCCGTCGGCTCGCGCGCACCCTCGGGTGGGGCGGCGCGGGTGCGTCCGTCGCGTCGGCCTCAGCGCCCGCTCTGCCGCCCGCCCCGAGCCCGGCGCTCACCACGCACCGGCCCGCGGGCGCACGCGATCCCTTCCGCGGCGAGAGCGAGCCGCTCCTGCGCGAGCCCTCCTCTCGCTCGTGGATCGACTGGGACCCGGACGCCATCCAGGCGGCCGAGATGCAGTGCTCGCAGGGCAACCTGCGGATGGCGGCCGAGCTCTGCCACGCGCTGCTGGCCGACGAGCGGATCGCCTCCAACCTCGGCACCCTCTGCCGCGGCCTGCTGGGTCTCACCCTCTCCTGGGAGCCCGGCGCCGGGCGCCGGAAGGGCTCCGCGGTCCGCGCCCTCGAGGTCGAGGAGGACTGGCTCTCGATGGCCGACGAGGCCACGCTCGCCGAGCTGCTGCTCTGGGGCGTGCTCCTCGGGGTCTCCGTCGCGAAGCTCACGCCCTACACGGGGCCGTCGGGTCGCCTGCTGCTGAAGGTCGAGCCCTGGGACCCACGCTGGCTCCGCTGGGACGAGCCCGGGCAGCGGTGGATGATCACCACCGCCAACGGCGGCGAGGTCCCGGTCGAGTCCGACGGCCGCTGGCTGATCCTCACGCCCCACGGCGCGCACCGCCCGTGGGAGCGCGGCATCTACCGCATCCTGGCCCGCTGGTGGCTGCTCAAGCGCTACGCCCGCGAGGACTGGATGCGCCACAGCGAGGTCAAGGCGCAGGGCGTGCTCGTCGCGTTCTCGACCGACACGGCGAAGCCCGGCCCCGGCGGCAAGGACGACCTCAACCCGAGGCAGCGCAAGATCCTCGCCGAGCAGCTGAAGGGCCTCGGGCGCGACGCGGCGCTGGTTCTGCCGCGCGGGCTCGACATGAAGCTCGTCGAGTCGGAGGCCAAGAACTACGAGACCTTCGAGAAGCAGATCGACCTGGCCAACACCGGCATCTCGGTCGGCATCCTCGGCCAGAACCTCACCACCGAGGTGAAGGGCGGCTCGTACGCCGCCGCGAAGGTGCACGCCGACGTCGCCGACTACCTGCGCCGCGCCTACGCGGAGGTACTCGCGACGACGACGCACTTCCAGCTGCTGGCCTTCTGGGCGCTGTGGAACTTCGGCTCGACGCAGGTCGCTCCGTGGCCCGCGTGGAAGGTCGATCCGCGCGGCGACACGCTCGCGCTCGGCCGGGCGCTCAAGGCCCTCGGGGACGGTCTCGCAGCCGCCGCGCGCGAGCTGCCCGAGGGCTACGTCATTGACCGCAAGCGGGTCTACGAGGACGCGGGCATCCCGCTCCTCAAGGTCCCGCCCGCGAAGGCCGCCGCGTGACGCGCGCCCCGGAGACGACCCCTGTGAAGACCCTTCGAGAGCTGAAGGCCGCCGGCCGCGACCCGTTCGTGATGTTCCGCGCCGAGGAGGCGCTGCTCATGGACGGCGCATGGCTCGCGCGCGTCGTCAACGGCGGCCCGCTCCTGTTCTGGGACGGCGAGGACATGCCCGCGCCGCGCGACGCCTACGCGGTCGAGAACGGCGTGGCCGTCGTGCGCGTCGAGGGCCCGCTCGTGCAGCGCGGCTGGATGTGCTTCGAGGGCTACGACACGATCGCCCGCAAGCTCGGCGCCGCGCTCGACGACAGCCAGGTGCGTGCGGTGGTGCTCGCGGTGAACAGCCCCGGCGGCGCCGCGGCCGGCTGCTTCGAGGCGGTGCGCGCCATGCGTCAGCGCGTCGAGGCCTCGGGCAAGCACGTCGTGGCCTACTCCGACGAGATCGCCTTCAGCGGCGGGTATGCGATCGCTTGCGTGGCCGACGAGATCGTCGTGCCCGAGACCGGCGGCGTGGGCTCGGTCGGCGTCATCGCGGGCCTGCAGAGCTTCGCCCGCGCCCTCGACAAGCAGGGCATCGACGTCCGGGTGATCAGCTCCGGAGCCGAGAAGGCCGACGGCCACCCGGGGCTGCCCCTCGACGAGGCTGCCGTCGCCCGCGCTCAGGCGCGCGTCGACGAACTGGCCGCGGTCTTCTTCCGCACGGTCGCCGCTCGCCGCGGGATGACTGCCGACGCGGTGGCCGCGCTCGAGGCGGGCGTGCGCTACGGCGCCGCGGCCGTCTCCTCGGGCCTCGCGGACCGCGTCGCCCCGCTCGCTGAGGTCGTCGCCTCGCTCCACTCCACCACTCCCGGCCCACGCCGGGGCGCCATGTCCGCCGGGCCCGCGCGGTCCGCCACCCCACAGACCGCCACGAGGAACACCGCCATGATCGACGAGAAGATCGCCGCCCTGATCGCCGCCCGCACCCACGAGACCGACCCGGAGCGCCAGCTCGGCGCGCTCACGGCGGTGTTCGACGCCGCCGCCAAGGTGCCCGAGCTCGAGCAGAAGCTGCTCGCCCGGGAGGCCGCCGAGAAGGAGGCCGCCGAGAAGGCCGAGAAGGCCGCGCGCCTCCAAGCCTTCGAGGGCGCGCTCAAGGGCGGCCAGGACGAGGGCAAGCTCACCCCGGCCGAGGCCGAGCAGTGGCGCGCGGACTTCGCCAAGGGTGAGGTGTCGCTCGGCGTGCTGGAGGGCAACCTCGCCCGCCGGTCCGCGATCCCCGCCCTCTCGCAGGAGCACAAGGACCTGCGCCCGCCCGCCTCGCCCCCCACGGGCGGCGGCCTGAAGCCCCGCATCGCGGAGCTCGCCGCCCGGCCCTACGCGGCGCTCACCTGGAACGAGCGCAACGAGCTCGCCCTCGGCGCGCCCGACACGCACGACCGGCTCTACCGGCAGTGGGTCGAGGACGGCCGCCCGAAGGCGCCCGCCGCGCGCTGAGCGCCCGCGCCCCTACCCGCCCTCCCGCACGCCTCCCGCGCGGCCCAGCGCCGCGCTGTCTCCACGCCTCGTCGCCTCCCCTCCGCTCACCGTCAACCGTCCACCCAACCCGTCCACGAGGTCTGAACCGCCATGGCCACCGGAACCACCACCACCGCCCAGCTCACCGTCTCCCCCCAGGTCCTCATCGAGGCCGTCCGCGAGGGCATGCAGGGCATGCGCGTCCTCGGCAACCTCGGGGTCGTCAGCGTCAACAGCTCGCTCCCCACGGGCGACCGCTTCGCCGGCGAGACCATCACCGTGCCCTACCTCGCCCATCTCGGGCCGTGGAAGGAGTACGCTGAGAACGCCGAGATCGACATCACGCAGCTCACCGACTCGGCTGAGACCGCCACCGTGGTGCGGCCGGGCAAGGCCTTCACGGTGACGGACATGGCCCGCATCCTGCGCGGCTACGCCTCGCCCATGGAGGCGGGCCGCGCGATGGTGCAGGACGGCCTCTCGCAGTACGTCGAGACCAAGGCCCTGGGCGCGATGCTCGCGCTCGGCACCACCATCCCGGCCATCAAGGTCAACTTCTTCAGCGACTCCTCGCCGCGCTACTACGACCGCGACGTGCACATCCGCACGCGCTCGGTCTTCGGCGACGAGACCAAGGGCATCGTCGGCACCGTGGCGCACAGCCAGGTGATCAACCGGATGCTGACCCTCAAGAACGCCGACGGCGACCCGCACCACAAGGTGCTCGAGCAGGACGACGAGAACGGCGTCTACACCTTCGAGGGCATGGGGCGCTTCTACGCCTCGGACCTGATGAGCGTCGTCTACGGCGTGACCAGCGCGGGCACCACGCCGCCGGTGCTCACCATCGCCGGGAGCCCGAAGGGGATGTACGACCAGCTCAAGGTCGAGATCACCACGCTCGGCGCGCGCGGGACGGCGCAGTGCCGCATCTCCACCGACGGCGGCGCGACCTGGGTCGCCTCCGCGATCGTCATCCCGGCCTCGGACGGGATCGTCGACCGGACCTCGGACCTCGGTCTCACCTTCACCTTCGCCGCGGGGACCTACGCGGTCGACAACGTCTACACGGCGCGCGGCAAGGCCTCGACGATGATCGTCAAGCGCGGCGCCGCGGTGCTCTGGCACAACGACTTCGGCTCCATCGAGTCGCAGCGCGACGTCCGTCGTAAGAACGAGGTCGTGGCCGCGGACCTGCTCTGCGTGGTGCACGCGTACAAGAAGACCAACGGCGGGACGCGCCCCGGCGTCTCCATCGCCGAGCACAACATCTGATGCACCCGCGCCGATGGCGCGAGCGGCTCCGGCAGGCGGCGGAGGCGGAGGGCCAGCGGGCCAACGCCTCCGTCCGCCGGGGGGCGCGCGACGCGCGCGCCCGGGCCCCGCATCCGGCGGGGTTGCCGGGGCGCGCGGCGCTGCTCGCCGCGGGCTACCGCTGCACCGAGGACCTGCCGGACCCCGCCTGCGAGGGCCGCGACGACGCCGAGGCCGAGCTCTCGCGCGTCGAGCTCGTCGCGGCCGACGCCGACTCGGACGCCGACATCGACTCGATCCTCTCCACGCTGGGCTTCGCGCCCGAGGAAGACTGAACCGTCATGGCCAACCTGATCGCCCCGTTCCGCCCCACCATCGACCCGGCCGACGTGCAGATGCTCGAGCGCCGCGAGGTCGTGATCCCCGCCGCGGCTTTCGCCGCCGACGGCTCGACGGACGCCTTCTACGTCGGCGACTGCGGCGTGCTGCGCGCCACGCAGACCTGCAGCGCGCGCTCGGGCACGACGCCCACCTGCGACACCACGGTGATGACCTGCGCGACGCCCGACGGCACCTGGTACGCCGCGGGCACCTTCGCGCAGCTCACCGCCACCGGCGCCGAGCGCAAGGCCTTCGCCGTGGACCGGTGGGTGCGCTTCGACGTGAACGTCGGGGGCACCACGCCCAGCTTCACGCTCGCCTTCGACGCCGAAGCGGTCTGAGGTCGGCCGGTGGTGGCCTACGCCGACCGCACCGACCTGCCGCGGCACGGGCTCAACGCGCGCCTGCTCGAAGAGGTCCCGACGGCGGACCAGGACGAGGCGCTCGCCACCGCGAGCGAGGAGGCCGACGACTACCTGCGCGACCGCTTCCCGCTACCGCTCACCACCTGGTCGCGCAGCCTGCGCAAGCACGTCTGCGCGCTCGCCGCGTACGAGCTCCAGGTGGTGCGCGGCTACAACGTCGACAGCTCCGACAAGGAGCTGCGCCGGCGCTACGACGACGCGATCGCGTGGCTGAAGAACTGCTCCCTCGGGCAGCTCACCCCCCAGGGCGCCCTCGGCACGGTCACCGCGGACGACGACGGCACGGCCGAGGCGGGCGGCGCCGCGGTGGCCTCCCGTCCTCGCCGGAGGCCGCTCCGGTGAGCGCGGCGATCCTCTGGGAGATGGACGCGGCGGGCCTCGTCGCCTCGCTGCGGTCGCTCCCCGACCACCTCGACGACGCCGTCGAGGCCGCGGTGCGGCGCTCGGCCGAGGCCGTGGCGTACCCGAGCCGGAGCACTCCCCCATGATCCCCATCGCGCTCTCCCTCGACGTGGACGATGTCGTCGAGGGGGCCCACAGCTTCCTCCGGTACCTCGACGCGGAGATGAACGAGGCCATGCGCCTCTCGGGGCGCGCGGTGGCCGAGGAGGCGCGTGCGTCGCACTCGTTCCAGAACCAGACCGGCGACCTCGAGGACTCCATCCACGGGCGGCGGGTGACCGGACGCGCGAGCGACGGCACGCTCGAAGGCGGCGCCGAGGCCGTCATGCCCTACGCTTCCTACGTCGAGGCGTGGTCGGAGTACCTCGGGACGGCGTTCTTTCTGCGCAGCGACGAGATCGACCGGCGCCGCGATGACGCCGTCGAGAACGCGGTCTTCCGCTCGGGGCTCCGATGACGCCGAACGCCCTGAAGCGCGCCGTCTGGACCGAGCTCTCTCGCCTGGTCGCGGGCTACGCGGTCACCACCGCGACCCCGACCGAGATGGAGATCTTCTCTCCGGCGCAGCGCGACGTCACCGAGTCGCAGCCCTTCCGCTCGCTGCACCACTTCGCCGGCGAGGTGTCGCGTGCGCTCTCGGACAACCGGGAGACCGGCCTCGCCATGACCGCCCTCAAGAAGGTCCCGGCGATGCTCCTCGCGTGGGAGGGGTCGCGCCCGATCGGCGCATCCGGCGCGAATGCCGACACGATCCTCCACACCGCCGAGATCGTCGCGCGGGTGCAGTGGCGCGTGTACGTCGCCGCAGGCGACCCGCGGGGCGACGCCTGGGCGATGGACGCGGCGCTCACCGGCGTGCACGCGGTGGAGCGCAAGCTCGCCGAATTCGTCGTGCCGGGCCTCTACGACGACGGCGGGATCTCCTGGGAGGAGAGCGCCCCGTGGATCACCGCCCGGCGCGCCTCCTACGTCTCCGTCGTGCGCTTCAGCGCGCTCCTCGTGATCGACACGAGCGGCAACGAGCGGGCCGCCGACCCGGACGCCGAGCCCTTCGAGACCATGACCGGCGCCAACGGCCCCGAGGGCACCGGCGACCCGGCGACGATCGACCTCACCTGATCCCTTCCACCCGCCGAGAGGCCCCACCCGCCATGAAGTTCCTCCACGTCATCGCCCAGGGCGACGGCACCGTCCCCTATCGCGACGAGACCGGGCGCCACCACCTGGGCCGCGCCATGGGCCGCAGCGCCGACGGCCAGCCCGCCGCCGAGCGCGTCGCCGACACGACCTACGTCCGCCGGTCGATCGGCCGACAGGAGCTCGCGATCGTCGAAGAGCCCGCGCCCGAGGCCCCGGTGGTCGCCGAGCCGGAGCCGGCGGTCGTGACCACCGACGCGCCCCTGGTGATCCAGCGGGGCATCGCCGCCGACGACCTCATCAACCGCACGGAGCCCTGACCCATGAGCCTCGCCCCTTCCACCAAGACCCCCCAGGTCCGCGGCAGCACCGTCTTCGGCACGTCGGGCTCCGCACCGGGCTCGGCGCCGAAGAAGGTGCTGCTCGTCGGCTCGATGATCACCGCCCTCCTCACGGCCACGATGAATCTCCCGGCGTCGGCCACCGAGGCGGTGACCACCGCGGCCGGGACGGCCGTGCTCGACCGGCCGACGCGCGTCACCAGCGCCGACCACGCCAAGGCCCTTTTCGGCCAGGGCTCGGAGCTGCACCTCGCGGTGATCACCGCGCTCGCGCAGTTCCGCGGCGCCGAGGTGTGGTGCGCCCCGGTGACCTACGGCGCGACGCCCGTGAAGGCCTCCGCGGTGCTCACCCCCACCGTGACCACGGTGGCGGCTGGCACGATCCGCGTGACCATCTGCGGCTACTCGGTCGACGTCGCGGTCACCGCGAGCGACACCGTGGCCACCATCGGCCTCGCGATCGCCCGCGCCGTGAACGCCAAGCGCGACTGGCCCGTCACCGCGGTCAACGTCTACGCCACGGGCGCCGTGACCTTCACCGCGAAGTGCGCCGGGCCCCGGGGCAACGCGCTGACCCTGCGCGCCGCGCTCCTCACCAGCACCGATACCATCGAGGTGCTCGACACCACCGCGAAGACGGCATTCGGCGTCACCATCACGCTCTCCGGCGGCACCGCGGACGGGGGCGTGTACCGCTTCGCCAACGGCGCCGTCGACGACGACCTGACGGCGCTCCTCGCGGCCATCACCAGCCTGAAGTTCGAGCGGATCGCCTTTGGCGGGTACCGCGTCTCAGGCACGGCGAGCGCCAACCAGGCGCTGCTCACCGCCCACGCCGACACCCTCTCCGAGTCCGCGCAGGCCGACCAGCAGGTGGTCTTCGGCTCGCAGCAGGGCTACGCCACGAGCATCACCGACGCGCAGGCGCTCAACGCCCCGCGCGGCCAGTGGATCGCGAGTCCCGGCTCGGATGAGCTGCCGCTCCAGATCGCCGCGAGCGTGGCCGTCGCGCGCCTCTTCGGCGACGGGCAGCTCGGTGGCGTCATCGGGGGCGAGGTCACGAACCCCGCCTGCAACCTCAACGGCCTGGAGCTCGTCCTGCGCGCGCCCCGCGACCCGAACGACGCCATGGACGCGGCCGAGATCGAGGCCGCGCTCAACGCCTCCGTGACGCCCCTCGCGGCGAGCCCGGCGCGCCCCGGGAAGCTCGCGCTGGTGTCCTCCATCTGCACCCGGTCGCTCGTGAGCGGGACGCCCAACTTCGCGGTCTACAAGACCAAGGACGTCACCGTCGCGGACTACGCGCGGGCCTTCGTCGTCGCGGACCTCGCGCTCCGCTACCGCGGCTTCAACCTCGTCGCCGACTCGGCCAGCGGCCGCCCGTCGCTCGCGCCGCGTACCACCTCGCCCTCGAGCGTGGGCGGTCGGATCTACCAGCTCTGCAAGACGATGGAGTCGCGCGGGATCCTGCGCGACGTCGACGCCAAGCGCGCCGAGATCCTCGCCACCATCAACGTGTCGAACCCCCGCCGGGTCGACTGGAGCTTCCCGAGCGTGCCGCCGCAGGACTTCGACATCGCGGACGGCACCATCTACCAGCAGCAGCCGGAGGCCTGATCCATGAGCCAGTTCGCGAGCAAGGCCTACGTCGAGAAGGATGGCGTCACGCTCATCCGGTCCGCCACGATCGACGTGGGGCAGGCCACCAACAACCAGGACGTCGACACGATCCTGCAGGGGTTCTCGGGCAACACCCAAGGGACCGTGAAGTACACGGTGAAGCTGGAGAACCCCGTCCCCGCCGAGGGCTTCGAGGTCAACTGGATGGAGGTCTGCGAGGCCGGGGAGACGCACCAGCTCCGCTTCGTCATCCTGCGCCCCGCCGAGGCCGGCGGCGGCATCCTCTGGGAGAAGCTGCTCGAGGGAGACTTCCGCGACCCCGACCTCGGAGTCGGCGTGAACAAGCCCATCACGAACAGCGTCACCTTCCACGCGCGGCCGGTGGGCTGATGGCAGGCTTCGACGACAAGCGCTCGCCGCTCGCGCGCTTCCTCGGCGAGCGCGTGCCCTGCCGGCGCGTCGAGATCCGCACCGGGCGCCTCGCGGGACTGCCTGCGGCGCTCCGGGCGCTCTCCGCGGCGGAGATCCAGCGCGCCACGCTCGACGCGGTGAAGCACCTCACCACCGAGGGCTGGGAGAAGGAGGACCTCTACACCGAGCTCGGCGAGAGCGTCCTCAACATGGAGACGGCCGTACGCCTGCTCGCCGCGGCGCTCGTGGTGCCGCCGGGCGAACAGGGCGAGGTGCGCCCGGGCGAGCTCGCGCCGCTCACCAGCGGCCCCGACCAGGTGCGCGCGCTCTTCGAGCCCGACGAGATCACCCTCCTCTTCCGCGAGTTCTGCGCCTACCAGGACGAGCGCTCGCCGCTCTCCCGGGCGAAGAGCGTGGAGGAGGTAGAGGACCTCATCGAGGCGCTGGGAAAAGGTCAGGCGCCGACCTCGCGCTTGAATGCCTTCGATCCGAGTTCGCTCAGGAGCATCATCACCGGACTGGCCGTCCGGCTGATGAGTGCGACGAGGCCACCCTCCTCGCCTACGTCGCCATCCGGCGTCACCGCGACCGCGTCCTCGACGCCTTCGGCCTCGGTGACGGGGACCCCCCCGACCTCGCCGCCGCCCTCGGCCCCCACGCTGACCGTGGAGTAGCGGCCTTCCTCTCCCTGATCCAGCTCGCCGCCCGGCCCCCGCGTCGCCGTCTGCGCTGAGCCCCACCGCCCCCCTCCACGAGGCTCCCTCCACGTGTCCGCTGCCGTTCTCACGATCCTCGGCGACGCCTCGGGCGTGAAGCGCGCGCTCGGCGAGACCGTGCTCGACGCGCGGCGCGCGTCCGCCGCGATCCACGCGCAGTCCCGCGCCGACGCCTCGGTGCGCCGACAGGAACTCTCGAATGACGGCGCGATGGCGCGCGCGAAGCTGCGGGAGGAGGCCGCCGACCGTCGCGCCGCGGCCTCGGACCGCGCGCGGCAGGACCGGGCTGCGCAGGCCGTGCGCGAGCGCGGGATGCAGCGCGAGTCGGCCCTCGCCCGCCGGGCTGCCGCAGACGCTGCGGCGCTCGAGCGGGCCCGGACGGCCGTCGCAGGCCGCGAGTCCGTCGCGCGCCTCACCGTGGCCTCCCGCGAGGCGACGGCCCGGATGAACCTCGACGACCGGGCCGCGGCGCGCGCCGAGCGCGACGAGCGGAGAAGGACCACCGTCGCCGAGCGCGAGGAGCGACGCCGCACCCGCGTCGCCGAGCAGGAGGCGCGCAAGCGCGCCCGCGCGCAGGGGCGCATCGACCGCGAGAACCGCGCCACGGGACGGGAGGCGGGCGGCGCCATCGCGCAGGTCGCCACGCAGGTCGTAACGGACGCACACGGGCAGATCCAGAACGCCCGCCAGGTCCTCGCCGATCGGGCCTCGGGCCTCAATACCGTGCTCGGCCAGCGCGGCACCTCGGTGGAGGAGAACGCGCTCGACAGTGCCGCGATCCAGCGGCGGCTCGCCGAGGTGCGCACCGGCGTCGCGCCGGAGGTCGCCCTCCAGGCGATCGCGGGCGCGCAGAGCTTCGCCAACGCCCTCGGCGGAAACACCCGCGCCGAGCGGGAGCGGGCGGTGCAGGCGACGCTCTCCGACGTCGAGTTCGCCGGCGCCGTCGACCCGACGAACGTCTCGGGCATCGTGAACATGGGGGCCGTGCTGCGCCGCCGCGTGAGCGACGCCTCGCTCCGACAGCGCATCCTGCGCGGCGCCGTCGGCACCTCCTTCGAGGGCTCGGTCGAGGTCGACAACATGATCGGCGCGGGGCTGCCGGGACTCCTTCAGGCCATCTCGGCCGGCACGGCCAACGCGCAGAGCCCCGAGGAGCGCGACCGGCTCACGGCCGAGATCAGCCAGGACTTCTTCGCGCAGCTCCAGGCGCAGGCCGCAGGCGGCCGCACCGTGGGCGTCAGCGCCAACCGCACCAACACGGTGCGCACCGCGCTCTCCAACGAGCCGCGACAGAACCGCCTCGGCCTCGCGCTCGCCGAGCGGGCGCGCACGGGCACGGACGCGCAGCGCGCCGCCTTCGCCGAGGCCTTCACCAAGGACCGCGTGACCGGCGAGTACCGGATGAACACCGCCCTGCGCGACACGCCTTCGAACGCGGCGCGCTTCTTCGGGACGATGTTCGACAACGACGAGGGCGCCCTTCGGAACTTCATGGGGGCCCACGGCGGGGGTGGCGCTCGCCAGCTCATGAACGCGCCCGACGTTTCGGCCCTGGGCTCGTACTTCGGCATGACCACCGGCAACGACGGCTCGCAGATCCGCGAGTACGACCACGTCGAGCAGCTGAAGCGCGCGAGTCTCACGCCCGAGCAGGAAGCGACGCTCACCCGGCAGCGCGCGGCCGAGGACCGCACGCGGCTCCTGCGCGAGCAGGAAACGCACCTCGCGGCCTCCCGTCCTGGCGGCGCCCTGACCCGCGCCTCGGACGCGGCCACGACCTTCGCCAACGAACACCCGTGGATCGCCGCGCTCGGCGCGAGCGTCGGGACCACGGCCCTCGGCGCTGGCGCCAAGGCCCTCGGCGGCAAGGTCGTCGGCGCGCTCGGAGCCGGGCCCGCAGCGCTCGCCCTCGGCAGCGCGGTCGGGGGCACCGCCCTCGCCGCCTACGGCAGCAGCATCCAGGCCTCGACCGGCCTCGGACCGGATGGCCGTCCGCTCTCCACGGGGGAGCGCGTCGGCAAGGGGCTCGCGGCCGCCGCGGGCCCCGCGCTCTTCCCGGTGGCGGCGCTCATCACCGCGGTCCAGGAGCTCACGACCGCGGCGCGCGAGTTCCGACGCTCCCCGATGGTGGCCACCGTCTCGCCCCACGACGCGGCCTTCGCGGGCGCCGGCAACGGCAGCTCGCCGCGCATGCCCCCGACGCCATGAGCACCGACCTCCTCACCCGCACGCTCCAGGCCGCCTCGGTCGACGGGATCCTCTTCCCGGTGACCGAGATGGACGTCGAGGGCGAGAATGCCTTCACCGAGTTCGAGCAGTTCGGCCGCGACGGCGCTGAACTCGTCGACGCGGGGCGCAAGGCCGAGCGGGGCACCTTCACCGCGGTGATGGTCAACGGCCTCACGGGCTGGCCCGACCTCTACCCGGGCCGCTTCCACGAGCTCTACCGGCGCCTGCGCCGCGGCGGCGACCTGCGCCTCGCGCACCCGCTGCTCGGCACCTTCACGGTGAAGGTGAAGGCCCGCAAGCCGCGCCTCGTCGCTGGCGTGCGCAACGGCGGGTACATCGACTTCGGGTGGGTCGAACAGCGGGCCTCGAGCGTCGGGATCGTCGCGCTCGACCTGCCCTCGACGGACGTCGTCGTCGACATGGAGTTCTCCGCCGCGGAGGCCGACGCGGCCCTCGGGGCCGCCAGGGTTCCGAGCGACCTCGCCCGGCTCGCCGCGGCGGTGCGGCGCGGCGTCGACGCGGCCCTCGCGCCGGTGGGCCAGGTGCTCGGCGCGATCGGCGCCATGGACCGGGCCATCACCACGGCGCTCTCGCTCCTCACGGCGCAGCCTCTAACCGCGGTGACGCGGCGGCTCGTGCACGCGGCCCGCGCCGCGGCCTACCGCGCCCGGGGCGCGCTCGCGCGGCTGAAGGCGCAGGTCTCCGACCCGCTCGGGGTCGGCCGCCGTGTCGTCGCCCCGCGCGCGATGACCTGCGCCGAGCTCTCGTCGTGGGTGTACGGCACGCCCTTCCGCGCCCGGGACCTCCGGGTGGTGAACGGCCTCGCCGCGGACACCGTGCCCGCCGGCACGACGGTGACGGTTCCATGAGCGCCCCCGAGCCGAGCGTGGTCGAGCTCTTCGTCGGGCCCGAGGCGATCGCCGTCGACGTCTGGGACCAGTACACCTACCGGCTCTCGATGCTCGAGGTGGGCGTCGCCTGGACCTTCAGCTTCCCCTACTCGGAGAGCGCTCGCGGCGCCTGGGCGGTGCTCCTCGACCCGGTGCGGGGCATCAAATGTGGCCACCGGATCACCCTCGCCGTCGACGGCGACGCGGTGCTCTCGGGCGTCGTCGAAACCGTCGCGGTAGGCGACGACGACCCGAGCCGGAACCCGCCCGTGCTGGTGATCAGCGGGCGCGACGACCTCGGCGCCGCCGTGAGCGGCGATGCGGACCCCACGCTGACCCTGCGCGGCCGGACGCTCGGCGACGCGGTGCAGGCGGTCTACCAGGGGGTCGGCATCGCCGCGGAGATCGGGGCCTCGGTCGACCCCGGGGCCACCGTCGGCCGGCTCCACGCCCGCCGCGCCTCCTCATCCTCGACCCCGACGCCCGCTCCGTCGTCGCACCCGCAGCGGGCCCGACGCGCGCGCCGGGGCCTCGCGCACGCCCGCGCCTTGCGGAACGACGCCGTTCGGGCGTCGCACCCCCGCATCGGCGAGCGCGCGCAGCAGGTGGTGCAGCGGATGGTGCGCGCGCTCGGCTACCGGGTCTGGACGACGCCCGTCGAGGGCAGCGGGCACACCGGGGTGATCGTCGACCGGCCCCGGACCGGCGCCCCGGTGCTCTCGCTCCGGCGCGAGCTCGTGGACGGGCGGGTGACCGACCGCTCGAACGTCTGGGCGGGCAAGCGCACGACCAGCGTCGCGAACGTCCCCAGCGCCGTGACGGTGTTCTCGGACGCCCAGCGTGGCGACAGCGTCGCGCAGAAGATCGCGCGCGAGGTCACCAACGGCTTCCTCCTCACCGACGCGGCGGCGGCCGAGGTGGACTTCGAGGCCCTCACGCTCCCGCGCTACGTCCAGAGCCGCAACGCGAGCACCGAGGCGGGCGCACAGAACGAGGCCGCGCGCCTCTGCGCCGAGGCCAACGAGGGCTTCCGGCGGTACGAGTGCACCGTCCTCGGGCACCGCCTCGAGGGTCGACTGCTGCTGCCCAACCTCCTCGCGGACGTGCGGGATGACCTCGCCCGGGTCACGGGCACCTGGCTGGTCGTGAGCGTCGAAGGCTCCGGCTCACACGATGGCGCGCAGCGGACGAAGCTCTCCCTCGTGCCCGACGGGGCGCTGTCCGTGATCCCGGAGCCCGAGCCCACATGATCGCGATGGCCACGGTGCACCTTGCGTCCTGGGCGAGCCGCGTCCGCACGCTGCTCGTGCAGCTCCGTGGGCCCGGCGGACAGCCCGAGGACGCGGCCGAGGTCTGGCAGCCTCCAGGCCTTCGCACGCGCCCCGTCGTCCGTGCGACGACCGAGGCGATGGTGCTCGAGCTGCCCAACGGCGGCCGCCTCGCGTTCGTGGTCGACAAGGCCCGCGACGAGGGCGCCGTCGAGCCCGAGGCCGGAGAGACCCAGCTCCACGGCCTCTCGGCGCAGTCCGCGGTGGTGCGGATCCGCGCGAGCGGCGCTGTCGAGATCACCGCGGCTTCGGGGCAGGTGGTGACGCTTCAGGGCGGAGCGCAACCCTTCGTCCGCGGGACGGCCTACGCCGACGCCCTCGACGCGTTCCTCGACGCGCTCGACACCTTCACGGACGGCATCGCCCACGCCGCGCCCGCCGCGCCGAACGCCGCTCTCACGGTCGCCGCAGTGCTCGCGCTCCAGACTCCGCTCGCCACGGCCATCGCGGCGCTCAAGTCCGCCCGCGCGACCTACCTCTCGACGCGGATCGCGGGCGACTGACCATGGATACCCTCACCCCCGCGATCGACCCGGCCACCGGGGACCTCTCGCTCGATGACGGCTCGCTCGCATGGTCCGAGTCGGCGCCCATCGGCCTCGTCGTCTGGACGCTGCGCACGCCCCTCGGGACCTGCGCGGCGGACCCCTCTCTCGGCACCGACTGGCGCGCCGCGCGCACCGACACCGCCGACGCCCCGCAGGCGCTGGCCGCCGAGCTCGAGCGCGCGCTCCAGTGGATCGTCGCGGGCGGGTGGATCACCGACCTCGCCACGAGCGCCGAGCGCATGGCGCCCCGCGGCATCCGCTACACGATCGCGTTCCACGACGGGACGCGCCCCCGCACGATTCGAGGCACGACGTGACCGATCCCCGCGACGCCGAGACGATCCGCGACAGCTTCCTGCTCACCCTGCGTGGCGAGCACGAAGCGATCGGCGAGCGCGTCGTGACGGCCCCCAGGACGCCGTACTACGTGCTCGCCACGGGCCTCGCGCTGGAGCTGGAGGGCGCGGAGTTCGAGGCCGACGCTGCGAGGAAGGAGGCCTTCCCCGACACCGCGAGCGAGGCTGGGGTGCTCAAGCACGCGGAGTTCTCCGGGATCACCCGCGTGGCCGCCGCGCGCGCCTCGATCCGCGCGAAGATCACCGGCACCCCGAGCACGTCGGGCGCGATCGCCAGCGGCAAGACCGTCACTGGCGAGACCGGCCTCGTCTACACCGTCGGCGAGTCCTCCTGGGCGCTCAACGGCGGGGGCAACGGCCACATCACGCTGACCGCGCGCGACGCCGGGGCCAACGCCAACGTCTCGCTCGGCGACACCTTCACCTGGCAGAACGGCGCCCCCACGGGCCTCGACGCGACGCTGACCGCGGACCCCGACACGGGCGACACCTCGCACATGCTGGTCGTCGGCGCCGACACCGAGACGATCGAGGAGCTGCGCGCCCGGTGCGAGGTGTTCCGCAAGGAACCAAAGCAGGGCGGCACGCGCGCCGAGTGGGTGCTCAACGCGCTCGCCGTCGAGGGCGTGGGCGCGGCGTTCATCTGGCCGCGCACCTGGTACTTCGGCAGCGTGTGGACCGTGAACACCCCGGGCACCCTGGTCCTACAGGTCCTCGGCGCGATGCCCGGGGCGGACACCTACGTGCAGAATGACGGCGCCGGGTCGATCGGCCTCGGGCTCGACCCGGCCTTCACCCGCAACCCCACGACGGCGCTCCTCAACCGCGTGCGAGGCTACATCGAAGGCACCAACGACGCCCAGGGCGTGGCGCTCCCGGAGGCCCTCCAGGCGCCGCTCCGCCCCGCCGGGATGGCCGCGGGCAACTACCTCGTGATCGCGCCGGTGGTCTCCGCCCCGGTCGATGTCACCGTGAGCATCGCGGTCGACCCGGCGATCGCGCCCTGGCCGTGGGGGGTCAACCCAGGTTCGCCGGCGTCGCGCACCATCACCGCGCGCACGTCCACGACGCTCACCCTGAACAGCGTCTACGAGATCACCGACGGCTCGCGCCTCGCGGTGTACCTCGGGACCAGCGTCGTGCGCGGCGGGTGGTGGCTCGCGACGGTCCAGGGTGCACCTGTCGGCCTCGTGGTGACGCTCTCTGAGGCGCTTCCGGCGCTCCCGGCGGTGAGCGCGATCGTACGCCCCGACTGCGGACTCTGGGGCGACATCCGGACGCTGGTGCTCGCGTACCTCGATGGCCTCGGGTCGGGCGACGAGGTCACCAGCGTCCCGTCGCAGCGCTTCCCTCGGCCGAATGACTCGGGGGCGGATCGATTCTTCAGCAGCCGCGTGACGGACCTTGTCCAGGATCTGGCCGGGGCCTCGGGGGTGACGGTGACGGTGCCGGCCGCGAGCTCGGTCGTGCCGACCGTCGGCACGCGGCTGGTGCCGGGCATCGTGACGGTGCTGATCCAGTAGGTCAGTTGCAGGTCGGGTTCGAGGTGTTGCCACACGAACCATTGGCCCGGCAGCACCAGATGGAGTTGAAGGCCCCGGGGATGCACCGCGCGCAGTCCGCGTGCGAGCTGCACGCGATGTCCGGCGCGCCCGGCACGGCGCAGTTGATCCGCACGTCGGCCGGCACATCGCTCCCCGCGTCGGCGACTGCAACGACATCCGTTCCAGCATCGGCAGTTGTGGCATCGACCGCATCCGCCGCAGGCGCGTCGGCGACTGCGATGACGTCTGCCCCGGTGTCCCGCGGGCCGAAGTCGGGCAGCGCCATGCGGTCATCACCGATGACGTCGACGGCGTCGGCCCAGGACCATCCTGAGTCGGGCTGCTGGTCAATGTGCATCCCGGAGTCGACAGGTGGGACGGGGTCGGAGCTGCATGCGGTGAGGGCGAGGCAGAGGAGGAAGGTCGGTCGCATGCGAGGGAGTCTACGCCAGCCCGTCACAAGGCCGGTGTGATGACCATGTTCTCCATGCTCGACGATAGGACCCTGTCGCACCGTCTGAGGTTGTGGATCGCAGACTCAGGAATCAGCCGCGAGGCCGTCCCTGCTACCTGCACGACCTGGCAGGCTTCGGCCGTCACCCGAGTCCCATTCTCGCAGAGCGCGACGATCTGCCAGCAGACGTTGAGCGGAATACTGCCCTGAACGTGATGGACGGAGCACTGGTAGCCGCTCAACCCAGGGAGACAGTTCACCTCGGCGCGAGGCTCGACCAGAGGAACAACAGGCGCCGCGATTGGCTGCATGGCGAGCGGCATCGGAGCGACAGCGGATGTTGTGGACGCGGCCGCCGGCGCGGGACGGCCGCTCGTGAGAATCGCAGCGCCGATCACCCCTCCGGCAACGACGATCGCGGCGACCACGACGGCTGTGATGTTCAGCCCCGCTGGAGCGGGTGGCTGCGGCGGGGGGTAGCCCTGCGTCGGCTGGTTTTCGGGCGTTCCGTATCCCTGGGGCGGCGGATAGCTCATCCGGCCGACGCTACCCGCCTCTTCTCCTGACCGACAGTCCCCGAGGCGCCCACCCATGAACATCCTCTCCACCGCCCCCACGCGCTCCGGCGCCGCAGGAGACGTCGCGCGCCGCCTCGCCTACTGGATGGGCCCGGCCGTCCGCGCGGCCGACGACTCGCTCGGTGCGGCGCTCTACCTCTCCCTCGGGACCACGATCGCGACGACGCGGGCGTACGCCTCGCGCTCGCTCGCCGAGGTCTTCGGGCACCTGGCGATCGACGAGCTCGCGCATTGGGAGCGGTCGATCGGGATGCTCTCCGGGGAGGGTGCCGCGACCGCGACCCGGCAGTCCGCGGTGCGCGCCCGGTGGATCGCCCTGCACGCGGGCCCCTCACTCCCGGCCATCACCCGCGCGCTGCGCGCCCTCACCCCCAGCGTGACGATCGTGGAGATCCTCGCCTCGGAGGTCGCCACGACCGACCCGCTGGGGGTCTACCGCCTCGCGGTGCTGCTGCCCGAGGCGCAGGAGGCCGACGCGCAGCTGCGCGCCCGAATCGACGCCACGCTTGCGCCCCAGGCGCAGGCGCAGGTGGCCTGGGCGATCGGCCGCGGCGCCGGCCCGGACATCGACCCGTTCCTCTGCGACCGCACCGACAGCGAGTGCGACGTTGACCTCCTCGCCTCGTAGCCCCGCCTTCTCCCGCCTCGCCCCACCTCAGCCCCCGGAGCCCTGATGCCCGCACCCTACTCGCCGACCGCGCGACACCGCATCGCCGCGCCCGCGCTGCCCGACGGCTCCCCGAAGAACCTCCCGACCTGGCGCGACCTGCTCGACGCGCACGCGGCCGAGCCCCAGGCGACGGTCAACCGCCTCACGTGGAGCGGGGACTTCTCGGTCGACCCGGGCGGCTCGGCCAGCAGCTTCACGGTGAACGTGGGCGCGATCTACGGCGTCACGCTCACGGACCTCGCGAGCGGCTTCTACCTGCCGTACGTCTCCGCGCCCTCGACCGTGGGCGCGTCGAAGATCGAGGGCGGCGGCAACCTCGCGGCCTCCAGCCGATACTCCGTCTACGCCTGGAGCAACGCCGGGAGCCTCGACTTCGAGGTGAGCCTCACGGGTCCGAGCGCCTCCCGTGTGCGCAAGTCGGGCTCGGCCGACGCGGACCTCGCGCGGGTGTACCTCGGGACGTTCTTCACCGACTCTACCGGCGCGCCCATCCCGCTCCTGGCGGTGCGCGGCCGGTACCTCTACCGCCGCAGCGCGATCGCGAGCGTGACGGGGGTCTTCGCGGCCGACGGGCTGCGCGCGGTGGCCTTCGGCGGGGGCGCGGTCGGGCACACCGCGCTCGACCTCTCGGCGCGCGTCCCGCCCCACGCCCGGCGCGCGCTCCTCTTCGGGCAGGCGATCACGACCAGCACCGCGGGGGCCGCTTCGACGGCGCTCAACCTCTACGACGCCGCGGACACCACGAGCGTGGCGCAGGAGATCGTCGCCGCCGTCGCCAACAACACCGAGACCTCGCGGTCGTGTGCGCGCGCCGAGGTGCAGCTCACCAGCGCGCAGGTCTGCGGCTACGCGGTCGTCGGCGTCGGCGGCCTCTACGACGCGGCGATCGATCTCATGGGCTGGGAGGAGTAGGCCGATGCAACGCGCAGGAACCTTCGCTCGCGGGAGCCGCGTGCCCGCGGCGACGCTCAACCGCATTCAGGACGAGGCGGCGGGCCTGAAGACCGCCACCGGCACCGTCTCTGGCACCGTCGCCCTCACGGGCCGCGACGGGCGCTTCTGGTCGTCGCCCGACGCGGGGGTGGCGGACGGCGCCATCGCCGTCATCGATGCCTCGAAGGACTGGCGGAGCCACCACGTGCGCGGGGTCTTCACCCGCCTCACCGCCGCCGCCCAGCGCCTCCACGGCGCCGATGCGTGGAAGCGCAACGACCCCACGCAGGCGATCGTCGTCCGCACCTTCGAGGACGAGTGGACGGGCGTGAACACCGTGGCGATCACCGCGGGTGTCGCCCCGGTCATCGGCTCGGGTGTGTTCGCGGTGATCCTCGACGAGCTCTCCGCAGGCGCCGACCGGGTCTTCCTCTACGCCCGCGAGTCGGACGGCGCGCTCTGCCTCTACAACGACAGCGGTGCGACGCTGCACGCGGAGCTCGACTACGAGGGTTCGGGCGCGAGCAGCTCCACCACGGCCTCGCCCACGGTCCCGGGCTTCCTCTTCGGCGACGTCGCCACCACCGACGCGACGTGGACCACGGTCCCCGGGTGCAGCGCGACCCTCGCGCAGTCCTCGACGGTGACCTTCCAAGGGATGGTCTCGGCCATCCGCGACGACGGCACCGAGGGCGGCTCGTGGACCTTCACGGCGCGTGCTCGGAGGCCCGCGAGCGGCGCCCCGGTGATGGGCACGGTGTTCTTCACCCTCGTCGACGCCGACGACGCGACCTGGGACGTGCGCGTGCAGGTCAGCGGTAGCGACGTGGTGCTGCAGGTGAAGGGCGCGGCGGGGAAGACCGTGACCTGGCGCGGCGAGATCCAGACGACGGAGGCGAAGATCTGATGGCCAACCGATATGCAGCGACCAGCGCGTCAAAGGGCGCCGACGTGGACGGCCTCGGCGGCGGCACCCCCGACGCCCACGCGGCCTCGCACGCGAGCGACGGCTCCGACCCGATCACGCCCTCGTCCATCGGCGCCATGGGCCGCAGCACCCTCGCCGCGGCTTTCGCCGCCGGGCAGGGCTGGACGATCGTCCCGTCTCCGGCGGAGCCCACGGGGCTCGTGTGGAGCCTGGAGGCGGGGGACGTGGCGCGCTGCACCTTCGCCTCGTCGGGCAACCTGCACGACCTCGACGGAGCGCGCATCGAGCGCGCCGTCACCTGGGACACCAACCGCCGCTGGAGGATGCGCGTCACGCCCGTGGCCGCGGTGAACACCTCCGGGCAGTGCTACGCGGGGATCACCTTCCGCAACTCGGCTGGCACGCGCGTCCGGTTCCTGATGATGTTCGCGTCGTCGTCGGTGCTCTACAGCGGGTGCTGGGTCGACGGCCTCGGCGCGGGCGGGCTCACCGGCCCGGTGGGTCCTGTCCTCGCCTGGGGCGACGGCGGGACGCTGGAGATCCGCGTCACCCACGAGGGGCAGCTCCTCTACGGCGTCGTCAGCGCGGGCGGCTTCTGGACGCAGGTGAGCAGCGTGGCGCTGCCGTTCCTGCCGTCGCACGTCGGCCTCGGCGCGTGGTGCGACGGCGCGAGCGTCGGCGTGATCGATTTCACCGGGCACGTCACGGAGTCCTTCGAGTGAACCCCACGCTGATGCTCATCGCGGGAGGCGTCTCACTCCTCGTCGGCCTCGTCTCGCTGCTCGCGGTGCAACTCGGCCGCGTGCTCCAGCGGCGGGGACACTCGAGCTGCACGTGAGCCCCGGGGGCCTCGTCGCGCCGGGCGTGGTGAGCGACGCGGGCCTCTGGGCGAACGTCGCGAGCCCGACCACGATCGCCCTCAGCTTCGTCCCGACGCACGTCGGGGTGTGCGGCAACTGCGCCGGGACCTCGTCCGGGTACGTCGAGTTCCGCGACCTGGTCATCGAGGCGTTCGGGTAGCCCTCGCACCCCTCGTCACGCCCCTCCGCCTCCCCTCCGACCCACCCACCGCGGCTCACGGCCGCCCTGGAGCGCCCCCTCGCATGAACCACCTGCTGCTCTCCCACTACGCCCGCGACGTCGACCTGCCCGCCGCCACGCCCGTCCCCGTCGATGTCCCCGTCGACGGCGCGCGCGACTGGCTCTTCGTCGTGAAGAACGTCGGCGACACCAACCCGATCACGGCCATGACCATCGAGCGCTTCCCGCTCGGCACCGATGAGATCGGCGAGGGCGCCGTCGGCTCGCCCACGGGTCTGCCGCTCGCCGCGGGGGGCAAGCTGCCCATCGACGGCACGGCCGAGCCCATCACCACCCTACGCCTGGTGCTCACCAGCACGCTCGGCACCAGCGTGCGGATCGCGGGAGGCGGGCGATGATCACCATTGGCGGCATCGTTCTCTCCACGTCCACGGCGGCCGCGCTCTCCGACGCCACCCCCGCCGCGCTCGGCGTCGCGGCTCCTGGGATCGCGCTCGAGGCGTCGCGCGCGGACCACGTCCACGCCAAGCCCGCCGCGGCGGACATCAGCGACGCCTCGGCGGCCGGTCGCTCGCTGCTCACTGCGGCCAACGCCGCGGCGCAGCGCTCGGCGCTCGCGGTCCCCTACACGGTCGGGCCCTTCTCGGTCGCCGCCCTCGCTGCCGGGAGCGCCGCTGCGCCGGAGGACTCCACCAACCAGTTCCTCCTCTACGCGGGCTCCCTCTATACCGTGCTCCGTGCGGGCTCCGTCACCGGCCTGTCCGTCGCCATGAACCCCGACCCGGCGGCGGGCTCTGCGGTGCGGGTGCGCGTGGCGGTCATCGATGGCGGCCCGCCCACGTTCTACGACACGATGGTCGCCACCATCGCCGACGGCAGCGACCACGCGACGGCGACGATCGCCGCGGGGAGCATCCCGGTGGCCGCGGGCGCTCTCGTGGGCGTCGTGGCGCAGACGGGCAGTGCGTTCACGGCGACGGCGGTTCCGATCAGCGCGGGCGTGGAGATCACGCCGTCGTGACGCGCGAGCTCATCCTGGTGCTGGTCCTCGGTGCCCCCGTGATCTTCGGCGTGCTCCGCGTGTCGGAGCGCGTCGACGCCCTCGCGCGGGAGGCGCGTCGCCGATGAGCACCGCGTCGATCGTCTCCATCATCGCGCTCTGCCTCACCGGCGCGGGCATCCTCGTCCAGCTCGGGCGGCTTCTCACCCAGGTCGAGGGCGTCGGCACGACGCTCAAAGAGATCCGCGACGAGCAGACCAAGCACCGCGACTCCATCGAGACGCTGCGACGCTCGGAGGCCGCTCGCGACCGCGACCACGCGCACCTGATCGACCACGTCGACACCATCGGGGATCGCGTCGACCGCATCGAGCAACGCCTCGACACCGCGCCGCACGGCCTGCCGACCTCGAAGCGCTGACTCCTCCCGGCAGACCGTCAGGGTCTGCCGCTTCCTGCCACATCGCCTCGCTCACCTACGCGCGCCCACGGGCCGCGGAAAGGCACTCGTCCATGCTGCTCTGGCTCCACGCTCACGCTCCGCTCCTCCTCGTCCTCGCGATCGCCCTCGTGTCGATCGCGCTCCTTCCGCTCGCTCGCGCCAAGGTGCTCGCGCTGCGGGCCTACCGCGCGCGCCAGAGCGCCGACGCCAAGGGCGCCGCGGCCATCGCCGTCGGGGCCTCCCTCGACGCCCTTACTGCCCTCGCCGCGCAGCTCGTGCTCTCGACCGAGGCCGAGGTCCGCGACCTGAAGGACCCGTCGAAGCCGGGCAGCTGGAACCCCGCCACCGACGGGCCGCGCTTCCTCGGCCGCGTGGTGCAGGACCTCTGGCACCTCGGCGGCGACTCGCTCATCCAGCTCCGCGCCCTCCAGTCCCTCAACATCGCGAGCACCACGAAGCTGCTCGAGCGCATCGCCGAGGCGCAGGTGCAGAAGCTCCGCGCGCCCGCGCCCATCGCCACCACGGCGACGCCGGCCGAGCTCGCGGGCCTCGTCGCGGAGATCCTGCGCGACCCGACCGCCTCGCCGATGCGCGCGAACACGCTCCCGCTGGGGGTGCCCGCGAGCGGCAACGGGCAGCGCGGGAGCATCTCCCTGCGCGCCCTCTTCGCTCTGCTGGTGATCGCGGTGGCCCTCGGCGCCTCGCTCGCCGGCTGCCCCAACTGGAACCGCCCAGCGTGCCCCACGCCGGGGCGCTGGTCGTGCGTCGAGGACTGGCCGCGCTACTGCTCTCCCACCCGCGAGCTCACCCCGATCGGCGACGAGCCCTGCGGCCTCCAGGGGCGCGTGTGCGCGCTGCGTGCGGACGGCGTCGCCCGGTGCGCGCCGCGCGTCGACGCCGGTCTCGACCCGGACGGTGGGCAGTGAAGCGCGCCATCCTCGCGCTGCTCGCCCTCGCCGCGCTCGTCGGCTGCGACCCGCCCTCGCAGGCGGACCCCGCGCGCTACGGGGAGGCGAGCGTCTACATCGCGCCCGAGTGGCTCTCGCTCGACAAGGCGCGGATCCGCGACGAGCTCGTGCTCCTCAGCGCCCTCGGGCCGCGCTTCGTCGAGGCGGGCGAGGGCAACCGCTCCACGGCGCGGGTCATCGTCCAGCCCTTCGACTCGGAGGGCTGCACCCTCGGCGCGGGGCGGTGGATCGTCGGCTCGCGCGTCGTCGAGGTCGATCCCGACTGCACGCCGGGTGACACGGCGTTCCGCCAGGCCGTGGGCCACGAGATCGGCCATGCGATCGGCATGGGCCACATCTGCGCCCGCCCGGGCGACGCGCCCGACTGCTCGGCCGTGGGCTTCGGCCCCGCGATGATGGCGCCGCGTCTCGGGGGCGAGAGCTCAGGCATCGGCTTCGGCGAGGCCTTCGCCGATGCGCTCGGCGAGGACGCGCCCACAGTGCTCGACCTGGCGGAGTACCGGCGCGCGGTCGCGCGGGACGGTGGGCGGTGAGCGGCGCCGTCACCTGCTTCCTGATCGAGCCGACACACGACTACCGGGTGCTGCTGCGCCGGTTCTCGTCGGGCCGGTCGTGCCGCGTGCGCGGCGAGTGGGGCTGCGAGGGCGCCACCGTCCTCGGCGTGGAGACGCACGACGAGCCCCCGTGCGTCCGCGACGACCCCGCGAAGTTCCCGCACGACACGGCCTCGTGGCCGAAGGCGTGCGACCACTGCGAGCGCGCCTTCGACGCGGAGGACGCGTGGCAGGTGTTCTACGAGAACGTCTACCGCCGCGCCGACGGCACGCCCGGGGACCACTACCTCCGCAGCCTCGCGCCCGGCGCGATGTACGACGCGACCTGGCTGGAGCGTCACCGCGGGCCCGACGGGCGCTCGCTCATCCTGCAACTGCCCGACGGCCGCCCGTGGCACGTCGACGGCCCCTCCACCAACGGCCACGGCTGGACGCGCACGGGCGACGCCCCGCGCATCACCGCGCGCCCCTCGATCCTCACCCACGGGACGCCCGAGCGCCCCGGCTACCACGGCTGGCTCACCGACGGGGTCCTCACCCCGTGCTGACCAGCCGCGCACTCCTCATCGTCGCGGTGCTGGCCATCGTCTGCGCCCTGGGCGCAGGCGGCTACCACGCCACCTACGACTGCATCGGCACCCACTGCGGGATGGTCTTCGTGCGCGAGGACGGGCGTCGATGATCCCGCCTCTCCTCGACGGCGAGACGCTCCTTGCTGCGGCGGGCGACGGCGCGTGCGCGCTCCTGCGGCGCGAGCCCGAGACCTTCGTCCAGCTCACGATCCACGCGCGGCAGCTCTCGGCACGGTACTACGGCGGGGCCGTCTACCTGGTCGGGAGCGCCGTCACCTCGGACGACCCGCGCGACCTCGACCTCGTCGCGGTGATCCCGAAGGACCTCTTCCTCGCGTCCTACGGTGACCCCGACGACACGTGGGACACCTACCGCGTGGCCACGCACGCCGCGGAGCCGCCTGCGATCTGGCGCCGCTGGGCCCGCGACTGCGCGAGGCAGAGCGCGCAGCTCACGATGGCCCTGCGCCGCGCCGTCGACTTCAAGGTCCAGTCCGATCGCGACGTGGTCACCATCGGTGACGCGCCGCGGGTGCTGCTCGCGCGGGTGATCGCGTGATCGGCCACCGATCCCTGCTCTCGCTGGCGCTGCTCTCGTCACTGGCGGTGATGGCGCCGCCGATCGGCGAGACGCGCACCACCACCTCCCCGCCGCCGGAGGTGCCGCCCTACCCGGGTCCGCTCGACCGCGAGCGAGAGCCCGACCCCAACGCCGTCTCCCGCGCGCGGGCCAAACGCCTGCGCCGCGCCGCCCTCCGCCTCGGAATGACCCCGTGAACTTCTTCTTCAACACGCCCGCCAGCCCCTTCGCAGGAGTCTCCATGCAGCCCACCGCCGACCGCCTCAACGACGTCGCCAACGCCCTCGAAGCCGCGCTCTGCGCGCACTTCGACGCCGAGGTGATCACCAAGGAGGACTCGGTCCTCCATCAGAACATCGCCACGGCCTTCGATGCCGCCGAGGGCGCGCGCGACAAGGCCGCCGAGCTCGCGAGCTTCATCTCCTTCGACGTCCCGAAGCTCGGCCTGCCCACCGGCGCCGAGTACCTGAGCTCCTACGGCACCACCATCGGCGGGACCGTCGCCCTGCCGCGCTCTTGGCGCGCGCCGGACCACGCCGTCACGCGCCTGATCGTCCTGCCGCACGAGGTCGGGCACGTCGACCAGCACCATCGCGGCGTCGACGCCGGCTGGTGGCCGAAGAAGGTCTCGCACTCGGCGCTCTACCTCTGCAGCGTCGCGACCGACGACGCGGCGGAGTACCTCGGCCACGTCGAGGCCGACCAGTACGCCACGAGCGAGGCCGTCTCCCGCTGGCTCGGCGCCGCCCCGCGGCCGCTCGCGGGGACCGTCGACGAGCTGCGGCGGCACTACGCCCTGCGGCCCGCCGGGGCGGTGGTCGCGGAGGCCACGCTCCAGAGCCACTACGCCTCGATGGAGGATGGCGGGATGCCCAACGTCCGCTCGGCGCGCTTCACGCTCGACTGGCTGGAGGCCCACGCCTCCGACCTGAAGGGCGCGGTCCTCTCGTGACGGCCCCGGCTCTCGTGCGCGCGACCTTCCTCGGGCACGCCGTGGGCGGCGGCGTCTCGGCCCGGATGCGCGACGCGCTCTTGGCCGTCGAGGCGGACCTGCGCGCCGAGCACGCGGGCCTGCCCGAGCCCCGGCCGGACTTCGTCGCCTGGTGCGGCGTGCGCCAGGGCCTCGGCGGCTACCGCGAGGGCGCGGGCTTCCACGCCAAGGGCGTCGCGATCGACATCGACTACGAGCTCAACCCCTACATCGCCACGCGCACCGGCACGGCGCTCGGCGGCGAGGCCGCGGGCGCGAAGCTCGGCGTGCGGGCGGCCGCGCTCGCCGCCTGCGACCGGGCCTGCGCCGCGGCGGGCGTCGCGTGCGACCTCGCGGCACGCCGGAAGGGCGAGCCCACGGGCGCGGTGTGGGACCGCTTCGACGCGGTGCACCGGGCGCTGGTCGGGTACTTCGCGCCCTGGTTCCACGCGGAGGCCGTGCTCATCCGCCGGCGGCCCGTGCCGCACGCGGACGTCGCGGCGCCGGCGGCGTTCGCGGCCCTCGCGGGCGAGCTGCTCGTCGCCGTCGACCGGGTGCCCGTGCAGGTGCTGCGCGACTACGAGGCCGTGCGCGTCCCCATGGTGCGAGGCGCGCCCTCGGTGCTGCCGAGCGTGACGCGCAACCCCGCGCGCGGGTTCCTGACGATCCCGAGGCACGTGGCCGTCGCGCTCTGCGACGTCGGGACGATGCGCTGGGGCGCCTGCGACTTCGGCGCGGCCGAGAGCGGGGACATCATGCACTTCGATGCGCCGAGGCTCGCGTGATGGGCGCGCTGGACGTGGCCGAGCTCGTGCTGCAGCGCGAGCTGCGCAAGAGCGCGCCGCCCCCCGACGCGCTCACCACGGGCATCGTGGATGTGCACCACGACGACGGGCCCTACGACCTCGCCGCGGCGAAGGCTGGCGGGATCGTCGCGGTGATCTCGAAGTGCACCGAGGGCGGCGACTGGGTCGACAAGGGCTACGTTCGCCTCGCCGTCGAGGCCAAGCGGGAGGGCCTGCTCCTCGGGCTCTACCACTACCTCAACGCCCGCCCGGGGAAGCTCCAGGCCGAGCACTTCCTCGCGCTCGCGGCCGACCACCCGGAGGCGTTACTGGTGCTCGACCACGAGGACAACGCGAAGAGCGACTTCGGCACCGGCAGCGTCGAGACGGCCGTCGAGTTCATCCGCACGGTCGTCGAGGCGACGGGGCGGCACCCGGTCTTCTACACGTTCGATCACTTCCTCCGCGGGCTCATCGAGCGCGCCTCGGCCGAGCAGCGACGGGTGCTCGGGCTCTGCCCGTTGTGGCTCGCGAAGTACGGGCCCGCGCCGCGCGCGCTGCCTGAGCCCTTCGCGCCTGAGCGCTGGGCGCTCTGGCAGTACAGCGACGGGCCGGGCCAGGGGCCGTCCGACCGCGTGCGCTACCCCCGCGGCGTCCCCGGGTGGCGCGACCCGGTGCAGGACCGCAGCTGCTTCCGGGGGTCGGAGGACGACCTGCGCGTGTGGTGGAAGACCGCGGGGCTCGGGTGAACTTCCTCGACACGCTCGGGTGGGCGTCGCTCTTGGTCCCGATCGTCGGCCTCTTCGCGTGGGCGGCCTGGTGATCCGATCCCTCCTCTCCCTCGGGCGCGCGCTCACGGCCCCGGGCCAGCGCCAACGCTCCTCGGTCGACCTCTGGCTGAGCACGACCGCCTCGCCCACGCGCTGGCCGAGGAGCGCGACCTCCGCGCACGCGTAGCGATCCTGACGCGTCTAACCCATTCCACAGGCGTTGCACGGTCGCGGGTTGAACTTCGCGCGGGCGCTGGGGAGCTCCGATGCGGGCGCTGCCGCAGTGGGATCACCCGCCAGTCGGTCAAGCGGACCTCCATCCTTCGCAGACAACGGCCGTTCAAAGGCAGCCGCAGACGCGTCACGGGCGCCTAGTCGACCCGGGGCACTATCCCTGGGAGCATTCCTGCTGGGCCAGCGTGAGTCGGCATGCTGACCACGTTGTGCGTCCCCGGCGGCTACCGTCCCCTGAGCACTCCACTTTTCGGCCGCACCACCGCAATCGATGCCGACCAGCACATCGTTGCCTGCCGACGAGCATCGCCCTGGTGTTGACACCTGCTGGGGGTAGGCGCTACCGCTCCCCCGTGCTGCTGCAGTTCGCCGTCGAAAATTTCCGATCATTTCACGGCGAGACCGTGTTCAGCATGCTTGCCCCGCCGGGAGATGCAGCGGCTTCGGTTGAAATCCCGGGATACCCATCGCTCCGTGTCATGCGAGTGGCGGCCTTGTATGGGGCCAATGCTTCGGGCAAGTCTAATCTCGTTAAAGCCATCTCGGCCATTACGTCACTGATTGTCGAAGGTACTACTCCTGGCGATCGTCTCCCGGCAGCACCATTTCGGCTTGACGAAGCCGCCGCTCAGCGCCCCTCTCGTTGCCAAGTCGACTTCGTGGCACAAGGCGAACGCTACAGCTACATGCTCGAGTTTTCGGCGGAACAAGTGTGTGCGGAGGCGCTTTACCAGGTCACTCTATCCGGCCAGGAAGAACTCGTGTTCGAACGCTCGGCGATTGAAGGCAAGGAGCACGACGTCAAGCTCGGGCGCCTCCTGTCGTCGGGTGGCAAGGGCAGGCGGCAATTCGCCCGCTTTGTAGCGAAGGGGACTAGACCCAACCAGCCCCTACTGACGGAGTTCGCACAACGAAATGTGTCCGAGGTTGAACGAGCGCATGGCTGGTTTGAGCACTTCATCACCGTAATCGGCGCAGATGTCCCGTTTCTTCCGCTGCTGTCGCATTTGAGAAGCAACAATGACTTTCGTGCCTTCTACTGCGACAGACTCAAGGCGATGGGTACAGGCATCAACGCAGTCGAAGTACTCTCTCGTCCCGATTCCAATGCCAAGGCTTGGATCGACAGGGTAACGAAGGCCTCAAAGGATGGTGGGGTGCCTGCGGAGTTACTTCATCTTATCGCGAAGGTGGGTCATGCGCCAGAAGGACATGCGGTCGATGTTGAATCGGACGAAGCAGTTGTGCATGAACTCCTCTTCCATCATCGGACACGAGAAGGCGGATTGGAGAAGTTTCGACTGGCCGACGAGTCAGACGGAACAAGACGTCTCCTGCACCTTTTGCCGGTGATCTTTTACGCGGCTACGAGCCAGCGCACATTCGTTATCGACGAACTCGATCGCAGCCTGCACACTGCTCTAACGCGGAGGTTTGTCTCCGACTTCCTGATGAGTTGCAATGCCGCGACCGCACCGAGTCAACTTATCTTTACGACCCACGACACAAATCTCCTCAACGGCTCTCTCCTTCCGCCAGCCTCGATATGGTTTGTGGAGAAGGACTCTGCTGGAGCGTCGCACATCCATTCCCTAGCGGAGTACAAACACGATCAAGTCGATATCCTACTCAAAGATCTCGAGGCAGGATACCTTCAGGGCCGATTTGGTGCGATCCCGTTCTTCTCAGATCGCGGACGATTGTCTAGCTGGGGAGACTGCAAGTCGGAGGCTAACGAGTGATTCGCCGAACTGCAATCGTCAACCGGTCCGTTCAAGATCGCGATGCAAGGGTCTTCGTTATTGCAGTTGAAGGTGCGACAACAGAACCTAGTTACTTTCACTCACTCCAGGAAAACGATCTAATTCCGCGTCACCGCGTAAAGTTGCATATTGTATTTCCCGATAATCATGCCAGTGCGCCTTGGTACGTCTTAGGCGCTGCCGAGGGGGCAGTGGTCGGCCTAGCGAATTTTGACGAAACGTGGTTAGTTTTTGACCTCGACGAGCAAACCGGCAGCAACCGTCGTGAGCAGATCATTGCTGTTACTAACGATGCCCGGAAGCGTGGCTGGGGCGTGGCCCTGAGCTGTCCATCGTTTGAGCTATGGCTCCTGCTGCACGCCGAAGAGTGCGGCCTTGACGAAGTCACCGGCCTAAGCGCGAGTGTCGAGCGCCTGATAAGATCCGCATTCGGCGAGTACACTAAGAACCGCACCCCAGCGCAGTGTTTGAGACCAGACGCGATTGCGAAGGCGATAGAGCGAGCACGAAAGCTCGATCCTGATCCACGATCTCCGATTCCAGTGACTCCGGCGACAAGAGTCTACCAACTCATTGAGCGCCTGATGGTTCATCGTCGAGCCGCCTAGAGTTTGGACCCCGTTTCATGGCCTGTTGACTCTTGATTCCTCGCGCCCTTATTCCTCCGCGCGCATTATTGCGCCAAGATCCGGGCGAGTGCAGGAATGCTGCGCGATGCGTTCACCAGCCAAGCCGCAGGCCGACTGGAAGCGTCGATGGAGCCAACGGGCTGCTGCTGACAATCTGGATCAGCAGACGAGCGCGGTCACGCGCCGACGCGTTCGGCAGCTCGGGCACCGAGCGCGCCTACCACGCCGTCTGCATCGTCTACGACGGACCATGAACCACGCGACCCCGCACCGGTGCGCGGGGTGAGTCTTGTGATCGTGATGAGCGCGAGGAGGAAGGAGAGATGGAGGGGCAGCCGCGAGAGCACAGCGGCCGGGAGCTGCTACTCGTCGGCCCCAGCCTTCATCCGTCGCACCTGCTCCTCGTAGGCCATCAGCACGAGCGGTCGGAGCTTCTCCACGTCCTTGATGGCGCCGAAGTAGACGCGGCTCGCGCCGATCCCTTCGGGGGCGGGCTCGACCTCGAAGCCGTGCGCGAGGAGGCGCACCTGCTCGACGGGCACGCGCGTCACCAGCGCCTTCCGCGGGCCGGTGCACCACGCGCGGAGGAACCACTGCGTGACCTTCCCGAGGTTGATCCCAAAGTAGGCGGTGGTGTCCTTGTAGCCGATGGGCTGCTTGCTCGCCGACTCGGCGCAGATGCGGCCCACGACCTCGAAGAGCTCCATCTCCTCCGCGGTCGTGACGATGCTGGCGCGGGCGGCCTCGCCGGCCTCCCCCGAGGGGATGGAGGTCCGCACGGGCGACGGCGGGGCCTCCGCGGTGGGGACGGCTTGAGGCGCCGCCGGGGCGGGGCTGGCGATCTCCTGCTGGATCGAGCGCGTCATCATCTCCAGCAGCGTGCTCTGCACCGCGCGCTTCACGATCGGCGAGAAACGGTCGATGACCTTCCCGGTGACTCGACCCGGCACCAGGTCGAGCTCGCTGAGGAGGAAGCGCACGAAGTTCTCGGACGGGTTCCGGAGCACCTCGTTGACGAGGCCCGTCAGGCGCTCGGTGTAGATGATGTCCTCGGCGGCCGATTGGATCGCCGCCGGGTTGAAGCCGTCCTTCGTGAAGGCGCGCAGGTTGTCCGCGTCGCGCTCGGTGAAGGAGAGGATGTCGAACTCGAAGAAGGGTGCGGCGTCCATCATGTTGGGAGCACGCAGGTCGGTGAAGAAGCGATACCTCGTGCCGTTCGTCACGACCCCGACGTGCACGCCGGGTGTCGCGTTGAAGTAGCGCGCGAGCTGCCCGTCATGGTCCTCGGGCGCCGAGCCGAGCGGCTTGCACTCGATGAACATCGCAGGCTCGCCGTTGATGCGGATGACGTAGTCGACCTTCTCCATGCCGCCGCTAGGGCGCTTCTTGGCGAAGTCGGCGATGTACTCCGGGCCGACCTCCTGCGGGTCGTAGACGTCGAAGCCGAGCACCTGCAGGAACGGAATGATGAGGGCCTGCTTGGTCGCCTCCTCGCCCTTCACGTGCTGCTGCCGCTTGCGGACCTGATCCGAGAGCTGCCGAAGATCGTCTGATAGTCCCATCGAGTCCTCCAGCGACGGACGCTACTCCACCCAGGGCGAGCGTGCGTGTCCGCTCTCGCCAGACCGTCCGACTCAGTCCTCGACAACTGCCCCTGGTGCGGCCGCACCCGCAGCCTCCCTGACCTCCCCCCTTCCGCTGATCGGCCCACCCCCAACGACGCCCTCGGCCCTCACGGGGCGGGGGCATTTTTCGTTTGGGCGCCGAGGCGTACGCTCGCGCCCGTGGACACGACGGGCTGCCCTCGGTGCGTGGCGGAGCGGCGGGCGCGGCGGGTGCGGGTGGCGATGACGGTCGCCCTGACCCTCGCCGCTGCATCCATGGGCGCGATCTGCTGCCTGAGCATGACGGTGCCCCTCACGGATGCACCGCCCGACTACCCCCTCGACCAAGCCCTACGGGTCCAGGCCACCGCGCTGCGGTTCGCGACCATTGGGGGACTGGCCGCGGGTGTTGCTGTACTCTTGAAGGCGCTGCTCGAGTGGTTCGCCCGCAGCGCCTCGACTCCGCTCCCTCCGCCCGCCGCCGACCCGTTGGCGACCTACCGCGAGGGACCGCCGGTGGAGTGCCCGCGCCACCCGTTCGCGCGGTGACCTAGGCCCGCGGAACGCGCGGTCAGGTCAGCGGTTGGCAGCGTGGTTCCGGACGCCACCTTCCCATGATGCCGATAGCCCTCACCCACATCGCGAAGTGAGCGCAGCTACAACCTGCGGCACCATCGACGATGCGGGGCGATGGGCCTTAGGATCGCGAGATGGGCGTACAGCCGGTGGGCACGGGCGGAGAGCGGGCCGGCGCGCGAGGGGCGGCCCTGCTCGGGCTGCTCGCGGTCCTGACTTCTGGCTGCGAGGTCGCACCCTCACCCGCCATGATGGACGCGGGGCCGGTCGTTCGTGATGGCGCGAACCCCGAGGAGGTCGTCGGCTCCACGGACGCTGCCGTACCGCCCGACGACCTCCGCTTCGAGCTCGCATTCCAGTCCGATCCCAACAGTTGCGGCAGTTCGGGCTACCGGTGTCCGACCGGCGTCTACCGGGGGCAGGAGTCCTTCTGCGAGCGCGGCGTGTGCGGCATCCGCTGCCGCGCTGGCCTGACAGCGTGCCCCGGCGCCTGTATCGATCTCGCGACCACACGGGATTCGTGCGGCTCATGCGGCCACGCCTGCTCGAGCGATCAGACGTGCGTCGATGGCGTGTGTGCGTCCTGCCCCCGTGGCCGCGCGTATTGCGACGTGCACAACCGGGACCTGTCCGGCTGCCCGAACGACCTCCTGACCGAGCTGGACAACTGCGGAGCGTGCGGCGCGCGCTGTCCCCCCTCGGTTCACGGCACGGTGCGGTGCGAAGCGGGTGGGTGCGTTCAGAGCTGCGAGATCGGATGGGCGGACTGCAACGGCGTGGCGAGCGACGGCTGCGAGGCCGAGCTGCGCTCCGATCGTCGGACGTGTGGCGCTTGTGGCACGTCGTGCGCCGCGGGCTCGCTCTGCCGCGAGGGTCGCTGCGTCGTCGAGTTGATCGAGGAACTCCCCGCGTCGCGACCGATCGCGCCGATCTCTCATGCCGTGACCGACCGGGTGCGGCCGACCTTCCGCTGGGCGCTCCCGGACTGGTCGATCGCCGTGGGCGTCCGCCTCGAACTGTGCGCTGACCGGCGATGCGAGCGTCGCCTGCAGACCCTGGACGTGACGGGGTCGGAGCACCAGCTCCGCGATCCGCTCCCGGCGGGCGCCGCGTTCTGGCGGGTGACCACGCGCACGGCCACTGCGCTCGGGCCCTCGGTGAGTCCCACGTGGGTGCTCTACGTCGAGCCATCGGCCTGCCCTCGCAGCCCCTTCTCGATCCGCGCGGACGACTTCGACGGCGATGCTCTACCAGATGTCACGGTGCGCCGCGCGAGCGAGGTCTCGATCACCTACAGCAGTGGCATTCCCTCGTGGAGCTACGCGTTCGCGTCCGAGGGGTGCGTCGACACCGGCGCTGGGTGGCCAACCTGCAGTTGGAGCACGTTGCGAAACGTCGGTGGCGTAGGAGATGTCACCGGGGACTTTAGCGGCGCCCGTTCCGTGACCCACCTCGCGACGACTTCGTGACCCACCCGG
>CBIHPK010000009.1:0-91074 GCA_966211675.1 uncultured Myxococcaceae bacterium
CGGGAGGTCCTCGACCGCCGCGATGGAACTCCATGCGACGATCGGCGCGTTGTCCCGCTTCGGCGTGTGGGCGCCTACGTCCTCTTCATCGAGCGCCCCAGCGCTCGATGCTCCTGCAGAGAGTCCCGCGCAGGCGGGACGATCATCCCCAGGCTCCCACTTCAGCGGTTGCAGGCCCGCTCGCGGGCCGTCCGCAACCGCGGAGTGGGCGGCGTCTCGGCGTCCCCGCGGCGTCTCTGCGGCGTCCCTGCGGCGTCCCCGCGGCGTCTCTGCGGCGTCCCTGCGGCGTCTCTGCGGCGTCTCTGCGGCGTCCCTGCGGCGTCCCTGCGGCGTCCCTGCGGCGTCCCTGCGGCGTCCCTGCGGCGTCTCAGTGACGACCCATGCACCTCCAGAAACGCCCAAACGACCAGTGGTTCCGGTGCGTTCTGAACCCTGTCGAGAAGTGTAGAAGGGAAAAGGGTTTTCAACCCGCGGACGCGGCCCGCAACGACCGGACAACATCAACGGCCGAGGGTTCACTGAGGGAATGGTTCAGCCCTACAGCCCCATGAGCTTGGCGATGTAGTAGCGCAGCGTCTCGGTGGTGCCGCCGCCCAGGCGGAAGAGGCGCTGGTCACGCCACGCGCGGGCGATGTGATACTCCTCGATGTAACCCCAGCCCCCGTGGAACTGGAGCATCGAGTCCGCCACCTCGCTGGTCACGTCGCCCACGAAGGCCTTGGCCATCGAGATCAGCTTGGTGGTCTCGAAGCTCAGCTGGGTCTTGTCGACGTAGCGCTCCTGGTTGTAGGCCTCGCCCGCGCGGTACGTGAGCGCCTCGGCGGCCTCCAGCTTCGTCGCGAGGTCGACGATCTTGTGCTGCCACACCTCGCGCTTGATGATCGGCTTGCCGAAGGCGCTGCGGTCGCGCCCGTACGCGATGCCCTCCTCCAGGATGAGCTTCGAGCCCGCCGTCGCCGAGGCCGACGCGATGAGCCGCTCGCTCTGGAAGTTCTGCATCAGGTAGCGAAACCCCTCGCCCTCCTCGCCCAGCAGGTAGCGCCTCGGGATGCGGCAGTCCTCGAAGAACAGCTCCGCGGTGTCGCTCGACCAGTTGCCGATCTTCTTCAGCTTCTTGCTGACGTGGAAGCCCTTCACGTCCGTGGGGAAGGTCACGATGGAGATGCCCGCGTGGCCCGCCTCGGGCTGCGTCTTGAGCATCAGCGTGATGAAGTCCGCGCGCGTGCCGTTGGTGATGAAGGTCTTCGACCCGTTGATGACGTAGTCGTCGCCGTCCTTGCGCGCCCAGGTGCGCATGCCCGCCACGTCGGACCCGCAGCCGGGCTCGCTCACGCCCAGCGCCGCGATCTTCTCGCCGCGCAGCGCGGGCTTCAGGAACTCCTCGATCTGCTCCGGGCTCCCGAGGTCCGAGAGCACCGGCGTGGCCATGTCGCTCTGCACCATGAGCGCCATCGGCACGCCCGCGGAGCCGCAGCGCGGAAGCTCCTCGGCCTTCGCGATGGAGTACCAGTAGTCGCCGCCGCTGCCGCCGTGCTCCTCGGGGTAGTGCGCGCCGAAGATCCCCAGCTCGCCGGCCTTCTCGAAGACCCAGCGCGGGAAGAGCTCGTCCTCCTCCCACTGGTCCATGTGCGGGCGCAGCTCGCGCTCGCAGAAGTCCCGGACCGTCTTGCGAAACATCTGGTGAGACTCGGTGTACGGCGTCGCCATCGTCGCTCTCCTCGGCCACTGAATGGCCATTCACAAGAGAGCGTAGATGCGCGCTACCCCCGCGGGCAAGCCGCCGGGGCGTCAGTTCTTCGTGCTGCGCCCGCCCAGCACGTCGGCGAGCTGCGTGGCCGCCTGCCGCACCAGCGGCGCCACCTGGCCGTAGTCCATGCGGGTCGATCCGATGACCCCGATGGCCCCCGCTCCGAAGCTCGTCGCCACCAGCGAGAGGTCGCTGCCCATCGCGTTGTCCAGGCCGCCGAACACCACCTGCAGGCCCCGCGCGGCCATGGTGCGGTCGAGCAGGTCGAGCAGCAGCTCCTGGTCCTCGAGCGCGATCACCAGCTGCCGCGTGGTCTCCGCGCTCGCGAACTCCGGCCGCGCGATGAGCTGCGCCGCGCCCTCCACCAGCACCTCGCTCGGCGACGAGAGCGACGCCAGCGCCTGCTGCCCCAGCGACAGCGCCGCGCGCTCCAGCCGGTCGCGCCCCGCGCGGCCCGCCTCCAGCTCCTGGGCCAGCATCGCGCGCACCTGCGCCAGGGTCATCCCCTGCACCTTCGCGTGGATCATGTTGTTGGCCCGCTCGAGGTCCGCGGGGCTCAGGGTCTCCTCGACCGCGAGCACCCGGTTCTCCACGGCGCCGTTGGTGGCGACCACCACCGCGAGCACCTCCTTGGGCCGCAGCGCGATGAACTTCAGGTCGCGCAGCACCCAGCTCTCCCCCGGCGGCGGCCGCAGCAGGGCGGCGGACCCGCTGAGCATCGCGAGCACCCGCGTGGTGTGGCGCAGCGCCGCGTCGAAGCCCGGGTCGCTCGCCGACCAGAGGGCCGCGCTCGCCGCGGTCTCGTCCTCGGCGCTCTTGCCCTCGGCGACGGCGATCATGGCCTCGGCGAAGACCCGCAGTCCCTTGTCCGTGGGCACGCGCCCGGCGGAGGCGTGCGGCTTGGTGAGGTACCCGCCGCCCTCCAGCTCGGCGAAGACCGAGCGCACCGTCGCGGGGGAGAGCTCGAGGTCGTGCTGGCGGGCGAGGGCCCTGGAGGCGACGGGCTCTCCCGTGGCGATGAAATCGCCGACGGCTGCCAGCAGGATTCGACGCGCGCGGTGGGACAACATGTGTGGCAAGTGTACAAGGATCAGCCCCGAGGGCAGCAACGGTCAAACCGGGACCTCACCCCCCCGACCGCTTGCGCCACTCCGAGCGCACCACCCACGCGCTCATCGCCACCACCAGGCCCACCAGCGCCGCGAGCGTGCCCCGCAGCCCCGCCGCGCTCGACCGCGCCACCGCGAAGGGACCCACCGAGGCCAGCACCGCCGTCGCGCCCGCCGCCCCTCGCCGCGCCCTCGTCCGCACCACCGCGACGTCCTCCGGGCGCAGGCCCGTCACCGCCCCGGCCACCAGGCGCTGCACCGCCGCGGCGTCCACCTCTTCGCTGCACCGCAACAACACCGAGGCCCGCGGCCGCGCCCCGCCGTCGTCGCCCGAGAGCGCGTCCGCCTCTGGCGCCGCAACATGCACCCGCGCGTCGAGCACCCCGTCGAGGGCCATCAGCGTCCGCGCGATCTCGCCCGCCCTCGCGTGCTCGGCCCGCAGCGCCTCCTCCGCCACGCCGCGCAGCAACCCGCTGCTGGCGTAGGTCTCCGCCACGCCCTGCGCCTCGCGCCGCGGCAGCGACTCGTCCCCGAGCGTGCTCACCGCCCGCGCCACGTCGTCCCTCGCCACGCTCACGGTCCACTGGCCCGAGGCGCCCGATTTGTGCGCCGCAACACCCGCCCGGTCGAGCGCCGCCACCGCGCGGTTGGCCTCCCCCTCCGCGGCCCCCGTCCACAGCGGGACCTCCTCGCAGCCCGCGAGCAGCACCCCCAGCGCTGCGGCGCACCATGGGGCCGGCGCGCGCGCCATCTCAGAACCCGAAGCCCCAGCTCAGCCCGATGCGCGGCCCGCCGAAGGCCCGCCACGAGAGCGAGCGCACGGTGCTCGACACGCAGCCCTTCACGCCCGCCGATCCGTTGTTGACCGTCACGCCCATCGCCCGGCCGTTGCCGCCGATGGCGATGCGGAGCGTCACGTTGCGGGCGCTGCCGTCGCCGAGGCACCCGGCGAAGCGCGAGAGCGACGCGTTGAGCGGGCGAACGATCTCGGCGTCCGAGAGGGTGCCGCCCGCGGGGCCGCCGCCGCCCGCGAAGTTGAAGTCGATGGGCTGCGCCATCGCGGACTCGTAGCTCATGGACCCGCCGCCGTGGCCGCCGCCGCCGTTGCCGCCCGCGCGCCGCGCCGACGGCGGAGGCGGCGGGAGCAGCACGATGTTGGTCGTCTGCACCCGCAGCTCGCCGCGCGCGATGAGGCTGTCGATCTCCGCCGCCGAGCGCGTGTGCCGCGCGCCCGGACCCACCGTGAACCAGAACACCCCGCCCACCATCAGCAGCGCCACCCCGACCGCGCCGGTGATGATCGCCTTGCCGCGCTTCGCGTGACCCGCCTCGGCCAGCGCGTCCTTCGTGGCCGCCTGGTGCGCGTCGATGTTGCGCTTGTCCGTCGCCGTCTCGACGAACTCCACGTACTGCGCCCACTCGCGCAGCCGGCGCCGCTCGCCGGTCTCCATGTTGGTGACCGGGTCGTCCGCCAGCGCCTCGTGCCGGATGATCGCCGCGATGAGCTCGCGCGCCGACAGCGGCCCGTGGTCGAGGCCGCCGTGGGAGAACATCCACCGGTCGGCGTCGCCCGTCGTCGCCACCTGCAGCAGCGACCCGAGGTCCGCGTCGGAGGCGCGCGAGGGGTCGGGCAGGTCGTAGATCACCGGGATCTCCGACTCCTCGGGGTACTCGAACACCACCGGGATCTCCCCCGGCGCCGCGCGCTTCGGCACCACCGCGGCCTTGTCCGGCGAGACCACCGCGCCGAGGGCGTTCTGCACCTCCGCCATGCTCTCGAAGCGGTCGGCGGGGTCCGGCGACACGCAGTTCTCGAGGATCACCTCGATGGTGATCGGCAGCCCCGGCGCGGCCTCGGAGAGCCTCACCCGCCGGTCGAAGGGCTTGTTGGTGAGCAGCTCGTAGAGCACCACGCCGACCGAGTACACATCCGAAGCGGGCGTCGGCGTCTGGCCGTTGCGCACCTCCGGGGCGACGTAGCGCGTGGACACGGCGTCGAGGAGCACCAGCGGCGTGAGCAGCCCGAGGCCCGCGAGGCGCACCTTGCCGCCGTCGAAGCGGATGATCTCCGGCGCGATGGCCCCGTGCGCGACCCAGCCGTGCGCGGCGTCGAGCGCGGTGGTGACGTTGGCGACGAACTCGTAGGCCTCGATGGGCGAGTGCGGCCGCCCCTCGCGGGTGCGGGCGTCGATGATGTCCGCCAGCGCCGAGTCGCCGAGCGGCTCGGTGGCCACGCAGAGCGTCCCGTCGGGGAGCACCGAGGTGCCGAAGGGGGCGATGAGCCCGGCGTGCTGCACCGACGCCGCCGCGCGCACCGACTTCCGCGTGGCCTCGACGTGCGCGTCCGGGAGCGCCCCGGCGGGGACGAGCCAGAGCGCCACGAGCCGCTGGGTCTTCTGGTCGCGCGCGTGGTGCACCGAGAGCAGCCCCAGGCGCGTGGCGAGCCCCTCGACCTTGAAGCGCCCGCCCACCATGGTGCCGGGCGGCAGCACGTCGTCGTCGTCGTGCTCATCGGGCGCGTCCATCACCATCGCGGCCGGGACGCTACTCCAGGTGCGCCCCCCGCGGGAATAGGGTTGAATGCCTCCCGCATGAGCAGCGAGGACTCTCCCTTCCGCCCAGGACTCTTCTCCGGTCGCGTCGCGCTGATCACCGGCGGCGGCACCGGCATCGGCCTCGCCATCGCCGAGGAGCTCGCCTCCCTCGGCGCCTCCGTCGCCCTCTGCGGCCGCCGCATCGAGCCGGTCACCCTCGCCGCCGAGGCCCTCTCCGCCAAGGGCTACCAGGCCATGGCGGGCTCCGTCGACATCCGCAACCCGGACGCCATCGAAGGCTTCGTGAAGGACGTGCTCGCCCGCTTCGGTCGCATCGACCTGCTGGTCAACAACGCCGGGGGGCAGTTTCCGTCGCCCGCCAAGCTCATCTCCCCGAAGGGCTTCGAGGCCGTCGTGCGCAACAACCTCCTCGGCACCTTCAACGTCACCAGCGTCGTGGCCACCATGGCGATGATCCCGCAGCGCAAGGGGCGGATCGTCAACGTCATCGCCAACGTCGTGCGCGGCTTCCCCGGCATGGCCCACACCGGCGCGGCGCGCTCCGGGGTCGACAACCTCACCAAGAGCCTCGCGGTCGAGTGGGCGCCCTACAACATTCAAGTGAACGCCGTCGCGCCCGGCACCATCCGCTCCACGGGCACCGACCGCTACCCCCCGGAGCTCGTCGTGAAGGCCGAGCAGCAGACCCCCGCCGGGCGCCTCGGCAGCCCCGCGGAGGTCGCGCACCTCGTGACCTTCCTCGCCAGCGACGCGGCCGACTACGTCACCGGCTCGACCTTCTACATCGACGGCGGCGCCTCGCTCTGGGGCGACATCTGGGAGCTCGACCGTGACTGACCTCCTCCTCGTGACCATCCCCTTCAGCCACTATTGCGAGAAGGCCCGCTGGGCCCTCGACCGCGCGGGCCTGCTCTACGAAGAGCGAGCGCACCTGCCGATCGCTCACTACCTCCCGGCGCGCCTCGCGGGCGGGGCGAAGACCGTCCCGGTGCTCAAGACCCCCGACCGCACGATCGGCGACTCGACGGACATCCTCCACTGGATCGACGCCCGCCTCCCGGAGCCCAGGCGCCTCTTCCCCGAGGAGCGAGAGCTGCGCGCGGAGGTGGTGCGCTGGGAGGATCGCTTCGACGACAAGCTCGGCCCCGCGGTGCGCCGGTGGGCCTACGGTCACCTGCTGCCCGACGCGGAGAACACCCGGCGGGTGATGCAGCAGAACGTCCCCGCCGCCGAGGCGATCGCCGTGCGCGCGGCCTTCCCCGTGGCGCGCGAGGTCATCCGCCGGGGGCTCAACATCAACCCCGAGGCCTGCGCCCGCTCGCTCGCCCGCGCCCGCGAGCTCTTCGACGAGGTCTCCGCGGCGGTGTCCGATGGGAGGGAGTTCCTCGTGGGGGGGCGGCTCTCCGCGGCGGACGTGGCCTTCGCGTCCCTCGCCTCGCCGGCCCTCTTCCCCGACCGCAACACCCGCTGGCTCTGCGCGCGCGATCAGCTGCCCCCCGCCATGCGCGCCGAGGTCGACCGCTTCCGCGCCACCCCCGCCGGCGCCTACGCGCTGCGGCTCTATTCGCACCACCGCTGATGCCCTGCACCACCAACGAATCCCCCGTCGACCTCGACGCCCCCGGGGAGCGCATCGTCCTGCTGCGCGACGGCTCCGAGGCGATCCCCGCGATGATGAAGGCCATCCGCGGGGCGCGCCGCGAGGTGGTGCTGGAGATGTACTGGCTCGACTCCAGCGTGGTGGGCAAGGCCGTGGTGGAGGCGCTCGCGCAGCGCGCGAAGGAGGGCGTCGCGGTGTACGTCCTCTACGACGCCATCGGCTCGCTGGGCGCCGACGGCACCCTCTACGACGGGCTGCTGGCCGCGGGCGCCCGGGTGCTGGAGTACAACCCCATCGCCCCGTGGCGCACGCGCTTTCGCGTGGGCTGGGTGTCCCGCCGGGACCACCGCAAGATGCTGGTCGTCGACGAGCGCGTGGCCTTCGTCGGCGGGCTCAACCTCGGGCTGCCGTGGCTCTGCGTCGAGGACGGCGGCGGCGGCTGGCGCGACGACGTGGCCATGGTGGTCGGCCCCACCGCCGCGAGGGTGCGCGCGCTCTTCTTCGAGACCTGGGCGAAGCAGGGCGGCGAGTGCCCGAAGAACCTCCGGGTGTTCACCTCGCGGGAGCGCGCCGAGGCCGCGCGCGAGGAGCTCGGCGTCTCCAACATGAGCCGGGCGCACCCGGTGGTCGCGGTGCTCGGCCACGACGCCCTGGGCGCGCGCTGGGCCATCCGCCGGGCCTACCTCACGCGCATCCGAAACGCCGAGCGGCAGGTGCTCATCGCCAACTCGTATTTCATCCCCGACATGCGGGTGAAGCGAGCGCTGAAATACGCCGCGCGGCGGGGCGTGGAGGTGCGGGTGATCGTCCCGGGGACGAGCGACGTGCCCGCGGTGAAGTACGCCACCGAGTGGCTCTACACCGACCTCATGGAGGCGGGCATCCACGTGCACGAGTGGACCCACGGGATCCTCCACGCCAAGACCCTGCTCGTCGACGAGTGGGCGACGACCGGCAGCTACAACCTCGACTACCGCTCGTTTCGCTACAACCTCGAGGCCAACCTCGCGAGCACCGACGCGTCCTTCGTCGCCTCCGTCGAGGCCTCCATGCGCAAGGACCTCGCGGAGTCCACCCGCGAGGTCGACCTCGTCCAGTGGAAGCAGCGCCCGCTCCTCGACAAGCTGCGATCGTGGATCTTCTACCTGATCCGCAAGGTGCTCTAGCGAGAGCCCTCTACGGCTGCGCCTCGGTGGCCTCCAGGCGGCACTGGTAGGCCGCGCCCGCCCGCGACCCGCCGGTCATCACGGTGTACCGGTTGCGGAAGAGCGGGCACATGAAGCTCACCGACGGGCACTGCGTGCCGCAGGCGTCGTCGTTCTCCGCGATGGCGCTCGCGTGCGTGCACGGCCCGTCGCCCGCGCACACCCGCAGCGCGGGGTTGCCCGCGCAGGTGCCCGCGCCGCAGGCGGAGTTGCAGCCGATGGTGACGCGCGTGCCCGGGGTGCAGGCGAGCGCGCGGTCGACCACCCAGCCGCAGTCGCGGGCGGTGCCGTCGGTGTCCGCCGCGCACGCGTCCGTGGGGTCATTGGACACCGGGTCGCTCGCGGGGATCTCCACCTCGCGGAAGGACTCGTTGTCGTCATAGTTGGACTCGGTCAGTCCGCGGAGCTCGTTGATGCGGGCGCGCACCCGGTAGCGCCCCGGGGGCACGTCGGTGATGTCGATATACTGGCAGTCGAGCGCGCGGTCATAGAGGTCGAACCACCCGGAGTGGATGCCCTGATCGACGCAGGTGTAGACCTCCCGCGGCGGCACCGCGCGGCCCATTCCCATGTAGCGCGCGCTGTCGAGGAGGCAGAACGACTGCTTGTGGCCTCGGGCGACCTCCGCGTCACCGGACATGGACATCAGCCGATAGTCGGCATAGCCGCGGAAGTGATAGTGCATATGACAGGCGCCGTATTCGAAGCGCCCGTCGGGACGGTTGTTGATCACCGGAGGCCCGAGGTAGAGGTCCCCGGCGCCGATGTTGGGGGTGATGAGGTCGAAGCGCAGCAGGCGGCGGCGGCCCGGCATGGTGCAGCCCTCGAGCACCTCGCACGAGCCCGGCGCGAAGGACCGCGTCTGGATCTGCACCCGGTCGATGACGGGAATGAGGTTGGGCAGCGGGCAGCTCGGGTCGGGCTCGAGCACGCCGCCGTCGCGCAGCCGCCGCCGGGGGTCGCAGGGGTCGACCACGTCCGCGGCGGTGGGGACGTCGACCTTCGCGGGGGCGTCCATGCCAGAGGCGCTGGTGTCCGTCGCGGCGTCGCCCGCGTCGGGGGTCGCGAGGACCGTGGGATCGTCTCCACACCCGACGAGACCGATGAAGAGCGCAGACGCGGCGAGCCGGGTGACGAGCATGGCGGCGGACATTGCCAGCGCGGCGGCGGATATGGCAAGAGTCGCATCCCTGATTGTCACGGTGGAGCTTCGAACCGACATGAGCGTCATGCGAGCGGGTGCGGTGGTGATCGCGGCGGTGGGCGCGCTCGGATGCGCGGACGAGCCGAAGACGTTCCGCCCCGACGCGGGACCGAGGGACACGGGCGCCGTCGCCGCCGACCGGGCAGCGCCGGTCGACACGGGGAGCGTGGTGACCGAGGACGCGGGCTTCGCGGTCGACCGACCGCCCGTGCAGACGATGCGAGACTTCGTCCGCCCCGGCACTCCCACCGACGCGCCCACGCGCTTCGACGGAGCCGAAGACCCCGCCGGGGCCCCGGCGCTGGTCTATCCCGAGAACGAGACCATCATTCCCCCCAACCTGCCTTCATTCGAGATCCACTTCCGACCCGGCGCGGGCAATGACCTCTTCGAGGTCTCCTTCGCCGGGGCGGTGACCGTCGCCCGCTTCTATACCCGCTGCGTCCCCGTGGGCGGCGGCTGCGCGCTCACCCTCAACGAGACCGACCTCACGCAGGTGGCCGACGCCGCCCGCGGCCGCGGCAATGTCACCGTCACCGTGCGCGGCACCCGCTCTCCCGACGGCTCCACCGAGGCGAGCCCCGTGGGCCGCTCGGCGCCCATCACCCTCGGCGTCACGCGCGACTCGCTCCGCGGCGCCGTGTACTGGTGGGCCTCGTCGGGCAGCATCGTCCGCTACGACATGGGCACCGCGGGCGCCCGCGCCGAGCTCTTCCTCCGCGGCGACCTGGTCAACTGCGTCGGCTGTCACGCGCTCTCCCGAGACGGAACGCGCATGTGGGCCGGGCGCGGTCCCATCCCGGGCTTCGTGGCGACGCCGATCATCGACGTGGCGACGCGCAACGCGCTCGGCACTCCCTTCAACGCCAGCTTCGGCAGCTTCTCTCCCGACAACTCGCGCTACCTCGCCTCCGACGGCGTGCGGCTCGCGCTCCTCAATGGCGGCAACGGGATGCCCGTCCCGGGCCTCGCGGGCGGCACCACCGGCTCGATGCCCGACTGGTCTCCCGACGGCACGCAGGCGGTCTTCTCGCGCCCGCAGATCACGCCGCCCTTCGGCCCGACGGGCCACTCCGGCGCCTCCGACCTGATGCTCATCCCCTGGTCGGGCACCGCCTTCGGGGCGGCCACCACGCTGCTCCGCAGCACCGGGATCAACAACTACTATCCCTCGTTCTCTCCCGACAACCGCTGGGTGATCTTCAATCGCGCCAACGGGGAGTCTTCGAGCAACCTGGGCGCCCAGCTCTGGGTGACGCCCGCGGCGGGCGGAGAGCCCATCCGCCTCACGCGGGCCGACGGCGGCGACGCCAACGGAAACTCCTGGCCCAAGTGGACGCCCTTCGTCGAGCGCACCGGCGGCGAGGTCGACGAGCCCCTCCTGTGGTTCACCTTCACCAGCCGTCGCGACTACGGCCTGCGCATCCAGCAGCAGGGCCGCGCCCCGGGCGACCGCACCTCGCAGCTCTGGATGGCGGCCTTCCGCCCGACGACGCGCGGCGGCGACCCGAGCACCCCGGCGTTCTGGCTCCCCTTCCAGAACATCGACCAGGGCAACCACATCGCGCAGTGGGTCCCGTCGCTGCAGCGCCAGGAGTGCGGCACGGGGATGATGTGCGGCAACAGCGAGACCTGCATCGGCGGCCGCTGCATCGGCGCGCCTCCGTGACCACCAACGCCCTCCACGAGTGGGCGCGGGCGTATCTCTTGTCCGATGAGCTGTCGGTAAAGTTCGCGCCCCCCGCTCCTCCGGCCATTACCGACAACGACCCCATCGCCATATCGTGTCCCGAGCTGCGCCCGGGGCGTCCAAGGGAGTTCACCCGCATCGAGCGCGCGGAGAAGAGCCCGAAGGCGGGCGCGCTGCGCGACCCGAAGAAGCGGGCGTGGCTGTTTCACACCTTCATGCACCACGAGCTGCAGGCCGCGGAGCTGATGGCCTGGGCGATCGTGGCCTATGCCGACACGCCGACGGCGTTTCGACGCGGGCTCGCCAACATCCTGATGGATGAGGTGCGGCACATGGTGCTGTATCGCGAGGCGCTGGAGGCGCTGGGCTGCGCGCTGGGGGACTTCGGGGTGCGCGACTGGTTCTGGCAGCGGGTGCCCGCGGCGAAGGGTCCGGCGGAGTTCTGCGCGGTGATGGGCCTCGGGCTGGAGGCGGCCAACCTCGATCACAGCCTGCGATACGCCCGGTGGCTTCGAGAGGCGGGCGACGCGCGAGGGGCCGACCTGCAGGCCCTCATCGGCGAGGAGGAACTCCCGCACGTGCGCTTCGCCCTGCACTGGTTCAAGCGCTTCGCGGGCGACGCGGAGTTCGCCACGTGGTGCGCGCACCTGCCGCCGCCGCTCTCCCCGGTGCTGCTTCGGGGACTGCCCCTCGACGCCGAGCGCCGCGCCCGCGCCGGGATGGACCGGTCGTTCATCGAGCAGCTCGCGAGCGTGCGCTTCGACCCGAAGGCGTCGCGGGCGTGACCCGGGAGCCCCGGCTGTGGGTGCTCAACTTCGACGCCGAGGACGAGCTCGCCCGACCCGGCGCGATGACCCCTTCGCCGAGGCTCCGCACGCGCTTCGAGCAGCTCGCGCCGCGCACCGCGCTGCTGGCACCCAACGATCGGCGGCTCGATGAGTTCGCTCCGCCCGACCCGGCGTGGCGGGGGATGCAGGGCGCCGCGTGGTGCCCGACGCCGAGGGCGTTGAGGGCGCTGGAGAGGGCCGGAGCGCGGCTGCCGGAGGCTCCGTCCGCGGAGGTGCTGCGCGCGGCCAACCACCGTCGCTTGATGGAGGGGCGCCTGGAGTCGCTGCCGGGCGCGCGGTACGTCCACACGCGCGCGGAGTACGAAGAGACCGTCGCGAAGGGATCGCTCTCCGGCGCGTGGCTCCTGAAGCGGGCATGGTCCTACAACGGGCGGGGGCGATGCCGGTGGAGGGAGGGAGCGGAGGACCCGCACGTGGCGCGCTGGGTCGACGCCGCGCTGGCGACCGGGGAGGGATTGCAGGTGGAGCCGGAGGTGCCGCGCACGCTCGACGTGGGGCTGCACGGCGAGCTCGACCGCGAGGGCGAGGCGGTTCTCGGGGCGCTGACGGTGCAGCGCTGCGACGCCTTCGGGGCGTGGGAGTCGACCGCGCTCGCGGAGCCGGGGACCCTCACCGACGAGGAGTCACGGAAGCTGGAGGACGCGCTGCGGTCGGTGGTGGCGGCGCTGCGCTCGGTCGGGTACTTCGGACCCTTCGGCGTGGACGCCTATCGGTGGACGGAGGGCTTCGTGCCCTGCTGCGACGTGAACGCGCGCTACACGATGGGCTGGGCCGTGGGGATGTCCGGCGGCTGAAGCGCCGCTCAGCGGAAGCCGAAGAGCGCGCACGCGTTGTCCGTGGTGACCTGCGAGACGTGCTCGAGGGTCTGTCCGCGGAGCGTGGCGAGGGACTGCGCGATCACCGGCAGGTCGCACGGCTCGCAGCGGCGGTCGGAGCGGTCGACGCCCGTGGGCAGCTGGTCGGGCGCGTCGGTCTCGACGAGCATCCGGTGGTCGGGCACGGCCTTGGCGCTGTCGATGGGGCTGCGGGCGCGAGGCCGGGTGATGGCGCCGCCGAAGGAGAGGTGGAAGCCCAGCTCGGTCCACGCGCGCACGAGGTCGGGGCCGCCGGAGTAGCTGTGCACCATGCCCCGCCGCGTCGGCAGCGGAACCGAGCGGAGCAGCGTCAGCGCGAGGGCGTGCGAGCGCACCACGTGGAGCACCAGCGGCAGGTCGAGCGCGGCGGCGACGGCGACCTGCGCCATGAATACCTGGCGCTGTAACATCGGGTCGACGATGGCGGGGTCCAGGGACGCGTCGAGGCCGCACTCGCCGATGGCCACCACCCGGTCGCGGTGGGCCTGCACGGTGGCCGCGAGCTCCTTGAGGCCGCGGTCGAGGGCGGCGCGCGGGAGCGTGAGCAGCGCGTGGGGGTGGATGCCGAGGGCCACGACGCGCTCGCGGGGGAGGGCGCAGTCGAGGGTGGCGCGCCAGGTGTCGGGCCGCACCGAGGGGACGACCGCGCGGGTGACGTGCCGGGCGCGGGCGCGCTCCCAGACGGCGTCGCGGTCCGAGGAGAACGCGGGGAGGTCGAGGTGGCAGTGCGCGTCGACGAGGGCGGTGGTCACGAAGGGTTCACGCCGGTCGCGACGGCGCGGGCGAAGGCCTCGCGGACGGCGACGGTGGCGCTCACCAGGCGTCCGCGCACCACGAAGGCGTCGGGCTCCTTGCGCGACCCTGCCACCTTCAGCGTGAAGGCGTGGGCCTCGTCGAGGGTGCCCTGCGCGGGCGCGCCGGGCGGAAAGGGACGCGTGGAGCGCACCGTCACCTGGATGCCCTCCACGGCGGCGACCGTCGCCTCGCCGTCGTCGGACCACCGGATGAGGCCGCTCAATGCATCCTCCGCTTGATGGCGGCGCGCGCCTCGCGGTCGCCCTCGCGGCGCTTGATCTCCTGGCGGCGGTCGGCCCCGTCCTTGGCGTGCGCGAGGCCGAGCTCGATCTTCACCTTGCTGTCCTTGAAGTAGGCCTTGAGGGCGATGAGCGTGTAGCCCTTCTGCGAGACCTTGCCGTCGATGCGGTCGATCTCCGCGCGGTGCGCGAGCAGCCGCCGGGCGCGCTTCTCCTCCGGCCGGGCGCCGGTCGCGTACTTGTACGGCGCGATGTACGCGTTGATGAGCGTGAGCTGCCCGTTGAGGACCATCGCGTACGTGTCCCCGAGCTCCATCTTGCCCGCGCGGAGGCTCTTCACCTCTCCGCCGGTCAGCACGATGCCCACCTCGATGCGCTCGTCGACCGTGTAGCGCATCGAGGCGCGGCGGTTCTCGGAGATGAGCTTGTACCCGTCGGCGGGGTTCGGGGTGGCCATGGCGACGGAGCGGTGTAGCACGCCCTCGCACGCAACGTGCGTTCTCCGGCGTCGCGACAAGCGCCCATGCGCTGCGTCCCCCTCTCCTGGCTCACGGCCCCCGTCCTCGCGCTCGCCGACCTGCTCGCTCCGCACGGCTGCGTCGCGTGCGGCGAGCCCGTCACCCGCGCCGCCCTCTGCGAGCTCTGCGCGGTGTCGCTGCTCGACGCGCCCGACCCATTGCCCGGCATCCTCGTCGCCCACGAGCACGGCGGCGCCCTCGCGCGGGCGGTTTACCGTGCCAAGTATGACGGCGACCCGACGCGCGGGCGTCGGCTGGGCGCGCTGCTGGTCCCGCTGACCGCGCGGCTCGCGCGGCCGGTGGGGTGCGTGCTCCCGGTGCCGCTGCACCCGCGGCGGCTGCGGCAGCGCGGGTACAACCAGTCGATGGAGCTCGCCCGCCCGGTGGCCCGCGCGCTGGGCTGCCCGCTGCTCGCGGAGGGGCTCGTGCGGACGCGCGACACTCCCACGCAGACCACGCTCGCGAGGGCCGCGCGCGAGGCCAACGTGGCGGGGGTGTTCCGCGCGGCGGCGGCGCGGGCGATGGAGGGCGCTCACGTGGTGGTGGTCGACGACGTGGTCACCACCGGGGCGACCCTGGGCGCCGCGATGGCGGCGGCGCGCGCGGCGGGCGCGGCCTCGGTCACCGGCCTCGCGCTGTCCCGGATGCCCCGCTGGAACGCGCAGGGCTGATCAGCCCGCCGTGACCCGGTCGAGCCACCGCAGCCGCCCCGTCGCGCCGTAGCTCTCCCAGAGCGCTCGCGCCCTCGCCAGCACCTCCTCCCGCTCGGGTCCCGCGGGCATGATGTACAGCGCCAGCAGCGTCTCCGCGTGCGCCGCCTCGCCGCGCTGCCCGCCCTCTCGCGCCAGGGCCAGCGCCTCGCGCCACCGCGCGCTCGCCTCCGTCGCGTCGCCGCCCGCCCACGCGAGCGTTCCGCTCCAGCGCATCGCCAGCGCGCGCCCCACCGGGTGCGCCTTCGCCCACCGCTGCACGCGCACCACCGCCGCCGCGAACCTCCCCCGGTCGAGCCCATCGGCGCGCTGCGCCGCGTGGAAGACCTCGAGCGTCCCCTCCCACAGGTGCACCGCCGTCGGCGGGATCGCCCGCTCGTTGCCGACGCCCCGCAGCGCCTCGTCGGCGAGCGCCACGGCCTCGTCGAGGCGCCGCTCCCAGAGGTGCACCACCGCCTGCATCGACTGGTTGAGCGAGCGCACGAGCGCGTCCGCCCGGTCGGGGTACCGCCCGAGCATCGCCAGCGCCGCCTTCGCGGCGGGCAGGTCGCCGCCCGACAGGTGCGCGAAGGCCTCGGTGTGGATGAGCGCCGCCCGCTGCCCGAACATGTCGTCGCCGAGCGCGTCCATGGCCACCGCGACGGCGTCCCGCATCGCGTCGATGCGCCCGTCGTACCAGTGCAGCATCGCCAGCACCGAGGTGCAGAGGCCCTCGTCGAGCCGGTCGCCGTTGAAGCGCGTCTGCGCGATCGCCGCGTCGATCAGCCCCCGCGCCCTCGCCCGCTCGTCGCGGCCCATGCGCCAGACCGCCTCGAGCAGCGAGGCCGCCGAGCGCCCGCGCCAGGTCACGCCCGCCTCCGCCGGAGGCGCCGCCGCGGCCGCCCCCGCCCGGTCGAAATAGCGCTGCGCCAGCGCGTCGAGACCGAGCGTCCCCGCGGCGTAGCCCAGGGCCCCGAGGGCGTCGACGTGCGCGTCGCCCGCGCGCTCGGCCAGGTTCGCCGCCGCGAGGCTCGCGGCCAGCACCGCCGCCGCGTCCCCGCGGAAGATCGCCACGTGCGCGAGCTTGCCCGCGGCGTGCGCGGCGATGGTGAGCCCCTCGCGCTCGCCCGCGTTCGCCCGCCGCATCCGCAGCCCGTGCTGCACCTGCTCCAGCACGTGCCCCAGCAGGAAGCCCACGCGCCGGACGGGGGTCTCCGGCACCCTGGGCTCGTAGGGCTCCATCGCCGCGACGAGCCAGCGCTCGGCCTGCTTGAAGTCGCCCATCACGAAGGACGCGTCGCCCGCCTGCCAGCACCAGCGCGCCATGGCGAGCCTCGTCGCGTCGTCGTGCGCCCTTCCCCGGTGCCACTCGATCGCGATCCTCAGGTAGCGGATCGCGTCCGCGAAGGCGCCGTCCCGGTACGACCGCTCCCCCGCGTGGCCTGCGTGGAAGGCCTCGCGCTCCGGCTCGCCCGCCTCGCGCCAGTGCATCGCCAGGTCGCCGTGGAGCATCCCCAGCTCGGGGTCGCGGCGCAGCGCGGCCTCCAGGGCCTTCGCGGCGCGCAGGTGCAGCACCTTCCGCCGCGGGGGCGCGAGGTCTCCCCAGGCCGCCTCGCGCAGCTTGTCGTGCACCAGCCTGAAGCGATCGCCCCCGGCCTCCTCCACGATCTGCCGGTGCGACAGCTCGCGCAGCGCGTCGATCACCGACGCCTCCGGGAGGTCCGACACGGCGACGAGCACGGCGGTCTCCGCCTCGCGGCCCAGCACCGCGGCGGCCTCCACCACGGCGCGCGCGTCCGGCGCGAGCCCGCGCAGGCGTCGCCCCACGAGCTCGAGCAGGGAGCTCGGCGTGGGCAGCGCCGCGGCCCCGCGCTCGTCGAGCAGCCAGCGGCCGTCGAGGTCGCGGCTGAGGATCCCCTCCGCGATGGCCATGCGGAGGTACTCGGAGACGTAGAAGGGGTTGCCCTGCGAGTGCTCGGCGAGGAAGTCCACGAGCGCGGCCGGCGGCTCGGCGAGCGCGAGCATGTCGGACACCAGCGCGGACACCGAGCGCCCCGCGAGGCTGCCCACCTTCACCCGCGTCACGGCCTCCGAGGCCAGCAGCCGCGGCAGGGTGTCGCCGAGCTCGTCGTCCCGGAAGGTCCCGACCACCAGCACGCGGTGCGTCGCGAAGAACGCCGGGTTCAGCGAGGCCAGCAGGGTGATGGTGAGGTCGTCGGCCCACTGGAGGTCGTCGATGACCAGCATCAGGGCCTCGTCCTTCGAGACCGCCGCGAGGGTGTCGCGCACCGCCTCGAGCGCTCGCCGACGCGCGGCCGGCGCGGGCAGCTCCGGGAGCTCGGGCAGCTCCGCGAAGCCGGTCACCGCCGCGATGGACGGCTCGTAGAGCGCGAGCACGCGGGCCCAGGTGCCGAGCCACTTCGCGAAGGTCGCCTCGCCCTCGTCGCTGCACCGGTCGGCGATCGCCTGGAACAGCCCCCGGAACGGGTGCAGCGCCGACCCGCGGCCCTCCACGCCCACGTCGAGCGCCGGGCCCGTGCGCCCCCCGTGCGTCGCCGTGCGGCCCGGCTCGGCGCCCGAGGCGCGAGGGAGCGACACGCACTCGCCCGCGGCCACGAGCACGTCGGCGCGCCCGGCGTGCAGGGCGATCTCCGCGACGATGCGGGTCTTGCCGACGCCGCTCTCGCCGCCGAGCAGCACGATTCCGCCGCGGCCCTCGCGGAGGTCGAGCACGCGCCGCTGGAGGGCGGCGAGGGTCTCCTCGCGGCCGATGATCCCGGGGCGGTAGAGGTAGGCCGAGGGCTTGACCGGGGGCGTCGACGCGCGGGCCTCGCCGCCTCGCCGGGCCTGCGAGATCTCCCAGAGCGCGCGGGCCACGTCGTCGGCGTGCCCGACGCGCTCGCGCGGGGTCTTCGCGAGGAGGCGCAGCACCAGCTGGTCGAGCGCGGGCGGCACCCCGTCGACCCTCCTCGAGGGCGGCACCGGGGCCTGCATGAGGTGCATGCCCACGACCTCCATCGGGTTGCGCCCGACGAAGGGGACGCTCCCCGTGAGGGCCTCGTAGAGCATGCAGCCGAGGGCGTAGAGGTCGCAGCGGGCGTCGACGCGCTCGCCAGAGATCTGCTCCGGGGCCATGTACCCCGTGGTGCCGACCATCTGCGAGCCGACGTCGACCACCTCGCGGCCGGCGGCGCCGTGGGCCGTGGCGACGACGCCGAAGTCCATCAGCACCGGCGAGCCGTCGGTGCGAAGGAACACGTTGGCGGGCTTCAGGTCGCGGTGCACGACGCCCTGCCCGTGCACGAACGCGAGCGGGACGCACAGCCGCCGGAAGAGCGTGAGGACCTCGTCGAGGGCGCCTCGCGCCGCCAGCGGGAGCGGCGGTTCGGAGGCGCTCGGGGAGGCCGGGGCGTCCTGGCGGACGGTCGCCTCGGAGAGCCTCCGCGAGAGGTCCATGGTGGGGTCGTCGGGCTCCGAGAGCATCGCGTCGACGCCGAGGCCCCAGAGCCTGGACAGGTGGTCGCGGAGGGTCTCGCCCTCGAGGAGTTCCATGGCGTACCAGGGGCCGACGTCGGTGACGCCGACCTCCTCGATGCGGACCACGTCCGGGTGCGCGACCTTGCGCAGCGCGAGCACCTCGCGCCGGATCGACGCCAGCAGGTCGGCGCTCGTGACCCGCACGGTCTTGAGCGCCACCACCGCGCCCGTCTCCTCGTGGACGGCGCGGTAGACCACGCCCATCCCGCCCTGCCCGATCACCCCGTGGATCTGGTAGGGGCCGACCTGTCCTGGAGTGCTGACAGTCACGCGATCACGCGGACGCTACCACGTTCGGGTCACCCGCCGTCGGGCGTCGGGAGCCGACGCCCTGGCGTGAGGCGTCAGGCGCTGTCGCCGTCGCCCGCGGTGCGGCGCACCCAGAGCATCGCGTCGGCGCGCCGCTCGCCCGGGGCGAGGTGCTTCGAGAGCACGCCGGTGCGGCGGTATCCGGCGCCGAGGAAGACCGCGCCGAGCAGCGGGCTGTCCGCCGGGGTCATGGCGAAGGTGCAGCCGATGTCGCGCGCCTTGAGCGCCTCGTGCAGGCCGTGGAGCGCGCCGGAGAGCACGCGCGCCTCGTCGGTCTTGGTGGGCACCATCGGGATCTGGACATAGGCGTTGCCGAAGGGCTCCTGGAGCTCGGCGGTGACGACCTGCGAGGTGGTGCGCCCGCGACCGATGACGTGCAGCCGGTCGCCGGAGCGGAGGAAGCGCTCGTCGAACCACGCCGCGGTCTTGCGGTTGCGCGCCGGGGCGATGCCCTGCGCGGTGGCCTGCAGGTCGTTGAGCACCTCGATCTTGAGGCCCTTCACCGCGGTGATCTCGACCGCCAGCTTGCGGGCCTGCACGAGCACCTTCTCGGCGGCGGCGGTGTCCGCGGGCGGCGTGAGGGGCGCGCCGTCCTCGTCGACGAGCGGCGGGTCGCTGAGCACGCGGCCCATCAGGTACGCGTCGGAGCGCTTGTAGTATCCGGGGATGGAGCCCTCGCGCGCGAAGCCGACCTTGGCCCAGCCGAGGCTCTCCTCCTTCTCGACGAAGGTGTAGATGCGGGCGATGCCCTCGCGACGCGCGAGCTCGTCGAGGCGCTGCTGCTTCAGGGGGAAGTTGCCCGCGAGGAAGTCCACCAGGCGCGCGGTGCGCTGGCGGCGGTTGACGATGAGGCTGACGTGGATGCCTTCCCGTCGATACGAAACCTCTTCGATGACGGACCGTGGGTTCGTCTGGATCTGCATGGACATTGTGCAGTGCACCCCGCGGCCGAGGATCGCCGGGGAGGCTTCTCCCCGGAGCCGCGGCTGCTGTTCCGCGCCTGTCTAGTCAAGGGCTTTAGTGAAGTCAACAGGTTTTTGACAGGGTATGTCAGGCACCTGGGAGCGCGCTCGGACGGCGGAATTACATGGACGGTAAAACCCCTCCCGGCTCCCCCGTGAAGGGGGGGACCGGGAGCGGCGTCGGAGGGGGGACGGAGCGCTCAGGCGGGAAGGGGCGGGAGGGAGGCTACGAGCGGATCAGTGCGCCGCGAGGGCGGCGTCGATGCGGCGCTGGAATTCCTCGAAGGGCAGGGCGCCCGCGAAGAACTTGCCGTTGATGAAGAAGGCCGGGGTGCCGATCTGGGCGCCGGAGGCGTCCGCGGCGGCCATGTCCTCGCGGATGCGCGCCTGGTGCGTGTGCCCGTCGAGGGCCGCGCGGAAGCGGGCCATGTCGAGCCCCTGCTCCTGGGCGTAGCGCTCGAGGTCGGCGCGCTCGATGTGCTGCTGGTTCTCGAACAGGTGGTCGTGGAAGCGCCAGAACCCCTGGTTGCCGCGCTGCGCGAACGCCTCCTGGGCGGCCTCCGCGGCGAGCATGGCGTTGTTGTGGAAGGGGAGGGGATAGTCACGCCACACGAAGCGCACCTGCGTGGGGTAGCGCGTGCGGATCTGCGCGATCTGCGACGAGACGCGCGAGCAGAACGGGCACTGGTAGTCCGAGAAGTGCTGGATCACCACGCGGGCGTTGGCCGGGCCGAAGCTCGGGGCGCGGGGGTTGTCGCGCACGGTGTAGACGCGGTTCTCGTCCTCGGCGGGGGCCGCCGGGGTGGGGGCCGCCGCCGCCGCGCCGCCGCCGGTGCGGCGGATGGTGGTGTCGGCCTCGGCCATCATGCGCTCATAGAGGTTGGCGCGCGTGGTGCCGGGGTGCGTCCGCAGGAACTCCTCGGCCTTGGTCTTGACCTCGTCGATGAGGCGGACGAAGGCGTCCTCCGGCTGCGCGCCCACGAGGCGGCGGCCGTTGATGAAGAAGTGCGGGGTGCCATTGGCCTCGAGCTGCTGCGCGAGGGCGTGGTCGGCGTCGATCGCGGCGATGTGCGTGTGAGCGCTCATCGCGGCGTTGTAGCGGGCCATGTTCAGGTTGGCCTGCTGGGCGTACCGGTCGAGGTCCGGCCGGTCGAGGGCCGTCTGGTTCTGGAACAGGATGCCGTGCATCTGCCAGAAGCCCGCGTTGCCGCGCTGGGCAAAGGCCTCCATGGCGAGCTCGGCGGCGGGCCGGGCCTTGTCGTGGAAGGGCAGCGGCTCGTTCTTCCACACGATGCGGATGTCGTTGCCGTAGCGGGTGCGCAGCGCGTCCATGGTGGGGTTCACGCGCGAGCAGAAGGGGCACTGGAAGTCCGAGAAGACGACCACGGTGACGAGGGCGGTGTTGGGGCCCTGGACGGGCGAGTTGCCCACCGGGACGCGGAGCACCTGGGCCGGATCGGGCTCCGCCGGGCGCTGCTGCGGCTGCGCGGGCGACGGGGCGGGGGCCTCACCCGGGACGGGGTCGGCGACCATGTTGGCGTACACGCGGTTGCGCGGCTGGATGGTGCGCGCGCGGGCGAGCACCTGGTCGATGACGGCCTTGAACCGGTCGAAGGGCTGGGCGCCGGTGACCTGGGTGCCGTTGATGAAGAAGTTCGGCGTGCCCTGCGCGCCGACGGCCTGGGCGAGCGCCTTGTCGCGGTCGACCGAGGCGGTGTGCGTGTGGTTGGTCATGGCCGCGCGGAAGCGAGCCATGTTCAGGCCGACCTGGCCCGCGAGGCGCTCCAGGGTGGCCGTGTCGAGGTTCTGCTGGTTCTGGTAGAGCAGGTCGTGCATCTGCCAGAACTTGGCGTTGCCGCCCTGCGCGAAGGCCTCCATGGCGGCCTCCGCCGCGGGGGTGGCGTTGTTGTGGAACGGCAGCGGCGCGTTCTTCCACACGATGCGAACGTCGTTGCCGTACTGCTGGCGGATCTGGCGGAGGGTGTCCTCCACCCGCGTGCAGAACGGGCACTGGAAGTCCGAGAACTCCACGATGGTGACGAGCGCGTTGGCGGGGCCCAGCGACGGCGAGTTGCCGACGGGGATCCGCTCGGCGTCGACCATGTTGGGTCCGTTGGCGTTGTTGGCGGTGGCCTCGGCGGCGACTTCGCCGCCGGGCTCTGCAGGTGCCTTCGAGCCCGTGATGTTGCCCACCACGAACCCGAGCACCAGCGCCATGATGATGGAGATGGCAGATGCTCCCTTGCTCACAAGATCCTCTGTTCCATGGTCAGTAACCGAAGGAGGCGACGCGCGACGCTGACCGTCCTCGCGCGGAGCCTGTGCTGAAGAAGACACTCATGTGCCCGGTGCGCGGGCTCTCCCCGCTCCCTCCACGACGACGCACCGGGCACGTTCTCTGGCGTCAGTGGCGGGAGTTCCATGGCGCGGCGCGAGCGATGCCCACCGGCGAGACGGCCGGTGCATCGCGACGCCCGCCCTCGCAGCCGACGCCTCGCGGACGATCGCCGACCTCGGGGTAAGAGGTCGCGCGCGTCCGTTGCGAGGGATCGACTGCGCTCAGGCGCTGGGCGGGCGCCACGGAGACCGCGCCTGACCTGCGCGCGGACCGCCATGGAACTGCGCCGCCGGGTCGAACACGTCGACCGCCTGCGGGGGGACTTCGAGGGTGTGGCTGATGATCTCGATGGGCTCGTGGTGCATGTCCCAGCTGCCGCCGTGTGATCGGGGGGCGTCGGGTCGATCGACCTGACAGCCGGGCTGCGTGGGATCGCTGCAGAGCGTCGGGGCCTGCGAGTGCGAGGGGAGCGCGGGGAGGGCGGCGACCAGCTGCTTGCCGGTCTTCACGGGCGAGCTCACCTGGTCGTTGGCCACCGGGAGGTGGCTCGCGAGGACGCCGTAGCACCGGGCCTGCACCTGCTGCGCAGACGCCAGACCCCCCGTGAAGATCACGGCGAAGGCGGCGCAGAGTGCGAGGAGGAGTGGGCGCATCTGGGGGTGCTTCGATCGCAGGGAGTAACCGATCGTCGACCGATGCGCAACCATTGGGACCACGGGGGCTATTCCACACCCCGAAGCCCCAAAATAGACACAGGGGACGTTTCCGCGGCCGAAGCCTTGGAAGCGTCCCCTGCGGAGGTACCAACGCCCACCGCGTCACCGCGGCGGGGGCGGGAGCTTACCCGCCGACCTTGGGCACTGAACCTACATTGGAGAGACGAGATTGATGATTGCCCATTGTGCGCCTTTACCTCCCGCGGCGATGCCGCAGCCCGAGGGACGCCGGGAGTGATCCCGGTCCACGTTCCGAGCCTTCGAGTGAAGTGGAGCCGGTGCGCACCATGCGCCCGCGCTCAGGTTTCGCCGCAAGGAACACCCGCGTGTTCGGGACCATTCCCGGGACCTGGAAGTCCACCTGGCGACCTTCGTGGTCATCGCCCCTCGATGACCGACGACCGCGTACGCCTCTGCGAAGCGAACTCGAGCATCAGTCGATGACAAGCGCACCACGATCCACCCGACCGTATCACCGGCCGTCGCATCGCGCCAAGAGACATCACACGAACCTGTCCCGCACCCTCATCGGCCATGGCCGAATGTGCCCAATGAGGGCCCCGGGGCTTGACGTGACAGGCAATGACACCAGTCGTGACAGGCTATGTCCGTGGTGACGTGGCGCCCGCGGCCGCGATGCCCTTACCGTTCGGTGGTGATGAACACCGCGACGAAGCCTCTCCCGTCCGCTCCCCGGTACCGCTGGATCGAGGGTCCGGCGGGCCTCCATCCCCGGGCCGCCGCGCTGGCGTCGCAGCGACCGCTGCTGCGCGAGCGCTTCTACACCGCGGTGCTCCCCGACCTCGCGCACCGGGGCGTCGCCCGCCAGGTGCAGGGCATCGGCGTGCGCGGCGGCTCATCGCGCGCGATCTGGTCGTCGTGGAAGGTCCCCGGCGAGGAGCGCGTGCTGTGGGCGCTGCAGGTGAGCACGCGGCAGGTGCGCGGGGCCACCGGGGGCCACGGCCCGGCCAACGACGGCTATGTGCTGGCCGCGTGGGGAGACGGGCCGGTGATCGCCTGGGCCAACGACCTGCCCGCGGTGCGCGCGGTGCTGCGCGAGGCGCTCGCCACGCCGCCCTCCTGGCTGAGCGCGGGGGTGGTGTCCGCCGACGCCACGCTGCCGCTGCGCATCGTCGCGCTCAAGGGCGACGCTGGGCGCGCAGCGTGGTCGGATCGAGGTTGTGCTTCTTGAAGAGCTCGCGCAGGTAGCGCCGGTCGACGCCCGAGCGCCGCGCCGCCTCGGAGAGGTTGTAGCCCGAGCGCTCGAAGAGCTTGAGCAGGTAGTCGCGCTCGAAGCGCTCCACCGCGGCCTGCTTGGCGTCCTGGAAGGGCACCTCGGCCTCCAGCGTGGCGCCCGGCGCCCCGAGGCTGGCGCGCAGGGTGTCGGGCATCACGAGGTCGTGGTCGTCGTCGTCGTCGAGGCTGGTCACCACCGAGCCGGGGGTGGGGTTGAGCATCACCGCGCGCTCGATGACGTTGCGCAGCTCGCGCACGTTGCCCCGCCACGGGCGCGTCGCGAGCGAGGCGAGCACCGATGGGGAGAGCGAGGCGCCGCCCACCGCGCGGGCGAAGTGCTGGGCGAGCGCGGGGATGTCCTCGATGCGCGAGCGCAGCGGCGGGACCTTGATGCGCCCCACCGCGAGCCGGAAGAGGAGGTCCTGCCGGAAGCGGCCGGCCTGCACCTCCGCCTCGAGGGCGCGGTTGGTCGCCGCCACCACGCGCACGTCCACCGCCCGGTAGGCGTCGCCCCCGACGGGCTTCACCTGCCGCGCCTCGAGCGCTCGGAGCAGGGCGGGCTGCAGGTCGAGCGGGAGCTCGCCGATCTCGTCGAGGAAGAGCGTTCCGCCGTCGGCGCGTCGGAAGGCCCCCTCGGCGGACCCGACCGCGCCGGTGAAGGCGCCCTTCACGTGGCCGAAGAGCTCGGAGGCGATGAGGTTGGGCGAGACCGCCGCGCAGTCGAAGACCACCAGCGGCCGACCCGCGCGCGGGGACTGCTGGTGCAGCGCCCGGGCGATGACCTCCTTGCCGGTGCCGGTCTCGCCCTCGATGAGCACCGTCAGCGGCGACGGGGCCATCTTCGCGATGCCGCTCCGCAGCCGCTGCATCGCGGGCGAGTCGCCGATGAGCTCGGTGCGCTCGCCCCGCGCGGCCGCCCTCGCGACCGGAGGGATGATCGTCGGCGGCGGGGCGATGATCGCGGGCGAGGTGACGTCCGAGAAGGGCGCGTCGTCGCCCACGCGGACGCTGATCGTCACCTGCTTGCCGAGCATCAGGGTGACCTCGCCGTTGACCTTGAGCTCGCGGATGCGGGCGCCCTGGTAGTGGGTGCCGTTCTTGGTGTCGAGGTCGACCACCTCCACGCCGTGGGGGTAGATGCGGATCTCGATGTGCACCCGCGAGACGAAGGGGTCCTGGATGACGATCTCGTTGCCGACGTCGCGCCCCACGCGCACCACGCCCTCGCGCGCCCGGAAGGGCGACGGCACCCCCGGGGAGACCACCTCCACGTAGCGCGTGGGCGGCGGCTCCGCGCGCCGGAGGGGCACCGTCATCGTCCGGTCGCTCTCGCTCATCCGCGCGGAGACCTATACCCCCTTCAGAGCCACTTCTTGTAGCGGAACCACAGCCCCATCCCGCTGCCCACCACCACCATCAGCCCGAGCGCGAAGGGGTAGCCGTAGCGCCAGTGGAGCTCGGGCATGTGGTCGAAGTTCATCCCGTAGACCCCGGCGATGAACGTGAGCGGCAGCATGATCGTCGACACCAGGGCGAGGGTCTTCATCACCTCGTTCATCCGGTTGGACGTCTGCGACAGGTACGCGTCGAGGGCCGCGGAGAGCAGCTCGCGGTTGCCCTCCGCGAGGTCGACCACCCGCACGAAGTGGTCGTGGATGTCCCGGTAGAAGGGCAGCGCCCGCTCGGGGATCTGCTCGAACTCCCCGCGCGACAGCCGCTGGAGCACCTCGCGCTGGTGCATCGCCGAGCGCCGCAGCCGCTGCAGCGCGCGCTTCAGCCGGAAGATGCGCGGCACGATGTCGCTCGACGTGCGCTCGACCACGTCGGTCTCGAGCGCGTCGATCTCCTCGTCGAAGGCCTCGGTCACCGGGAGGTAGAGGTCCACCATCCGGTCGATCACGGCGTGCGCGACGAAGGCCGGGCCGCGCTCCATCACCTTGTGGTTGCGGGCGAACTCCTCGGCCACCTCCGCGGGGGCCTTGAGCTGACCCCGGTGGTGCGTGAGCAGCCAGCGCTGCGAGATCACCACGTCGAGCTCCACGGTGGTCATCTTCTCGATGTCCGCCTCGGGGCACTCCACCCCGTGGATGACCAGGTAGAGGTAGTCGCCGTAGTCCTCCACCTTGGGCCCCGGGCGGTCGAGGAGGATGTCCTCCACCGCGAGCGGGTGCAGCTTCAGCACGTCCGTCATCATCGCGCGCAGGGGCTCGTCGATGCTGGTGGTGTCGATCCAGAAGGTCTCCTCGTTCTCCAGGAGGGCGGGTACCTCGGAGAGGTCGGTGTTACGGACGCCGGCCGCCGAGCGCACGTGGATCGTCGTGGTCATCGATGGTCACCACGATAGCCGATCGTGAGATGGGAGATGCAGCCCTCGGGGGAGGGGTGGTACGGTCCGGGGAGGTGACGATGCCCGACGAGCGCCGTAGCCCCGGTGCCCCCACCCGAAATGCTTCTTCGCCGCGCGACACGGTGGTCGATCGCGTGGCCGGCGCGACGCCCGAGTCGCTGCGCACCATCCCCCTGGAGGACGGGCGCTCGCTCCGGGACGAGCTGCACCACGCCATCAAGGACGCCCGGAGGCCGTCGGTGGTGGTGATGTCCGGCGGGGCGGTGGGCGCGCGGGCGAGGCTCTCGGGCAACGCGACGCTCGGGCGCGACCCCACCTGCGAGGTGGTGCTCCCGGACGCCGGGGTGTCCTGGCGGCACGCGCGCATCGAAGACCGCGGCGACGCGTGGGTGCTCGTCGACCTGGGGAGCACCAACGGCTCGCAGGTCAACGGCACCCGCTGCTCGGACAGCCCGCTGGCGCACGGCGACCGCATCACCCTGGGGCGAACGGTGCTGCGCTTCGAGATGCAAGACCCGCTCGACCAGGCCTACGACGCGCACCTCGAGCGGCTGCTGCACATCGACGACCTCTCCGGGCTCTTCGTGCGGCGGCGCTTCGACATGGAGCTGTCCCGCTGCCTCGCCGCGGCGACCGCGCAGGGCAAGAGCGTCACGCTGCTGGTGATGGACATGGATGGCATCAAGGCCATCAACGACCGGCACGGCCACCTCTTCGGGGCGTACACCATCGGCGAGACGGGGCGGGTCATCGGCGAGGTGCTCGGCGAGCGGGGCATCGGGTCGCGCTTCGGGGGCGACGAGTTCTGCGCGCTGCTGCCCGACCATGACCTGGAGCGGGGCTTCGCGGTGGCGGAGGAGATCCACGCGGCGGTCAACGCCCACACGTACGCCCGCGAGGGCGTCACGCTGCGGCCGGGGATCTCCATCGGCGTGGCGGCGTTCCCGGGGGACGCCGATGATGCAGAGAAGTTGTTCCAGCGCGCGGATGAGGCGCTGTATCGGGCGAAGCAGGGAGGGCGCAACCGGGTGATGCGTTAGTCGGCGCACCCCGGTCCCGCAACGAGAGCCCGCGATGACGGGCGGTGGATGGTGAGCGATGTTCGAGGTCCGATGCCCAGGCTGCCAGAACCCCTTCGAGCTCGACGAGCGTCGCGTGCCTCGCAACGGGATGACCATGCGGTGTCCGAAGTGCCAGACCACCTTCGTGGTCAAGCGCCCGGAGACCATCGGCTTCGCGGGTGCTCCGCCCAGCTCTGACACGGGGAGGTCCGTTCCGCTCCCGATGCCCTTCGCGCCGCACTCGGCCGGGGGGAAGGCCCCGCCGCCGATCCCGATGCCCGGGGCGACGATGCTGGGAGGGCCCCCTCCGGTGCCGGGGCGAGCGCCCACCTCGCGCCCGCAGGTCCCCGCCGACCTCGCCGCGGAGCTCATCGGCCGTACGCCCGCGCCGCCGCCCGACCTCACGCCCGGCACCAACGACTCGAGCTGGGAACTCTCCGTCGACCTCCCGATGCCCGCGCACGAGGTCGGCCTGCCCGCTCCGGCCGAGCCCGAGGCGCGTCGACGCGCGGCCCAGGCCGCCTCGGCGGGCCTCCCGGCCGCCCCTCCGCCGACCGGATCCAACGTCAAATCCACCCTGACGATGCTCCCCGAGCTGCGGCCCGAGATGCAGGCCGTGACCGGCCGACCGTCGCCGCGCCCCATCCCCCCCGAGGAGGTCGGTCTGCCCGGCATCTCCGCGGCCCTGCCGGTCCCGGTCGCAGGTCTGCCTGCGCTCCACCACGGTCATGCCGGTCTCCCGGCGGTCTCTGCCGGTCTCCCGGTGGTCTCTGCAGGTCTCCCGCAGATCGCTGCGGGCCTGCCGATGAACGCCGCCGGGCTCCCGATGAACGCCGCCGGGCTCCCGATGAACGCCGCCGGGCTCCCGATGAACCCCGCGGGTCTCCCGATGAACCCCGCGGGTCTCCCGATGAACCCCGCGGGTCTCCCGATGAACGCCGCCGGGCTCCCGATGAACGCCGCGGGCCTGCCGATGGGCGCGGCCAACCTGCCGATGAACGCCGCGGGCCTGCCGATGGGCGCGGCCGAGCTGCCCGGGCTCGAGCCCGAGCTGCCCATGAACAACCCGCGCCAGGTGGTGCTCGGGCGCGTCAACGTCGAGCGCCGCGCGTTCACCATGACCGAGTCCGACGACCTCCCGTCGCTCGCCGGAGACGCGGCGCTCCCCTCCGTGCGGGCCCCGTCGCAGCACTCCGTGCGCGAGGAGTACGCGGTGCCGATGGTCGACCGCGGGGAGCGCGCCACCGCTCACGGCGGCGTGAACTACGGCGAGCTCGACCTGGGCGACGTCATCGGCCAGCCGATCCCGCCGACGCCCGCGGTGGGAAATACCTACCAGGGTAATCCCTTCCCTCCGCAGAGCCGCGGGATGGACATCGGCCAGGAGTTCGACGCCCTCCCCGGGGCCGCGGGCCGGCCGTACGGCAGCCCCGTCGCGGAGGCCCCGATGCCTCCCCCGACCGCGAAGAAGACCCCGGCGAAGAAGGAGACCCGCAAGGTCGCCGTGAGCGAGGGGCCGAGGCGGCCGTGGATGCAGTACGCGCTCTACGGGGCCCTCGGCGTGCTGGGCGTCGGCGTGCTGGGCGGCGCCGCGCTCGCGACCACGGAGTACGGGGCGTTCGGCAAGAACTGGTTCGACGAGCAGCTGCACGGGCCCGAGCGGCACGCCGCGGCGACGCGGGTGATCCAGTACGTCGACCGGCTCATCGAGCACGACACCTACGACCGCGCCATCGCGGGGCTGCGGCGCGTCGAGCAGGCGCTCGGCCGCGTGCCCAAGGAGCGCGAGCTCAAGGCGTACATCGTCTACGCGAACAACCTGGTGGTGCTGCGCTTCGGGGCCGATCCGTCGCGCACCGGACGCGCGCGCACGCTGCTCGCGGAGCTGGTGGAGGCGCCGCCGGGGATGCAGTTCCTGGCGCTGGCGAAGGCGTCCGACGCGCTGGCCCGGGGGAACCCCCGCGAGGCCCTGAGGCTCGCGCGCAACGACCCCAACGGGCGCGACCTCGCGACGATGGCCGCCGCGGCGCTCAACGACAACGCCCAGTGGCTTCGCTACGCCACCGCGGGCCGTCAGCGGCACCCCACCTCGCGCTCTCGCTACCTGCTGGCCCAGGCGTACTACGCGACCGGAGATGTCCCGGCGGCGCGGCGCATGGCCGAGGAGACGCTGCAGCACGAGGCGCAGCACCCCGGGGCGCGCGTGATGCTGGCGCGCATCCTCGGGCAGCGCGAGGAGGCCCAGGCCCGCGCGCTCTCGCTGCTGCAAGACCTCGTGGGCACGACCGCCCGCGGCTCCGCGGTGAGCTACGCCTCGCCGACGGAGCGCGCCGACGCGTGCGTGGTGGCCGGGCAGATCGAGATGGCGCGCGATCGGGTGACCGTGGCGCAGACGCGCTTCCAGCGGGCGCTCGAGCTCGAGCCGCGCAGCGCGACGGCGCTGGTGGGCATCGGGTCGATCCTGTACCGCCAGGGCAACTTCACCGACGCGCAGGCGCGCTTCCGCAACGCCCACAGCGCCGACCCGCAGAACCTCGACGCCATCATCGGCATCGCGCAGTCGACGCTGTCGCTCAACCAGCCCGCGGAGGCCAAGGCCGCGCTCGAGCCCGCGGTGCAGGAGCACCCCAACGACGGCCGGCTGCACTACTGGCTCGGCCGCGCGCTCGCGGCCACCAGCGACCAGCGCTCGCTGGCGCAGCAGTCCTTCCGTGAGGCCATCCGGCTGCAGCCGGACAACCTGGACGCGTACGTCTCGCTCTCCGAGCTGCTCATCGCGATGCAGCGCAACGACGCCGCCGACCAGGTGCTCGTCGAGGCCCGCGCTCGGGTGCCGGACAACGCCGCCATCCACCGCGCGCTCGCGCACGGCCGCCTCGCCCGCGGCGACGTCAACGGCGCCGAGGAGGAGCTGCGCGTCGCCCTGCAGCGCGACCCCGAGGACGTGCGCGCCCACTTCGCCCTGGGCGACGTGTACCGCAGGATGCAGCGCCTCGACGACGCCACGCGGCGCCTCGACACGGTGGCGCGCATCGACCCCGACTACCCCGGCCTCGCCCTCGCCCGCGGCCGCCTCGCGGAGGCGCGCGGCGAGCTCCCGGAGGCGCTCGCGACCTTCCGCGAGGCCCTGGCGCGCGACCCCACCAACCCGGAGCTCATCAACCGGGTGGCGGCCACGCTGGTCGCGCTGGGCAACTTCGGCGACGCTGACCAGATGCTCCGCTCGGTGGTGGTGAACCAGCCGACCAACGCCGAGGCGCAGTACCTGATGGGCCGCGCTCGCCTGGGCGCGGGCAACTACGTCGACTCGGTGCACTACCTCGACCGCGCGATCGAGCTCAACCCGCAGCGGGCGGAGTTCAAGGCCTTCGCGGCGGAGGCGCACCGGCGCTCCGGGGACATCGTGCGGGCGCTGCAGCTCGCGGAGGAGTCCATCCAGCTCGACCCGGCGTTTCCGCGCGGGTACTGGGTGCGCGCGGAGATCAGGGTGCGCCAGGGCGCCGCGGCGCAGGCGCTGGTGGACATCAACCGCGCGACGCAGCTCGACCAGACCTTCTGGGACGCCTACGCGACCTGGGCGGACATCGACGACGCGCTCGGCCGTCGCGACGACGCGATCCGGCTGTACCAGATCGCCATCTCGCACGACCCGCGGCACGGCGACTGGTTCTACAACCTGGGCCGGCTGCTCGGCGACGCGGGGCGCGAGGGCGAGGCCAAGGCGGCGCTGCTGCAGGTGCGCTCGCTGGGCGCGGGGCTCAACCCGACGCCGAGCTGGTTCGTGCAGGGCACGCGGCAGCTCGCCGACCTGGAGCGGTCGAGCAACCCCGCCGAGGCGCGGCGGCTCTACATCGAGTACCTGCGCATGGTCCCGCCGGGCAGCCCCTCGTCGACGAGCGTGCAGATCATCCTCGGAGAGATGGGCGACAACTGACCGGGGCGTCGTCCCCCCTTCAGTGCAGCGTGGTGAAGCCCGACAGGACCAGCCGATACGAGTCCGTGGCGGAGTCGTAGGTCCCTTCGAACTTGGAGGGCCAGTTCACCTCGCGCCCCACCACGCTGGGGCGCGGGATGGCGAAGGAGAAGTCGTTGTGGCCCTCGAGGAAGGTCCTCGTCACCATCGGCTCGACGAAGGCCAGCGCGCCGGAGTGATAGCCGAGGATCAGCGTGCGCGTGAAGGGCTGCGGGTTGGTCATCGAGAGCTCAGGTGAGGTCGGGTCGATGGCGTGCACGCCCATGGCGGGCTCACAGGTCCCGTCGGGGCCAGGGCCCGTGCCGGGGATGATGTACGGCGTCGGGATGCGCTCCGCGGCGGGCATGGGCTCGTTGGCGCAGTCGATGGTCAGGCGCTCGGTGTTGGTGATCAGGTTGAAGTGAAGATCGAAGTGCGGCACCTGATACGGGGCCGGCGGGTGCCCCTCGGGCTCGAAGTAGAAGCTGATGTGACGGAAGGCCCCGGCCTGCGCCGGCAGGTCGAGGAAGACGGCCGCCGGGCCGCTGGCGGTGCGCACGCTCTCCATCGGGAGCACCGCGCCGATCTCGGTGAGCGTCCCGGTGGCGGTGACCGTCGCGAAGTTCGTCACCGTGCCGCTGCCGAGCATCCCGCTCTGGCCTGCGGTTCGCCGCAGCGACGGAGTGGTCTCGTCGGAGCACGCGGTCGCCAGCACGGATACCACCAATGCGATGAGTGGAAGTCGCATGATCTTCTCGAAGCCTCCGTGTGATGTCTGCGCCGGGCGCTCGCGCCCCACGGCGCTCTCCCTCGAGCAGGAACGCCCGGACTCGCCGTGAGCGCCCCCTCGACCCTCCTCACTCCCCATCAGGAGGAAGTGGTCATCAGTCGAGCAAGACGCGGACCCCCGAGGGTGAACCCTCGATGGTGCTTCAGCGTTCTTCGATGGAGGACGCGCCCTCGATGGAGATCAGGGCGAGTACATTCGCCACACCGTGGCAGGGCCGGTGTGCGCTGGGCGTGGCCTACTCGGTCTCTCGGGCCGCCGCGCGGTTCTCTTCGCGCATGGCGCGGCCGCGGCTGAGGGCGTTGTCCCTCGCCTCGTAGGCGCGGACGATGCGAGCCACCAGCGGGTGCCTCACCACGTCGACGTCGGTGAAGGTGCAGAACGCGATGCCCTCGGTGCCCGTGAGCAGGTTGGTCGCGTCGGAGAGGCCCGACTTGCGCCCCTCTGGGAGGTCGACCTGAGTGACGTCGCCGGTGATCACCGCCTTCGAGTCGTAGCCGAGGCGCGTGAGGAACATCTTCATCTGCTCGGACGTGGTGTTCTGCGCCTCGTCGAGGATCACGAAGGCCTCGTTGAGGGTACGGCCGCGCATGAAGGCCAGCGGCGCGACCTCGATCTGCCCGCGCTGGATGAGCGCCTGGGCCTTGTCGAGGTCCATCATGTCGTGCATCGCGTCGTAGAGCGGGCGCAGGTAGGGGTTGACCTTCTCCGCGAGGTCGCCCGGCAGGAAGCCCAGCTTCTCGCCGGCCTCCACCGCGGGCCTCGTCAGGATGATGCGCTTGACCTTCTTCTGCATCAGCGCCGCGACCGCCATCGCCATCGCGAGGTAGGTCTTGCCCGTGCCCGCGGGGCCGATGCCGAACACGATGTCGTGCGAGCGCAGGGCCTCGATGTAGCGCTTCTGCGCGAGCCCCTTCGGGGCGATGATGCGGTGCCGCGCGCTCACCAGCACCACGTCCTGGAACACGTCCCGCAGCTTCAGCTCCGGGTGCTCCTTGAGCAGCCGCACGGCGCGCGCCACGTCGTTGCCGTTGATCTCGTTGCCGTCGCGGATCGACTCGCACAGCTCCGCCACCACGCGCTCGGCGAAGGCCACCTCCTCCGCCGAGGTGCCCTGGATGTGCACCTGGTGTCCGCGCTGACCGATGCTGACCCCGGTCTCCACCTCCAGCACCCGAAGGTGCTCGTTGCGTGGACCGCACAGCGCCACCATCAGCGCCGGATCAGCCACATCGACCTGCGCGCTCCCACCCGGATTGCGCGCGCCCTTCGAGCCCGAAGCTTCGCTCTTCGCCATGTGTGCCCAACCTACCACAGCCCTCGCGGCGGGGCGGCGGTGCGGTATATGTGCGGTGTGACGATCCACGCGCGATGGATGGGGTGACCGGGTGCAGGGCAACGGACGACGCGCGCTCCCGCTCTTCGCGGCGCTGACCGGTGGAGCACCGCGCTCCACGGCGCCGCACCTCGAGCAGGCGCGCCGCGGCCTGGGCGGGGCCTACGCCGACGACGTCGACGCCGCGATGATCGGCCGCTTCGTGCGCGCCGCGCCCCACGAGGGCGTGGTGCTGCACGCCGACGCGGCGACGGTGGACGTGATGGTGTCCGCGGGCGTGGTGCGCCGGGTGGCGCGCTCGCGGGTGGTGGCCCTCGACGACGTCGAGCTGTCGCCGCTGCGGCGGCGCATGGCGGGCGACGTGCGGCGCTTCGCGGCGATGCCCGCGGGGCGGAGGGCGCGCTTCACCACCGAGACGGGCGACGAGGCCGAGGGGCTGCTGATCGAGAAATGCCGCTACGGCGCCCTCGTCGCCCTCGACGACGGTCGCGTGGTGGCGCTCGGGTTCAGCCGGATGATCGCCACGGTCGCGCCCGGCTGAGACTTCACCTGGCCAGCAGCATCGCCCTCGCCTCGCGCGCCGTGGGCCGCGCCTCCGGGCTCTTCGCCAGGCAGCGCTCGATGAGCTCGTCGAGCCACGCCGGGACCGAGGCCTCGACCTCCCGCGCCGACGGCACCGGACCCTCGGCGATCGCCAGCATCGCCTCCATCGCCCCGCCCCCGTAGAGCCGCCGCCCGGTGAGCAGCTCATAGAGCAGCACCGCCGCCGCGAACACGTCGCTCCGCCCGTCGATGATCCCCTCTCCGGTCACCACCTCCGGGGCCATGTATCCGCGCGTCCCCTTGAGCACGCCGCGCTCCGGGTCCTCGCGCCAGCGGCTCGTCGCGATGCCGAAGTCCACCAGCGAGACGCCTCCGTCGTCGCGCACGATCACGTTGCCCGGCGCCACGTCGCGGTGCACCGCCCCGAGGCCGACGCCCTCCTCGTCGGCGCGCGTGTGCACGTGGTCGAGCGCGTCGAGCAGCGCCGCGATCCACGCCACCGCCGCCGGCTGCGCCACCCGGCCCGCGGCCAGCACCGCGTCGAGCCCTCGGCCCTCCACGCGGTCGATCACGAGGTGCGGCAGCCCGGCGGCGTCCCGGTACAGCGCCCGGAGCGCTGGAATCGCCGGGTGATCGAGGCGCCCCAGCAGCCGCCCCTCGTGCTCGAACATCGTCACCAGCGCCGGGTCGTAGGCGCAGTGCCGGTGCATGCGCTTGAGCACCCGCGTCACGCCGTCCGCGTCGTGCGCCAGGAAGGTCTCGGCCAGCGCGCCCACCCCCAGGCTCTCGCCCACGCGCAGCGCCGGTGGCTCCGTCATGCGCGCGCCTGCACCGCTCACCGTGCGGATCACGGCGCGAGTATACTCCGCCCCCGTCGCGCGCGATCGCTGCTCCAATCATGGCCTCAGCCGAGTTCATCGCCGCGCACCCCTGAACCTCCAGACCTCCATGCGGCCACCCCTCTGCCTGCTTCTCTCGCTCGCCGGCCTCGGCTGCGGCGCGTCGGTGACCCACAACGCCACGGCCCCGACGGACGTCCCGATGGCCGCCGTGGACGTGCCGCCGGTGACGGTGGACGTGCCGCCCGCGGCGGTGGACGTCCCGGTGGCGATCATCGACGTCCCCCCGATCGAGCCGACGAACCTCGGGCTCGGTGAGGCGTGCTCGCGCGACCAGCAGTGCGCCTCGGGCGTGTGCGCGCAGACCCCCGGCGTCGTCGCGGGCTGCGCCCAGCCCTGCGTCGACGACGAGGCCTGCCTCGCGGTCAACAGCCAGCTCGCGTGCGTGCTCGACCGATCACCCGGCGGCGGTCGGCTGGTGTGCGGCCAGGTGGCGGGCGCCGAGGTCGACCCCTCCGGGGCGTGCACGCGGGACACGGAGTGCTTCTCGGGCTTCTGCCTGGACGGGCTCTGCCACAACGCCTGCGCCGACGACAGCGTGTGCGCCGCGGGCTGGCACTGCGGGGCGCAGGCGGTCGGCGCGCGCAGCGTGCAGGTGTGCCGCGCCAACCCCATCACCGGCGTCACCGTCGAGGACTACGTGCTCTTCGAGGGCCTCGCGGGCGTCGACCGCAGCACCATGCCGCTGCCGGTCATCGCGCCGCCGGACACCGTGTCGCTCACCTGGGTGACGCAGGACCTCGCGGGCCCCGACCTGCTCGCCAGCGTCACCGGCGTGACCGCTCCCGACAGCCGCACCCTGGTCGACCTGCGCACCTGGAGCAGCCTGCGGGAGCAGCAGGTGCGCACGCTCCCGTCGCGGCTGCAGATCAACGCGGCGACCTTCCCGGGGCGCACCATGGAGCCGATGGTCCCGGGGGTGTTTCGCTCGTCGCACGCGCTGCTCAACGACCGCAGCGGGACGCCCGTCGCCACCCGCCGGATGCGCGCGCTGGTGCGGGTCAAGCGCGCCCCCGGGGGCGTCGCCGCCAGCGGCTGGACCCTGCGGCTCCGGGTGATCGTCGGCGGCATCGCGGGGCTCACCGCGGGCTCGGCTTCGACCAACGCCCGGCTGCAGGGAGCGCTCGCCCGGATGCGCGCGATCTACGCCGGCGTCGGGGTCAACCTCGTCGTCGAGGGCTACGCCGACCTCAACGCCGCGGACGCCGCGCGCTTCGCCATCATCGACAGCCAGGAGGAGCTGCGCGCCCTCTTCCAGCGCAGCGCCGGGATGACCGGCGACGTGCTGCCCATCTTCCTGGTGCGGGGGATCTCCTCCACCGCGGGCCTGGAGAACGCCATCGGCATCGCCGGGGGAATCAACGGCCCGCCGGGGATCTTCGGCACCGTCTCCTCCGGGGTGGTGGCCAGCTGGGACAACACCTTCGGTCGCACCGACCTGCTGGCGCAGGTGCTCGCGCACGAGTGCGGCCACTACCTGGGGCTCTGGCATACCATGGAGCGTAATCCCGGCTGCACCACGGCGGCGCAGACGGACTGCTCGCTCTGGGGCGGCGTGGACAACCTCACGGACACGCCCGCCACGATGGCCGGCGCCTCGCGCTACCTGATGTACTGGACCACCAGCGGGAGCAACGAGCTGCTCTCCGCCGGTCAGGGGCTGATGATGCGGGGAAACCCGATCATCCATTGAGGAGAGGGGGCGCTCACTCGTCTTCGGACACCTCTCCCGCGAGGAGCTGTCCGATGACGGGGGTCTCACCGCCGCCGAGCCCGTGCAGGCTCCGCAGGTGGTGGATGAGCATCGCGCGGTTGTCGGTCACCGAGAGGTTCTGCAGCTCGAGGGCGCCGATGCGGTCTTCCGGGGTGAAGGCCGGGGCCTCGACGCGCTCCATGGAGAGCTTCTCCGGCGCGTAGGCCATGTACTCCGCGCGCGTCGAGAGGAGGGTGTAGTCCTCGCCGCGGCGCAGCTCCACGGTCACCTCGCCGGTCACCGAGGGGGCGATCCAGCGGGTGAGGGCGTCCTTCAGCAGGTTGGCCTCCGGGTCGTACCACTTGCCCTCGTACAGCAGGCGCCCGAGCCGGCGGCCCAGCGTGGCGTAGAGGTCGAGGGTGTTCTCGTTGTGGATCGCCGAGAGCAGGCGCTCATACGCGAGGTGCAGCAGCGCCATGCCGGGGGCCTCGTAGATGCCGCGGCTCTTGGCCTCGATGACCCGGTTCTCGATCTGGTCGCTCATCCCGAGGCCGTGCCGTCCGCCGACGCGGTTGCACTCCAGGAAGAGGTCGAACTGCGAAGAGAAGCGATCGCCGTTGAGGCTCACCGGCAGGCCCTTCTCGAAGCCTACGGTCACCGTCTCGGGGGCGATCTCGACGTCCGCGCGCCAGAACGCCACGCCCATGATGGGCTGGACGATGCGCATGTTCTTGTCGAGAAACTCCAGGTCCTTGGCCTCGTGGGTGGCGCCGAGGACGTTGGCGTCGGTGCTGTAGGCCTTCTCGGTCCCCATGCGATAGGGCAGGCCGTGCGCCAGGAGGTATTCGGACATCTCCTTGCGGCCGCCGAGCTCGCCCACGAACTTCGGGTCGAGCCAGGGCTTGTAGATGCGCAGCTCCGGGTTGGCGAGGATGCCGTAGCGGTAGAAGCGCTGGATGTCGTTGCCCTTGTGCGTAGAGCCGTCACCGAAGACGTTGACGCCGTCTTCCTTCATGGCGCGCACGATGGCGAGCGTGGTGACCGCGCGGCCGAGCGGCGTGGTGTTGAAGTACTTCCTCCCCCCCGAGGACAGGTGGAAGGCGCCGCACTGGATGGCCGTGAGGCCCTCGCGCACCATCGCCTCGCGGCAGTCCACCAGGCGTCCGGCGACGGCGCCGTGGGTGATGGCCGTCGGGGGGATGTCCGCGGGGTTGGCCTCGTCGGGCTGCGCGAGGTCGGCGGTGTAGGCGTGCACCTTCATGCCGTGACGGGACATCCACGCGACCGCGCAGCGGGTGTCGAGACCGCCGGAGTACGCGATGCCCATCGGGGTGCCTGCGGGCGGCAACGAACGGTAGATCCTGCTCATGGCGCGTCACCTACCACGACCCCGAAGCGGCGCGCCACGGGGGCCGCCCGGGCGTTGACGCATATGACGCAGGGAGACGAATACACCCGCGGGTTCGCCATCTTGACCGGTGGGGATTGGCGATGGGAGAACGCCGCCCCATTGAGGCTGCCGAGCTGCGCTCCGCAGGATCAGCGGAAGGCGCCGGAGAAAGCGAGCGGTGATGTCGAACGAGAAGTACGAGTTCTTCAAGGTCATCCAGGACTATCTGAACAGGGCCTCGAAGGTGGTCCAGCTCGACCCGGCGGTGGAGCTGATGCTCTCGCAGCCGAAGAACGAGGTGATCGTGCACTTCCCGGTGCGCATGGACACCGGCGAGGTGAAGCTCTTCAAGGGATATCGCATCCAGCACAGCAACATCCTCGGCCCCTTCAAGGGCGGTATCCGTTATCACGAGAGCGTCACCCTCGATGACGTGAAGGCCCTCGCCTCCATGATGACCTGGAAGTGCGCGCTGATGCGCCTCCCCTACGGCGGCGCCAAGGGGGGTATCAAGTTCAACCCGCGCAGCCACTCGACGGGCGAGCTGCAGCGCATCACCCGGCGCTTCACCCACGCGCTGGGCAGCAACATCGGCCCCGACTACGACATCCCCGCGCCGGACGTCGGCACCACGTCGCAGATGATGGCGTGGATCATGGACATGTACATGAACACCGTGGGGCACGTGAACAAGCAGGCCAACCGCGGCGTGGTGACGGGCAAGCCCGTGGTCTCCGGCGGCACGCTCGGCCGAGAGAAGGCCACCGGCCAGGGGGTGGTGCACTGCATCCTCGAGTGGGCGCGGGAGCACCGGTTCAACCTGGAGGGCAGCACGTACATCGTGCAGGGCTACGGCAACGTCGGGTCGCACGCCTCGGCCATCCTGGGGCGCTACGGCGCGTCGCTCACCGCGGTGGGCGACCACTCGGGATATATGAAGTCCCCGGAGGGCTTCAATCGACACAAGCTGGCGGAGTGGGTGAAGACGCACGGCAGCGTGGCGGGCTACCCCTCGGGGCAGGCGATCACCCGCGAGGAGTTCTTCGCGACCAAGTGCGACATCTTCATCCCGGCGGCGCTGGAGGGGCAGATCGGCCCGTCGGAGGCCAACGCGCTCGACTGCCGGCTGATCGTCGAGGGCGCCAACGGGCCGACGACGCCGGAGGGGGAGAAGATCCTGCTCGACCGCGGGATCACCATCATCCCCGACGTGCTGGCCAACTCCGGCGGCGTGACCGTGTCGTATTACGAGTGGGTACAGAACAAGCGCTCGGAGAGCTGGGACCTCGAGGAGGTCGACGCGCGGCTCGAGACCGCGATGAAGCGCGCCTACAAGGACGTGCTGGATTTCAGCCGGGCCCGCGACGTCGACCTGCGCCTCGCGGCCTACTCGGTCGCGCTGGAGCGCCTCCAGGCGGCCTACCGCGAGCGCGACATCTTCCCCTGAATCACTCGCTCTCCTCCCTGCGCAGCCTTCGCGCGGCGTAGAGGAATCCCGCCACCAGAGCGCCCGCCTCCGCCGCGCTGCCACCCAGGAACAACGCCAGCGTCCGCTCGCACCCGTCGACCCCGAGGCGGGTGAGCTCCACGGGCATCGTGGGGTCGGCCAGGGTCTGGACCAGCCCGAGGTGGAGCTGCGGCGACCAGTGCAGCGCGGCCGCGGAGAGGAGAGCGAAGAGCAGCGCGGAGAGGCCCGAGAAGAGCGCGCCCAGCTTGAAGAGGCCGCGGAGGCCGCCGTCGAGGGACCAGCGAAGGAGGCCGTCGAGGAGGCCGCCGAAGACGGGGACGAGGTGGCGCTCGGCGGTGACCCCGGAGAGCGAGGCGAGCTGAGCGCGGCGGAGGCGGGCGGTGAGGTCGCGGAGGAGGTTCCATTGGAGGGCGGTGATGACGACGGGGAGGGGGGCGAGCGCGCAGCCCGCGACGACCGTGGCCCAGGAGGGCGCCTCGCCCGAGGTGAGGGGCGTGAGCGCGAGGAGCAGCGGCGCGTCGTAGAGCGTGTGGCAGATCGTCGGCAGCAGCAGGGCGAGCGCGGTGTAGCGGCCGCGCGACCGGGGGCGGACCATCCCGACGGCGATCAGCGAGCCCATCAGCATGCCGTCGAAGGCGTGGCCCGGGACGGAGATGAGCCCGCGCAGCAGGGCCGTGCGGGCGCCGCCGTCGAGGACATAGACGACGTTCTCGACGCCGGCGAAGCCGAGGGCCGCGGCGGCGCCGTAGACGAGGCCGTCCATGGGCTCGTCGAAGGCGCGGTGGCGGCGGACGTAGAGGTAGAGGACGGAGAACTTCGCGAGCTCCTCGGGCAGCGCCACGCCGAGGAGGGTGGTGAAGAGCGTGCGAGGGATGTTGCCCCAGCGGACGTCGCGGAGGAGGTCGGCGAGGAGGGCGTCGGCGCCGAGCTCGACGAGCGCGACCGGGGCGGCGGAGAGGGCGCCGAGCAGCAGGGTGAGCCAGACGACGGAGCGGGGTTCGGGGCGGAGGTCCTGGCGGTCGACGGAGACCAGGATGAGCAGGACCGGGACGATCGCGAGCAGCAGCAACACCATTGGGGATACGGCCTCCTTCCAGAGCGGCGGAGGGCACATCGGGGCGGCGCTGCGCGAGGTTGTCGGGACGGAGAGAATTCCTAGGCGGTGAGCGCCGGGCGGAGGTCCTCGGGGCCGTCGAGGGCAGGGTCCTGGAGGGTCCCGGCGGCGACCGCGCGGCCGGCGAAGCCCTCGATGGCGAGGAGGTCCGCGGTCGGGCCGTCGACGCCCAGCGCGGTGAGGTGGCGGGCGTGGCGTCTTACCAGGGCGTGTAAGCCCGCGTCGTCGAGGCCCGCGACGGTGATGTTGCGGGCGCCGGGCGAGCCGATGGAGGCTGTGTCGTGGAGGGCGATCGCGTGCGAGTCGCCGCGCCAGAAGCGCAGGGCCGTCGCGGCGTGCACGCCCCGCCACTGCATCACCGCGGCGCCGAGGCCGACGTCCATGCGGCCGGGCGGGAGCCAGCGGGCGACCTCGGAGAGCGCCCGGTCGAGGTGCTCCGCGAAGCCCATGGGGTCGCCCTCGGTGACGATCACGGCCTGCGGGGAGAGGCAGCCGCGCTGGTCGTACCAGGCGATGTCCTCGGCGACGCGGGCGGCGGCGAGGGGATGGTTCGTGGTGCGTACGATGGAGAGCGCGAAGCCGTGGCCGCGGCCCTCGAAGGTGACGTCGGGCGGGAGCGAGGCGCGCAGGGTCGCGAGGGTCTCGTCGGAGCCGTACGCGATGAGGTGGTCGAAGGCCTCATCGGTCGCGACCCCATCGGTGAGCAGCTGGACGAAGCGCGGCTGATGGCGCGAGGGCTTCACGGTGACCGAGGCGGCGCCGCGGAGCAGCGGCAGCGCGAGGGCCCGCAGCGGCGCGGTGGCGACGGAGGACGCGAGGAGGACCCGCACCCGCCTGCCCGCGAGCTCGCGCGAGGTGAGGGCCGCGAGGGCGTCGGGGGTGTAGCGCGCGGTGACCCGGTCGAGCGCGAGGGCGGCGTGCGCCGGGTGCAGCGCGCCGGCGGCCGCGGGGGCGTCGACGGCGCGCCGCGGGGGGGCCGGCTCGCGCCGCCCACCGCCGAGTGGAACGGGCGCCGGGGGGGGGCGTGTGCCGTCGGTGGATCGAAGGTAGACGTCCCCGCCCGACCTTTTGAGGAGTGTTTCCATGAGCAAGCTCGCAACGTTGTTGACCGGTTCGCAGTCCAAGCTGGCCGGGTATCTCACCGAAAACAAGATCGACCCGGCCCGCATCCTCGTCGCTTCCAAGCAGATCGAGACCCTGCAGCCGGAAGACCGCGCCATCCGCCTCGCCAAGCGCCAGACCCGCGGCAAGGACGACGACGCCGCCAAGGCCGCCAAGGCCAAGCGCGCCCGCACCGGCCGCCCGGTGACCCTGCCCGGCCTCACCAAGGCCCTCAAGGGCGAGTCGCTCTCCGGCCCGTACAAGCTGCGCGTCCTCCGCGCGGTGGCCCGCATCGCCGAGCAGAAGAAGCTCGCGGCGCCGGAGCTCAGCAACCTCTTCTAAGACCGCCGCAGCGGGCGGCTCCCCAGCGGGTCTTCCCCGCCTCCCGCCGACCTGCCCCCCACTGCCTCCCTGCCGGCTCGACGCGTACACGCCCGGCGTGATACCGCGAGGTCATCGCCATGACCGCTCCGCACCGGCTCTCCGCCCGCTCCGACGTCGGTCGACGACGCGAACACAACGAGGACACCTTCCGCTGCGACGCGGCCCTCGGGCTGTACATCGTGGCCGACGGCATGGGCGGGCACGCGGCCGGCGAGGTGGCCTCCGCGATGGCCTCGCAGCGCGTCGCCGCCGAGGTCGAGCGCAGCCGCAGCATGATCGACGCGCTCGCCCGGCAGGACCCGGGGGTGCGCCCCGACGACGTGAAGCTGATGCTCGCCAACGCCGTGCGCGCGGCCAACGGGGAGGTGTGGTCCGCGGCGCAGTCCAACCCCGCGCGGCGGGGCATGGGCACCACGCTCACGGCGATGCTGGTGGTCGGCCGGCGGTGCTTCCTCGCGCACGTGGGCGACTCGCGCGCGTACCTGGTGCGCGGCGCCGAGGTGCGGCTGCTCACGGAGGACCACTCGGTGGTCAACGAGCTGCGCCGCCGCGGCAAGCTCACGCACGAGGCGCTCGCGAAGGTCGCGCACAAGAACGCCATCACCCGCGCGGTGGGGGTCTTCGAGAACGTGGAGGTCGACACCTTCCACATCCTGGCGGCGCCGGGCGACCGCTTCGTGCTGTGCAGCGACGGGCTGCACCGCTACCTCGACACCGACGACGCGCTGCGGCCGCTGCTGGAGGGCGTCACCGAGGAGACCGCGACGCAGCGGCTCATCGACTACGCCAACGAGCGCGGCGGCGCGGACAACATCACCGCCGTCGTGGTCACGCTGCCCGACGAGGACACGCGGCAGAGCGTGGTGGCCGAGCTCACGCGCTCGTACGCGACGCTGTCGGCGCTGCCGTTCTTCCGGCACCTGGAGCCGAGGGAGATCCTGGTGCTGCAGGCCGCGGCGAAGGTGCGGGACATCGAGCCGGGCATCGAGGTGGTGCGCGAGGGAGAGCCGGGGGAGGCGATGTTCCTGATCGTGCAGGGGAAGTGCGTGGTGAAGAAGGGCGAGATGGAGATCGCCCGCCTCGGGCCGGGGGAGCACTTCGGCGAGATGGCCCTCGTCGAGCGAGCGCCGCGCAGCGCGACGGTGGTGGCCGAGGACGACACGCGGCTGCTGGAGATCGCCCGCGCGGACTTCTTCCGCGTGCTGCGCGAGTCCAGCGACACCGCCGTGAAGATGCTCTGGAACATCGTCTCGGTGCTCGCGGCGCGGCTTCGAGAGACCTCGTCGCAGCTGGGCGAGGCGCGAGAGCAGCTCGTGGCCGACGACCTCACCGCGCAGCTCTTCGACGAGTACCCCGGCGTGGTCGGCCGAGAGGGACGAGACACCATGCCCGCGATCCCGCGAGGCGGGACCTTTCCCCGGTAGCGGGCTGAGCAGATGAAGGTCGTCGCGCTCACGCTGCTCATCGGGCTCCTGGCGTCGTCGTGCGCCAACGTCGAGTGCTCGTTCAACTCCGACTGCGGCGAGCACGCGCGCTGCGAGCTCAACCGCTGCATGCGCGACTGCCTCGAAGATCGCGACTGCGAGGAGGGGTCGACGTGCAACCCCAACGGGTTCTGCATCAAGCCGACCCCGACGGAGGACCACCCGGAGGTCCTCGACACGCCCGTCCCGGTGGACCGAGGGAACACCCCGGTGGACGTGGGCTTCGACGTCGGGACGGACGCGGGGACGGACGTAGGCTTCGACGCGGGGACGGACGTCGGGACCGACGTGGGCTTCGACGTGGGCTTCGATGTCGGAAGAGACGCGGGCACGGACGTGGGCTTCGACGTGGGCTTCGACGTGGGCTTCGACGTGGGCTTCGATGTCGGAAGAGACATCGGGACCGACGTGGGCTTCGACGCGGGCACGGCGGACGCCCCGGTCGGACCGGCGGCGGTCGGTGTGTACGACTACGCGGGGGTGCGCCCCGGGGCGCTGGTGTCGCCGGTCGCCGTGGCGTGGCACCCGAGCGGGAGCTACGCGCTGATCCTGTCGGCGAGCAACACGGTGTTCCGTTACGACGCCGCGATGCCGTCGGTGGCGCAGGTCGCGAGCGCGGGCTCGACCGTCTCGTGGCGGGGTCTGGCCTTCACGCCCGATGGCGCACGCGCGTTGCTGCTGGGCAACGCGGGCTCCGGGACCGCCGCCCGCGGTCGCCTCTTCGTGTGGGACCACGCGAGCTCGACGCTGACCGAGCGCGCCGCCGAGGCGTCTTCGACCGGGACCTATCAGGCGATCCGCTGGGGTTCGGACGGGCGGGCGATGCTCCTGGGGCTGGGCACCAACTCGCTCACGTTCTGGCGCTACGACGCGAGCGGCAATCGCACCGGGACCCCGTTCGGGTACGGCGTCGTGATGAACACGGGGTGCAACGACCTGGCGTGGGTCCGGGACGGCTTCGGCGACCCGGCGCTGATGGTGGTGTGCGGCATCAACACCGGCGGCATCCTCTCGGTGGCGGCGCTCGACACGGCGACGCCGCGCTTCTCCATGGCGGCGTCCAGCTCGCAGACGGGCAACACCTTCCACATCGCGGCCCGGCCGCAGGGCGACGCCGCGATCACCATCGGCTCGACCAACAGGCTCTATCGCTACCGGGACGCCGTCTGGACGGCCGAGTTCGGGTCACCGTTCCTGCCGTACTCGTTCGGCGTGGCGTTCTCCTCCGACGGCGCGCGAGCGCTGGCCTTCGGGGGGCCGGGGCGCGCATACGAGTATCGGTATGACCTCTACGTGCGGGATCAGATCACGGACGTGCCCATCGCGCTGACCGCCGCGCCCTTCACCCAGCCGTCGAACGCCGTGTTGAACGACGTCGCGTGGCGCCCCGGCTGCCACGAGGGCCTCGCCGTCGGCGGCGCGAACAGCATCACGGGCACGAGCGCCTTCGTGGCGTATTTCCGCGTGCTCAACGGCGTCCGCTGCAACTGACCACCGATGGCCGACCCTCCCTCCAAGCCCGGAAGCAACCCCTTCGCGAAGCTCGCCGCGATGCGCGAGGCGCTCCCCCCCGGGGAGGCGAAGGCGCCTGCGGCGCAGGCCGTGGCGGCGGTGGTCGATCCGGTGGCGGCGCTGCTCGCTCGCAGGCTCGTCGTGCGGCGTGAGCGCAAGGGCCGCGGCGGCAAGACCGTCACCGTGGTGCAGTGGCCCGACGGCGCGGAGGCCGACGCGCTCGACGCGCTCGCGAGGGAGCTGCGCAAGGGCCTCGGCACCGCGGCGCAGCGCGAGGAGGCCTCCATCGCGGTGCAGGGCGACATCGCCGACCGCGTCGCCGCGTGGCTCGCGGGGCGCGGCGCGGGCCGCATCGTGCGGGGCGACTGAAGCGCTTGCCAGCGCGGAGCCGCGGCGCAACGATCGTCGAGTGACAGCGCACAAGCGACAGGAGCTCGATCAGAGGCTGACCACGCTCGCGGGTTGGTGCGGCGCGTCCTGCGCGTTCGTGCTCGACACCACGGGGCAGGACTACGGCGCGTCGAGCCCGCTGCCCGACGGGTGGCAGGCGCTCGCCGAGGCGGTGGTCCCGCTGGTGATCGAGGCCACGCGCGAGCACCCGCTGCGCAAGGGCGGGCACCTGCACCTCCTGCGCAGCGCCGAGCCGCCCTTCGCGGCGGCGGAGTCCTTCGCGGGGGTCTACATGGTGCTGCTGCTCTTCGACGAGCCCTTCGAGGCGGGCGACGTGAGCGCGCTCGTGCGGCACGCGCTGCCGGAGATCGAGGCGCTCACCGTCGCGCTGCCACCGCCCGACCCGACCCGGGTGGCGCGCGTCGTGGGACTGCGCGGAGCATAGAGAGGGACACCGATGCTGGAGCTGTACATGGTCCGCCACGGTCAGACCGACTACTCGCTGGAGAACCGCTTCTGCGGGTCCATCGACCCGCCGCTCAACGAGGTCGGACGGCGCATGGCCGAGGCCTTCGGAGGCGCCTACGCGAGCAAGCGCTGGGACGCCGTGTACTGCTCGCCCAGCCAGCGGGCGCGCGCGACGGCCGAGGCGCTCGCGTCGCGCGTCGACGCGGAGGTGTTCGTCGAGGAGGGCCTGCGGGAGATCGCGTACGGCGAGTGGGAGTCGCTGCGCCACGACGACGTGCGGGCGCAGTGGCCCGAGGCCTACGCGTACTGGTCGGCGGACACCGCGAGCCGCGGGACGCCGGGGGGAGAGACGGCGTTCCAGGTGGCGGCGCGGGCGGCGCCGGTGATCGAGCGGGTGCGCGCGGAGCACCCCGAGGGGCGGGTGCTGGTGGTGTCCCACAAGGCGACGCTGCGCATCCTGACGTGCGCGCTGCTCGGGATGGACGTGCGGCTCTTCCGCGATCGCATCGCGCAGCCCGTCGCGGCGGTGACCCGCTTCGACGTGCGCCCGAGCGGCGCGATGCTGACGCTGCTCGGCGACGTGTCCCACCTGCCGCCCGAGCTCCGCGAGGTCAGCGGAACCTGATCGGGCGGCGCTACGGCTGCCGCGCGTCGACCGTGAGCGTGTACGGGAACTCCACCGTCGGCGACGGCCGCACGGTCACCTGCAGGAACCACGTCGACGCCCGCGCCGCCCGAGGCAGCGTGACCGTCGGGCACCCGTCGGTCATCGTCACCGTCGCTCCGGGGACCGCCACCGGGACGTCCGTCAGCGCGGGCGGCGTCGCGATGTCCGAGCGCTGCAGTGACAGCGAGAGCCCCGGCGGGCAGGTGGCGCCGTTGCGCGGGGTCACCGTCGCGGTGATGGCGCTGCCCTCCGCCGCGTCGAAGCTGAACATGTCCAGGTCGCAGCCGCCCACGGTGCCGATCACCGGGAACATCTGCAGCGGCGCCCCGGCCGCCGGGCGCAGCAGCATCGCGTTGACGTAGTCGTCGTTGGCGACGCCGGTCTCGCTCGCCATCGGGCGCGAGAGCACCTTGTGGCAGCGCTCGCACTCCACCTCGGACTGCGGCCTCGCGTCGTCGCAGGGCTCGCCGTGCTCGATGGTGCCGTTGCCGCAGATCGGGTGCACCACCGTGACGGCGTAGGCCGCGCCGCCGCGCACCTTGCTGTCGATGCCGATGAGGTGCAGCCCGTCGGTCACCGGGCGGAAGGAGAAGTGCTCGCTGCGACCGGGGCCGCAGAGGTCCGACGCGCCGGAGGTCGAGCACTGGAGCGTGGTGCAGACGGGCAGCACGTAGATGGCCGGGTCGGCGTCGGGCGTCACCGGGTCGACGTGGAAGTGCCAGGTCTCCCCGGGGTGCATGGTCACCGCGAAGAAGCCCTCGTTGCCCGGCAGGTCGGCGCCCGTGCAGGCCGCGAACTCGCGGTACTGGTCTCCGAGGCCGGTGGTGTCGACCTGCACCACGCGCTGCAGCGCGGGCTGCACCACCGGGACGGCGGCCGGGTTCTCGCAGCGGTCGGCGAGCGTGATGCCCGCGGCGTTCTGCTGGTAGAGCGATGGGTCGAACACCACGCAGCCGCCGAGGGCGAGCGCCCCGAGGAGCGCCGCGAGAGGCCGTCGGGGGGTGGGGGTGCGTTGCATGGTGTTCATCGCCGGAGGTAGGGGTTCTCTTCGATCGCGGGCTGCCCCGGCGCGGTCGTGCCGGGGCGCGCGGCGGGGCGCTCGGGTCGCCGAGGCACCCGGCCCGGAGCAGGTGCGGCGACGGCCCTCGGCGCCACCACCGAGGCGTCGGCCAATATGGGCTCCGGGGCCACGACCGCCACTGGCACCGTGTTCTCGACGGGCGCAGCGAGCGGGAGCGCCACGGGCGTCGGGACGGGCGCGTGCGCGGCGGGGCGCGGGTTGGGGGAGGGGGCCTCCGGGGTGTGGCCGAGGGCGAGCCCGATGGCCACGGCGAGCCCGCCCGCGGAGAGCCCGACGACCGGGGCGACCCACGCCCGACGGCGTCGGGGCGGCGGCGTGAGCACGGGGTCGGTGTGGACCGCGGCCGGGGGCGCGAAGGCCGGGGCGCGGCCGTGCGAGGGCACCTCGATGGCGGGGATGCTGCGGCTGTCGCTCACCCGCGCGGGCGTGCGGACGAACTCCGTCGGCCCGGTGCTGAGGGTGTCGAGGGCCTTGGGATCGCGTCCGCGAGGGGCCGAGGTGGAGCCCCGGGCGTGGTCGCGGATGAGCGCGCGGCGCGCGGCGAACTCGTCGCTGAAGGTGGCGCGCAACACGTCGGAGACCTCGTGGGTGCTCGCCAGCAGGCCCGCCGCGGAGGCCGCGGCCTCCAGCGCGTCGGCCATGGCGCGTGCGCTCTCCCAGCGGCGCTCGAGCGGGCGCTCGAGGGCCTTCATGCACACCGCGTCGAGCGAGGCGGGGACCTCCGGGACGATGCTGCTCGGGGGCTTGATCTCCGCGGCCATCACCTGCATGAGCGAGCCGACCTCCATCTCCGCGTGGAAGAGCCGCTGGTGGGTGAGCGCCTCCCAGAGCACGATGCCCATGGAGAAGACGTCGGCGCGGCGGTCGGCCGGCACCGCGGTGACCTGCTCCGGGGACATGTACGAGGGCTTGCCCTTGATGAGCCCCGGGCGCGACGCGACGATGCGCGAGGCCGCCTTGGCGATGCCGAAATCCGTGATCCGGCCGACGCCGTCGGCGCCGACCATGATGTTCTGCGGGGAGACGTCGCGGTGCACGATGCCGAGGGGGTTGCCCTCGTCGTCGGTGAGCTCGTGCGCGGCGTGCAGCCCGGCGAGCGCGTCGACGATCACCCGGATCGCCGCCCTCGTGCGCTCGCGCCACGGGAGCGCGCCGGTGGCGGAGAGCAGCCGGGCGAGGGTGACCCCGTCGATGTAGTCCATCACGAGGTAGAAGCCGCGCGAGCTGTTGCACACGTCGACGATCGGGACCGCGTTGGGGTGGTGGATGCGCGCCGCGATGCGGGCCTCGTCGAGGAGCATCCCGACGAACTCGGTCTCCTCCGCGAGGTGCGGGTGCATCACCTTGATGGCGTACAGCCGCTGGAACCCGCCCGCCCCGGGCAGCCGCGCCAGGTGGACGCTCCCCATGCCGCCCCGCGCCAGCGGCGCGATGAGCTCGTAACGGTCGAGCATCTCCCGCTCAGGTGTCGCAGTCTCTTCGGTCATTGGGGGTATGCACTCACCCGGCTCCCACGCGGCCGTCAGAATGACCGTACCACCCCGAACTGGAGCCCACCATCCCGGAGCCCGAGCGACGGCGTCGTGCGCAGCCCGGAGCGCTCGGACCCTCGCCCGGACCACTCGGTGAAGAAGACGCCCACCACGGCGGTCGCGACGCCCAGGACGGCCGTGCTGGCGATGAGCAGGTCGGTGCGGGTCTCCCGGGAGGTGCCGTCGTTGTAGCCGGCCTCCGTGGGGCGCTGCACATAGGCGTCGCGGGCGGAGAGCGTGTCGATGCCCGACCACACCATCACCCCGGCGCTGGCGGCGGTGGCGGCGAGGCCGATCCAGAAGACGAGCGGAGGGAGCGGGCGCTGGCGGGGGCGCACCACCGGGGCCACCGGGGGCGGGGCGACCACGAGGATGGGCGGCGGGGGGGTGACCACCGGAGGCGGCGGGGTGACCGGGGCGGGCTCCGGGGGCGGCGCCTCGAGGGAGAGCTCGATGCTCTGCCCGGCGGCGCAGTCGAGCGAGCGGGAGCGCGTGCCCCGGTCGGCCCAGCGGGTCTCCAGCGTGCGGGAGCCGGGCTCGACGAAGAAGGCGTGGGACTCCGCCGATCCGTCGCCCACCCCCAGGGGGTCGACGGAGACGGTGGACCCGGGCGCGCAGGGGGCGTGCACCCCGGGGAGCCAGGGGGTGGGGGCGGCGCGCCCCCCCTCGGCGAGCTGAGCGCTCTGCGGGTCGGCCGCGTCGCGGGCGCGAGAGCGCAGGGCCAGGGTGGCGGCGCGCGTGGCGTGGCCGGCGGCCTGGTGGCTGCGGATGGCGCTGCGCAGCGCGGCGGGCGACGGGGCGGCGTGGTCGGCGATCTCGAAGAACTCCGCGGCGCGGGCGTACTCGCGCGCCAGCTGCAGCCGCTGCCCCTCCTGGAAGGCCGCGGCGGCGGCGTTGACGTCGCCGGGGGCAGGGGTCGGGCCCTCCTGCGCAGCGGCCAGCGGGGTCACGAGCAGGAGGGAGATGCAGAGGGCGAGGCGCATCGGAGTATCGCGAACGTAACGCAACTCCGCCGGACCGGGACCCGTCAGTTGTTCGACCGGGCACCGGATGCTGGGGTAACGGAGGCAGCCATGCGCGGCACCCTGTCTACCGGGCTCCTGATGCTGACGGTCCTCGGGTGCTCGCCTCGCAACACGCCCCGGGACAGCGGCCCCCGGCACAGCCCCGCCCCCCCGGCGGACGCCGGCTCCATGGTGGTGCGCGTCGACCCGGAGCCCGACGCGGGCGTGCCCCCTCCCCCCGCGCCGCGCCCCATGGCCGGGCGCCTCACCCTGGTGCAGCTCACCGGCGCCGCCACGCTCGACAGCTCCCTGCGCCTCAGCGGGCGCGACCCGGACGCGGGCGTCGGGGCCGCCTCGGTGGGCCAGTCGATCCTCCCGGGCGACTCGCTGCTCGTCGCGGGCCCTGGCGTCGCGACGCTCGCGGTGCAGCCCGGCGGGAGGATTACCCTGCACGGTAACAGCGTGGCCGAGGCCGCCGGCCACGAGGGCGCGTCGCTGGTGCTGAGCATGGGGGTGGCGGGCGTCGAGGTCCCTTCGCTCACCTCCGACGCGGTGCGCGTGGACACGCCGGCGGGGCGGGTGATCGTCAGCGCCGGCGGCTGCACCGTCGCCGTGGCCGACGACGGCAGCACCTTCGTCACCGCGGCCGGGGACGGCGTCACCGTGTGGCCCTCGCCCCCGTCGCCGCCCGCGCAGGTCACCCGGCTCACGCCCGCGCAGATCGCCGCGCTCCGTCAGCGGACGCCCGAGCACCCGGTGCTGCTCGACGTGGAGATCCGCGAGCTCGACGCGGTGCTGCGGCCCGTCGCCAGCCGCGCGCTGCGCCCGGGGGAGCGGGTGCTGTTCAGCCCGCTGGGGGCGGTCGCGCCCACGCCGAGGCCGCTGGCGGCGGCGCGCGACGAGGCGGCTGCGGTGGCGGCGCTGCAGCGCTGGGCGGAGCTGCGGCGGCCCAACGTGGTGGCCATCGGGGTGCTCTCCCGCGCTGGCGCGGCGGACGTGGCGGACATCAACGCGGCGCTCACCCGGCTGCGGTCGAGCGGGGCGGCGCTCGACGAGGAGGCCCGAGGGCGCATCACGTCGCAGCTCTCGCTGGCGCTGGGGCGGCTCGCGGCTCGCTCCCGACGGGGGAGGGACCTCGCGGTGCGGGGCGGTGACGTGACGGCGCTGGTGCAGTTGGCGCGCTTCGCGGCGCTGCGAGACGAGGCCCGCGCGCTGCCGACGCCGTAGCGCCGCCGAGCGCGCGCGGGGGGTCAGTGGATGCCCTGGGCCTTGGCCTCTTCGATCATCGTGTACTCGCGCTCGAAGAGGACGCGCTGGTCGGTGACGATCTGGAGGTTCTTGCTGTTCTGCTCGGTGGGCTCGAAGGCGCCGAGGCTGGCCATCTGCTTGCCGATCTCGCCGAGCTGGTCGCAGATGGTGGTGAGCAGGTCGAGGTCGCGGGTGCGCCGGTCCTGCCCCGCGAAGGCCTTGCGGTAGGCCTCGAAGACCTCGTTGGCCGCGCCGCCGAGCATGCCCTGCAGGTCGGTGATCTTCGTCGTCTGCCGCGCCTTGCGGATCTCCGTGAGCTCCGAGCGGTACGTCCCCAGGCTCTGCTCGACGATGCCGATGTTCTGCTCGTTGTACTCGACGCGCAGCCCCTTGGCGCGCAGCGCCTGCATGCGCTCCAGCGTCTCCGTGAGGTTGTCGATCATGCGCTGGAGCAGCTCCGGCCGGCGGGTCGCGCGCGACTTCCCGGCGAAGTGCGCCTCGTAGAGGTTGAACTGTCCGTTGGCCACCTCCGCGAGGGCGCTCGCCTGCTCGTCGTCGGTGCCCATGGCGCGGGCCTCGATGATCTCCGAGCGCTCGGCGCGGTACATCTTGAGGTTGTCGGCGACGAGGGTGAGGTCTTCCTGGATGCCGGGCTGGCCCTTGAGCTCGGGGGCGAGCTCGGCCATCGACTCGCTGATGGTCTCGAGGTCGGCGATCATCTCCGCGAGCAGGCCGAGGTCGCGGGTGTTGCGGGCCTTGCCCGAGAAGTGCCGGTGGTACTTCGAGAAGATGAAGTTGGCCTCGCCGCGCAGGGTCGAGAACTCCTCGAAGCCCGGGCCGAGGCTGCGGGCCTTCATGATCTCCTTGCGCTCGGCGTCGTAGAGGTTGACCGCGTCGCGGGCGGCCTGCTCGACCTCCGTGCGGTCCTTGGACTTCGGGAGCTTCTCCAGGTCCTGCAGGAGCTGCTGCGTGCGGCGCACGAGGCTGTTGAGGTCGTTGAGGTCGCGGGACACGCGCGACTGCCCGGCAAAGCGCGCGTCGTACTCCGACGCGACCTGATCGAGCTGGAGACGGATCTGGGCCAGGGTGAGGTTCGCCATAGGGGCGCGGAGCCTACGTCCACCCCATGCCGTGGAGCAATCCCGAGATCTTCCCCCGCACGCCCGGCCTCGGGCGCTTCGGGCGCTCGGCGCTCTCCCCCGCCGGGCGGAACTCGATGTTGCTGAACTCCTCGGGGAACTTCGCCGTGATGCGCTCGTAGAACTCGTGGATGCGCGCCACGTCGGCGTCGACGTCGTCCGAGGGGTGGATCAGCGGGCCGACGCCCCCGCGCTTGCGGCGGAAATCGAGGTAGCCGAGGCCGATGGGGACCTTCGCGGTGCGGGCGATCCAGTAGAAGCCCGACTTCCAGTAGCGGAGCTTCGCGCGGGTGCCCTCCGGGGCGACGACCATGATCCGCTGGCCCTCGACGTCGAAGAGCGAGGCGAGGGCCTGCACCTGGTCCTGCGAGGCGCGGCGGTCGACGGGGATGCCGCCGAGCCAGCGGTAGAAGGGCCCGAGCGGACCGGTGAACAGCGTGTGCTTGCCGATCCACACGATGTCGATGCCCAGGGTGTAGCCGATGCCCAGGGTGATCGGCAGGTCCCAGTTGGACGTGTGCGGCGCCGCGATGAGCACGTACTTGTCGACGTCGGGGACCACGCCCTCCTCGCGCCAGCCCAGCGCGGTCAACACCACGCGGCCCACCCAGTAGCGCACCGGCCTTCGCTCGGAGACTTCAGCGGTTTCCATGTCGTCTGTAGCTCCACCGGTTCTCACGACCCGTGGGCGCTCGCAAGCCCCTGACCCCGTCTATGGCCCCTCGCAGTAGCCCAGCATCGACAGGCCCGGCGGCGGACGCCCTCCGGGGCCCGCGTGGCAGACCGGCGCGACCACCTCGCGGGCCTCCGCGTCCTGCCCCCGCTGGGCGAGCACCTGGGCCAGCAGCGTGCGCACCTCGATCTCCAGCCGCCGGTCGCGGAAGCCCGTTCGCAGCACGCGCTCCTCGGCGAGCGCCGCGCGCAGGTCCTGCTCGGCCCCGGCGGGGTTGTCCGCGTTGATGCGCGCCGCCGCGCGGACGAAGCGCACCCGAGGGTCCCTCGGCCAGCGTCGCACGAGGGCGTCGAGCGCCGCGGGGGTGGACTCGCCGGTCGCCACGCGGGCGATCTCCTCCTGCGGCGCGAGGGCCGTCGCCACGCCGCGGGTCTGCGCCACGCCATAGACGCCCCACGCGAGGCCGAGCATACCGGCCAGGGTAATCCCGAGCGCGAGGCGGCGGCCGCGGGGCGTCGGGCTGCCGGCGTCCCAGGTCTTCCAGAGCGCGAAGCCCACGAGAGCGCCTGCGATGGCGCCGCCGAAGTGCGCGGCGTAGTCGACCCGGGCGCCGCCCATGGAGGCCAGCGGCAGCAGCGATGGGACCAGCACCCGCGCCATCATCCCCTGCACTCCGCTGCGGGCGGGACCTTCGGGCAGGCGCATCGCGGAGACCAGCGCGGCGGCGAGCAGGCCCATGATGGCGCCGGAGGCCCCCACGCTCACCAGGTTGCCGGGGTTGATGGCGATGCCCATGAGCGACCCGCCGAGGGCCCCGACGACGAAGAGCGCGGCGAGCCACGCGCGGCCGAGCAGGTGCTCGAGCACGACGCCGGCCATGAGCAGGGCCACGCCGTTCATGAGCAGGTGCAGCGGGCTGCCGTGGAGGCACGCGGCGGTGAGGGTGCGCCACCACTCGCCGCCGTCGGTGACGAGGTCGCGGGCGAGGCCGCCGAGGGAGACGAGGGTGGTGATGTCCGGAGAGAAGCCGGAGGCACCAGCCGGGCGCGAGGCGAGCTCGACGCCGTAGATCACCGTGAGCGCGGCGATGATGGACCAGGTGAGCGCGGGCCGCTGCACCGCCGGGTCGCCCGCCGCGACGCCGCGGGAGCGGGCGAGCTCCTCCGCGGAGAGCCTCGGGGACGACAGGATGGAGCGCAGCCAGCGCGCGCCGGGGTAGCTGGACTTGTACCAGGGCAGGGTGGTCCAGACGCGCTGCGAGGGGTCGGTGGCGGAGGGGTCGAGGGTGAAGCCGGCGACGCTGACCTTCTCGAGGCCGGGCGATCGGTGCAGGGCTTCGAGGCGCTCTCGGCGGGCGGGCGAGGCGGGGGCGTTGACGTGCCAGAGCTGGATGCCCACCGGGAGCTTCGCGCCGTTGAAGGTCGGCGCGTAGCGGAGGCACGCGGCGCCGATGCGGACGAGGTCCTGCTCGGTGAGGGTGAAGTTGCGGGACGCGGCGCCGTCGCGGCGGTCGTGGTCGACGAGGGCGAGCATCACGAAGCCGGTGCCGTTGTCGAGCGTGAGCAGCTGGTCGACGGCGGCGGCGAGCTCGGCGGCCTCGGCGACGTGGCCGGGGACGAAGCCCTTCTCCGCGACGAGCCGTCGGGTGAGGTACTGCGCGAGGGACTCTTCGGCGGGGTCGGCGCTCATCGGTAGGTGGCGCGCACTCTACGGCGATCTCCCCGCCGACGGACACCACGGGTGGTGCCATGATGCCCCTCAACCCCGATGGTGATCCCCGAGGCGCTGCGACGGTCGCTGCGGATGGCGGTGCTGATCGCGAGCCTCCCCGCGGCGGCGCTCGCGCTCGCGCTCCGGTCGCGCGGGGCGGTGGCGCTGGCGGTGCTCGCGGGGGGCCTCGGGTGGTGGTTCGCGGGCCTCGTCGCGGAGGCGGTGCGGGCCGAGGTGGCGGCGGCGGCGGAGCGGCTGCGCGTGATGGCCGCGGGCGCGACGGAGGCGGCGGGCGCAGCGGGCGACGGCGCGCTGCACCGGGCGGTGGACGCGTGGGGGCAGCGCTTCGCGGCGGAGCGGGCGCGGCACCGGGAGGCGCTCACCCGGCTGGAGGAGACCGAGCGGCGGAGGGAGGCGTGGCTGGCCACGCTGCGCCATGAGCTGCGCACGCCGCTCAACGCCATCGTGGGCTTCACCGAGCTGCTCGCGGCGGAGGTCGACGGGCCGCTCACGGAGGCGCAGCGGGAGGACGTGGACACCATCGCCAACGCGGGCGGGCACCTGCGCCTGCTGGTCGAGGACGTGTTCGACCTCTCCGCGATGACCACCGGGACCTTCCCCGTGACGAGGGTGCGGGCCAACGTCGCGGCGGTGGTGCGGGACGTGGTGCGCGAGGCCGAGGGGCTGGCGCGCACCAAGGGGGTCTCGCTGCGCTGGGAGGGTCCGTCGGAGGCGGAGGCGTGGGTCGACGCGGTGGCCATCCGGCGGGCGCTCACCAACCTGGTGGTCAACGCCATCGAGCACGCCGGGGGCGAGGTGAGGGTGATCCTCGCGGTGAAACCCTCGACGCTGACGGTGGCGGTGCGGGACAACGGTCCGGGCATCGCGCCGGGGGAGCTGAAGCGCTTGTTTCGCCCCTTCGAGCGGGGGCGCACGGCGGAGGCTCGGGGCGCGGGGCTCGGGCTCGCGATCACCCTCGGGCTCGTCGAGGTGCACGGGGGCACGCTCTCCGCGCAGGCCAACGAGGACCGCGGGAGCACCTTCACGGTGACGCTGCCGGCGGGGATGGTCCCGCTGGAGGGAGGAGGCGCCGCGTGAGCGATGGTCGGTCGGTGATCGAGGCGCTACCGCAGCGGGCGGCGCTGGCGCTCGGGGCGCCGCTGTCCCTGGCGGGCGCGGCGCTGGGGTGGACCGCGACGAGCGCCCCCGCGGCGCTGCTGGGCGCGGCGGTGCTGGGCACCGTCGGGGCGCTGGTGGGCGCGGCGCTCGGGCGCCGGGCGAGGGCGGACCTGCACGCGGTGGCCGAGCAGATGGCGTCGAGCGGGGCGGACGCTCCCGGCGGGGACGCGATGGCGGCGGCGCGGGTGGCGGCGCAGGCGGCGATGGCGGCGATGGGGTTGGACCAGCGGCGGGCGATCACGGCGCGGCTGGAGGGGGCGCGCTTACGTAGCTTCGTATTGGCGGGGGTGAGCCACGACCTGCGCGGGCCGCTCAACAGCCTGATCGGGTTCACGGACATCCTCGGCGCGGAGGTCGACGGGCCGCTGACCCCGGGGCAGGTGGAGAGCGTCGAGGCGCTGGCGCGCGGGGGCCGCGAGCTGCTGCGCCGGGTCGACGACCTGCTGGACGCGGCGCGTCTGGACGCCGGCCGGATGACGCTCGACCGCTCTCGGGTGTCGCTGCGAGAGCTGCTGGACGCGGCGCGGGCCATCGCGCTGGAGCGCCTCGGGGAGGCGGGCGCATCGACCGAGGGCCTGCGGGTGGACGGGGCGCTCGACGCCACGGTGGTGGTCGACCGGGGGCGCATGGCGCAGGCGCTGGGGGCGCTGCTGGCCTTCGCTCGGGCGGCGTCGACGGAGGGAGCGAGGGCGGAGGTGCGGGTCGACCCGGAGGGCGGCTGCGCGATCACGCTGGCGGTGCCGGGCACGCGAGAGCTGAGGGCGTGGCTGGAGGATCCGCTGGAGGTTCCGCCGGCGGGGGTGCGGGCGCCGGTGGGCCTCGGGCTGGCGGTGAGCGTGGCGCGGCGGGTGATCGCGCTCCACGGCGGCGCGCTGGAGGCCGACGACGCGGTCGACGGGAGGATCACCCTGCGGGCGCGCCTCCCCGGGGGATAAAGCCCGGCAGGGCTGGCGTCTTGGGGGCCCAAGGGCGCTGGTTCGAGGTGACGGTCCCATGGTAGAGCGTCGAGCCCTTCCGGGGGCGACACACGCAATGGCAGAGACCGCACGAAGCAAGCAGGGCGCGAACATCTCCCCGGTCGCCCACGAGGTGGCGCAGAAGCTCTTCCGGGCGGTGTCGGTGGCGCTCTCGGGCAAGCCCGACGTGGTCGAGCGCTCGGTGATCACCCTGCTGGCGCGCGGGCACCTGCTGATCGAGGACGTCCCGGGGGTGGGCAAGACCACGTTGGCGAGGGCGCTGGCGAGGGCGCTGGGGACGGAGTTTCGCCGGGTGCAGTGCACGAGCGACCTGATGCCCTCGGAGCTGCTGGGGGTGAACGTCTACAACGCCAGCGAGCGGCGCTTCGAGTTTCGTCCGGGTCCGGTGTTCACGCACTTCCTGGTGGCCGACGAGATCAACCGGGCGACGCCGAAGACGCAGAGCGCGCTGCTCGAGGTGATGAGCGAGCGGCAGGTGTCCATCGACGGGGTGACGCACCTGCTGGAGGAGCCCTTCGCGGTGATCGCCACGCAGAACCCCGACGACGCCGCGGGGACGTACCCGCTGCCGGAGTCGCAGCTCGACCGGTTCCTGCTGCGCACGGCGGTGGGCTATCCGGCGGCGGCGGTGGAGAAGCAGATCCTGTCGACGCGCGGGGGGACCGAGCCGGTGGACACCATCGAGGCGGTGCTGACGCTGGCGCAGCTGGTGGCGGCGCAGCGCGAGGTCGACGCGGTGGCGCTGGAGGCGTCGGTGGTGGACTACGCGTACGCGCTGGTGAGCGCGACGCGCTCGCACGAGCAGGTGGCGGTGGGGGTGTCGACGCGCGGGGCGCTGGCGTTCATCCGCGCGGCCAAGGCGAGGGCGATCGTGAAGGGCAGGGCGTACGTGATCCCCGACGACCTGAGCGAGCTGGCGGTGCCGGTGCTGGCGCACCGGGTGAGGGTGCAGGGGGCCGACCCGGGGCTGCTGCCGGGCGACGCGCGCCGCAACGACGCCGAGCGCATCGTGCACGAGATCGTGCAGCGGGTGGACGTGCCGATCTGACGGGGGCGGAGGGTGCGGCGAGGGCGCGGCGGTGGGGATATCCCCGGTACGACCGCGAGGCTGGCGACGGGGAGTCTCCGGTACGACCGCGAGGCCGTCAGTAGCCCGAGCCAGACCCCAGCCCGTAAGGGCGGGGGTGCGACCTACCAATTGGCCAGCGAGGAATTCTGACGCGCCCCTGCCCGGAAACCGACGACGTTTCCGGACGACGACTGGCTACGTGGTAGGTCGCACCCGCTCCCTCACGGTCGCGGTCTGGCTCGGGCTACTGACGGCCTCGCGGTCGTACCGGGGAAGCGCTTGCCGACGCCTCGCGCTCGTACCCGCTACCAGCGGATCGCGGACACGTCGTACGCCGTGCCCCCGACCGGCGGCTGCGTCGTATCGAACGCGCCCGACGCTCCGAGCACCGCCAGCGTCCCGCCCGCGACCACCACGCCAATCCCCGTCCAGAACCACCAGCGCGAGGTGATCGCGGGCTCGGCCGAAGGCGCAGGGCGATCGGGCTGCGAGGGGTGCGGCGTGACCGCGACCCGCGCGGGCGTCCTCACCACCGCCGGCGTCATCGTGGGCGTCACCGTGGGCGTCGGAGCGCCCTCCGCGGCGAGCTCGGTGTCCCAGGTGACGCGCCCACCCGGGGCGAGCTGCACCTCGCGCTGCTGCGCGGCGTGCGAGGGCGCCGTGGCCACGAGCAGGTGGCTCCCCGGATCGAGCGCGAGCTCATCGCCCGTCACGGCCTGCGGGCGGCCGTCGACGGTGAGGGAGAAGGGCGCCGGGCGGATGCGCAGCACCACCACGGGCATGTCGCGGCGGAGCTCGGCGATGCGCTCGCGCACCGACTGGACGCGGTCGGGGGGCAGGCGGGAGCCTCCTTCGGAGAGGTAGCGCTCGTAGGTGGCGATGGCCTGCTGGTGGCGGCCGAGGCGCGTGTACGCCGAGGCGAGGTTGTAGAGCACCACCGCGACGGGGCGCAGCCGGTAGGACTCCTCGAAGGCCGCGACGGCGTTGGCGAAGCGGCCCGCGTCGACGTCGGCGATGCCCCGGTCGAAGGCCGCGCGGGCCTGGACATCGGGGGCCGCGGGCTGCGCGAAGGCGAGCGAGGGCGTGAGCGCGAGGAGGGCGGCGAGGAAGGAGGCGCGGAGGTTCATTCGTAGCCTCGGTCGAAGTCGGCGGGGGTGGAGCGGGGACGCGAACGGCGGGCACGCTGCGACGGAGCCGGAGGCGCGTGGCGCACAGCGACGGGTGCTGCGACGACGGGAGCTGCGACGATGGGTGCCGCGACGGGCGTCGGCGGTGGTGGCGCTGGAGTGACGACGCGCGGCGTCGGCGTGGCGAGCACGGTGACGACGGGCGCGGGCCGGAACATCAGGAACCCCGCCGTGAAGACGAGCACCGCGGCGAGCACGGACAGCGCCGCGATGGTGGTCGTCGCCCGGCGCGGCGGCGCGGCGGGCTCGGCGGACCAGCCCGCGAGCGTGGGCTGCGCGACGTGGACCGCCGGGGTCGGCGGCATCGCCGGGGTGGTCGGGGCCGAGAGGCGCGGCAGGGTGATGGTCGACGAGAGGTCGCACGCGACGGTGGCGTCGAGCAGCGCCTGCATGGTGGGGAAGCGGGCGTCGCGGTTCTTCTGGAGGGCGCTGGTGACGACGGCGACGAGGTCGCGCGGCAGCGACGGGTCGCGCGTCCCGAGGGCGGTGGGCTCTTCGTAGACGATCTTCGCGACGAGGAGGTTGTAGTTCGAGGCCTCGTAGGGGAGGGCGCCCGTGAGGAGCTCATAGAACACCACGCCGAGGGACCAGACATCCGTGCGTGCGTCGAGGTCGTCCACGCCGGAGGCCTGCTCGGGGGACATGTAGCTGGGGGTTCCGACGAGGGTTCCGGTGGCGGTCTGGCGGAGGCTGTCGGGCTGGGACTCCATCAGCTTGGCGATGCCGAAGTCGATGACCTTCACGGTGGGCGCGCCCGCGCGGTCGACGGTGAGCAGGAGGTTGGCGGGCTTGAGGTCGCGGTGCACGATGCCGAGCCGGTGCGCGGCGACGAGCGCCTCCATCACCGGCACGAGGATGCGGAGCGTCTCATCGACCGGGAGACGCCGACCGGGGCGGGCTTCGAGGTGGGCTTCGAGGCTCTCGCCCGCGAGAAACTCCTGCACGATGTACGGAGCGCCGGTGGCGTGATCGACGTCGAGGTCGAGCACGTCGACCACGTTGGGGTGGCTGATCCTCGTCGCGGCGCGGGCCTCGCGAAGGAAGCGCTGCACCACCGAGGAGTCGTTGGTCCACTGGGGGTGCAGGGTCTTGATGGCGACGCGGCGGTCGGTGTTGCGATTGACGGCCTCGAAGACCTGGCCGACGCCGCCCTCGCCCAGGAGGCGAAGGAGCTCGTATTTGCCCCCGAGAATGTCGCCCGCGGCGGTCATCGCGACGGGCAAGCTATCGCATGCAGGAGGGAGTCGCGAGGAGGCGGTGAGGGCTGGTCCGCTCAGGGCTGGACGACCTCGGAGCCGCTGCAGTTGCGGAGCGTGTTGGAGTTGCTCCGGCACGGGCCCGCGTTGCAGGCGCCCGGGCAGGTCGAGCAGGAGTACTGGCTGACCGCGAGGCAGTAGGTGCCGAAGGTCGGATCGGTGAAGCCGCCCGATCGCGAGCAGGACCAGTTGTCGCTGCCCGAGTAGGCCACTGGCTGCGTGGTGCACACCGTGGCGGCGAGCTTCCAGGCGCGGCACGCGGCGCTGTCGCCGGCGTTGTAGGGGTAGGTCCCGCCGAGGGCGGTCGGCGCGGTGGTGGTGTAGCCGGTGGTGACGCAGCCCGCGATGGGCGAGGTCCAGCCGTGGTAGAGCGGCATCGAGGCGCACATACCCGCGACGCACACCTGAGCCGCCGGGCACGCCAGGTTGCACGCTCCGCAGTTGCCGGAATCGCTGGTGAGATCACGGCACAAGGCGCCACAGAGCGTCCGCCCGATCGAACAGGCAGTGCCTCCAACGTCCGTGAAAAGCGATGAATCCATCACGACATCGACTGGTGTCACGACATCGACTGGTGTCACGACGTCGACGATATCGACTCCAGTGACATCCATGGACTTGCTGACGTCAGCACTCGCGTCCACCCGCGCATCGACCACTGCGACCGCTGCGGCGTCGGTCCCGCTGAAGGGCCGCACCATCTCCTGCGCCCGCGTCGCCGCCTCGCACCGCCCGCTGTCCACCGCGCACCGCTGCTCGCTCGCGCACCTCACTCCCGCGCACGCTGACGCCACCAGCAGCGTCACCTCCTGCGTCGCGCCCCTCGCGAACCTCACCACCGCGCGCTGCGCCACCACCGACGTCGCCGCGGTGCACCCGTTGGGATCGCCGCAGCCCAGCGCCTCGATCCACACCGGGGTCTCGGTGTCGTCACCCGCGGTCATGCCCACCAGCAGCGGCAGCGGCCGTCGCTCCCCGCCTGCGCCCAGGGCCGTGGTGCGCGCGCTGCGCAGCGGACCCGCCGCACCCTCGCGCCGCACCGTGAGCACCACCGACTGCACCCGCTGGCCGGGGCCCCAGGCGAGCTCCGAGTCCACGCGTACGACCAACTCGGTGCGCGGCTGCTCGCAGCCCGCTGCCAGTGCGACCGCGGCCCACCCCATCGCGATCGCTCCTCGCCGCATGGCCGCGACGCTACCAGACTCACCCGCCGCCACCCGCCGCCACCCGCCGCGGGTGCAGGGGTCGACGCGGGGCTGCTGTCGGGCGACGCGCGATTGGCGATCCGTCGAGACGTGCAAATCGAGAGTCGTTCAGTCGGGGTTTCATCGCCATCTCTCACCCGTCGGTCGTAGAGAAGCTGAGGAGCACAGAGATGATCGACCTCGACCAACTGCCCTACAACCCCGCGCTGGAGCGCTGGGAAGAAGACGTGATGAAGCGGCGCGGAGCCCGGCTGCAGGCCGAGAGCGAGGCCCGCGGGGAGGCCCGCGGCGAGGCGCTGATGCTGCTCAGGATCCTCCGGCGTCGCGGCCTCGACGTGAGCCCCGAGACCGAGGCCCGCCTCCTCGCGACCACCGACACCGCCCTCCTCGAACGCTGGGCCGATCGCGCCCTCGACGCGGCCTCCATCGAGGCCGTCTTCGCCGAACCCTGACCGCCTCCTCCCGCTCACCGCATCACCGCGCCGTGCGGCGGATCGACCCGGCGCTGCCCCCAAGGCTCACGCTGGACCAGTAGACCGAGCTCGCATCGAGGGCGATGGCGTTGATGCCCGTGAGGCCCGTGCCCGGGACCTCGGCGATCACCCTCGCCGTGCACGCGCTCGGATCGCACGTCAGCAGCCGCCTCCCGTCGGCCCAGTAGACGCCCGTCGCGTCGGCGGCGAGGTCGATGAAGCCGCCGTTGCCCGTAGCCCCATCGGCGAGGCGGGTGAGCCCGGCGCCGTTGCGGTCGGTGCGAAACAGCCCGGTGTTGCTCAGCACGTAGACCGCGCTGCCGCGCACCGCGACACGCGTCGGGCTGCCCACCATCACCGGGAACTCCATCGGCGTGCACGACGTCGCCGCCGCGGCGCACTTCAGCACCGTGCCCGGGCGCATCGCGATGGGCAGGCCCGCGTTCACCCAGAAGACGTCCCCGCCCTCCACCGCGACGTCGGAGGTCCCGGTGCGGGATAGGTTGCTGATGGGCAGCGGCGAGGCCCAGCTCGTCCCGCGCACGATGGAGTTGCTGGCCGAGGTCCAGAAGATGTGGGGCCCCTCGATGGAGATGCGCTGCGTCGACTCGCCGGTGTTGAGGTTGGCGGGAGTCCCTGCGCCGCAGCCCGAGTGCGGACACGCGCGGGCCGCGCCGCGGACGGTGCTGTTGGCGTCCCGCTCGGTCCAGGCGAAGCGGGCCCCGTCGGCGTCGATGCTAGAGGTCGCGACGGAGTTCGAGCCCGTGGTGTACATCTGCTCGGGAGCCCCACCCCCGGTCGGGATGCGCCGCACCAGGTTGGCCTGCGTGAAGTAGAGGAACCCACCGCCGATGGCGAGGTCCGAGGGCGCCACGTTGTCGAGCACGATGGTCCCCTCGCCGACCATCGCAGGGACATCCTCCGCCGCGGGCACGTCCTGCACAGAGGGCACGTCCGTCGTGGTGGGGACATCCGTCGTGGGGACATCCGTCGTGGTGGGGACATCCGTCGTGACGGGAGCGTCGACCGCGGCGTCCGCCGAGGGCGCGGGATCGCTGCACCCCGCGAGGACCGACACCGAGAGCGCGAAGAGGAGGGAGGTGGAGTGCTTCATCGCGGCCCATGGTGGACCCGTGTGCGGAGGCCGGGCCATCGCATGACCATGTGCTGTACGAGGCCTACCGACGCGGAGCGGTCGGCGTAGTCGCGGTCTCGCAGACACCGCCGCAGTCGCGGCCTCCGCGCGCCGGGTCGCAGCCGTCATCGGGGTCGTCGACGCACCGGCTTCCATCGGCGCAGCGGATGCCCGCGATGCCGCCGCAGAAGGTCCGGTGCGGGTGCATGATCGGGACGCAGCTCGCGACGCCGTGGGTCTCCTCGCAGCGCGTGTCCGGCGCGCAGAGGACCGCCGCGCAGGACGAGGGCGCAGGGATCGAGGGCTCGACGACGGGGGCGCCCGCGTCGATGACAACGGGCGCGCTCGGGGGCGGCGGAGGCGACGAGCTCGCCGGGGTCTGGCTGCCCGAGCAGGCGGCGAGGACGAACGCGACGGACCCGAGGCGGAGTGAGCTGCGCATGGGAGGCATCGTAGCAACCGGCGCACCCGACGGCCCTCCGCCGCGGATCGCGCCACCGCGGCGCAAGTTGAGCCGACCCTGCTCGATCGACCAGAGGGCTTCATCCCACAAGGGATGGTGTTCTTACGACAAAGCAAGGGAGGCACGATCGCTGCTCAAGGGATTCCCCGTCCTTCAAGGCACCTGGCGAGGAACTCCCATGAACCATCCCGAACGCATCCATTGGATCAGCGGCGCCCTCCTGCTCGCGGCGATGACCGCGGGCTGCGGCTCCTCCAACAGCGCCACCGACGCGGGCTCCACGCCCGACAGCGGAGCCGACGTCGCTCCCGTCGACGCGGGTACTCCCGACACCGGAGTCGACGCGGGCACTCCCGCCACCGACTTCGACGTCGGCAATGCCGATACCGGTGTCGACAGCGGAACCCCCGGCACCGACTTCGACATCGGCAATGCCGATATCGGTGTCGACAACGGCACTCCCGATGGCGGCACTCCCGACACGGGGCCCCACCAGGAGCGGCCGATGCGCGTCGCGTATGTCGACTACACCGAGGCGGGTCGGGCGCAGCTCTGGGTGCAGCGTCCCGACGGCAGCGAGCGGCGGCAGGTCCATTTCACCGGCGTCGTCGACGACGTCCCCGGCCAGGACCCGCACGTCCCGACGGTGACCGACGAGCACGTCCGGGGCGTGCACCGTCTCGCCTGGAGCCCCGATGGAGTGCACCTCGCGCTGGTGCTCTCCACGGCCGCCGACCAGTCCGAGGTGGTGGTGTTCGACGTCGACGCGGGCGGCGGCGCGGTGGTCAGCGCCAACGGGCAGTACGTGATGCCCGCGCTGGACTGGTCCGCGGACGGTCGGCAGATCGCCTATGTGATGAGCACCCTGCCCCGCCTCGGCGCCCTGGACCTCTTCGTCGCCGACGCCGCCGCGCACCGCTGGCGGCGCGTCACACCGGGGCTTAACCTCCGCGGCCTCGGGGTGCAGGTCCGCTTCGTCACCGACGCCAGCGCCGTGCTCGTCTCGCGCATCGAGGACCAGGGCACCTCGGCCCCGTGGGACTGGCACGAGACCCTCCTCCGCGTCGACGCCGCGACCGGAGCGATCGCCCCCCTGGACACGATCTTCACCGGGCGCATCGACGCCATGAGCCGCGACCTCAGCGCCGTGTACGCGGTGCGCAACCGCCCCGACGAGGGGCACAAGCTGGTGTCGCGAGCCGCCGCCAGCGGGAGCGCCGAGACGGTGCTCATCGACGACGCCGTGTTCGTCGGCGCCGCGGCCACGGCCCACGACCGAGCGCTGCTCATCACCAGCGACGCCCGCTCGGCCGGCAGCACCGACAACGCCTGGCAGTACCGGGTGCTGCGCCTGCCCGACAGCTCGACCCGCGTGGACGTCCCGCCCGCGGTGGAGCGCGTCGCCGTGTGGGTCGACCCCGCCTCCTGAGGAGCACTCAGCCGGTGCGGGCGGGGCCGCGGTCGCTGTCGACGCGCTGCGGGAGGCTGTGGCCCTCCTCGACGAACTCCAGCGAGGCCGAGTTGAGGCAGTACCGCTCCCTCGTCGGCGGCGGCCCATCGGGGAACACGTGCCCCAGGTGTCCGCCGCACCGCTGGCAGCGGATCTCCGTGCGCACCATCCCGTAGCTCTCGTCGATGATGCTCTCGACGTGCTCCGGCGCGTAGGGCTGGAAGAAGCTGGGCCAGCCGGTGCCGGAGTCGAACTTCGCCTTCGAGCTGAAGAGCGGCAGCGCGCAGAGGCGGCACACGTAGGTGCCCTGCTTCTTGTTGTCGAGCAGCGTCCCGCAGAAGGGCCGCTCGGTGCCGTGCGCCAGGATCACATGGCGCTCGTCGGGGCTGAGCGTGGCCGCGAGCGACTCGATGGCGGCGGGGGCGAGGCGCGAGACGTCGAAGCCTGCGGAGGAGAGCTTTGGGGGGGTGGTCATCGGTGGTCCTCTCGGGGCACCACGTTGGAGAGCGGAGGGCGCTTCGTCAACGCGAAGCGAGGGAGCTCACTGCCACCACGAGCGCACCGAGCGGACGTTGGCGTAGAGCGACAGGTTGAAGGCGTGGATGCCGCGGTAGAGGTCCCAGTAGCGGACGCCGTTGCCGTGCACGAGGCCCTTGATCTGCCCGTTGTGCCGGGGGCGGTTGCCGCAGGCCGCCACCCTCGGGGCGCTCGAAGAGGGCGGGCGCTCGTCGTCGGCCCAGCGGTGCCAGCTCACCGCGATCGCGCCCTCGTGGATGAACTGCCGCACCTGGCTCGCGTAGCGTCGGCCGCGCTCGACGTCGCGCGGATCCCCGGCGGTCCAGCGAGCGGTGTCCCCGACGTAGGAGGCGGCGCCGCCGGAGTTGGTCCAGCAGGGGTCGCGGAGGCGGAGGCCGAACTCGCTCACCACCAGCGGGCGCCCGGAGACCGCTCGCAGCCGTGAGAAGCCCGTGTGCAGCCAGCGCTCGGGGAAGCGCGCGGCGCCGGTGTAGACGTTGACCGCGATCACGTCGAAGCCCGCGTCGGGCTGCGCCCGGTAGCGGCCGAAGGCGCGGTAGGGGTCGAAGCGCACCGTGCCCGGGTCGAGCTCGGGGTTGGCGTTGGGGTCGATGGTCCCGGCGGTGCTGCGGGCGTGCGGATCGGGGACGTCGCCGCCGGTGGTCCAATGGTCGGCGGTGCCGCCGTAGCTGTAGAAATGAAAGCCGCGGTCGCCCGCGATGGCCAGGCGAGGCGAGGCGATGGGCCGCGCGCGAGTGCGGATCGCGACGCCGTTCTCCTGCGTGTCCGAGCGGCGGATCGCCTCGGTGGTGACGCGCACGTACTGGCGCACGAGGGTGACGGAGAAGTCCGCGAGGTCGTCGCCGCGGGCGCCGGCCGCGGGCAGGGGATGGTCCGCGAGGAGGGCGTCGAAGCTCGCGTAGCTGGTGCGCCACGCGGCGTTGAGCGCGGCGATGGTGGCGTAGCGGAAGCGCAGGAAGGACCCCAGCGCGTGCGGCGCGCAGAGCGGGAGGTCGAGGGAGCTGATGCGCGGACACTCGGTCCAGAGGAAGCGACGCAGGTCGGCGACGCCGGTGCCCCGGGCGCAGTACGCGGCGTCGGCGTTGGCGCCCGTGAGCGGGTGCTCGCGGGTGAAGTCGCCGAGGCCCTGCTCGTTGCCCATGTAGTACAGGACCAGGTTGCGACGGCGGCGGTGCAGCGCGACCTGCGCCTCGAGCTGCGCGGCGACCTCGCGCTGGTAGTCGGGGTTGAAGGGATCGCCGTAGGTGCGCCGCGAGATGCCGCCGCAGAGCACGGTGTGCCCGCCGGTGAGGTGCGGGTCCTGGAGCCAGTGGCCGCGAGGGGAGAAGGGCTGCCCGTCCGCGCGCACGGCGGCGGGCGCCGAGGCGTCGCCGAGCTGGTGGAGCTGCGCCGAGGGCGACACGCTGAGCACCGCGCCGTAGGGGGCGTTGGCGCTGGCGACGATGGGGTTGTCGGCGGCGACCCACGAGCCGATCCAGTTGAGGCCGTAGGCGTCGCGCGAGGACATGCGGCGCCACTCCTCGGTGGGGCCGTGCGCCCGGAGGAAGGGGCCGATGCGCATCGCGTGCGAGTCCGCGTAGACGGTGTTGACCCCGTTGAGGAAGATGGGCGAGCCCGCGGGCGTGAGGAACCACCGCCGCTGCATCGACGGCGCGGGGGTCTGGTACGGCGGGTCCGCGGGCACCATCGGGTCCGCGCCGCCGGGGTCGGTGTCGGTGACGGGCTCGTCGGCGGGAGGCTCCGGGGTCTCGCCCCCGGGAGGAGGCTCCGTCACGCCGGGGTCGCTCGGATCGGCGCCCTCGCTCGGATCGCGCGGCATCATGCCGTCCTCGTCGGGCATGTCCACGGTGGGGTCCTCCTCCGGCGGGGACTCCGGGTCCGTGGGCGCGTCACCCTCCGGGGGCTCCATCTCCGGCGGATCGGTGGACATCTCCCCGAGGCCGAAATCGCCGGTGCCGGGAGCCTGCATCATGCTGCCGCGGTCGCCGCCCCAGTCGTCGAGGTTGTCTGGCGTGGAGGAGGTTCCGGCGTCGGGTCCGGCGACGGTTCCGGTGCTGCAGCCGGCGAGGAGCGACGCGACCACCGCAAGGCGAGGAAGACGACCCATGGCCGAACGATGCAACAGCAGTGGGCTCCGCGATAGGGGCGCCGCGCTGGAGCTCCCGTCACCGCTCGTACGCAGTGTGCAGTGACCGCTACTTCGCACCAGCGACCACCTCAACCATGCAACCACCGACCGATGGAGGGTTCGATGCCCGTCTCCCTCGCCCGTCCTCTGGCCGCGACCCAACCGTCGCGGGGCAACCGACCAACGGACTGGCGCCCCGGGGCCCTCGTCGCCGAGAACGACCCCGACCTCCTGCGGCTCATCGTCGAGGCGCTGACGAGGGATGGCTTCATCGTCTCCGAGGCCCGCAACGCCGAGGAACTCATCGAGATCGCGTGCTGCACCCGCCGCGAGGACAAGGTCCCTCCCGACCTGGTGGTGAGCGACGTGCACCTGCCCGGGCGCGACGGCCTCAGCGCGCTCGACGAGCTGCAGCAGACCCTCGCGGGCGCGGTGATCCTGGTCATCTCGGCCTACCCTGACGACGCGGTCATGGCCGAGGCGGCGAGGGTCGGGGCCACCGGGGTGCTGGGCAAACCCTTCGAGCTCGACGAGCTCTGCAAGGCCGTGCACGACCTGGTGCATCGCTGAGCGCACGCAGAATTGTGCCCCAGGTGGGGCGCCAATGCTCAAGGGCCCCTCACCGGTCCTCAGCAGCTCGCGGCCCCGGTGATGAGGGGAACGCTCCTCCCACGGTCGTCGGTGCCGCAGACGATGGAGCCCGACGGGCCGATGCGGTAGGCCCCATCGACACGGCGCACGCCGGAGCGCTCGGCCGCACGATGCCTGGCGCTCGGGCCTGGGGATCTGGAGTAACTTCCGCGCCCGCTCCCTCTCAAGCCCCGACAGAGCGCCTCGAAACCGACCTATGAGCACAGACCTCGCCCACCGCCGGCCCGACTGCGACGTGATCATCATCGGAGGCGGCGTGAACGGCACCGGCCTCGCGCGCGACCTCTCCCTCCGCGGGCTCCGGGTGATCCTGCTGGAGCGCAACGACCTCGCCTTCGGGGCGAGCGGCAACTCGTCCGGGATGATCCACGGGGGGCCTCGCTACCTCACGACGCACCCTGCGGTGACGCGCTCGTCCTGCGTCGACTCGGGCTACATCCAGACCATCGCCCCGCACATGATCTTCCGCACGCCCTTCGTGATGCCGGTCTTCGGCCACGGGCCGGTCGCGAAGGTGCGCTTCGACGCCTACGACGCCTTCTTCGCCCTCTACGACGAGTACCAGCCGCTCAAGCGCGGCAAGCCCCACACCCGGCTCACCCCCGCGGAGACGCTCACCCTCGTCCCGGGCCTCCGGGCGCACGATCTCTACGGCTCGGTCACCTTCGACGAGTGGGGCATCTACGGCAACCGGCTGTGCGTGGCCAACGCCGTCGACGCGGTCGAGCACGGCTGCCGTCTCTACGTGCACACCAGCGTGGAGCGCATCGTCGTCGAGGAGGGCCGCGCCACCGGCGTCCTCGCGCGAGACCGACTCGACGGGCGGGCCTATGAGTTCAGCGCCCGCGTGGTGGTCAACTGCACCGGCGCGTGGAGCCCCATCACCGCGGCCACGGCGGGCGTCGCGCAGCACGTGCGGGTGCGCCCGGGCAAGGGGGTGCACCTCATCCTCGACCGTCCCATCACGGACATCGGGGTGATGGCCGACGCCATCGACGGGCGGCAGATCTTCATCGAGCCCTGGGGCAACACCGCCCTCATCGGCACCACCGACGACGACACCTACGCCGACCTCGACGAGCTGCCAGTGACCACCGACGAGGTGCGCTACCTGGTGGAGGGCGTCGAGCAGGTGCTGCCCCGGGTGCGCGACGCGAAGATCATCGGGACCACCGTCGGCGCCCGTCCGTCGCTCTACGCCTGGGGCAAGATGGAGGACGCCCTCTCGCGCGAGCACGAGGTGGTCGACCACGCTCCGCACGGGGCGCAGGACCTCTACTCCCTCATCGGCGGCAAGCTGGCGAGCTACCGGATGTTCGCCCAGGAGGCCGCGGACCTCATCGCCCCGAGGCTGGGCAACCACGTCCCGTGCACCACGCACACGGCGCCGCTGCCGGGCGGCGACCGGGCGGCGGACATCGACCTGCTGGCGTCGCGCTTCGAGCTGTCGCGCTTCGCGGTGGAGCGCATGGTGACCCGCCACGGGTCGCGCACCGAGGCCATCCTCGCGGACAGCGACCGCCGCGGTCGGACGGTGGTGTGCAGCCACGAGCCGGTGCTGGCGTGCGAGGTGCGCTGGGCGGCGAAGCACGAGTACGCGCGCACGCTCCTCGACGTGGCGCGGCGCACCAACCTGGCGATGGGCGCCTGCGGAGGCAACGACTGCGCGCTGGCGGGCGCGGTGATCGCGGGCGAGGTGCTGGGCTGGAGCCCCGCGGAGGTGCGCGGCCAGGCGGCGGAGCTGCTGCGATCGAGGCAGCGCTCTCGGCTCCCGGCGATCGGCGACAAGCAGGCGAGGGCGGAGGCGATGACCATGGCGGCGCTGCGGACGCTGGGAAGGGCGGCGCTGCCGTGAGCGCGCACGAGGTGACGGCGGACGTGCTGGTGATCGGCGGCGGCGCGGCCGGCGTCGCGGCGGCGCGCGCGGCGCACGAGGCGGGCGCGACGGTGGCGGTGGTGGCCGACGGGGGCGGCGCCTCGTCGCTGGGGTCGGGCGTGGTGTGGGGGGCGGCGCGCGATCCCTTCACGGCCTGGGCGGCGGGCGACGCGTGGCGCGTGGGCGGGCGCTACGTGACCGTGGCGGGCTGGCTGCTGGAGGGCGCCACCGGGGCGCTGCGCTCGCTGCTGGACCTGGGCTCGCTCGCGAGCCGAGGGACGCCCGGGGTGCTCGAGCTCGCGACGCACCCCTCGTGGTCGGCGCGGCTGGTGGCGCAGACGCTGGGCGCGAGGGTGGTCTCCCCCCCGGACGACGCCCCCTCGGGTCAGACCTTCCGCGAGCTGGCGGCGACCCTCGACCCGGAGGGCGCGGCGGAGGCCTTCGCCCGCTCGCTCGCTCCTCGCTGCGAGGGGCTCTCGGGGCTGCTGCTCCCGCCGGTGCTGGGGCTGTCGCGGCTCGACGTGGCGGCGCGCATGGAGGCGGTGCTGGGCATCCCCGTGGGCGAGGCGGCGGGGTCCGCGGGCGACCCGCCGGGGACGAGGGCGATGAAGGCGCTGCGGCGCTGGCTGCCCGAAGGGGTGGCGGTGCTCAACGACCGGGCGACGGTGAGGCCCGGGAGATTACCGGGGCTGGTATTCCGTAGCGGGCGGCTGGTGAAGACGCGCTCGGTGGTGCTGGCCACCGGCGGACTGGTGGGCGGAGGACTGGTCTTCGAGGAGACCCTGCGCGAGGCGGCGGCCGGCGCCCCGGTGTGGACGCGCGATCGGCGGCGCGTGCTGGCGCGAGCGGGCGCGGCGCGAGGGGCCGACCCGGTGGAGTGGTTCGACGAGCACACCGGTCGGGCGAGGGGCGCGGGGCTGCGGGTGGACGTCTCCGGGCGGGTGCTCGACGGCGACGGGGAGACGCCGCTGGGAGAGTGGCTCTACGCGGCGGGCGAGGTGTGCTGCGGCCGCGGCGGCGACGGCCTGGCGGACGCGCTGGCCGACGGGGCTCGCGCGGGGCGCTCGGCGGCGCAGTCGATCGGGCGCCGGGGCTGATCCGGTGCGGTGCCGGGCGGCGGTGCTGGCGCTCGCGCTGACGTGGCCCACGGCGGCGCTGGCGCAGTCGCCGGCGCGCATCGAGGCGGGGCGCTCGGCGCTGGAGGCGGGCGACCTCCCGAGGGCGAGGGCGGCCTTCGCCGAGGCGGTGAGCCACGGGGACCCGGCGGAGGCCGCGCTGGGCGAGTACCACCTGGCGCACATGGCCGACGAGGCGCTCGATTTCCCGGCGGCTCTGGCGGGCTACCGGCGCTTCGTGGCGCGCGACCCGGGCTCGCGCTTCGCGTCGAGGGCGCTGGCGCGCATCGATGACCTGCAGGCGCACTCGGAGGGCGGCTTCGCGCCGCTGGTGGCGCTGGAGCGGGTGCGCCGGTCGACGGCGCTGAGCGACGACCCGAGGGCGCTCGAGGCGCTCGATCGGGAGTCGCGCTCGTGGCCCGTGGGGAGCGTCCGCGCCGAGGCGTGGATGCTGGTGGCCGAGGCCTTCGCGGGCCGGATGCGGCGCCCGAGGGAGGCGGCGGACGTGTTCCTGAGGCTGGCGGAGGACGAGGCGGCGCCGGCGGGGCTGCGAGAGCTGGCGGCGACGCGGCTGGTGGAGCTGCGCGCGGTGCTGGGCGAGCCGGCGCGCGCGGAGCGGGAGGTGTCGGGCGTGCGGGTCCCGGACGAGGTGCGCGCGGAGGCGGCGGTGCTGTCGCGTCGGGTGCGGCTGCGCCGGGCGGCGGTGACGGTGCTGGCGCTGGTGGCGCTGGCGGGCGCGGCGGCGCTGGCGCTGGCGAAGCGGCGAGGGAGCCTCGGCGAGGTGTGGCGGCGGTGGCGCCGGCCGATGCCGCTGGTGCAGCTCGCGGTGCTGACCGCGGGCGGCGCGGCGATGGCGAAGATGGCCGACGACCACGAGGTGTCGCCCTTCGCGGTGCTGGGTGCCGGCGCGCTGGGCGTGTACCTGGTTGCGGTGGCGCTCAACGTGGTGGGCGGAGCGGGCGGAGGCGCGAGGGCGGCGCGGGCGGCGGTGTGCGCGATGGCGGTGCTCGCGGTGTCGTACCTCGCGATGCTGGGCCTCGACCCGATGATGCTCGAAGGCATCGGGCTGTAGGGGTCGGGCAGGGGAGGTCCTAGGGACGCGAGGGTCGAGCCCCGCCGTCGCCGAAGACCTCCGCGGCGTCGGCGGCGGTCGCGGCCCGGTCGAGCCAGGCGTCGAGCGTGGCGGCGTCGGAGCAGGCCAGCACCCGCGCGCGCATCCCGTCGTCGACGGCGATACCTCGTCGAGCGAGCACCCGGAGCAGCGCGCTCGCCTCTCCTTCGAGCTTTCCCTCGAGCTTTCCCTCGAGCTTTCCCCGGCGTTCGAACTCCTCGCGCAGGTCCCGCATGAGGGGTCCTTCGGTCACCTTGCTGAGATCCATGAGCAACTCCCGGAGCTTCGCTCGAAGCTCGTCACCGACCATGTTGATCATCCCGCGGACCAGGGCGTCTCGCAACGCGGCGTCGGGCAGCGCGCCCATGGTCACGATCGCCCGTCGCACGAGCCGCGCGGCGGCGTCGCTGCGCTGCGCGTGCACCGCCCACGCGGCGAACAACGCCAGCTCCGGTCGCCCGGTCGCGAGCAGCGCCTCGGCGTCCGCGCGGCGCAGGCAGACCACCCGCGGGATGAGCGCGAGGCGCGTGCCGTGGGGACCTTCGACGACGGCCGCGGTGCTCGCCCAGCGGGCGACAGCGCGCGCGTGCGTCACGACGAAGACGTCCCCCATCACCCCGCGGCGGTCGTGCAGCGCGGCTGCCGCCAGGAGCCACCGTCGCCCCTTCGTGGGGTCGTCGTCGCGTTGCAGCTCGACCACCGCCCAGGGCCCCGCGTCGCCGGACGAGAGCAGCACGTCGACCTGCACGGTGCCCGGGTCGACCACCCGCGCCGACGGATCAACCGCGCGCGCCCCATCGGGCAGCGCCCCGTGGCCCATCGCCCGCAGCAGCTCGTCGAACCACTGCGGGTGCGACCGGATGAACTCGACCATCGTCTCGTGCGCGGCGCTCGGCATGGGTTGGCGGGGCGTAGGGCCGAGAGGCGGTGACGCAACCCACGATGGCCTCGGTGCGGACGTATCCTGACCGCGCCGGACGTGGGCCTCCATCGCCGCGAGGTCGAGCCTCCGGCGTCACCTGCTACGGCCGCAACCACCGGCGCACCCGCTCGGCGTAGAGGCTGCGCGGAAACCGCTCGATGAACCGCTGCCCCCGCGCGCGCAGGGCGTCCCCGCGCCCGAGCCGGTGGAGCGCGTCCATGGCGATGAGCTCGCGCTCCTCGACGACCTCCGTCGACGACACCGACTCGGCGAGGCGCAGGGCCTCCGAGGGCTCGCTTCCGAGGAGCTGACGCGCCCGTTCGAGCCTGTGCATGTCGTCCTCCGTCGGGTGCGCGACGACCGGCGCCGTCGCACCGCCCGGAGCAGACGCGATCACCGTCGGCGCAGCGACGGGCGCCGTGGGCGGGGGCTCCACCGGGCGCGACAGCAGCCTCGCGGGCGACACGACGGGGCGCGTGGCGCGTGCGACGACCACCGGCGTCGGTGCGGGGAGCGGGGGGGGGGGGGCGCGGGGCGGGCGGACCTACCCTGGCCGGGGTCTCCTCGCCGCGCGCCACGGCCGGGGGCGACACCTCGCGTGGCGCGACGCTCCCGGGCGCTGACGTGGGAGGGGACGAGCGACGGGTGACCGCGACGCCGATGCCTCCCGCGACCAGAGCTGCCGCCAGCAGCGCGCCCTTCCACGAGAACCACGCGCCGCCCGCGACCAGCGGGGCCACGGCGAGGCGGGCCACCCGCTGGGTCGTCCGACGTCGCTCTTCCGGGGTGCGGGGGCGCGGCGCGGAGGCGCGGCCGAGCAGCGCGCGGGCCGAGGGGGAGAGTCCGTCGTGGGGGTCGTGGGTCATCGCCGGCTCCGGTGGGCGTCGCGCGCTTCGAGGCGCCGCAGGGTGTCGTCGAACTGCTTCCGCGCGGCGTGCAGGCGCGAGTAGACGGTTCCGACGGGCACGCCCACGATGGCGGCCACCTCGTCGGCGGGCATCTCCTCGATGACGCTCATCACGAACACCGCGCGGCGGTCGAGGTCCATGGCGTCGAGGATCTCCCGCAGCCGCGCCTCGGCCTCGACCTGTTCGAGCGAGCTGTCCGGCGAGTCGGCGGCGGGCGCGACGGCCTCGGGCAGGTCGTCGGTCGCACGCTCGCGGCGCACCCACGCGCGGCGGCGGTGGGCGGCCATCACCCGCAGGCAGATGCCGAAGAGCCAGGTGGTGACGCGGCTGCGTCCCTCGAACTCCGCGCCCCGCTGGTGCACCACGAGGAACACCTCCTGGAAGCGATCTTCGAGGTCGGCGTGGCGCGCCCCGAGGCGCTGGAGCGAGGCCCACACGAAGTCGCCGTGCGCCGCGTGGACGGCCACGACGCCGACTCCACTGACGGCCGGCGCGGTGATGGGGAAGGTCTCGGCCAAGGTCTTCACGTCGGTCGTCGGGTGAGTGCGCGGCGTCATCGCGAGCCTTCGCCGAATCGCACGACCGGCATCGCTAGGGGGAGCGAAGCCCGAACTCCAACGCGCCTCCGCCCGAGAGCAACGGCTGCGCGTAGATCTCGCTCGCATCGGGGTTGAACCGGTAGGTCGCCCGCAGCGCCGCGACGGACGCGTCCGCGCGCAGCCCGACGTACCACCGCGGGGACGGGCTCCACTGGAGGCGCGCGGCGGCGGTGGCTCCGAGCCAGAGCCGGTCGCCGGCGTCGAGGGCGAAGACGTGCCGCGCGGCCGCGTGGGTGACGGCGCCCGACGCGCCCGCGCAGAGCGACAGGCGCAGCGAGGCGCCGCGCGCGGGGTCGACGCACGCGAGGGCGGCGGCGCGGGTGAAGCCGAAGGCGAAGCGCGGGTCGTCCGACGCGAGCGTGGGGGCGAGGTCGACGTGGCCCCGCAAGCTCCAGAGCGGAGAGAGCTCGACGGCGACACCGAACCCGAACGCGGGCGCGACCGAAGGGGTCAGGCCGACCACGACGCCCCCGTGGACGCCGAAGGACACCGGCCGCGACGGCGGGGTCGGCGGTGGAGCGGGGCGACGGGGTCGGCGCGTCGGCGCGCGGGGCGCGGGTGTACGGGGTGCCTCATCGATGATCGCGTCGGGATCGACGGCGAGCGCGATCGCGAGCGCGCTGGCCTCCACGATGGGCTCACAGCGGTCGCCGTCGCGGGTGAGGGTGCGCTCGCCGAGGAGGGTTCCCTCGCGGTCGCGCACGCGGAGCACGGCGCGCCACCCGGGGGCGGCTCGCTCGACGACGGCCTCGCTGCTGCGCGGGCCGTCGTCGTCGAAGGGGTCGCGGCGAAGGCGGCGGGTGACCTCGTCGCGGAGCCACGCGCCGTCGGGGCAGGCGTCGGCCTCGGCGCCGCGCACCCACGCGAGCCGCACGGTGGCGGGTACGGGGTCACCGCGGACCACCGTGGGCAGCGAGGCCAGCGCCAAGGCGGCAACGACGACGAGCCGGCGAGTCACAGGTCGGGTTGTCGCACGATCTCGAAGCCGTAGGAGTCGAACGGTCCGGCGTCGGCGCCCGCGTCGGGGCACCCAGGGACGATGGCCCTGACGAAGCCCGTGAATAGGAGGTTGTGGAAGGAGTATCTCCCGCTCGGGCCGTCGAACACGGCCGTCTCCCGCGGCTGCACCGCGCGTCCGCCGGTGACGCCCGACACCTCCATGGCGAAGAAGCCGCCGGGGTTGCCGCACACGGGCGCCGCGCTGCTGATGCAGGCGGGCGTCAAGGAGCGCTGCACGCCGAGGTCGCCGTAGGGGAAGGGAGCCCCGGCGTTGTAGAAGGCGTCGCGGACGGTGTTGGCCACGACCATGAGCACGGCACTGTCGCTCGCGCGCCGCACGATCAACGTCACGTTGTTGGGTAGGAGAATCCCCATGCCGGGCCCCGCCTCCGCTTGCAGCCGCAGCACCACCTCCGTCCCCGCCGCGACGCGCGGCAGCGACTCGAAGGCCACGCTGGTGAGCCACTCCTCCGGCGGGCCCGCGTCGCCGTCGGGTTGCACGCCGATCACCGCGTCGGGGTGGCACGCCGGGTCGCCTGCCACGGAGGCCGGGCAGTCCACGGCCAGCGGGGTGGCGAGCCGGCGCGGCGCGAGCCAGCGACCGCCGACCTCGTAGGCCCCTCGAATCGGGAAGCGCGCGCCCGTGTCGGGAGGCCGCTGGACGACGGCCCGGGGGTAGGAGGCGTCGGCGGGGCAGTAGGGGGCGGTCGAGGGAGCGTCGGGTCCCGCCCCCCCGTCGCCGCAAGCGCTCGCGTAGGCGTACGGCCGGTCGGGCGTGAGGCAACCGCTGGCGAAGGTCCGCCCGTCGCACCCGCAGAACAGGCCGGCTGCAGCGTCGGCGCAGGTGTTGACGGCGCAGACCCGCTGGGGGTTGCCGCAGCCGGGCGCATAGAGGCACGACTGGCTGCCGGGCCCGCCGCACGCGGCACAGACCGCCGGGAGCACGTCGCTGGCGCCGCCGTCGGTCCTGTCCGCGAGGACCACGTTGTCGATGCAGCCGGAGAGGAGGGGACAGACGATCGCAAGCAAGCGGGCGAAGTTCTTCATCATCGGGGGTTCACCACCCTTTCACCCGTTGAGTGCGGAGAGGGTCTCCCGGCCTTCGCGAAATCATCGTGGAGAGCCCCGAAGATCTCCTGGCGAGCCCCGGGGCGACGTGGCGATTCGCGCCGACGCACGGAGCCCGCTCAGTTCGATTCGCAGGCCCCGGTGTGGGCGTATTGGTGGCGGCAGGCGTCGCGGCGGGCTGCGACTCGACGACGCCGTCGGGGCAGGCGTCGGCCTCGGCGTCGCGCACCTACGCGAGTCGCACGGTGGCAGGCACAGGGTCGCCCGCCGCCTCCGCGGGCAGCGAGGCCAGCGCGAATGCGGCGGCGAGCAGGGCGGGGCGGGTCACAGGTCGGGTTGTCGCACGATCTCGAAGCCATAGGAGTTGAACGGGCCCGTATCGGGACTCGCGTCGGCGCAGGGAGGGCCAGACCAGCGGACGCCCGTGAACATGAGGTTGTGGAACGAGTACCTCCCGCTCGTGCCGCCGAACACGGCCGTCTCCCGCGGCTGCACCGCGCGTCCGCCGGTGACGCCTAACACCTCCATGGCGAAGACGCCGCTGGCGCGGCCGCACGCGAGCGCCGCGCGGTCGATGCAGACGGGCGCCGCGGAGAGCTGCACGCCGATGTCACCAAAGGGGAAGGGAGCCGCGCCGTTGTAGAAGGCGTCGCGGGCGGTGTCGGCCACGACCATGAGCACGGCGCCGTCGCTCGCCCGCAGCAGGATCAGCGTCACGCGCTGGCTGTCGATGTACCCTGGGCTGGGCCCCGCCTCCCCTTGCAGCCGCAGCACCACCTCCGTCCCCACCGTGACGCTCGGCAGCGACTCGAAGGCCACGCTCGTGAGCCACTCCTCCAGCGGGCCCGCGTCGCCGTCGGGTTGCACGCCGATCACCGCGTCGGGGTGGCACGCGGGGTCGCCCGCCACGGAGGCCGGGCAGTCCACAGCCAGCGGGGTCGCGAGCCGACGCGGTGCGATCCACCGACCGCGCACCTCGTAAGCCCTCGACGGGAAGGCCACGCCCGTGTCGGGCGGCGGCTGGACCACGGCGCGGGGGAGGTAGAGGTCGGCGGGGCAGTAGGTGGCGGCCGGGGGAACGTCGGGTCCCGCCCCCCCATCGGCGACCGTGGTGCATGCGCCGGTGTGCAGGTAGGGCCGGTCGGGCGTGATGCACCCGCTGACGAAGGTCCGCCCGTCGCACCCGCAGTGGGCGATGGCCACCGCGTCGCCGCAGGTGTTGGCCGCGCACACTCGCGTGACGGACCCGCAGCCCGGGGCGTACAGGCAGTCGGGGCTGGAGGCGCCGCCGCACGCCGCGCAGACCGACGAGGGCGAGTCCATGGTCGGCCCGTCGGTATAGATGGGCGCGTCGCTCGCGCCGCCGTCGGTCCTGTCCGCGAGGAGCACGTTGTCGATGCAGCCGGAGAGGAGGGAATGCGAAGCGATGAGCAAGCAGGCGATTCGGTTGTGCATCGGAGGGCACCACCCTTTCACCCGTTGAGTGCGCAGGGGGTCTCCCGGCCTTCGCGAAATCATCTTGGAGAGCCCCGGCGGAGCCCTCCAACGGTCGCGAGTTGTGGGCCGCGCGATGCTCAGGCGGGCGTCGGGGTCGGCGCGTCGGGCTCGGTCTTCGCGGGCGACGAGCCCTTCGGCGCGAGGGCGCGCGCGGCGCTCACCAGCGACGGAAACAGCGCCTCACCCTGCCCCATCGGCGCCAGGAACCTCCCCACCCGCTGCACCTCCGCCCACGTCTGGAGCAGCAGGGGCCACAGGCCCGACTGGGATTGCATCCAGTGGGCGCTCCCGTCGCGCTCGTCGCCCAGCGCGCGGTAGAGGGCCGCGGCCACGCGGCGCGCGTCGGCGACGTCGGTCGCGCGGTAGTTGCGCGGGTCGGCCTTGATCGCGTCGGGGTGCTGCTCGCACAGGTCGGCCAGCGTCTCCAGGTCGTTGGCGCGGTCGAGGTAGCCGCTTCCTTCGCGGACGTAGGCCACCGTCGGGCCGACCGTCGGGTCGTCGCCGAGGTGGTACTCGCACAGCCTGAACATCCGATCGCGCAGCCCCTGCGACTCCTTCGCGAGCGCCTCGGGAACCTTCGCCGACGACGCCGACCCGGCGGTCTCGAGCTGACGACGGCGCGCGTGGATGCTCGCCCAGCCGAGGCTCTCGGCGCGCTCGACGAGATCGCCAGGGGCCTCCTCGATGCTCACCAGGCGCGCGAGGCGCGCGGCGAAGGCGGGCTTGCGGAGGGTCTCGACGGCGGCCAGCACCACGCTCCCGGCGAGCTGGAGGTCGACGTTGGGGAGCTGGCGTTCGGCGTCCGGGACGCGCGCGACGATGTCTTTGACTTTGTTCCAGCCGAGCTCGGCGCGGCTGGCGAGCGTGGGGGCCTCTTGTTGGATGCGGCGTTGTGTTCGTCCCATGCGGAGGAGTCTGCCGCAGCCTCCGGCAGAGGGGGAAGAGGGGATCAGCGACGACGCCGGGCCTGGACGCCAGGGAGGGTCGAGGTGCGGGTGACCGCGTGGGGCCTGAGCGCGAGGGACCCAGGTGGGGAAGGGATGAGGGAGGGCCCTGGTGACCAGGGGGGTGAATGACGATGACAGGTGGGCGAGGCTGGCGCGGAGGGAGGGGACTACACGCGGGACGAAGCATCAGCCGCCTGTGCCGAGCTGGGCCTGGCGCCGGCGTGTGGGTGCGGGCCGGACAACGGGGCGCGGAGAGGACCGAGGCGGAAACGATGCCCGCCCATCGAAGGGCCGAGGCTGTAAACCGACTCCCATGCTCGGTCCGAGATCGCGCGAGGATGCGAGCGGAACGGCTGTTGCTGACGCCGATTCCATGAGTGCCACTTCCGACTTTCGCCCAGCCGTCGCCTTCGCGTCGCTCCTCGTGCTCGCGCTCGCGGTCGGGTGCACAGCCTCACCGCAGCTCAACGCCGACGCGGCGGTCGTCACCGCCGCCCAGTGCACGCTGCCTGGAGGGCGGGTGATCCCCGCGGGCATGGCCTACGGACAGGCGGGCGATTGCAACATGTGCATCTGCCAGCCGCCCAGCGGAGTGTTCTGTTACACGGCCGGGTGCGCCGACGCCGACGTCGGACAGCGCCGCTGTCAGAGCGACGGTGACTGCGGCTCATACGGCACCTGCCTCTTCGACCCCGGCTGTGGGAGCGAACCCGGCTACTGCGTCCCCGCGACGGAGGGCTGCGCGCAGGGCGCGCCGTCGCGGCCAGGGCTCAACACGCCAGCCACCGCCCAGCGGTTCTGCGGCTGCGATGGGATCACCTATGCCTCCAACTGCCCATCGGTGCGCTACGCCCACGCTGGCGCGTGCGGGTCGAACTGAGCGCTTGGAGACACAACCGCTTCCGGGCACGCTGGGGCCGAGATGCGTGAGCGCGGGGGACCGACAGCGATGACGACAGTGAGGCGCGTTGGGGCGGTCCTGCTGGCGGTTGGCGCTGGAGCGGGGTGCTATCCGCCGCCCCGGTCTCCGCCGACGCCGGTGTGCTCGTCGAGCCCGCAGGGGTGCCCCGACGCCGACGTCGCCCCCGCGGACGTGCCCGCCACGGACGTCCCTTTCGATGCGAGCTTCGACGACGCGTGGCCCGACGTGGCCGTCAGCGAGGCGGGCGCGCCCGTTGACGCGGGCACCGCTCCCGTCGGCATCACCGACCCCTGCACCGCCATCGTCGACCTCGCGACGGCGGGCACGCGCGACGGGTACGTCACCCACTACACCGGCGACAACCGCGGGATCGCCGCCGACGTCACCGAGGGAGTGGTCTGTACGGCGACGGCGTTCGCGCCGGTGTTTCATCGGTACGTGCCGTCCACCACCGGGCGCCTCACTGTCTACGCCGGCGTCGGTGGGGGCCCCGATCTCTCCCGGACGGTGATCGTCGCCGATGGCTGCGGGCCGCTGGGCTACGGCGGTCAGACCGTGTTCGGCTGCGCCAGCCCGGCGGCCATCGGGGTAGGGATCTACCCCCACGCGGAGCTGTCGATCACGGCCGGCGTGCCGATCTACGTGGCGGTCGCCGACTCCGGCGGGGGGCGAGGCAGCTACACGCTCACGCTCGCCGAGGCCGCGCCCGCGGCCGCCGGCGCGACCTGCGACCCCGCAGGCCTCAGGTGGACCTGCCCGACGGGCCTCTCGTGCGCCCTGACCGACACACCCCAGTGCGTCCCCGACGGCTCCCTCCACGCCGTCTGCCGCGCGAGCTCCCCCGCCTGCGACGCGGGCCTGGCGTGCGCCGGCGGCCGCTGCGTCACGCCCTCCACCGGACCGGGGTGCTTACCGACCTGTCCGCCAGGCTCGTCGTGCGCCTGGGACGGCGTCGCGGACCGATGCGTTCCCTACGGCACGAACGGAGGCGACTGCCGCACGGGCACGTCGCCGTGCGACAGCGGGCTCGCGTGCTCGGCGATCTCCCATCGTTGCCGACCGACGGCTGCGCTCGGCGCCGCGTGCGACGGGGCCGGGGCGACCAGCGCGTGCGTCGCGGGCGCCGACTGCGTGCTCGGCGCTTGCGCCGTGGTGGGCGTGAGCGGCGCGCGCTGTCGGCCGAGCGGCGGACCGACCGCGTGTGACGCGGGACTCATCTGCGACGAGAGCTGCGCCGGGTGCGCGGGCGGGCGATGCATTCCGCGAACCGCGGCGGGCGGCGCGTGCGTGAGCTCGTTCACCTGCGCGGCCGGAACCACCTGCGCGACCTCCGGCGGCGCGTCGATCTGCGCGGCCGACGGCACCACGACCGGCGCCCTGTGCCGTCGCTCGCTCACGGGGCCGCTCTGCGACGCGGGCCTCACCTGCAGCGACCGCAACCGCTGCGCGCCGACCCTCGCGGCGGGCGCTCCCTGCGGCGGATCCATCGAGGGCGCGTGCGTCGCGGGCACTGGGTGCCAGCACGCGAGCGCGACCGACGGCGGAGTCGCGACCCAGGCGCGCTGCCTGCCCGCGCCCTACGCCGAGTCGACCGCCCCGGCGGGCGAGTACATCGACGCCTGCGCCGCGGGCCGCTCCGAGCCCTTCTACTCGCGCGACGTCATCGACAACCGCACGCTCCGTCCGCTGTCATTGCCCTTCGCGTTTCGCTACTACGGGCGGGCGCAGACGCTCTTCTGGCCGGGCACCGGCGCGTGGGGCAGCTTCGGCGCCAACCGCCCGACCATCAGCGACGTGCGCTTCCTCCAGGCGCCCAGCGACGAACGGTTGCAACCCTTCGGCGCGCACACCAGCCCCGTGCCCGGTTCGAACAGCCCCTCGGTCTGGCTACAGCCGTCGGGATCGCGCATCTGCACCGCCACCGTCGGCGCCGCCCCCGACCGTCGCTTCGCCGTCGAGTGGAACGACCTCACCATCGGCGACGCCGGCACCGCCGCGCACCTCACCTTCGAGGTGGTGCTGCACGAGACCACCCACGTGATCGACTTCCTCTATCGCCGCCTGGACTACACGCCCGGCGCCGACCTGGAGGTCGACGTCGGCCTCGTGGGCGGCTGGGACGACCCGCGCACCATCCACCGGGGTCCGGTGAGCACCGCCACGGGCGTGCGCTTCACGCCGCGCTGACGCTGGCGGATGGGGCGTCCGGTGATCGATTGGAACGGGACCGATGTCCCCGAGACGCTCGCGATGCTTCTGCCGGGGCGCTATCGCCACCGCTTCCCCCTCGCGCTCGGACCCGTCGACACCAGCGACACCCTCGCGCCCGTCTCCTCCTCCATCGCCGCGAGGTGCGCCTCCTCGTCGCCCGCCGTCGTCGTCACCCGGTACTCCGCCGTCGCCTCTCGCAGCGCCGCGGTCATCGCCGCCTGGTGTTCGAGGTCTCCCCGCTCGCCCATCGGCAGCGCGCTCACCCTCGCCCCGTCGCCCATCCGGTAGGCCGTCGCCAGCCTCCACTCCGGCTCTCCTCGAAGCCGGTCCACGCAGGTCACCGCCAGCGCGTCGACGCCTCCGTTCGCCTCGATCGCGTACCTCGTGGCCACCGCGTCGAAGCACCCCACCCGAAAGGCCCCCTGCCACCCGTCGTCGCGGTTGTGCTCGTCCCTCAGCCTCGCGGTGAGCCCCGCGTCCTCCGTCACCAGCGGCCCGGCCCCGTGCCTCGTCGCGTAGGCGCGCACCACCCCCCAGCGCGTCACCGCGCCCTCGTAGCCATGCTCGCTCAACGCCTCCAGCGCGTTCTCCGCGGTGCAGGTGCTCCACGTCGTGTGCGGGTGGAACCCCCGCCACTCGTCCAGCAGCACCCCCTGGGCGCCCTCGAAGACCACCGCTCCGGCGCGTCGCAGCATCGCGCCCAGCGCCGCTCCGTCCACCACCCTCGCCGCCGCCACGAAGCCTTCGAGCAACCCCGCGTACACCTCCGCCATCGCCGGGTCGTCGAGCGTCGCCTGCTCCTCCTCGGCGCCGCATCCCCGCAGCGCCGCCACCTCCGCGCGCTTGCGCTCCTGCACGCGCCGCAGCTTCGCCCTCGCCGTCGCCCCGTCGAGCAGGTCGCGCACCCGCAGCACGTCGTCCTCGCCCAGGGTCCGCGCGTCGCGCACCGTCTCGCCGACGCCCATCCCGCAGCTCCCGTGACGGCCCTCTCCGCGCGCCCTCTCTCGCAGCCGGTTGGCCGCCCGGTGGAAGGGTGTGATCACCGGAGCCTCCGCCGCGATGCGGGTGCGCGCGAAGGCGTCCGTCACTCCGGCGCGGGCGAGGTGCTCGGCCTCGACCACCATCGCCCAGGGCTGCACCGCGACGTGGCTGCTGAGCCAGGTCTCGACGCCCGCGACGAAGCTCCCCGCGCCAAACTGCGCGAAGGTGTGGTGCCTCCCGTCGTCGGTCACGACGTTGTGACCCGCCTGGGCGCCGCCGTTGAAGCGCACCACCGAGTGCGCCCCGCGCGCTCGCACCAGGAAGTCGGTGACGGTCCCTTTGCCCTGGTCGCCGCAGCCGAGGTCGACGACGACGTGGGCCTCGCGGATCATCCCTGGAAGTTCGTCGGCCCCCTCGCGAAGAGCGGCGAAGGCGGCTTGAGCGGTCCTCTCGCGAGGGCCTCGGCGTAGGGCAGCACCGCGCGCACGACGCGGTCGCGCGCCTCGCCGGTGCGGTGCAGGTGCTCCTCCAGCTGGCGCTCGATGGACGCCGCGTCGGTGAGCTTGCCCTCCTGGATGCCGATGAGCAGCGCGCAGGCGACGGCCGTGTCCTCCGGGGCGGCGAGCACGATCACCCGGTCGCTCCAGAGCAGCCGCCAGGTGGCCTCGCACTCGAACTGCTTCGCCCTCGCCGCGTCGGGGATCAGGAAGAACGCATGAAAGGCCTCGGTCACCATGGTGGCGACCTCGTGGATGGCGAGGTCGCCGTTGAGGGCCTCGCCGAGCACGCTCTGCACCTGCGACGCGGGCAGGTGCGTGAAGGGCACCTCGTCGCCGGTCATGAAGAAGTACCCCTTCCGCTGGCGCTTCTCGTAGCAGTCCATGGAGGTGTGCCTCGCGGCGAAGTACATCGCGAGGTCGTAGGACTCGCCCAGCCCGCCGCCGGCGCCCTCCAGGTGCGACGCGGAGAGCCAGCGGTCGATGAGCGCCGCCTCGCTCTCGAACTGCCCCACCTGCAGCGGCGACCGGTCGGTCCACGCGTTGCCGAAGGCGATGAAGAGCACCTGCGGGTCGGGCAGCACCGTCAGCACGCTCTCCATGAAGAGCGGCATGGTCTCCGTGGCGAGCGCCTGCGGGATCTCCCCCATCGATCCGCTGACGTCGAGCGCGAACACCACGCCCACCGAGTCGGGGTGCGCTTCGCTGTCGCGGCTCTCGCGAACCTTCACCCCGAAGGGCCTCATCTCGGGGTGGCAGCCGTTGGACTCGAACACCTGCTGGCTCGGCAGCGCCGCCCGCGCCCTCGTCGCCGCCTGGTGCGCCTGGAGATCGTACTCGCCGTGTCCCATGGGCGGCGATGCTCACCCGGGCGCCGGGGCGATGTCACCCTCCGTCAGCGGACGATGAACCCCAGGATCATCGCCCGGTCGGCGCGGCTCGAGCGCACGGTGAACACGGGCTCGCCGGCGCTCGCGACGAAGGTGAGGCTGCCGCTGCGCGCCCCCTGCGCCAGGGCCACCTGGAAGGTGTACCGCCCGTCCGGACCGCGGGACACCAGCGTCACCGTCGCCGTTCCGTCCGGCAGCGTCGCGTGCGCCGGGTCGCTCGCCAGCGGCAGCGTCGAGCGGCTCACCAGCCGCATCGTGCTGAACATGTTGAAGGGCGCCCGCCGAAGCTGCGACAGCGCCGAGAGCCCGCGGTCGACCCCGGCGTCGCCCGTCGAGGCGTCGATGACCAGCACCTCGATCTGTGTTCCTGCCGCGGGCTGCTGCGCCGCCCTCTGGGCCGGCACCCCGCGCGGCCCTCGCGGCACGGCGCCGACCACCGCGGGTACCGCCATCGCCAACGCCGCACCGAACCACCACGACCGCGCCCTCATTGCATCCTCGTCTCGAGGTCGCCCGCGGGGGCGTCCTCGGCCTTGTCCGTGATCCAGACCACCGGCGACCCGGACTCTCCGCCCTCGCCCGGGAGCGTGAGCACCGCGACGCTCTGGGCGCCCAGCACCTCGACCCGGGTCACCTCCGCGATCGCGACCGCCACCGGGTTGGTCGGCGCCGGCGTCGGAGCGGCGGGCGCTTCAGCGTCCGCGCGCTGCGCCACCGGCTCGGGGTGATCGACCGTCGTGGGCGCCCTCGACGTGAGCAGCGCGAGCAGCGCCGCGGCCGCCACCGCCACCGCGGGCCACCGCCACCAGCGCCGCGCAGGGGCCGGAGCGGTCGAGGGCGCGGTCGCCCCGCCGCCGTCGATGGCCTTGAGCTTCGGCCTCGCCGCGGCCTTCGCCGCCACCGTCGCCGCGAAGTCGTCGGGCAGCGAGGGCACGGCCGTCTCCGCCCACGCCGTCGCGCTGCGTTGACCCATCGCGTCGGCCAGGACGCGCGCGGTGAAATCCTCGGGCAGCGCGGGCACGGCCGTCTCGGCCCACGCCGTCGCGCTGCGCTGCAGGGCGGCCTCGGCCATCACCCGCGCGGTGAAGTCGTCGGGCAGCGCGGGCACTCCGGCCTCGGCCCAGATGCCCAGCGCGCGCGTCAGCAGCGGGTCGTGGTCATCGGGTGCGGTCACGTGGCCTCCTCGCCGTCGCGCTCCTCAGCGGTCTTCGGAACCTCCTCGCCGAGCTGCTCTCGCAGCATCCGCTGCATCTTGCGGCGCGCGTGGAAGAGCCTCGACATGACGGTACCCTTGGGCACCTCCATGGCCTCGGCAATCTCCTCGTAGGACATCCCCTCGACCTCGCGCAGGATGATGGCCGTGCGGTGGTGCGGGGGCAGCTCGTCGAGGCAGCGCTGCATGGCCTCGACGAGGCGCGAGCGGTCGAGCGCCGCGAAGGGGTCGAGCTCGCCGCGCGCGGGCAGCCACTCGTCGGGCGCTCCGCTGAGGTCGGTGTGGTCCTCGAGCTCGATGGCGCGGCCCGGCGACCGGCGGCGCAGCAGGTCGATGGAGAGGTTGTAGACGATGCGGTAGAGCCAGGTGCTGAAGCTCGCGCCGCCCTCGAAATCCTTGAGGTGGCGGTGCACCCGGAGGAAGGCGTCCTGGGTGACCTCGCGGGCGTCCTCGGCGCTGCGCACGATGCCGTAGGCCACCGTGTGGGCACGGCGTTGATGCCGCACGACCAGCTCCTCGAAGGCGCGGATGTCGCCCTCCGCCGCGCGGGCGATGAGGTCACGGTCGTGCTGCTTGGCGCGGGCTGCATCCTGGGCCTTCGACGCAGCATCCGCGCCTGGATTCAACCCGTCCTCGCTTCGCGCTCCCATCAATCAGGATCCTTCCGATGCTGGTCCGGGGCCCCGTGTCGGACCTTGAAGGCCGTTCACTAGTGCGCGCCGCAGAAGGAGTCGATCTCCTCCATCACGATGTCTTCCTGCTCATAGAACACGAAGTAGTCGCCGGGCATCTCCAGGTTTCGCACCCGGTCGAGGCCCGCGAGCCCGTCCACCCGGAACGCCGGCGTCCGGTTGTCCTGCTCGCCGTGCAGGATCAGGATCGGCAGCCCCGAGCGCCGCACGTCGTCGAAGTAGTTCTCGTCGTAGCCCGACACCAGCACCATGCCCGAGACGTGGCCGAGGGCGTTGCCGTTGAGCAGCCGCAGCAGCCCGTGGCCGCCCGTTCCCCAGCCGACGGCGTACACCGCCGAGGAGCGCTCGCGGGTCCAGCTCAGCACGGTCTGGAAGGCCGCCGCGGCGTCGGGGTGGGCCCACTCTCCCCGAAGCCCCACCGTGGGGCACACGATCATGGCGTCGGGCATGCGCCGGGCGAGCATCCAGCAGGGCAGCTTGAAGAGCGGCCCCGCGCCGTGCATGTAGATGATCGCCCGATCGGCCCGGCCCTCCGCCGGGGGGTTGAAGACCAGGGTCTCGATGGACGAGCGGGAGGTCATCCCGAGCATGTTGGCCGCGAGGGTGGAGGGCACCGGCGCGAAGTCGAGGTCGGCGCGCATCCGGCGGTAGTCCTGCTTCAGGTACGGGCGGGCGCGCGTCACGTCCTCGCCGCGGAAGGCGCCGAAGTCGCCGAAGGCCGTGACCATCATCGGGCCGAGGTCGGCCTCCTCGGCGAGCCGGCCGATCCACCGGCCGCTGGTGTTGGCCGGCAGCCGGACGTTGGAGCCCATCGCGGTGGGGAAGCTCCGGGTGTGGCGCAGACCGACGAGCGCGGCGAGCATCGCCACCCCGACGCCCAGCAGGATGCGGGCGCGGCGGGGGCTGCCCACCAGCCAGAAGCACCCGAGGTCGAGGAGGACATAGACCGTCATCCAGGCCCAGGCCCACGGGGTGGTCGCCCCTCGCGCGCAGAGCGTGATCAGGTAGATCCCGACGGGCATCCCGAGCAGACCGAGGATGGAGAGGAACGAAGCCACGATGGATCTCACCGCCTACCAGGACGTTTGGTGGACGTTACACCGATCGTTCGGAGGGGCAGAGATTTTGTGCCCCGCGCGAAGAGCACGGGCGAGGCGAGGAGGGAGGAGGGAGGAGGCTACTCGGCGAGCGCGGCGCTGACGACGCTGAAGGTCGACGGGGCGACCGAGGGGCGGGCGGCGAGCTCGAGGAGGTCCATCAGCTGGCCGAAGCGGAAGGGCTGCGCGAGGTGATGGCGGATGCCGAGCGCGGCGCAGTGCTGGGCGATGTTGGGCATGGAGGAGATGGCCACCGTGGGCACCGACACCCGCCGGTTGCGCAGGGTGATGACCGTCTCGACGCCCTGCATGTGGGTCGCGGCGAGGTCACAGAGGAGCACCCGGCGGCCGGGACGATCGAGCTCGGCGAGGCACTGGGCCGCGGTGTTGGTCACCGCGACGGTGAGGCCGGCGCTCTGCAGCAGCTCGCCGAGCGCGTAGGTGAAGCGCTCGTCGTCGCCGACGAGCACCACGCGGAAGCGCTGGGCGAAGAGGTTCTTGGTGCGTGGCGTGGACATTGGAAGATTCGGCGCTCTTTGAAGTGGAGGATCTCTGGTGGGATGCGACGGTCGGGGCTTACTCCCCACCTCGTTCGATGACCGTCAGGCGACGGCCCCCGATGCCCGCCAGATCAACGGGAGCAGTGAGTATCACGGCCTTTCGCGATTGCAACGATGTGTGCACTTTTGCGTGACGCGCGATGTCATCGGTCAGTCGAGATGACGCGGTGTGTGGGTCACGTCACCCGGGGATTTGCTCCGTGGGGGAGTTGGACATCGCCTTGACGCGCCAGGGCATCGGGGCGTAGCGGTCATCGCAACCCCTATGCTGCTCGATGAGATCAAGCGACAGATGATGGCCGCGATGAAGGCCCACGACACGGTCCGCAAGGAGATCCTGCGGGTGGCCCTGGGCGAGCTCTCGATGGCCGCCGAGCGGGCGGGCGGCACCCTCGCGGACGAGCCGGTGCAGGGCATCCTTCGCAAGCTGGTGAAGTCCAACCAGGACACGCTCGCCCTCACCGCCGACCCGGCGCAGCAGGAGACGCTCCGCAAGGAGATCGCGGTGCTGGAGGAGCTGCTCCCGAAGACCCTGGACGCCGACGGCATCGTGGCGCTGCTCGCCCCGGTGCGCGACGCCGTCCGCGCGGCGGCCAACGACGGCCAGGCGACGGGCGTCGCGATGAAGCACCTCAAGACCACCGGCGCGGTGGTGCAGGGCAAGGACGTCGGCGACGCCGTGCGGCGCATCCGGGCGTAAGGGAGCACCCGGCACCACCCGACGACGATGAGCACCGGGGCGCCGTCGACGGAGCGTCGCGTGCTCGGGGCCTTCGACGGCACGCTGGTGACCGTCGGGGCGATGGTGGGCAGCGGGATCTTCGCGACCCCGTCGCTGGTCGCCCGCGCGGTGCACCGGCTCGACCTCGCGCTCGCGGTGTGGCTGGCGGGCGCGGGGCTCTCGCTGCTCGGGGCCTTCGTGATCGCCGAGCCGGGCGCGGCGCTGCCCGAGCGCGGAGGGCTCACGGCCATCCTCCGACGGGCCTTCGGTCCTCGGGCGTCCTTCGCCTTCGGCTGGACCATGACCCTGGTGCTGGTCCCCTCCTCGGTGGCCTTCTTCGCGGGGGTGACGGCGGAGCACCTCGGGGCGGTGATCCCGTGGTCGGTGCCGACGCTCACCTCGCTGGTGATCGCCGCGGTAGGCGCGGTGAACCTCCTCGGGTTGCAGCCCGCGGCGCGGTTGCAGTCCCTGGTCACCCTGGTGCGGGTGGTGGCCCTCGCGGCGGTGGCCTTCGCGGCGCTCTGGCTCCCTCCCGCGGCGCCGGCGAGCGCGGCGCCGGTCGCGGCGGTGTCGTGGACGGCGCTGCTGGCCGCGATGGTCCCGGTGCTCTGGGCCTACGACGGCTGGATCGACCTCACCTCCCTGGCCGCCGAGGTGCGCTCTCCTGGGAAGACCATCCCCCGCGCGCTGATCGCGGGCGTGGCCCTGGTGACGGCGCTCTACCTGCTGGTGGTGGTGGCCTTCCACCGGGCGCTGTCGACGGCGGTGCTGGCGGGCACGGCGGCCCCGGCGGCGCGGCTGGGCTCGCGGCTCGCGGGCCTCGGCGGCGAGCGGGTGATGGTGGCGCTGGTGGCGCTGTCGACCTTCGGCGGGTGCCTCATCGGCCTGGTGTCGGGCACGCGCGTGGTGGCGGCGCTGGGCGACGACGCGCCGCCGTTGAGGGCGCTGGCGGGGGTCGATCGGCGGGGCGTCCCGGCGGTGGCGACGGTGGTGACCGTGGGGCTGGCGCTGGCCTACGCGAGGGTGGAGGTGTTCGGGAAGATGGCGGAGGTCTTCGTGGTGGGGGCGTGGCCCTTCTACGCGCTGGGCGCGTGGGCGGCGCTGCGGCTGCGACGGCGTGAGCCCGAGCTGGCGCGGCCGTTCCACACGCCGGGATCGCCATGGACCGTGTGGGCCTTCCTGGCGGTGACGGTGGCGATGCTGGGGAGCTTCGCGAGGGAGTCGCCGCGGCCGACGCTGCTCTCGCTGGGCGTGGTGGCGCTGGGGATGATCGCGTACCGGGCGCCGCGCGAGGGGTGAAGGGCTGACGGGGGCGCCGACCGGCTGGGGCGACCGATCACGCTTCTCAGCGCGGTCGCTCCCGTCGCTTCGCTCCGGGTGAGGCCGCGCTGGGATGACGTGGTC